>NZ_RJPS01000001.1 GCF_003943505.1 Streptococcus cristatus
GACAGATTTATTGTTTTTTTCTTTGTTCAGTACTACAACTTGTGTTGTAGCGCCCTGCACATTGGTTCGTCTTGTTCAGTTTTCAAAGGTCTTTANCGCTCTCTCAAGCGACAACTATATCAGTATATCACCTATCCANTCNCTTGTCAACACNTTTTTNNAATTTTTTTATCTTTTTTNCANNTTTNNTTCCNACCNCCNNNAAAATCACNNATAAATCAATAACTAAAAGGGAAAGGTNANNTCTNCTTACCTCTCCCNTATNCNCTATATCANCGTGCTGCTAAAGTCTATTAAATATTCCTCTAACTCTCGCAATAGTCTTTTACGTCCCTTAAACCGCTCATCGCCTAGTAAAAATTTGTATCTTAAGACTCTATCTTAAACATGATCAAAATTGTAAAGTTGAGGATAGTGATCACACTCTGGATTTTTAGGATGGCAAATAGCCCGACCAAAGTAGATCATAGCCTGATGTGCAGCTAGCCAGCGTTCAGGCGGGAGAACGTCCATAACACGTTTTTCAACTTCTAAAGGAGTTGCCGACTTTTTGACAATATCGTGGTGTTTACAAATGCGTTCAACATGCGTATCAACGGCAAAAGCTGGAATACCAAACCCTACACTCATGACCACGTTAGCTGTCTTACGCCCCACCCCAGCTAAACTTTCTAATTCTTCCCGAGTCTGAGGCACTTGACCATTGAAATCGTCCATGAGTTGCTGGGCACATTTTTTCAGAAATTTGGCCTTATTTCGATAAAGCCCTAAACGCGAAATGTGCTTGGCAATATCTGCCTCGGATGCCGCTGCCATAGCTTCTGGAGTAGGATAAGCTAAAAATAGATTTGGTGTAGCTTTATTAACCGCAGCATCTGTCGTTTGAGCGGATAACATGACTGCCACGAGTAGCTCAAAGTGATTTCTAAAATCTAAACTCGGTTTAGCATCAGGAAATAGGGCAATGATCTCCTCGATGACATGGCGTGCTCGTTTTTTTGATAAAACCATCAGTATACAATCTCCTTTGTTTGTTCTATATTATAACATAAATTGATAAAGAAAAAGCCGAGCGTGCTCGACCTTTCTTATACTGTTTTTTCAACTTTTAGGATTTTGACATCATAACTGCCAACTGGTGTTTCTACTGTTGCAATATCACCAGTCTTCTTACCAATCAATGCTTGACCAATCGGACTTTCATTTGAAACTTTTCCAGCAAAGGCATCCGCACCAGCTGAACCAACGATAATGTATACTTCTTCTTCCGTCTCACCAACTTCTTGAATAGTAACAGTTTTACCGATGGCAACTTCATCTTTAGCCACCGAATCACTATCAACAATCACAGCATAGCGAATTTTAGTCTCTAGACTTGATATTTGTCCTTCAACGAAAGCCTGCTCATCCTTTGCTGCTTCATATTCACTATTTTCTGATAAATCTCCGTAAGAACGAGCAATTTTAATGCGTTCTACTACTTCTGGACGTCGAACCAATTTCAATTCTTCTAATTCTTGTTCTAATTTTTCCTTTTCTACAAGGGTCATAGGATAAGTTTTTTCAGCCATTACTTTATTTTCTCTCTTCTTTCTATTTTTTGATAAAACAAAATTATGTGGAAAACCACATAATTTAGTTAGAACTTTCACCTGATTGGTTTAATTTGCTATTAACGTGTTCTTCCACATTCTTAGCGTGTTCTTCATAGGTATTTGCAAAATATACAGCCCCTGTCTCCACATTTGCTACAAAATACAAGTACTCTGTCTTGCTTGGATTGATAGTAGCTTCGATAGCAGACAGGCTTGGACTATCTACTGGACCAGGCATCAATCCTTGATTCTTGTACACATTATAAGGCGAGTCAAGATTTGTATCAATTTCAGCATCTTCTTTAAGAGTTGTCTTTTGACCAAGTTTTCCTTGAGCATAAAGAAGCGCAATATTACTCTGAAGTGGCATAGCTTGGTTCAAACGATTATAAAAGACGCTCGAAATATCTTTGCGATCCTGATCAGTTGAACCCTCTTTTTCAACTAAAGAGGCGAGGGTTAAAACATCATTGACCGTCAGATTCTTAGACTCAATTGTTGAGTAATACTGCGATAGATTTGTATTCATAGCAGCTAACATTTGGTCAATTAGTTCTTCTACCGTGGTTTCTTTTCCATAATCATAAGTAGCCGGAAAAAGATAACCTTCAAGACGATATTTAACACCACTATCCTTGCTTGGCAAAGTAGCTAGAAGCTGCGGATATTTAGCTGCCATTTTTGCAATAAAGTCTTCATCTTGAGCTTTATTTAGAAAATCTTCCTTACTGAATGGTGTTTTGGCATTCTTGTTCGTAGTTTTTGCGGCATTGACAGTAGTTGCTTCGGCAATTTGCTCCAAAGTGTATCCCTCAGGAATTGTTATCTTGCCAAGAACTGGAGGCTGTGGTGTATCTGTTCCACCTTCTTGTAATTGCTTAGCAATCGTGTCTAAGTCCATACTCTTTTGAAGATTATAGTAACCAGATTGGAAATTACCATAACTTCTGATCTTTGAATAAAGATTAAAGACTTGAGCGTTCTTAATTAGGCCTTTCTTTTCTAAAATCTCTCCGATTTGTTTGGTGCTAGAACCGGCAGGAATTTCCACTGTCACATACTCTGTTGATTTGACATCTACTGGTTTCAGCGCTGAAGAGACATAATTGTATCCTACAAAACCAGTAATACCAAGGCCCAATAGGAAAAGTACCAAGACTGTCATCACGATTCGATTGGCTAGGCCGTTTTTACGTTTTTTCTTTTTACTACTATTGGTACGATCCGCACGAGAACGTTTCTTTCCATGAGCAACATCTCTACGGCTTAGCGTTGGTTCTGAAGCAGAAAAGTCTTTTTTAGCATGTTTTTCATCTGTAGTGTTTGAATCAGGTAACACTATTTCCTTTGTCTCATCTGCAACAGGCGCTACCTTTTCTTGATAAGCTTCCGAATGAGCCACAGAAGTTTGAACCTCTCCAGATTCTATACTTTCCTTCTTAGCAACATCAGCTTGTCCTAGCCCATCAACATTTGATGGAACTTCTGAAATCGTAGAATTACGAACTATATTTTCTAGCACATCTGCCTGAGTATGAACAGTAGGATCGCTTTGTCCCATCGGCTCTTCTACTTTGATCTTACTAGGTTCTTCCTCTACTGAAGTATCCTTCTCTAGAACCTCATGAGATTTTTCAACAGCAGAAACGAGAGATTCCAAGCTCTCCGCCAATTCCATTTCTTTACCTAAAAGAGGCTGCGCTTCTTCCTGAACTGAGTGATTTTGGGTACCATTGGCTGCTGCCAACTCATTCAAAATTTTCTCTTTAAAACTCAGCGTCTTTTCGTTATCCTGTGAATTTTCAGTCAAAAACTTGATCTCCTTCTTCATAATCCCTAACATTATATCTTAAAAGTCAGATAAATGCAATCATATCCGACTTTTAAAACTATATTATTTATGAAATCAAATCTGGGGATTCTCCCAAACCATATCAAACCATACTTCATCTGCATACGTTGAGGCTGAGCGGCCTTCGTTGACAAAGTCATGTTGCTCATAGTAGGCTATCAAATAATCATGACAAGTAAGATTGATACCGTGACGTTTATCTGCAATCGCAATTTCCTTCATAGCTTCCAACAAGGCTTTTCCTACACCTAAGCCTTGTGCTTCTTTAGAGATAGACAGACTAGTCAGAGAGATAAAGCCACCATCGCTAGTATGATAGTCCTCAATTTCCAATGTGAAAGAAACATCGTGCAAATGCCGTTCTGGTCGGACAGGACCTTCTAAATAGCCCAAAATCTTGCCATTTTTTTCTGCAACCAAAAAAGTTGAAGGAATCGTTTCAATGTGCTTTGCCAATATTTCACGACTAATAGCCTCTTCTGGACTAAAATTTTCCAATTCGATAGCATAAATGGCATCTAAATCAGCCATTTGAGCTTGACGGATAATCATCACTTCTCCTTAAAATTTGGATTTTCCCACACCATATCAGACCAAACAGCCCCACCATGAGTTGAGTCAGAAATCTCTTCGTGGACGAAACCATTCATCTCATAATAAGGTATCAGCTCATCATGACAGGTTAGGCTAATGCCCTTTCGATTTTGCTGAACAGCTATCTCCTTGAGAGCTGCAAGCAACAAGGTTCCGACCCCTTGCCTCTGAAAATCAGGATGGACGGACAGACTTTGGACGGCAATGAAGCCACCTTCTGGAGAATTAGCACCCACCTTGCTAAAGAAATCGTCTGTCAGATAAGGACTCTGAACAGCTGGACCGACAATATAGCCTGCAAGCTGACCATGCAGCTCTGCTAGCAAAAAAGTATCTGGAATCAGCTCAATCCGTTCTTTAAGAATTTCTGCGCTGACTGCTTCTGCTGCTGGAAAATTCAATTGCTCAACCGCAAGAATCGCCTCCCAGTCGCTCAATTCAGCCCGTCTGATTCGAATCGGTGCTTCCATCCAGGTGCCTCCTACTGAACGTTGCTTGTCAGATTGGATAAGAGACGTTCAAAGGAATATTCATAGGTCTGGATGTCACCAGCTCCCATAAAGACATAAACGGCATTATCGTGGTCAAGAAGTGGAGAAACATTATCCACGTCAATAACCTTGGCACGTTTCACAATCTTTTCAGCCAGATCCTCAACCTTAACATCGCCTTTGTCCACCTCACGCGCAGATCCGTAAATCTGAGCTAAATAGACTGAGTCGGCCTGATTGAGGGCTTCCGCAAATTCATCCAAAAGAGCGATGGTTCGAGTAAAGGTGTGCGGCTGGAAGATAGCCACGATTTCCTTGCTAGGATACTTCTGACGAGCTGCATCCAAAGTCGCAATAATTTCCGTCGGATGATGGGCAAAGTCATCAATAATGACTGTATCGTTGACAATCTTTTCTGTGAAGCGGCGCTTAACTCCGCCAAAGGTCTTGAGATGCTCTCTTACTAGATTCAAATCAATACCTGCAATGTAGAGGAGACCGATGACCGCTGTCGCATTCATAATGTTGTGACGGCCAAAGCTTGGAATCTGGAACTCACCCAGCTCTTGCCCGCGGAAGGAAACTTTAAAACCTGAACCACTTGTAGAACGTAAGAGGTCGTGAGCAACAAAATCATTGCCCTCTTCCTTGAAGCCATAGTAGTAAATCGGCGCATTTGAAGTAATACGGCGTAGTTGCTCATCTTCTCCATAAACGAAGAGGCCTTTGGTAATCTGCTTGGCGTAATCATTGAAAGCATTAAAAACATCTTCCAAGCTGGTGAAATAATCTGGATGATCGAAGTCAATATTGGTGATGATCGAATATTCCGGATGATAAGGCATAAAATGACGCTCGTACTCGTCTGATTCAAAGACAAAATACTTGGCATTAGCAGAACCGCGACCTGTACCATCCCCAATTAGATAGCTAGTATCTGTGATATTAGACAGAACATGAGAAAGAATGCCCGTTGTAGAAGTCTTCCCGTGGGCACCAGCCACTCCTAAGCTAACAAAGTCACGCATAAAACTACCCAAAAATTCATGGTAGCGTTTGTAACTGATACCGTTGGCGTCTGCATAGGCAATTTCCACATTGTTATCTGGACGGAAAGCATTACCCGCGATAATTTCAAAATCTGACTGGAGATTTTTCTCATCAAAAGGCAAAATAGGAATACCAGCCTGCTCCAGACCACGCTGAGTAAAATAATATTTATCAACATCGCTTCCCTGAACCTTATGGCCCATCTGATGCAACATCAAAGCCAAAGCGCTCATACCTGAGCCCTTAATTCCGATAAAATGATAGGTTTTCGTCATGATTACTCCTTAAATCTTAAATAACTGAAGCCTTATTGCCCTTGGACATCTGAACTCAACTTGGTGATGTCCAATTCCTGTGCTTTTTTATGCTTATTGTGTTTTTCTCGCTTCTTGCCCTTGTTATAGACTTGGCTGGTTTTGAGAAAATCGTAGTTATTCTTTTTCTTTTTTTCTGGATTCGTTGGTACTTCTATGAGAGGTTGAGACTGAACATCTGCTAATATGTAGCTATCTTGCTTTAGCTTATCACTGAACTTCGTCAACTCCCCTGGATTTTCCTTTTGGAAAGAGGCTGTTGGTTTAACTGGATTCCCCTCAAAAGGAGGTGCCACCTTCCGACTACGAACCTTATTTGGGAGCTTGCTCGTCAAATAAGCAGCCGAACGTTTTTTCCTCAGATCAGCCCGAGCTTCCTCTCGTGCTTGCTCAGCATAGCGAATAGCTGGATCTTTCTTATCAATCGGCTTTTTAAAGTCCGTAACTGGAGCTTGCTTCTTTCTAGCCTTACTTACAGTTTGACTAGGAGCAGTATGAGCAGGACTTTCTGGCTTAGCAATCGGCATCCATTCTAAATAATTACGGTCCTGATAGTCCCCTTTAATGTTGCTAATCAGATCCAACTCATCGTACAAATTCATGTGTGGCATTTCTGTCAACATGATTTCGTCATCAGCAATTATAGGAAATTTAGTATTTGTCATAGCATGTCCTTTCAACTCTTCATTATTATAAACTATTCAAACTATTTTTCAAGCGATTCAGAAGAAATTCCAAGAATTTCTCGAATTTCTTCCATCGAAAGACTGGAGCGAGACTCTGCCCCATCTAGAATCGTTGAAACCAGATTTCGTTTAGTGTCCTGTAATTCCTGAATTTTTTCTTCTATAGTCCCCCGTGTAATCATACGATAAACTTTTACATTCCGTTCCTGCCCAATACGATGAGCCCGACCAATAGCTTGGGCTTCTACTGCAGGATTCCACCAAAGATCCACTAAAATAACCGTATTTGCACCAGTTAGATTGAGACCGACACCACCAGCTTTAAGAGAAATCAGAAAGGCTGATCTTTCTCCTTGATTAAAGGCTTTGGTCATCTCCTGACGTTCTTTTGCTGGAGTTGAGCCTGTGATTTTGAAGGACTCCATTCCCATCTGGCTCAGTTCTTGCTCGATAATATCCAGCATGCCACGGAATTGTGAAAATATCAGAACACGATGTTCACCGTCTTGGATCTGCTCTAACAGCTCACGCAAACTTTCCAGCTTGCCACTTTCCCCATCGTAATCATCCATAAAAAGCTTAGGAGTATCACAGATTTGACGGAGTCGCATAAGTCCAGACAAGATTTCAATTTTGCTGCGATTGATTTCTTCCTCCGTTGCATGGAGAATTCGCTCCTGCATTTGCTTGAGCAGAGCTAGATAAATCGTTTTCTGGCTGTCTGCAAGTTCGTTACGGTAAGAAACCTCAATCAAATCAGGAAGTTCTTGCAAGACTTCTTCTTTTTTACGCCTCATGACAAAGGGTTTGATATAGCGCGCTACTGTTTCCGCAGGCATCTTCAAAAAAGCTTTCTTGCTTGGTAACAAGCCCGGAAGGACGATCTGAAAAATTGACCAAAGTTCACCGAGATGATTTTCAATCGGTGTACCAGACAAGGCATAAGTCCGTTCCACCTCAAATGCTCTCAGATATTGAGCAATCTTGCTCTGGTCATTCTTCATGACCTGTGCTTCGTCCAATATCAAATAATCAAAATGAAGTCCCTGATACTCCTCAACATCTTGTCTGAAAGAAGCATAGCTGGTAATCGTAATCTGATGATCTTCTGCAATCACAGCATCTCGAACATTTTTCAGTCCATACACAACAGCTACATCTAGGTCTGGAGCAAATTTGGCAAACTCATCACTCCAGTTGTAAATCAGGCTAGATGGTGCCAAAATCAAGACTTTCTTAGACTTGGTCAAATGAGCAGTCAAGAAAGAAATGGTCTGAAGGGTCTTTCCCAAGCCCATATCATCAGCTAGAATACCGCCGAATCCATATTTATTCAGCATGGATAGCCATTTCACTCCTGTCTCCTGATAATCTCGAAGCTCGGCCTGAACTTTCAGCTTAGGCAGAGGAAAATCCTCAGGATGGATCAAATCATAAGCCAGATGGCGAAAATCTTCCGACAAGTCAACTCTTTCCTGATCTTTGAACAATTCAGAGAGTTGATAGGCAGCCAAACTATGCGTTTGGATGACCCCATTTTTAGAATGTTTGCTTCGCAATTGTTGCAAGGTCTGGCTGATTCGCTTACTATTCTCATCAAAAATCAGAACCTGACCCGTCTTGCTGATAAAGTAATCCCTTTGGCTCATCAGCGAATCTAGAACATCATCTACCTCAGACTGATCGATACCAGTAAAGTCAAAGCCGATATCCAAGAGCCCACCATTCATACTGATGGAAACCTTTGGAGGTTCTGTTTGTGGTAGACTCTGCAGCTCATCTGACAAGTAGACATTGCCCAATGCTCTAAAGCGTGGAATCAAGACGGAGAAGAAACGGTAAATTTCTTCAGGTCGTAAAGGCGGACGCTGACTGATAAAATCATCTGCAAAACCTGCCTCCAGCATTGCTTTAAAAACTCGCTGTTCCCGCTCAAAATTGCTGGCAAAAGGTAGCTTTCTCAGCTCTTCACGACTGGTGACAGTCTGACTGCCATAATCAAAGACAAGATCCAGCAATACTTGCTTGTCCGCTCCCAAATTAAAATTGAAATCAACGGTAAAGTCATGAATGAGCAGGCGCTCAGGCGCTGTCACACGGCCAATTTTTTTGAACTCAAGCAGACTCACTGCTAGTTTGGACTGCTCAGATACATCAAATTGCAGGCGCTTAACGCGCTCCTGCTCTATCGGCAATTCCTGTAAAGCCTTGATTAACTTGGTTTGCTCAGCCGTCAGCTGATAGAAGGTTTGATTATGAAAAAGAAATTGGCCTCCATAGAGCAGCTTATAATTCTTTTCTGATATCAGCAGTTCAAAATAGTTTTCCCGCTCTTGCACTTCAAACTGATAAATTCCCGCTTCTTCATGCAAGTCTTGGAAAAATACCTCAGCATAATCATAAAAGCTATATTCCAAATGAAATGAAGCGAGATTCATCAAGCGAGTCACACCTTCCTCAAAAAGACTGGCTGGAAAATAAAGGTGCCGCCCAGCATTGGGAAAGACCAACGAAGAGTCCTGCCCCTTATAATCCGTCACCAAGCCTCGTAAAAATTCTAGTAGATCTTGACTAGCTTCATCAAAATTCTCCATTCGAATAGGCTCATAGTAGTTCTTACCGATTTGATAATGCCCACCCTTATTTAAGGTTCTCAAAAAGGACAAAATATCACGCACTACATAAGAACGCTCATCCGGCAGTCGGCTAATCCGCAGGCTCCATAAAAATTGTCCTGTGTAAGTATCTTCCTGTCCAGTCGCTGATAGCTCATAGCGGATTTGCTGACTAGATTTATCTAGCAAAATTTTATCCAAAAAAAGACTACCAAAAGAAACCAATTTCTGGGCTTCCTGGCTGGAAGACTCTTTTTCTGTCATCTTTGCCAGCAGATCTTTACCCGCCGGATCATTTTTCAAAAAATATTCCAAGGCAGCCAGATGGGCGCAGTACTTCTTCTTTTGGAAAAAGTCACAGGAGCAGAAAACTGCATCATCATCTAGACTATAGCGCAGATTGTACTGGTCCACGCGCGTGTATAAAAAGGAATCTTTGACTTCAAGAATTTCGACTTTTTTGCTGTCACAGAGGGCAATTCCTTCCGTTCGAATTTTACCAGGAATTAATTTAGCCATACCTACCACCTAACATTTATCCCTTTATTATACCATAGGACAGCTATAAAAACGAAATAGAATTTCTTTATTCGTAAACATTCTTTGAAGTAGAATGAGCAAGAGCTTTCCCTACAACAAAAAGCCGTCCATTGGACGGCTCTTTTACATTATTTTACTTCTAACAAACCGATATCTCCATCCTCACGACGATAGATAACATTCGTTGTATTATCTTCAACATCTGTGTAGATGAAGAAGTCATGTCCCAACAAATCCATTTGCAAAATAGCTTCATCTAGATCCATTGGTTTCAAATCAATATGCTTAGAACGTACTACTTTGGAAGATGCTACATCAGCTTCTTCTACTAAAGCATCAGTGAACAACTGGCTAGTTGCAACCTTATTCCGATTTTTCTTTTCAATCTTTGTCTTATTCTTACGAATCTGACGTTCAATCTTATCGACAACTAAGTCAATAGATCCGTACATGTCTTGCGAAACATCTTCTGCCCGAAGGGTAATAGAACCAAGAGGAATGGTTACTTCGACTTTCGCCGTCTTCTCCCGGTACACTTTCAAATTTACCCGTGCATCAAGTTCTTGCTCTGCTTGGAAATACTTCTCAATCTTCTCAAGTTTAGAAACTACGTAGTCACGGAGAGCATCAGTTACTTCTAGGTTTTCACCACGGATACTATATTTAAGCATATAAGTACCTTCTTTCTAAACATAAATGTTTTATTTACAATATCATTATAACGCTTTCATTCTTTTTTTGCAAATATTTTCTTATCTTGCGAGTGAAAATGTCAAAACTTCTTTCACACCTGCTTCCAGCAATAATTCTCGAGCCAATTGTAAGGTTTTTCCAGTCGTATACACATCGTCTATCAGAAGAATTTTTTCTGGCAGAAGGACATCTTTTGCCAATGTAAAACATTGCTGGCTTTTTAAACGTTCTTGGCGATTTTTACTGGATTGAGCAAGCGCATCCTGCTTTTCCAGCAAATGTTTATAAGGCAAACCAGCAGCTTGTAAGAAGCCTTCTACCTGATTAAAACCCCGACTTTGGTATTTTTCAGGACTGACTGGAATAGGAACTAAAGTATATTTTTTGACATTTCTGAGACTTTTTTTGATAATTTCCGTAAAAACAAATCTTAGAAGATAATCTCCTTGAAACTTGTATTTGCTGAAGTAGTCCTTCATCAAGTCATTATAAAGAAAACAGGCCTGATGCTGCACTAAATAGCCTTGCGCTTCCCAGGTTTGACAATCTGAGCAAATTTCCGTTTCTCCCTCCTTCCAGCAGCGTGGGCAATGGATAGAGGAAATCGCTTCAAATCCTGCTCGGCAATGTTTACAAATTGTATTTTGTTCTTTTTGCAATAAAATTAAGGAAGAAAAAGTCCTATTTTCTTCGACTGCTTGGCTGCACAACAGGCATTTTCTCATAGGCCAGCCTCCTTGTTCATCAGTTTGATTTCACGAATCGCTTTTTCGATTGATTGTGTGGTGCCGTCGTGAAAGAAGAATAAATCTCCCGTCGGTCTATCCATACTACGTCCCACCCGTCCAGAAATTTGCACCAAGGCGCTACGGCTAAAGAGACGATGGTTGGCCTCCAGAACAAAGACATCTACACAGGGAAAGGTCACACCACGCTCTAAGATGGTCGTCGTGACCAAAATGGTAATTTCTCGCTTGCGAAACTCTTCAACGATTTCTAAACGATTTTCAGTTGTTGAAGCCACAAAACCGACTCTTTCCACTGGAAATACCTTCTCTAAAATTTGCGCAAATTCTTGACCTCTTTTGATTTCCGAGGCAAAGATCAGTAAGGGAAAGCCTGTTTTTCTCTGTCTCTCGATATATTTCTTCAATTTAGGCGGTAGCTTCTTTTTCGCTAGATATTTTTGAAAATCTGCCAGCCAAACTTTTTTGGGCACAATCAAAGGATTGCCATGGAAGCGACGAGGAAGGCTGAGTCGTTTTAATTCTCCTTTTTGGACTTTTTTATCCAACTCATCCGTCGAAGTGGCAGTTAAGAAAATTGTCGTTCCCTCCTCCTTGACCGACTGCTCCACGGCATGGTAGAGCACAGGATTATCCACATAAGGAAAAGCATCTACCTCGTCCACAATCAGCAAATCAAAGGCTCGATAAAATTTGAGGAGCTGATGGGTAGTAGCAATGACCAAGGGGCTGCGAAAATATGGCTCGGATTCCCCATGCAAAAGCGAAATCGGGCAGGCAAAATCCAGCTTGAGCCGGCGATACAGCTCCAAACAGACATCAATCCGGGGGCTGGCTAGGCAAACTGCTCCCCCACGATCAATCACTTCTGCAATCACCTGATAAATCATCTCCGTTTTGCCTGCACCAGTCACCGCATGGACAAGACTATTCTGCTTTTGAGCAACTGACTCTAACAGTCCCTGAGAAACTTTTTCTTGAAAGGTCGTTAATTGTCCCTGCCACTTGAGTACCTGATTTTTAGGAAAATCTTCCTGCGGAAAATAATAAAGTTCTTGGTCACTCCGGACTCGCCCCAAAATCACACATTCCCTACAATAGTAGGCATTGACTGGCAGCTGATGATGCTCTTTGTCCACTTGAGTGCCACAGCGGCTGCAGAATAACTTTCTCCTTTCCTCTCGTATACTGGGTAACTGCTGAGCCTGCATACGCAGCTCAGGACTGAGCTGATCTTTTGTAAATATCCTACCTAGGCAATCATTTTTTTCTAACATACTTTTTTATTCGTAAAACTTTTGGAAAAATCCATTTTTTTGTGTACAATAAAACTATGGAATATAGAACAATTAGCCAAGACGGCCAAGCCCAAGAAGAAATTAAAAAATCTCGTTTCATTTGCCACGCCAAGCGCGTTTACTCAGAAGAGGAAGCCAGGGATTTTATTGCTGCCATCAAAAAAGAGCACTATAAAGCCACTCATAATTGCTCTGCTTTTATTGTCGGGGAGAAAAGTGAAATCAAACGAACCAGTGATGACGGTGAGCCCAGCGGTACAGCGGGCGTTCCTATGCTCGGTGTCATGGAGAATCACCAACTGACCAATGTCTGCTTTGTGGTCACGCGCTATTTTGGCGGTATTAAGCTAGGAGCTGGTGGGCTCATTCGGGCTTATGCAGGCAGCGTTGCCTTTGCAATCAAAGAAATTGGTCTCATCGAAATCAAGGAACAGGCCGGTTTGCGTCTCAAAATGTCTTACAGCCAGTACCAAAATTTCGATAACTTTTTGAAAGCCGAGGATCTGATCGAATTTGATACAGAGTTCACGGATCTAGTGGCTACAACCATCTATATCGACAAGCAGGAAAAAGAACCACTAGAGCAGAAATTAATCGAGTTTTTCAATGGAAAAATCCAAATTGATGATCAAGGTTTGCGCGAGGTTGAAATTCCTTTAACAGTTGAATAATCTTAACAGCTAGTCCTAGTGATAAATAATTTTTATCGTGGTCATAGCTTTTTTATATTTTACAAAGTGCCTCTTTCAGCTTATACTAGTCTCATTAAAGTATTGAGGTAGGAAAAATGGCAAACATTTATCAAAATATCACAGAATTAGTTGGAAGAACGCCAATTGTTAAACTAAATAATATCGTTCCTGAAGGAGCAGCTGAGGTTTATGTCAAGTTAGAAGCCTTCAACCCTGGCTCTTCTGTCAAAGACCGGATTGCTCTCAGCATGATTGAGGCAGCTGAACGCGATGGCCTTATCAAGCCTGGCGATACTATCGTTGAAGCAACCAGCGGAAATACCGGTATTGGCCTTTCATGGGTTGGAGCAGCTAAAGGCTACAAGGTTGTCATTGTGATGCCAGAAACTATGAGTGTGGAGCGTCGCAAGATTATCCAAGCTTATGGAGCGGAGCTAGTTTTGACTCCGGGTAGCGAAGGAATGAAAGGGGCTATTGCCAAGGCAGAAGAAATTGCTAAAAAGCGAAATGGCTGGTTGCCACTGCAGTTTAACAATCCGGCTAATCCAGAGGTTCACGAACGAACAACAGGAGCAGAAATTGTCGCTGCTTTCGGTGAAACTGGACTGGACGCTTTTGTCGGTGGTGTCGGAACTGGTGGGACTATCTCTGGTGTCTCTCATGCTCTTAAAAAAGCGAATCCAAATGTCCAAATCTATGCGGTTGAAGCAGACGAATCTGCTATCCTTTCTGGTGAGAAACCAGGTCCTCACAAAATCCAAGGACTTTCAGCTGGCTTCATTCCAGAGACCTTGGATACAGCAGCCTATGATAGCATTGTCCGCGTGACTTCTGATCAAGCGCTAGAATTAGGACGCTACATTGGCGGTCAGGAAGGTTTCCTAGTCGGAATTTCATCTGCTGCGGCTATTTTTGCAGCCATTGAAGTCGCTAAAAAACTAGGAGCTGGCAAGAAAGTCCTTGCCCTTGCACCTGATAATGGTGAACGTTACCTATCTACCGCTCTCTATGAATTTGACGCTTAATCGTGAAAAGAGTTAACAAAATTCCTACCCGTTTGGGTAGGAATTTTTTACTCTTTTTGTTCTTTCAGAAAAGCCTTGGCTTCCTTTATCCAGATTGGCAATTGCTTACCTAAGGGCGCAAATCCAATTTTGCAACGATCGTTTGAAAAGCGATGCCGTCTTGGTAAACGATGTTTTTCTTCCTCTAAAGTCCGCATTGACAGGCTGGCCTTACCAGAAAACTCATCATAATCTACTACCTGCACAAGAACCTGATCACCAATTTTCAAAATATCGTGAATATTGTCGATATAGCCCGTCCGAATCTCAGAAATATGAATGAGGCCGATCAGACCGCTTTCTAGTTCGACAAAGGCACCGTAGGGCTGAATCCCAGTAATTTTGCCCTTTAACTTATCTCCGATTTTCATTAGTCTATAACCTCAATCGTCTCAATGACAACATCCTCAAGTGGTTTATCCATTGAAGCTGTTTCAACCGCTGCAATTTTATCCAAAACTTCATAAGATGCCTCATCCACTAGCTGCCCAAACACAGTATGTCGACGGTCCAAATGCGGTGTCCCGCCCTTGCTAGCATAAACTTCAGCGATCGACTTCGGCCATCCTCCCCGAGTCAGTTCCTTTGTTGAATAGGGGAGACTGTTATTTTGGACAATAAAGAACTGACTGCCATTGGTATTCGGTCCAGCATTCGCCATGGAAAGAGCCCCACGAATATTGTAAAGCTCAGGTGAAAACTCATCTTCAAAGCGTTCGCCGTAGATAGACTCTCCGCCCATACCAGTACCTGTCGGATCGCCACCTTGAATCATAAAATCTTTGATAACTCGGTGGAAGATTACTCCGTCATAGTAGCCATCCTTTGATAAGGCGATAAAGTTGGCAACTGTTTTGGGTGCTTGCTCTGGGAAGAGTTGAATCTTCAGTTCACCATGATTTGTCTTGATCTTTGCAACTGGGCCTTGAACCTCATCAAGATGGAGCTGTGGGAAGGTCAATTCTTTCTCCACCATGCCCAATTGCTCTAAGGCGTCAAAGATGCCGTCTTCTTCGACCGTTTTTGTGACAAAATCAGCCTTTTTCTGCAATTCCTCATGGGAAACTCCCATAGCAATACTGAGCCCTGCATAGTCAAATAATTCTAAATCATTAAGTCCATCGCCAAAAACTAAGACATTTTCTGGTTTGAAACCGAGGTGTTCCACTACCTTGGCAACACCAGCTGCCTTTGAACCTTCTTTCGGTACGACATCCGATGAATGCTCATGCCAACGCACCATACGGAGAGACTTGGCCAAATCTTCTGGTAACTGCAAACTGTCACCTACATCCTCAAAAGTCCACATTTGATAGATTTCATGATCTTGGTAAAAATCAGGATTGACAGCCAGATCTGGATAAATGATATCAATTGCTGACGAAATCATAGGATTGCGAACAGACAAAGCCGCTTCGTGACTGCCTACCAAACCGTACTCAATGCCCACTTCCTTGGTCCAGGAAATGTAGGATTCCACACACTCTTGTGGAATGACCGTTTTCGCAATGACTTCGCCCTTTCGATTTTCAACATAAGCCCCATTCAAGGTAACAAAAAAATCAGGATCCAAGTCACGAATTTCTGGAACAACTCCAAAAATGCCACGACCAGAAGCAATTCCTATCAGAATTCCCTTTTCTCTCAGCTGCTTAAATACAACTTTGATCGATTCTGGGATGAAGCCCGTTTCCTTGACCCGCAAGGTATCATCGATATCAAAGAAAACAATCTTAATCTTTTTCGCCTTATATTTTAATTTTGCCTTCATATCTTCCTCTTTCAATTTAATCTTCTCTATTATATCATTAAAAATCATCTTGCGGAACAAGATGATGCTGAAAAGCATAGACAACTGCCTGGGTCCGATCGCTCACTTCTAGCTTAGACAAAATATTAGACACATGCGTCTTGACCGTTTTCAAGGAAATAAAGAGCTCGTCAGCAATCCGCTGGTTTTCATAGCCTTTGGCTAAAAGCCCCAAAATATCCCGCTCCCGCGCTGTTAAATCCTCGTAAAGCTCTATATGATTTCGATGGTATTCGACCTTCTTGCTGACTTCTGTTTCAATGGCAAATTCACCCTTTGCAACCTTTCTGACGGCATGGAGAATTTCATCCGCACTAGAAGTCTTCAACATATAGCCACGGGCACCAGCATCCAACACAGGATAGATTTTTTCATTGTCCAGATAGGAAGTCAAGATTAAAATCTTTGCCTCTGGCCATTCTTTCAAGATAGCCAAGGTGGCATCAATGCCGCTCATCTCCGGCATGACGATATCCATCATAATCACATCTGGACGGCCTTCCAGAGCCTTTTCGACACCTTCTCTACCATTGGTAGCCTCTGTTACTTCTTCAATATCGTCCTGTAATTCAAAAAAGCTTTTCAAGCCCAATCTGACCATTTGATGGTCATCCACTAGTAATATTCTCATTCTTTTCCCCTTCTAACAATGGAACACTGATTTCGATAGAAACTCCTTTTTTGGGAGCCGTCAGAATCTTCAAGGTGCCAGCCATATCATGCACTCGATCTTCAATGTTTTTCAAACCATAACTCATGTCAGCCAAGCTAGTCGGATCAAAACCGATTCCGTCATCAGAAACCTTGAGTTTGAGTCTATTTGGCGTCTGATAGAGATAGACGTCCAGACGACTGGCCTGAGCATGGCGCAAGGTATTATTGATTATTTCTTGGATAATCCTAAAAATATGCTCCTCTATCTGCTTGGGCAGGCTGACCACCTCATGCTTAAACTGGACAGTCAAGTCCGACTTATCTGTCAACTCTTTGATTAAAACATTCATGCCCTCTACCAAGGTCCGATTTTCCAACTCTGTCGGACGTAAATGTAAGAGCAAGATCCGCAAGTCTTTTTGCGCTGTATCTAGAATGTCCGCGATTCCCTTTAACTGCTGCTGGAGATTGTCTTTATCCAGACGCTCCACATTTCCAGCAACGCCTGAGAGAATCATATTGGCAGCAAATAACTCCTGACTGACCGTATCATGCAAGTCGCGAGCAATCCGCCTGCGTTCTTTTTCAATAATCTTCTCTTCGGCCTGTAAAGCCTGATTCTCAGATTTCTGCAAATTTTCGGTTAGGCTATCCAACTTTTCTTTTAAGCGGATGAGAGAATCGTCCAGTTCTAACTGCCCGGTTTCTTGTATGCCTCTGCCTTCTAAAATATCTTTTAAATTCTTTTGAACTTGAGAAAGAGACAGGTGCTGAAGAAAGCGCGCAGCAGCGGCCAAGAAAATAGTCAGCGCTAAGCCCAGAACCAGAACAAAAAAGGCAAAGGACTGGAGCAGTTCCAGATTATTCAGCAGCTTTTGCCATTCTAAATTAAAAAGATTAAAAATGTAATGAAAGATAATCCCTAAAACGAAGAAGGTATAGAGAAAAATGACCAAATAACTTGTTTTTTTCACTTTCTAACAACCTCCACATTTCCTAAAAAGCTGACCAAGACAATTTTTACTGTTTTGCTGGCTCGCTTATAGTCAGGCGTCGTCAGAGAAATCGTTTCATTGCGCAGCTTCCGTGGCGGATGATTTAAAAAATTCAAGTCTCCGTATAGGGTATTGATCTGAAGCTGGATTTCCACATCTAAAGGAATGACAATCTTGGTATCCCCAAAGCCCTTACGAATCACGATGACATTATCATGATTGACCACGATGACATCCTCTAAATGAATAGTATCCTTTCCCATCATTCTCAAGAGATTGATGTCATGAAACTGGCAGTCGTCCTTTGAGAAGTGCTGCAAATCCCCCAACCAACGATTTTTTTCAGCCCGAACCTCGGTCGCATCTTCAAAGAAAAGATGGGTTTCTTGATTTTCTTTGTAAAGATAAGGATAGGCCACAATCATGCCGTAAATCAAGGCGAAGAGGACAGCGGCAATAACAAAAGGATTGAGCATGACAATGAAAAAGAAGACAATCATGGTCGCAACTAATAGCGAATTGCCTCTCTGCTTGCCGAAATAATAATATAAAAACAAGAGAAAGAGTAGCATGATGAGAACAACACGCGAAAAATCGGCAGCCAGCATGGTAACCAGCGCCATTGATAATAGAATCGCTTCAACAAAGATGAATAATTGAACTTTCCACATAGCTATTCCCTTCCTTACATGTCTATTGTAACAAAATTAAGCAAAAAAACCTCCGTCTGAGGCATGAAATAGCAAGATTATCCTTTCTTAACCAGCAGAACTTCTTGGTTCTAGACTTCTTTGCTCTTTTCCTATTAAAAGCAAAAAATCGCTTCAAATGCTGTTTAAGCAAAACAAACATTTAAAGCGATTTTTATGTTTATTTCTATTGTTCAGATAAGCTTAGAAATGGACTTGAGCTTCCAAGCCAAAATGGTCACTAACGACTGGACCACGTTGCCCATCAAAAACAACAGCTGATTTATCAATATTGAAATCTTTACTTGTGAAGATATAATCAATTTTTAGAGCATCTTTGTTTCCTGCCCAACCAGCGATATCGCCTTCAACTGTCGCTGTACCAATCGTTTGGTCAGCCACCTTATGACTGTCCTGGAGAGCAAGCGGACTTTGAAGAATGTGCTGATATCCCTCGTAATCAACGGGATTGTTAAAATCTCCCATGAGGACAAGAGGAGTATCCACTTGCAAGAGTTCCGATTCAAACTTAGCCCACTCTCCTTGGAAGCCTTTATCCCACCAAGATAAGTGACAAGAAGCAACCGTGATAAGCCGACCATCGAGTTCCGTTTCTGCCAGCAAGACTTTACGCGTATGATAGTCACTTGGATCATTGACATCAGACACCAAGAGTTCTCTTGCCTTCAGGGGTTCTCTGGACAGAATTGCGACCCCTTCATTGTAAATATCAAAACCAATATGGTTATAGGCCCAAGACCAGTAATAGTCCAGACCTGCCTCAGCTAGTTTCTCAACCAGACGCAAGGCATAGTGGTCCTGGTGAATCGGAATGGCGCCATCTACCGCATAATAGAAGGGAGCCTGAACAACCTGTTCAGACTCCACTAATTGATTGACTTCCTGCAGGCAAATGACATCATATTTTTCTTGGAGAATCCGCTCAGCTAGCTGATTTAGCTTGCTTTCTTGCTCTTCTTCCATCCAACTATGAGTATTTAAAGTCAGGAATTTTGCCATGATTTCTCTTTTCTATCTTACAATTCTACTTTAGCCACAACTGTCTTAGGAGCGACTTTACCGAATTTCTCAACTGCTACTGATTTGATTGCTGGAGCATTTGTGAAGACAACGATAGTAGTTGTTTCACGACCTGCTTCTTTAATAGCCGCCAAATCTGCTGTTACCAAAAGATCACCTGCAGCAACTGTTTGTCCTTCTGCTACATGTACTTCAAAAGGTTTGCCTTCAAGGCTAACGGTATCAAGACCGATATGAACAAGCACTTCAAGACCAGCTTCAGTCAAAAGACCAAGAGCATGTTTTGTAGGGAAGACGCTTGTCACTTTACCAGCTACTGGTGAATAGATCTTGCCATTTGCTGGTTCAACTGCAAATCCGTCACCCATCATTTTTTGTGAGAAGACTGGATCTTTAACATCTTCCAACTTAACAACTTCACCATCAGCAACTGTTTCGATTGCTTCTGTCACACCCTTGTAGCTAACTGCTGCAGCTGCAGACTCAGCTTTTTGGCTTGGTAAAGTTTCAGGAATCACTTCTCCTGAATCCAACAAGTCTTGGATATCAGATTTAAGAACGTCAGCCTTTGGTCCGTAGATTGCTTGAACGCCTTGACCTTTCATAACCAAGCCCATAGCGCCTTCAGCTTTCCATTCTTCTTCAGAACCAACTTTTGTTGCGTCCTTAACAGTCACACGGAGACGTGTCATACATGCATCAACATCAACGATATTAGCACGGCCACCTAGAAGATTGATAACGTTAACGGCTTGAGAAGCTGCAGCAACTTTACCATTACCAGATTCTGATGAAGAAGCTGCATCTGAACCTTCTGCTGTTTCATAGTTACCGTTACGTCCTGGAGTTGCATAGTTGAATTTTTGAATCATGAAGTTCGCAATGAAGTACATGATTACTGCAAAGAGAACTGTTACCCAGATAAAGTTAATGATATCCATACCCAAACCAGCATTGATAGCCATTGGAGTACGAGTCAAGAATTCGATAGACCCGAATGAGTGCACACGAAGGTTAACAATGTCCGCCATAGCAAAGGCAGCACCTTGTACAAATGAGTAAATCAAGTAAAGTGGAGTTGCCACGAACATGAACATGTATTCGATTGGTTCAGTAACCCCTGTCAAGAAGGTTGCCAAAGCAGTCGCAATCATCATACCTTTGTATTGATGTTTCTTGTCAGCATCAACATTGCGGTAAATAGCTGCGGCAACACCCATAAGGATACCAAATGAACCGATCATTTGTCCAACTTTGAAGCGGGCTGGATGGAATGTGTCAAGCAAATATTGGTACTTAGTAGGATCAGCTGTCTTAGTACCAACCAAGTCATTTACCCAAGCCAACCAGAGTGGATCTTGACCAAATACTTGAGTACCTTTAGCAGCACCAGTCAATACTTCATAAGTACCACCAAGTTGTGTGTAGTTCATTGGGATCGTCAACATGTGGTGCAAACCGAATGGAAGCAAGAGACGTTCCAAAGTACCGTACAAGAACGGTGCCAAGATTGGAGCAGTATCTTGTGAGTTAGCAATCCAAATACCAAAGTTGTTGATACCTGTTTGAACAACTGGCCATACAAATGACAAAACAATTGCTACGATTACTGAACGCAAGATAACAACGAACGGTACAAAACGCTTACCATTGAAGAATGACAAAGCATCTGGCAATTTACGGAAGTTGTAGTATTTGTTATAAGCTGTTGCTCCGACAAAACCAGCGATAATTCCGACGAAAACCCCCATATTCAAAGCAGGAGACTCAAGGACACTGATAAAGTAATCAGAAACCTTGATGCTTCCTCCTAAGAGAGTGCTAACCACTGCTTTAGAATCTTTCAGCATATCGCTTGATACACCGAACATAACCCCAGTGATACGGTTAATCAAAATGAAGGATAAACCTGCCGCAAAGGCACCGCCAGCACGTTCTTTCGCCCAGCTACCTCCAATAGCGAGAGCAAAGAGGATATGCAGGTTTCCGATAATCCCCCAACCAATTTGTTCTAAAACGCCACCAGTAGTCACTAGAAAACCTAGTTCAGGGTTGATCATCGGAATTGACTTACCAATACTGATCATCAAACCTGCTGCGGGCATAACCGCAATAACCACCATCAAAGCTTTACCGAATTTTTGCCAAAATTCAAAGCTAAAAATGTTTTTGAATGAATCTTTCATCATCCAGACCTCCTTATATTTTCACAAACCACCCCTTGATGAAATCGTTTGCATTGAATAATACTATTATACCACTATTTTTAATTTTGTAAAGGCTTTTATAGAAAATATTTTTGCATTTTTCCTATATTTTGTGGAATAATAACTAGAAAAGAGTGATTTTCCTGTGTGCAATCGATTGCGCTATCTTTCCGTAAATTTCCTGAAAGAACAATAAAAAAGCCGAGAAACATTCAATTCCATGCTTCTACAGCTTCTTTTTTATTTATATTCTTTTTTATAACGGTCCGCTTCTGCCTTATTAGCCCAGACATAGTGTCCGGGACGAATCTCAACCATACTAGGTTGATCCACTGAGTAGTCATGCTGCTCTGGATCGTAAACCTTTAAGACCTTTTTGCGTTCCAGAATTGGGTCTGGAATCGGCACAGCAGACAAAAGGGACTGCGTATACGGGTGGATTGGGTTGTTAAACAACTCTTCTGTCTCTGCAACCTCAACGATAACCCCTTTATAGATAACAGCAATTCGATCTGAAATAAAGCGAACTACCGATAGGTCGTGGGCGATAAAGAGATAGGTCAAGCCAAGTTCTTTTTGGAATTTTTTCAAAAGGTTCAAGACTTGTGCACGTACAGAAACGTCCAAGGCAGAGATTGGCTCATCCGCAATGACGAAATCTGGCTCCATCACCAAGGCACGAGCAATCCCAATCCGCTGACGTTGACCACCAGAAAATTCATGAGGATAGCGTGTCAAATGCTCAGCCAAGAGACCGACTTCACGAATGATATTCTTAACCTTTTCTTGACGATCTTCTTCATTTTCAAAAAGATGGTAGTTATAAAGACCTTCTGAAATGATATAGTCAACCGTAGCACGCTCATTCAAGCTGGCTGCTGGGTCTTGGAAAATCATCTGAATCTTACGGATCAATTCAGCTTCCTCAGCTTTAGATTGCTTCCCGTTGATCTTTTTACCTTCGTATAAAATCTCACCTGCACTAGTATCGTTCAAGCCGATGATAGCACGGCCGATGGTTGTCTTACCAGAACCAGATTCACCTACTAGGGAAAAAGTTTCTCCTTTATTGATAAAGAAATTTGCATTTTTAACAGCTACAAATTTCTTACTTCCTTCGCCGAAGGAAATTTCTAAATCTTTAATTTCAACTAATTTTTCAGTCATTTCCTTCCTCCTAAGCTTCTAAGTGATTGAAGCCCATTTTTGAACGAATTTTATCATGAAGGTTTTCGATAATAGCCGGCTTCTCAACTCTTGGTGCATCTTCGTGCAAGAGCCAGGTCTTAGCCCAGTGAGTATCGGAAACCTGAAAGGCAGGAGCTTTTTCTTCGAAATCGATAGCCATTGCATAGTCCGAACGAAGCGCAAAAGCATCCCCTTTAATGCTAGTATATAGCGACGGTGGTGTACCTGGAATCGAGTAGAGTTCACCATTTGCTTCAGCTAACTGCGGCAAGCTAGACAGCAAGCTCCATGTATATGGATGTTTTGGATCGTAGAAGATTTCTTCAACTGTTCCATATTCAACGATCTCGCCAGCATACATAACCGCCACTTTATCAGCAATACTTGCTACAACACCAAGGTCGTGGGTGATAAAGACAGTCGTAAAATGGTATTCTGCCTGCAATGACTTGAGCAAGTCAATAATTTGGGCTTGAATCGTCACATCGAGGGCCGTTGTTGGCTCATCACAGATCAGAATATCTGGACGACAAGCCAAGGCGATCGCGATAACAATCCGTTGGCGCATCCCACCAGAATATTGGAAGGGATACTCTTCAAAACGTTTTTCGGCGTCTGGAATTCCAACTTTAGTCATGTAGTCGATTGCCATTTCTTTGGCTTCTTTGCTTGTTTTTCCTTGGTGTTTTATGATAACTTCGGTAATTTGACTTCCGATTGTATTAATCGGATCTAGACTAGTCATGGGATCTTGGAAAATAGTCGCAATTTTAGCACCACGAATGGGTTCCCAATCCTTGTTACTCTTTAGAGCAGTCAAATCGGTTCCTCGGTAATCAATCGTTCCTTGCGCTACACGGCCATTTTCTTCCAACATTCCAGTAAATGTTTTTGTCAAAACAGATTTACCAGAGCCAGATTCTCCCACCAAAGCTAGAACTTCTCCTTCAACTAAATCAAGGGAAACACCACGAATGGCGGTCAATACTCTGTCACGAACGTCAAATTCCACGACAATATCGCGAGCAGTCAATATTACATTTTTATTTTTTGTCATATTTACTCCTATCTATGTGTCCGTGGATCACTTGCATCGGCTAAGTTTTGACCAACTACGAAGAAGGACAGGGATACCAAGATCAGGGTTGTCAATGGAATCCAGAAAAGGTAAGCGTTGGTTGTTACGTTTTGTGAATAGTCGGAAATCAAGCGTCCCAAACTTGGTACTGTTACAGGAAGACCAAGTCCAAAGAAGGAAAGGAAAGCCTCGTAAGAGATAAAGTTTGGAAGCATTTGAGAAGTTGTCGTCACAATAACAGATACCAACTGAGGCATGATATTCTTGGTCACAATCTTATATGTCGGTGTTCCCAAGGTACGTGATGCCAAGTTATACTCCAAATCACGGTAACGCATAATTTGAATACGAATCGTATACGCAATCCCTACCCAGCCAGTGATGGTCATGGCAAAGATCAAGTTCCAGAAACCAGCACCGATAGAATAAGTCAAGACAATGACAATCAAGAGTGCTGGAATATTTGAAATGACATTGTAGACTTCCATCATGAAGCGGTCAACCGCTTTGGAAATTCCCCAGATAGCACCAATAATAATTCCGATAATCAGGTTAATGAGTGTTGCGATAATCGAAATCAGGATAGAATTCCGCGCACCAAACCAAACACCGTCAAACAAAGATTTACCATTACTGTCTGTACCAAACCAGTGTTCAGCGTTTGGTTTGATATAACGCATACTAAAGTCATTTACCTTGCTGACATCATTGAAATCGAAATTCGAGAACATTGGATAAATGAAACTCATCAAAACGATGGCAACCAGAATTCCTAACATGATCGTCGTTGATTTCTTTTTCAAGAATTGACGCATAACGGAGCGCCAGTATGAATAAGCCGGAGCATCAATCGTTTCAGAGGCAAAATCGTCACGTTTGACAAATTGGAATTTACTTTTATCAATTGTAGCCATTATTTACCTCCTTTAGATGTTAATTTAATACGTGGGTCAAGCATTACCATCAAGATATCACCTACCAAGAGGGCAAAGATTGAAAGACAGGTGAAAATAAACACAAGGCCAACCACCATTGAGTTATTAGACGCCCTCACAGAGTCAATCAACATTTTACCCATACCAGGGAAGGCAAAGACTGTTTCTGTCAGAGTCGCACCTGCAATGACACCAACGATAGAAGCTGGAATATTAGTTACCAATGGTACCATGGCATTTTTGAAAATATGCTTGTTAGAAATTTCTTTCTCTGAAAGACCTTTAGCACGAGCGAAGCGGACAAAGTCTTGAGATTGCAAGTCGATCATAAAACGACGAATCCAGACAGCTGTCACAGGTGCGCTCAGAAGTCCAAGAATCAAAGATGGCAGAACATAGGAACGCCAGTCGCCTGCTCCCAAAATTGGGAAGGAATCTGGAAGTCCAATAGCTGAACCAGCCAAACGAACAATATAAACAAGAGCGATGGTTGGCAGTGACATCATGAAGGTCAAGGCACCTGTTGAAATACTATCAAACCAAGTATTTTTCAAACGAGCCATATAAGAACCAAGCGGAACAGCAATCAAATAAGAAAGCGCCACACCAATCAGACCAATAATAGATGAGCTGACAATCATCGATGGGTTTTGATAGTTATTCTTGGTTGCAGTGTAAGCATCTCCCTTGCCATATTTAGCAATATCCTGAGAGTCTGCCTTACTTGGAGTCTTGTAGGTACGAGAGTAAATATCTACAGCAGAAGTTTTCTTACCTGTTGGGAATTGAACTTCTGATGATTTTGTCTGACCTTGTCCTTGGGAAATAACTTGCAATACAGGCGTATTCGCATAAGTAGGATAAGAATTTCCTAGGTTCAAACTAACAAAGTTTTGATGAACAAATGGGAATTGGCCATTAAAATATAGAAGATATTTATGACGAGTACCAGAACCTACGACTGACCAACCAATGGCCGGGTCATTTTCGATACGGATATAGCGCTTAAGATTTGGATTTTCCTCATCTTGAATCGCATTTGGATGATCAATCTGAATCAGATTAGCATAGAACTCAATTACACGCTCGTAAACTGGAACTTCACGAACAGCATAGAATTCTTTGCTTTCTTTGAATTGATACAATTTCCAACCTTTGCCAAGTTTTTCAACGTAGGCTTCGTAGATCTTTTTATTCTCATCGGTTGCCTCAGTAGTCACAGATTTATTTTCCTTCTTGGCTTTTTCCTGCAACTCTTTTGTATCATAATAGTCAATATAACCCATCCGCTCATAGACTGTATTTTCATAGTTTGTCTTTTTATCTTCGGTTGTGGCTATCTTATTGTAGTTCGGGTCTTGTTTGAAAATCAATCTTCTCGGAACCATTGTATAAATAATGGTATAGGTCAAGGTCGTTACCAAGAAAATCGACACAATTGAGCGTAAAATACGCATAAAAATGTATTTCTTCATTTATCGTTTCCTTTAAATTTCAAAAGAACTTTCTCTCGTTATTAGAGAAAGTTCTAGTGAACGATTTATTCTACATGACTTTCGAGATCTTTTTGTGCTTTCGCATTTGACTCTTCTTTTTCTTTCAGCCATTTCTTACGAGCTGCTTCGTAGTCTTTCTTCGTTACTACTTCATCTTTTACTTTAATACGTTTGAAGTAAGTAGAACTTGTCTTATTACCTGTTTGGGCATAAGAACCTGAGAATGGCTCGATACGTGAGATAAATGGTGCTGCACCAGGGTTTGCCATCAATGGGACAACAAGAGAGCTATCTGTCAACCAAGCCTGAGCTGCTGCATATTTTTCGTAACGAGTAACAACATCTGAAGTTTCTTTACCAGCTTCATCTACCAAGCGGTCATATTCATCTAGACCAACTTGCTTAGCGGCAGCATTGTCTGCTCCCTCAAAACCAAGGTAACTCTTTGTAGTTTCAGTTGATGTAGTTTTCAAAATATCCAAATAAGTTGATGGATCTTGATAGTCAGGGTTCCAACCAACAGCTGTTGAGATATCCCAGTCTTCGCCAGCAGCATTTGGTGCATAGTAAGTAATGTTGTAAAGATCATCTTCTGACATTTGTTGAATATCTACAACAACATTCTCAGTTCCCAAAGTCTTTTCAACAGATTGCTTAAGCGATTGCGCGCGGTTAACCATTGGCTTAGCAGTCTGAGCAACTGGGAGATCCAGATGAATTGGGAATTCTACTCCGTCAGCTTGTAGAGCCGCTTTTGCTTTGGCAAACTCTGCTTTTGCTTTCTCAGCATTAAAGAGGCCATCTTGACCGTCCTCAAGTTTAACACCTTTCCATTCGTCACCCAATGCAGCAACTTTCTCTTCTACAACGTCACCAAAAGATTTATCACCGGCTTGAACAAAAGTTGGTGGTACATAAGTATTACGGACAGCGTAAGGAGCACCCTCTTTACCATTGATCTGTGCTGAGTATGATGTGCGGTCGATAGCAAAGTTCAAGGCTTGACGGAAGTCTTTGTTCAGAATCGCTTTCTTAGTAGCAGACTTCTGAGCATCTGTTGTTTTACTTGTATGGTTGTAACTTTGACGATCAATATTGACACCCATAACAGCTACACCAGCACTTGGCGGTGTGAAAAAGATATTATCCTTGAAGTCTTTTTCTACTCCAGCATAGTTTGAGCTTGTAGGGTAGAGACGAGCTACTGTGTAGGCGCCGTCTTTAAAGTTACGAGCAAGGGCATCTTGGTCTTGTCCATCAAAGTAAGACAACTTGATAGTATCGACATGAACATTTTCTTTATCCCAGTAGTTTTCATTCTTTTGATATTCAACAGCAGACTTAGCAGTGATAGACTTCATCAAGAATGGTCCATTGTAAAGGATAGAAGATGGGTCAGTAGATTGACCAAATTTGTCCCCTTGTTTCTTAAGGAATTCAGCATTAACTGGCCAAAGAACTTGTGAAGTTGTCTTTGAATTCCACTGTGGTTCAGGTTGGTTCAAAGTATATTGGAGAGTGTGGTCGTCAACTGCCTTAACTCCAACAGTAGAGAAGTCAGGTGTTTTACCATTTACGTAGTCATCCAAGCCTTTTACAGAATGTTGAACAAGATAAAGGGCTTCAGATTTCTTATCAGCAGCATGCTTGAGGCCCGTCACAAAGTCCTGAGCTGTCACATCGCCGTATTCTTCACCTTCTGAAGTGTACCATTTAGCGTCTTTACGGATTTTATAGGTATAAGTCAAACCATCCTTAGAAACAGTCCAAGACTCTGCAATAGACGGTACAAAATTACCATATTGGTCATTTTCCAACAAACCATCCACACCGTTAGTCACGAGGTCAGCTGTTGAAGCCTTACCAGATGTCACATAGTCCAATGTTTCTGGTTCAGCAGTATAGACATAATTATAAGCTTTTGCTGCGCTGTTTCCTTTTGATGAACCAGAACAAGCAGCTAAAACGCCTACTGAAAGAAGGCTAACCCCAGCTAAAGCTAATACTTTGCTTTTTTTCATACGAATTCTCCAATTTTGTTTTTTTAGGTTTACTTAGGATTATAGCACAAGAAAGGAAAAAAGTAAACTAAATTTTCTGAATATTATGGTAGCCATGCAATGACTCTACTCTATTACTCGTGTTCATTTTCCACTGCTATCCTAAGAAAAACTTAGCAAGTCTATAGACTTATTTAATAGAAGGGTAGTATAGTCCGGATCATCCTTGAGTTCTTTGATGGAAGTCTGAACCAACTCCAAATCATCTGTAATCATCCCATCCACTCCTAAGCGAAAGGATTTGACGATGCTATCCTCATCATTAATGGTCCAGTCATAGAGACGTTTGTCGGATTGCCAGAGTTTATTGACAAAATTTTCATCCAAGGTTGAATACTCCATGGTGTAGCCAGAAGCCTTAGTTCGTGGAAAAATTGTATTATAAGGCAAGATAAAAAAGCTGGGGATAGAAGAGTCATATTTGACAACCTGATCGATGACTTGGTAGTCCAAAGACTGAATCTGGTGTTGATAAACCTTGATTTTGGCACCATACTTGCTCAAGAATCGCTCCATCATATTCTTGGAGTCTTTCTTGCTGGTCTTGATTTCTATCAAGAGGCGCTGGCCGAGTTGATTGGCACGAGTAAAGTAATCATCAAAGCTAGAAATCTTAGCCCGATAGCCATTTTCTGAAATCTCTAGTGAAGTTAAGTCGGCCAAGGTTAAGTCTTGAGGTTGGGCATCAAGACCTGCCAACTGCTTCAGGTTTGCGTCATGCATCATGACAAATTGCCCATCCTTGGTTTCCTGCACATCCATTTCTACCAAGTCAGGCTTGAGCAAGGCTGTTTTTTCCAGCGCTTCTACGGTATTTTGGATTCCATTTTCCCTCGAAACCCCTCTATGGGAAATCGTAATCGGAACGTTCTCCAAAGGGAAATTTAGATAGACATAACCTTCTAATGCGAAGCTGAAGCTAGCAATAGTCAAAACAAACCAACGCATTAGAGACAGGCCTCTTTTCGATGGATAGTCACTTAAGGTACGATCTGTCAGGAAGGAGACAAATTTGAGAAGGAAATAGGACAACATAGCATAGTAGGCAAACTTAATCAGGACAAAAGCTACAATACCGCTAAAGAGGACAACCTCATTTGGTTGAGTGTTCGCGTATCGCTGTCCTAGTATAGCTGGAGCTGAGAGAAAAGTATAAAGCAGAAAGCTTTTGATAATAATCCAAAAAAGATGCCTAGTGTAAAAGAAAAGGCGGTTCTTGGTCTTGGCTAGACTAAAGCGAATTGCCTGAGGAACTGTGGCATGTTCAAAAAAGAGCTGTGGTAGGGCAAACATTAGTCGCACTGCCACTAGAAGCATGCCGACCACAAGAAGTCCCATGAAAACGGCGAACACAATATTATTTGCTAAATAGGTGACAATAAAATCCGGAACCAAAATTTTATTGAGATAGTAGATTTTCAAAATTTGGCGCAAGAAGGGAAAAAGAAAGCCCATATAAAGTACGATAAAGAGCATTTTCCCTGGGCCAGCCTTCTTGACAATGGCAAAACTATCCCTAAATGTCTTTCCAAGAAAAGCGAATACTGGTCGATTTTCTTTATCTAAAAGATTGCGAATCCCCATGAAAATCATGCCACTCTGGAAATAGGCGACAAAGAGATTGACCACAACGAGGACTAGAAAGCCTAGACCGACCAGCCAATTGGAACTGAGGACTGCCCACACATTATTGTAGGACAAAAAAAGATATCCTGTCTGTTTGAGTAGATATTCTGCTGCGTAGGAATTAAAGGGGATCCAAGCATACTCCATCATCATAAAGACCATGAAAAAGAGGACTAGGATCTTGTCTAAATTATGATAAAAGCGCTTAAAGCTAAGTTTTTCTGGTTTCATCTTATTTTCTTCTTTCAGAAATTTGGGCGAAACAGGGTAGTCAAGTTACAGTGGCTACAGTGAGTCCGCTCCTGTTATTGCCATCTTGGCTCCACCCCTTCTTTGACAAATAAATCTCAGCTTTTCAACTGAGATTTTCTTTCTTATTTACCAAACAAACGAGCAAAAAAGCCTTTGTTTTCCTGCTTTTGTACCTTCTCCTTGGCTTCATCCAGCTCCAAAAGAAGGGTTTCCCGCTCACTCATAGCCTTGGCTGTCAACTGCTGCTGCTGGTCTAGCTGCTTATCTTTTTCAGCAATTTGCACATCTTTGACACGGAGTTGTTCGTCTTTCTTAGCCAGCTGGTTATCTTTCGCCTTGAGTTGCTCATAAAGGCGCAAAATCTCAGCATTTTTTTCATCCACTAAGATTTCCATCAACTCGCGCTGTTTGACTTCTTCGCTGACTGGCTCATCTTCAAAAATGGTCTTTTTATAAATTTCTTCTAGCTTAATCAGGCCACTGCGGGTCACGACTGTGACCCCTTTTTCATTTTTTTCTGTATCTTCTGGCGGCAGAGCCTTGACACGATTATTGATTGCCTGACGGCTGACTCCTAAAATCTCGGCCAGCTCGCTGACTGTCTTTTCAATTGCCATAATTTCCTCTGAAACTTTTTCTAGATATAGTTACCTAAATCTTATCATATCAAGGCTTAACTGTCAAATAAAGCAAAAAAGTGAAACAAGTATATTGCTCCACTTTCCTAGTTTTCTATAGTTCAACTTGAAAAATTTCCAAGCTCTGCATTTCTTCTTTAGTCAAGCGTCGCCATTGCCCCAGTTCCAGACTTGGATCTAGCTGCAGAGGCCCCATAGACAAGCGCTGAAGGTCGGTGACTTCCTTTCCACAAGCTAGAACCATCCGCTTCACCTGATGAAACTTACCTTCTGAGAGCGTGATACGAACCAGACTGGTCTGTGCTCCTTCATTTCTTTCGATAATTTCGAGCTGGGCAGGCTGACAAGTGAAGTCTTTAAGCTCGATTCCTTGAGCAAAACGCTCAACATCTGCCTGATCCATCAGACCGGCAACCTGGGCCTGATAAAGCTTAGCCACATGGCGCTTGGGGGACAGCATAGCATGCGATAGCTGACCATTATTAGTCAAAAGCAGAAGCCCATGCGTATCCACATCTAAGCGCCCCACAGGAAAGACTTCTTTTTGACGGGCAGCATCGTCCAATAAATCTAAAACCGTTTTATGGCGGTCATCTTCAGTTGCGGAAATGACACCCTTTGGTTTGTTCAAGAGATAGTAGACAAATTTCTCATAAACCAAGGTCTGACCATCCACCACAATCTGATCCGACCTCTCATCAATCTGTGTCTTGGCCGACGTGACCGCTGCCCCATTGACCCAGACTTGACCTTTTTTCAATAGTTGCTTGACTTGACTACGTGAGCCAAGTCCACTTTCCACTAAAAATTTATCCAGACGCATACTCTTCTCCTAAGCAGACTTTTTCTTGAGAATCCCAAACGCCAGCACTGCCATTAAAACCATCAGACTTCCCAAAACGCCAAAAATAAAGGAAGCTTGGCTTGAAAATTGACTAATCAAAGACAAGAAAAAGGTTGTAGCAGTCGCTCCAGCACTGCAACCTAAAATCACAATTGAAGTTGCTTGATTCAAGGATTTGCTAGGGATTCTCTCGGAAAGAATATGGAAAATCGCTGTCAGACTAACACTATAAACAAAGCCAGAAGCGATAGTAACCACGCTTAAGAGCAAGAGATTTGGTGCCAAACCAATCATGATGGAAGTAAGACCAAAGGCCACTCCCGCAACCGTCAATAAATTTTCCTTAAAATAATGAAGAAGCGGTGCAAAGGACAAGCCTGCGGCAATACCAATCAACTGCATAGTTGAAAGAATCAAGCCTGCTGTCTGAACACTGCCCATACCAGACTTTTCAACCAGGCCGGGCACGCGCACGTTGATAACCACATTCGTCAAGACAATCACCGCTGCTACTAGGGCTAGGCCGATTGTCAAAAACCACTGTGCAGCTGTCAAGCCTTTGCCTTCTTGATGAGCCTCATGATGCTTTTCCTCCTTGCCATAAGGCACAAAGAGCAGATAAAGGGCTAGAACAATCAACCCCGACGCATAGACCAAGAAAGAAATTTCCCAGCCAAAGCGAAGCAACTGGCTCACTCCAAGCGTCAGGAGGGCTGTCCCAACAACTTCAGCCGATCCACGTAGACCTAAGGTCTGAATCCGTTCCTTGCCCTCATAGCGCTCGCTGATAATCGAGATAGCTTTAGCGTTGAGCAAACCAACTCCCATACCAAAGATAAGCCGAGAGGCAAAAATCACCCAGTAGGTCTTATTCACGAGAGGAACAAAGCCGCAAAGAGAGAAAATCAAGAGCCCCGTCACAATCATCTTTCGTTCCGATAAATATTTCTCCACCAGACCATTTAAGATTAGCATGAGCATAATCCCAGCCGATGGGAGAGAAACCAACAATTCAATCCAGCTTTCTGGCAGGTCTTTATAAAAAGCAAACATAGCCGATTGGGCACTGGAAATCGAAAAGGAGGTCGTCAACACCAAAGAAAGTGAGAGAATACTCACTTTTTCCATAAACTTTTTCATTCTATTTTCCTTTAAAAATCACACTCATTCTATCATACAGCTTTTTAGAAAAAGACGCAATCATCTTTTCTTAAAAATTCGGTCATTAAAAAGAGTATTCTTTCGAAAAATTTCTCCTCTGATAAAAGGACAAGCCCTTTCTTTATTTCTGGCGGGATTTGTGTTATGATGAAAGAAAGAAAAAGGAGAGAATCATGTCTGTTAGTGAAAAAAAATCGGTTATGGATAAATTAACCAAGGCAGCTCATTTGATCGATATGAGCGATATTATCCGTGAGGGGAATCCTACCTTGCGTGCAGTGGCTGAGGAAGTCAGCTTTCCCCTATCTGATCAGGAAATCATTTTAGGTGAGAAAATGATGCAGTTCTTGAAACATTCTCAAGATCCTGTCATGGCGGAAAAAATGGGGCTCCGTGGCGGAGTCGGTCTAGCAGCGCCTCAGCTGGATATTTCTAAGCGGATTATCGCTGTGCTAGTGCCAAATCTGGAGGACGAAGAAGGAAATCCGCCTAAAGAAGCTTACTCCCTAGCTCAGGTCATGTACAATCCTAAAGTTGTTGCCCACTCCGTCCAAGATGCTGCTCTGGCTGATGGAGAAGGCTGCTTATCCGTTGACCGAGAGGTGCCAGGCTATGTTGTGCGTCATGCACGAGTGACCGTGGATTACTTTGACAAGGATGGTCAAAAACACCGCATCAAACTCAAGGGCTACAATTCTATCGTGGTTCAACACGAGATTGACCATATCAACGGCATCATGTTCTACGACCGCATCAATGAAAAAGATCCATTTGCAGTGAAAGACGGTATGCTGGTACTGGAATAAAAGACCATATTTGCAATCAAAAATACCTAGACGTTTTCACGCCTAGGTATTTCTTTTACACTATTCTAGGTGCCTCGATCCCAGAAAAGAGCCAAGAGGATCACAGCACCCAAGACTGAGGGAAGAATGGCTGTGCCCGCTAACATCGGTCCCCAGTGGCCAAAAAGCAATTGCCCAAGCCATGAACCAAACCAGCCCAAAAGGATTTTTCCGATACAGCCCATACGCTCTCCGCGGCTGGTAATAGCCCCAGCCATGAGACCAATAATAAAACCGACAAACATACTACCAATCATATAGGATCCTTCTTTCTATGTTTCTAAGAATACTTTTCAAGAAGCAGGTGGGAGCTGTCAGATTAAAAGTGCCCGTCAAAACAACTTAAAATCTTAGATTGCCCAGTCTCCATTTCTGAAGATAGGAACTCGTGTTCCATCCTCACGGATACCATCGATATCCATTTGATTCGAACCAATCATAAAGTCCACGTGAACATCTGAACGGTTGAGGCCTGCAGCTTCAAGCTCTTCTTCGCTCATCTCTGCTCCGCCAACCACGCTAGTCGCATAAGCTGCACCGATAGCCAAGTGGTTAGAAGCATTTTCATCGAAAAGGGTGTTGAAGAAGGTAATGCCTGACTGAGAAATCGGGCTTGGATCTGGTACCAAGGCACATTCACCCAAGGCACGCGCACCCGCATTTTCAAAGACAAGGTCTTTCATGACCTGATCACCCTTCTCGGCTGAAATATCCACGATTTGTCCATCCTTAAAGGTTACCTTAATCCCTTCGATGATATTTCCGTTATAGCTAAGCGGTTTTGTAGAGGTTACATAGCCCTCTGCACGACGGAAGTCAGGAGCCGTAAAGACTTCTTCTGTCGGCATATTTGGCAAGAATCCTTCTCCCTGCGCATTGACAGCACCGGCTGATTCCCAAACGTGGTTCTTTGGCAAGCCAAGTGTCAAATCAGTTCCTGGCGCTGTGTAATGAAGAGCTGAAAATTGCTCCTTATTAAGCATTTCTGCTTTGCTCTTAAGGATAGCAGCGTGTTCTTCCCAAGCCTTCACGGGGTCTTCTTCGTAAACACGGCAGGTTTTGAAAATTTGGTCCCAAAGGAGATCAACTGCTTCTTCGTCGCTCGCAGCATTTGGAAAGACTTTTTTGGCCCACTCAAGTCCAGCAGCAGCTGCGACGGTCCAGCTAACCTTGTTGGATTGGGTTGCGATCCGCATTGGCTTCATCGCAAGTCCCATCGCTTTAGCAGAAGCTGAAAGCTTGTCAGCGTCCACGCCGTTCAAGGCACCTGGGTCAGAAGAACGGACACCAAGACGGCTGGCCTTGTTCTCCAAGAGATAGTTCATCTCAGCAATCTTATATTCTGGCACATTGTCCAGACGATCCATCGGCGCGTGGAGGAATTTCTCACGGTTGATGACATCATCTGTCCACTGAACGATGACCTCATGTGCACCCAAGGCATAAGCTTCTTTCACGATCAAATGCGCCAACTCACGCTGCTCCACATCAATATTGAGCGCCACTGTGTGACCCGGTTGCACATTGATACCATTGGCAACCAATAGTTTAGCGTATTTTTCTAAGTTTTCTTTAAAATTTGGCAGAACCATCTGCTTCTCCTTTTCTTTCGTTATTTCTCTTTAAACAGGGACAGCAGACTAACCGCTGCCACCGTACCGCAAATCAAAGCGGTCATTTTCAAAATCGTATCTGGGTCAAACTCCAGCTGGTAATCAAACACCTTTTGCGCAGGCTTATCCTGAGCGGAAATGGTCAATTTCATAAAAACCTCTTTCTATATTTTAGAAAAACTCATCAAACAAACTCAACTGGTTATCCTCTGGCATATTGCCGAGAATGCCCATATCATCCATTTTTTCAACTAGGGTGCTAGAGAGGCCGCCACGTTTGCGGAGCTCTGTCTTAGAAAGGAATTCACCTTCTTCCCGCGCTCTAACTAATTGGCGGGCAACGTTGTCACCCAGACCGTCCATGGTAGAGAAAGGCGGGATAAGGGTATCTCCTTCGATGAGAAACTCGGTCGCGTGGCTCTTGTAGAGATCTAACTTCCCGAATTTGAAGCCCCGCTCCAGCATTTCATTGACGATTTCCAGAGTCGTATAAAGGTCAATTTCTACATTAGAAGCTTCGTTGTTCTTACGCTTCTCAGCGATTTCGCTCATCCGGCGTTTGACGGCATCGAGCCCGCCACTCATGGTCTTGATATCAAAGGCCTTAGCCCGGATGGAGAAATAAGCACAGTAGTAATAAATTGGATGATGCACCTTGAAGTAGGCTACCCGCAGGGCCATCATAACGTAGGCTGCTGCATGGGCCTTGGGGAACATGTACTTGATCTTTCCACAGGACTCGATGTACCATTCTGGCACATTGTTTTCCTTCATGGCTGCGATGTAGCCATTGCGCTCTTCTTCAGTAATCTTCAGCCAGAGGCCCTTCCGCACGCGCTCCATGATTGTAAAGGCCATCTTAGGATCCAAGCCTTTGTGCATGAGGTAAACCATGATGTCGTCCCGACAGCCGATAACGGTGGACAGGTCGGCAATCCCTTGCTTGATCAAGTCCTGAGCATTGCCCAGCCAAACGTCCGTACCATGAGAAAGACCAGATAGCTGTAAGAGCTCGGCAAAGGTGGTCGGATGGGTCTCGTCAACCATTCCCCGTACAAAATTGGTTCCAAACTCTGGAATCCCCAGCATACCAGTCGGCGTGCCGATTTGCTCCTCAGTCACACCCAAAATGTCTGTTCCAGAAAAGAGGGCCATAACGCCAGCATCATCCATAGGAATGTCATTTGGATCAATGCCAGACAAGTCCTGAAGCTTCCGAATCATGGTTGGATCATCGTGTCCCAGAACGTCTAGCTTGAGGACATTTTCATCGATATCGTGGAAGTTAAAGTGGGTAGTCTGCCACTCGGCCGTCACATCGTCAGCTGGATATTGTACCGGTGTAAAGTCATAAACATCCATATAGTTAGGGATAACAACGATTCCGCCCGGATGTTGTCCGGTCGTCCGCTTGACTCCGGCAGCTCCCTGTGCCAAACGCTCAACTTCGGCGTCTCGGTAGAACTTCCCGTAGTCGCGCTCGTAACCCTTGACAAATCCATAGGCCGTCTTAGCAGCCACCGTACCAACAGTTCCAGCCCGAAAGGCATACTCCTCACCAAAGATGTCCCGCACGTCCAAGTGGGCGCTCGGCTGATCCTCTCCAGAGAAGTTCAAGTCAATATCGGGTACCTTGTCCCCGTCAAATCCAAGGAAGGTCTCAAAAGGAATATCCTGACCATTCTTGCTCAGCTTGTGACCACACTCTGGACAGTCCTTATCCGGCATATCAAAGCCAGAACCATAGGAGCCGTCCGTGATGAACTCGCTGTATTGGCATTTGCCACAGACATAGTGGGGTGACAGAGGATTAACTTCGGTAATCCCGATCATGGTCGCAACAAAACTAGATCCGACAGACCCTCGAGAACCTACCAAATAGCCACGCTCGTTGGAGCGTTGCACCAGCATCTGAGAAGCCAGATAAATCACGGCAAAACCATTCCCCAAGATAGAAGTCAGCTCTTTTTCGATCCGTAAGTCCACGATATCTGGCAGCGGATTGCCATAAATCTCAAAGGCCTTTTGATAGGTCAGCTCGGCAACTGTCTCCTCGGCCTTGTCAATGAAAGGTGTATAGAGATCGCCCTTGACTACCTCTACCGGCTCAAAGGTCTCCGCCAGCTGATTCGGATTGGTGATGACCAGCTTCTTAGCCAAATCCTCGCCTAGAAAGGCAAATTCGTCCAACATCTCATTGGTGGTCCGGAAGTGAGCCTTAGGAAGCGGAGCCGGCTGGGCATTTTCACCGTGACCAATGGTCCGGTTTATCATGGCTCCCTGACCGAGACTCCGTACGATAATCTCACGATAGATTTCTTCTTCCGGCTCGATATAGTGGACATTCCCCGTCGCAAGGACAGGCTTGCCCAAGCGATCTCCGACCTCAATCAAATTGCGAATAATGGTCTGCAGTTCTTCCTGGTCTTTGATCTGCTCCTTGGCAATCAGCGGCTCATAGATAGCCGGCGGCATAACCTCGATAAAGTCATAATACTTGGCTACTTCGACAGCCGCATCCACCCCCTGAGAGACAACGGCGTCATAGACTTCGCCTTCTGAACAGGCTGATCCCAGAATCAGGCCTTCACGATGGGCATCCAGCACGGTCCGTGGAATCCGTGGGACGCCTTCAAAATACTTGGTATTGGACAGACTGACTAACTTGAAAATATTCTTGAGCCCCGTCTGATTTTTCACATAAATGGTCGCATGTTTGACCCGAGCTTTCTTGTAAGAATTCTCATCGACCAGATCCGTATTCAAATCCTTAAGATTAGTCACACCATGCTTCTCAGCCACATCCTTGATAAAGATAAAGAGAAGGCGGCCCGTCGCTTCCGCGTCATAGTTGGCCATGTGATGATGCTCCAGAGCAATCTGGAAACGCTTGGTCAAAGGCCCCAGACCATGACGCTTGTACTCTGGATAGAGGTTGCGGGCAAATTCCAGCGTGTCAATGACTGGCTGGGTAATTTTCGGCAGGCCATGACGCTCATAATTGACATTCATAAAGCCCACGTCAAAGGTAGCATTATGGGCAACGAGGACACTGTCCTGGCAAAATTCCTGAAATTCTTTCAGCACCTGCTCCAGTGGTTTGGCATTGCGGACATGCTCATCAGTAATCCCGGTCAAGTCCGTCGTAAAAGCCGACAGAGGATGACCAGGATTGATAAACTCATCAAACTCAGCGATGATATTGCCCTTGTGCATCTTGCTGGCAGCGACCTGAATCAAGTCATTGTAGACGGCTGAAAGTCCTGTTGTTTCAACGTCAAAGACCACATAGGTCGCATCACTCAGCTCCATGTCCACTTCATTATAGACGATGGGCACCCGGTCTTCTACAATATTGGCCTCCATACCGTAAATCAGCTGAATACCAGCTTTCTTGGCAGCCTTGTAGCCATGGGGAAAGCTCTGCACATTGCCATGGTCAGTAATGGCGACAGCCTTGTGGCCCCACTTGGCAGCCGTTGCAATGATTTCCTCTACCTCAGACAGGGCGTCCATAGTAGACATATTGGTATGAGCGTGAAACTCAACCCGCTTCTGACCCTCAGGCATCAGATCCTTGCGCTCATAGTGGGTAACTTCCTGGACATCCTGCACATTCATGGTCAGGTCACGAGTGAAGTTGTTCATCTCCACATTTCCCCGTACGCGGAGCCAAGCGCCTTTCTTAATCATGTCAAACTTCTTGGCTTCTTCCTCGTTTTTCATCCATTTCTGCAAGGAGAAGCTGGAAGTATAGTCTGTCATCTTGAAGTTGAGCAAGACCCGGCCGGTCCGCGTGACCTTCTGCTCTAGATCAAAGACCATTCCCTCAAAGACCAGACGGTTTTCCTCAGTCTGAACTTCGATCATAGGAGTAATCTCTGCCTTGTCCAGATTTGGTTTAGCCGCAGCCTTGCGAGCTTGGAAGTCATAGGCTGGTTTTTCTTCTGGCGGTGGCGCCATCTGTTGTAGAGATTCCATGGCTTTGAGCGCCTCTTCATTGGCCGCCTGGACAATCTTGTCATTCTCTGCTTGGAAATTCTCCGCTTGCTGCTGGGTCAGCTCATCGCTGTGCTGAACCTGACAGGTCAGATGTGGAAAGCCGTACTTGACCAGCTGACGACTGAGATTGGGCAGGTGATTCTTACGAAAATGCTCCGTATCAATGGTCGAAGCCCCCTCAATCAGCAGCTTGTCCCCATCCAAATGAACCCGCAAATCCTGATACAGGCTCTTGAAGCCATGACTGGCACATGGACCTTCCTCAAAGGCCAGCTGGTAATAAGCCTGTAAGAGCTCATCCGACACCTGAGGAGTCTGACAGTGAATTTCAAAAATGGCCTGATTGCCCGTCTTAGAAAACTCTTGAGCTAAGCGCTTCTGCAATTCCCGAAAAATCTCAATGGGCAGAATATTCGTAAAAGAAAAATGAAACTCCCAGACCCGACTGACCTTGTGGACCAGAACTTCCTCAATTTCAGCATTCAAAAAGGCCTCTGAATTTCTCATTTCCAGTGGCATATCCAGCTGATGCATTAAAATTTCAAACTTGTTTGGCATGACATTTCCTCGTACAGTAGTGACCCTATTTTACCATAAATCAGTACTTTTTTCGATAGAAAAAGAGCGGAGTAAAGTTGTTGATGACTATATATTTATATGTTTTCTTATCTTAAAACTAAGTTATGCTATAATAGAACAGAACATTTATTAAAAGGAGTCTTAACTGTGAAGAAAATTTTACTAGCTAGCGCCTGTCTGCTGGCTTTGACTGCCTGCAGCATGCCTAAGCAAACTAAGCACGAAAGCAAGCCCAACCAAAGTCAGAGCCAAAGCAAGCCAAAAAAAGAAGAGAAAGTAAAAACCAAGACTTTTGCTTACAACATGCCTAACGGATACAATAATAAAATTGTCGCTTATTATCAAAAAGATAGGATTCGAGCCTTCGATTTTATGGCTACGAAACCGACTCAAGAGGACGAGCAAAGTAAGAGTCCTGAAGAAATCAGCAGCATTTATCAAGAAGAATTGAAAGCCAGTGACTTTTATGATAAATTCAGCAAGTTAGATGGAGTCACACTTGAAGTCAAAGTTTCAGAGGACAAGAAAACCGTTGCACAAGTTGCCCACTTTGATCTCAGCAAAGCAAAAGAAAAACAAGTCATGGCGGCTTTAGGGGAAACAACTAAAGATAACCTATTCAAAAAGCTTAAGGAAAAACCCGAAGATTTCTTTGCTTTTCTGCTATCTCAAGGATTCACAGAAGAATGAAATCTTTTCTGACTGATTTCCTTAACTTTAGAAACTATCCTGTCTTGCTAGCCAACTCCTTAGTTCGCCAGCAAGAAAAAACGTAGAAAATATTTTTTAGAGCAAGCTATTGACTTTCATTTCTCCAATAGCATGATTTTCAAGGAGTTTTTATACGCTTAACTAAAAAAACTGTTTTTATTGGTATCGCTTCTCTTCTTATTTTGGGCTTAGCTGCATGGGGTGTAAATGTTTTTCTCGTTATGAACAACGCTCAGCAAAGTTTTGATAAAAATTTTATTTACTTTCAAGCTAGAAGCGATGACAACGAAACTTTAATTACACAAGGCATCGGAAAAAAAGAAGCTTATAATTTATCCTATTCTCCTGCTAAGAAGACCATTGAAATAACCAAATCGACTAAAAATGGAGATATCTATTCTTCCGATTCCATTTACGGAGCAGTAAAAGTCTATGATATAAAGCAAAACGCTAATCGCTATGTCTTTATAACAGCTGCAAAACCAATAATCGTTGACTTTGGAATAACTTCAGTCAAGGTAACTTATGACGGAGGTCATTTTGAAACTCCATACTCTGAGCTGCATTTTGGTGAATCTTTTCCTAGTGAAGACAACTAAATAGAAATTGCTTTTGATCGTCAATCTTTATTTATGAACTAACCAAGCCAATAAGCTATGGTTAGTTTTTGTTTGCAAAAAAAGCGGTTGAAACCGCTTTTTATCTCAATACTGCTTCTGCCAGCGCTTTTTGGATGGCAATGACACTTTTATCACTTCGGAAAGTTAGGGTTTCGGCTGGTTCCTCAGCACTGGAAACCCAGATTTTCAGCTCTGCGTCTAGGTCAAAGTGACCAGCCGTTTCCACTGAAAAGCGAGAAATAGAGCGATAAGGATAAGATTTATAAGCCGTTTTCTTACCTGTCACTCCCTGCTTGTCCACCAAAATCAAACGCTTATCTGTAAAGACAATCAAGTCACGAATAAGACTGAAAGCCAACTCCACATTTTCTGCTGGCGTCAGAATATTCTCCAATTCTCTTTCTGTTTTTTCAATATCTTTCTGAGAAGCATTGCCCAATAAACCGCTGAATAATCCCATATTTCGATCCTCCAATCCATTTTCCCTACTATAGCATTTTCAAGGCCAATAAGCAAAAGAAAGAGAGTGGGACAGAAATCGGTAATTCGTTAGAATTCGATTTCGTCGTCCCACCTCCGCACAGTTGAGTAGGGCTGTAAAGGCTGATGAAATCAGCGTAGTAGAGCCCACTCAACCACTGCGTCTTGCTCGACAATCCAAAGACAATTGAGAGGCTAGGACTTTTGTCCTAAACTACTGTTTTATTTTGTCAAAATAGACAGAGTTTCTAGCAGATTATCAGCGTGGACTTCAATGGTATCACCCGTAGCCTTAATCTTGACTTCAACAATGCCTTCTGCGGCTTTTTTACCAACTGTCACACGGATTGGGAGACCAATCAAATCGCTGTCACTGAACTTAACACCCGCACGCTCATTGCGATCATCCACCAAGACTTCATAACCAGCACTCAACAAGTTAGCCTCGATTTGGTCAGTCAGTGCAAGAGCTTCCTCGTCCTTGACATTGACCGGAATCAGGTGCACGTCGAATGGTGCCAGCTCTTTCGGGAAGTTGATACCCCAAGCATAGCGGAATTCACCCTTAGGAGTTTTATTGACAAAGAGACGAGCGTGCTGCTCCATAACAGCAGACAGGAGGCGGCTGACACCGATACCATAGCATCCCATAATCATCGGTACTGCTCGGCCATTTTCATCCAAGACATTGGCATTCATGCTGTCAGAGTAGCGCGTTCCCAGCTTGAAGATATGCCCAATCTCAATCCCACGAGCAAACTTAAGGATACCTTGACCGTCCGGAGACACTTCACCTTCACGAACTTCGCGGATATCCACATACTCTGGGCTAAAGTCACGACCTGGATTAACACCAGTCAAGTGGTAGCCATCTTCATTGGCTCCTGCCACGGCGTTAGAAAGGTCTTGGACTCTACGGTCTGCGATAATAGTCACATCTTCTGGCAGATTGACTGGGCCTAGTGATCCAAAGCCTGCGCCCAAGAGCTGACGAACATCCTCTTCATTAGCGACTTCAAAGAAATCTGCACCCAAATGGTTTTTCAGCTTGACTTCGTTGAGTTGGTCATTGCCGACAAGGAGCGCTACGACAGGCTTGTCATCAGCCATGTAGACCAAAGTCTTGATTGTTTCTTCTGTATCAATTTGTAGGAAAGCTGCTACCTCATCAATGGTCTTGTAGTCAGGAGTTTCTACACGCACCAACTCTGCTTCAGTCACTACTTTTTTATTTGGTTTGTAAGCATTGGTTGCCATTTCTAAGTTGGCCGCATAGCTAGACTCGCTAGAGTAGGCAATGGTATCTTCACCAGAGACCATCCATTTGAGTAATTCTGCCTTGATTTCTTCTTGCACTTCTGCAGGAATTTCATCAAATGAGGCAACTGACTTGTCCAAAACCACCCAACGGTCAAGGTCTGTACGAGTAGGTGTGATCGCCATAAATTCCTGACTGTCCTTACCACCCATGGCACCACCGTCACCGATAATGGCTTTGAAATCTAGTTCGCTGCGAGTGAAGATTTTTTCATAAGCAGATTTGTACTCATCATAAGTCACATCCAAACTATCATAGTTAGCATGGAAACTATAACCATCTTTCATGATAAATTCACGGGTACGAAGAAGTCCATTACGTGGGCGCTTTTCGTCGCGGTACTTAGGCTGGATTTGATAGAGGTTGAGAGGTAATTGCTTGTAAGATTTAACAGAGTCACGGACAATAGAAGTAAAGGTCTCTTCATGTGTCGGACCTAGGATAAAGTCTGACTTTTCACGGTTTTTCAGCTTGTAGAGGTCTTCACCGTAAGTCTCGTAACGACCTGACTCACGCCAGAGATCTGCACTGAGAAGGGCCGGAGCCAACATCTCCACTGCACCAATCTTATCAAACTCTTCCCGCATGATTTTTTTAGCCTTTTCAATAACACGGTTAGCCAGTGGCAGATAAGAGTAAACTCCCGCAGAAACTTGGCGAACATAGCCAGCCCGCAACATAAGGGCATGGCTGATAACCTGAGCATCGCTTGGCATTTCGCGCAGCGTTGGGATTAGCATTTTACTTTGTTTCATAAAAACAAAACTCCTTCATAGAATATTTTTCAATCTTTTAAAATGTTAGAAGAACAATTTCATAATATCATTCCAAGTCACAGCAATCATGAGGACAACCATGACAGCTACCCCTGCGAGGGTAACATAGCTTTCTGTTTCTCGTTTCAAGGGTTTGCGACGGATAGCCTCAAGAATATTGAGGACAATTTTTCCACCGTCCAAGGCCGGAATGGGGATCAAGTTAAAGATTCCGATATTGATGGACAACATGGCCATCAGGGACAGGATAGCTGGAAGTCCAAGCTCCGCGGCTTGCGAACTCGCTTTGTAGATCGCTACCGGACCACCCAACTTGTTCAAACTAAAGTGGAAGATGATATCCTTCAAGGCCGTTAAGATACGAGTTGCTGTGTACCAAGTATCTGTCACACCTGACAGAAGCTTATCGAGGAAGCCCGTCTTGACAGCATTGGTCACACCGATATAATAGCGTCCACCATCTTCTTCTGGTTGGACCGTCACTTTTTGAGTCTTCCCGTCTCGTTCATAGGTAATCGTTACTTCTGGATTTTTTCCTTGATCACGGGTGGCCTTCTGGACAGAATCTGTCAACTCATCCCAGTTGGAAACCTTGTATTCATTGATCTGAACGATCTGGTCATTGTCTTTCAAACCAGCCTTAGCCACCACTCCTTGGGGAACGACCTGAACATGGTTGCTATAGTAGTCCACTGCACCTCCCTGCATAAAGGCAAGGAGAGAGTACACGACAATACTTAAGATAAAGTTGTTCATTGGACCAGCAAAGTTGGTCATCAGGCGTCCCCAGATACTTGCATTTTGATACTGGACATCCAGCGGAGCAATCCGAACTTCCGTTCCGTCTTCCTCAACAATGGTCGCATCGTGATCGACAGAATAAGTCTTGCTTTCATCTAAGACCAGCCCTGTAATCTCTAGTTTTTCTTCAAAATCAAAACTGGTCACATTCATAGGCAGAGCCGTCTGATCGATTTTCTTGCCAGACAGATTGATGCGTACGACTTTTCCCTCTTCATTCAGAGTTAGACTTGCTGGCGTACCTGTTTTGATTTCTGTCGAATCCTCGCCCCAGCCAGCCATGCGGACATAGCCACCTAGCGGCAGAATCCGAATCGTGTAGGCTGTTCCATCCTTGCCAATATGAGCAAAAATTTTCGGCCCCATCCCAATGGCAAACTCACGAACTAGAATGCCTGATTTTTTGGCAAAGTAGAAATGTCCAAACTCATGAACCACCACGATGATCCCAAAAATAATAATAAATGTAATAATCTGCATAAGTGTAATCTTTCTCTTAAGATTGTTCATTAAGCCAAGAGGGCTTTAGGCTGCTTGTCCTCTATACTTCTTAGAACAAGCCGAAGAAGTGCATCAGTGGAAAGACAAAAAGCAAGCTATCAAAGCGATCCAAAACACCGCCATGCCCAGGAATAAATTTCCCTGAGTCTTTGACACCAAAGTGACGCTTGATGGCGCTCTCTACCAAGTCGCCGAATTGGCCAGCAATACTAAAGACAACAGTTAAGAGCAGCATGGTCACAAAGCTATACGGAGTGGCAACTTGCGGACGAACAGACATAAAAATCGTAGAAACCAACACCGCTGAGATAATGCCTCCCAAACTGCCTTCAATAGTTTTATTTGGCGATATCTTTGGCAGTAATTTTCTCCGCCCATAGCGAGTACCGACCAGATAGGCCCCACTGTCTGTGGCCCAGACGATAAAGAGGGCCAGCAAAACCTTGTCTACATTCACCAAACGGGCATCGATCAAAGCATTAAAACCTAGACCAACATAAAAACTAGAAGCAATCGGATAAGCCGCATCTTCAAAACTATAAGAGGAACCTAAAACAGTCGCTCCTAGCAAGACGAAAACGACCAAGCCATAAGCCATCACATTGCCGTCCACAGGTAAAAATTTCAGGTAGTTCTCAAGTGGCAGGGTCAAGACAAAAGCTGCCAGCATAGCCAATCCACCCTCTAAGGTCGCTGTCGAAAGCCCCTTCATCTTAAGCAATTCATGCACTGCCAACATGGCTAGAAGACCAACGCTGATCTGGAAGGGAATCCCTCCCATCTTCACTAGAGGAATAAAAATTGCTAGAGCAATTCCTCCAAAAAGAAGACGTCTTTGTAAATCAAAACTCATCTTTTTCTCCCTCCTTTATACACCGCCGAAGCGTCGATTGCGACGATTATATTCTACAACCGCATCTTTCAAAGCCTTCTCATCGAAATCCGGCCAAAGAATATCTGTAAAATACAACTCGCTATATGCTGTCTGCCAAGGGAGGAAATTGCTAAGGCGCAGCTCGCCACTCGTACGAATGACCAAGTCAGGATCCCGTAAACTTGCAGGCAGACTGCTGGTGTAGAGATAAGCTCCAAGCATTTCCTCTGTAATATCAGCTGGTTGGACTTTCGCATCTAAAACATCTTGGGCAAGCTTCTGAACCGCTTGATTAATTTCAGCTCGGCCACCGTAGTTCAGGGCGAAGTTCAAAATCAACCCCGTATTCAAGCAAGTCAGCTCCTCAGCCTTCTCCAAGGCCTCAAAGGTTGCTTTAGGAAGTCGCTTCGTGTCGCCAATCATTTGAATTTTTACATTGTTTCTGTGCAATTCTGGCACATAGCGGTCATAAAATTCAACTGGCAGATTCATAATGAAAGACACTTCTTTCTCTGGTCGCGCCCAGTTTTCCGTTGAAAAGGCATAGACCGTCAAGACCTGCACACCCATCTCCTTGGCTGCAATCGTCACTTCTTGCAAGGCTTCCATACCTGCCTTATGGCCAAAGACGCGCGGCTGCATACGTTTTTTAGCCCAACGACCATTGCCATCCATGATAATCCCTATATGCTTGGGAACAAGCAAGGCCTCATCGAGCTTTTCTTTTTTCTTAAAACTAAACATATTTTTTATCCTATTTAAAGTTTTATCATTTCATTATATCATAAATCCTTTAAATGTGGGCAGGAGAGCTGATTTTTCGTCTATCAGAGCTGATGATAAATAGTTAGTAGTGGATGTAGGCAGGTTTCGCTAGTATTGTGCAACTATAATATTGTAAAAGATGAGCTTACAAAATGTCCTTAAAATAAAAAAGACAGCCTCTCGACTGCCCTATATCCTATTCTTCAATTGCAGTATCTTCATCAGACACAGCGATATCGCCTTCCACTCCCGTAGCAGCTGGGATGCCTTCTGTCAATGGCAAAACCGTCTTAATGGCTGCCAATTCAAATGTCAAGAAAACACCGTCTACGTCCAAGACAACAGTCTTACGCTCTGAATCAACTTCATCAACAGTCCCGTAAAGACCACCAATGGTAATGACTTCATAGCCTTTTTGCAGTTTATTAAGGCTTTCCATCCGTTTTTCAGCTTGCTTTTTCTGTGTCCGTACTTGGAAATACATCATCCCTACTAGTACAACAAAAAAGATAATCATCATTGTTGGATTCATTTCTCTTCTCCTTTGGAATTCATCTACTAATTACTATAGCAGATTTTGGCCCGTTTGACAAGGCAGGAAAATGATTTCCAAAAAAATCAGGATGAGCAACACCCTGATTTTATGTCCTTTTATTTCAGATTTTTAACAACTTCTGCTACGTGTTCAACTGTAAAGCCGTATTCTTCCAGAACCTTGCCTGCTGGAGCAGAGGCACCGAACTGATCAATTCCGATAACTGCGCCGTCCAGACCGACATACTTGTACCAAGGCTGGCTAGCTGCCATTTCGATCGCTACACGGCGACGAACTGCATTTGGCAGAATTTCTTCTTTGTAAGCTGCATCTTGAGCATCAAAAAGCTCTGTTGATGGCACGCTGACCACGCGAATTTTAGCACCTTCTGCTGCAAGTGCTTTAGCAGCTGCAACAGCCAAATTAACCTCAGAACCAGAAGCCAACAAGATAGTATCGAAATCTGCTCCTGTTTCGTAAACCACATAAGCTCCTTTAGCTACCTTGTCAAAGTCTGTTCCTTCTTCAACTGTCAGATTTTGACGGGTCAAGACCAGAGCAGTCGGAGTGGATTGGCTCTTAAGGGCTAGGTACCAAGCTGCCTGAGTTTCACGCGCATCTGCTGGGCGAAGAACAGTCAAGTTTGGAATCGCACGCAGACCAGCTAAATGCTCAATCGGTTCGTGAGTCGGTCCATCTTCACCAACTGCAATAGAGTCGTGAGTAAATACATAAGTCACTGGCAAGCCTTGCAAAGCAGACAAACGAACAGCTGCCTTAACATAGTCTGAGAATACGAAGAAGGTACCACCGTAAACGCGAAGACCACCATGAAGCGCCATACCATTGAGAATAGTTCCCATAGCAAACTCGCGCACACCAAATTGGATATTGCGGTTGAGACGGTGGGCATCATCCTGCAGACCGTCTTCTTTGATGTAGGTCATATTGGAGTGAGCCAAGTCAGCAGAACCGCCGAGGAAAGTTGGAAGCACCTTAGCTGCTGCATTGAGGGCATCTTGGCTAGAATTACGGGTCGCTTGAGAGAAGCCATTTTCAAGCACTGGGAAATCTTCTGGTTTGATTTCTACTGGATCCTGACCAGCAATGATAGCTGTTACTTCTGCTGCCAATTCTGGATAAGCTTGCTTGTAGTCCTCTACTAGCTGTTTCCAAGCATCGTAAGCCGCTGCACCACGCTCTGCCACATTTGTACGGTAGTCAGTATAGACTTCCTCAGGAATCTCAAATGGCGCATAGTCCCAACCCAAGGCTTGACGAGTAGCTTCCGCTTCTTCTGCTCCAAGAGGCGCACCGTGAACTGCATTGGTTCCTTGCTTGTTTGGTGAACCATATCCGATAATCGTCTTGACTTCAATCAAAGATGGCTTGCCAGAAGCCTTCGCTTCATTGATAGCCGCATCAATCGCTGCAAGGTCTGTTCCATCTTCTACCAAGGCAGTATGCCAACCATACGCTTCATAGCGGGCACGAACATCTTCTGTAAAGGAATCTTTGGTTTCCCCGTCCAAGTTGATATCATTTGAATCGTAGAGGACAACCAGCTTGTCAAGCTTTTGCAGACCAGCGTAAGAAGCAGCCTCAGCTGAAACACCCTCCATCAAATCGCCATCACCACAGATGACATAAGTGTAATGGTCGAAAATCGGATAACCATCACGGTTGTACTTAGCAGCCAAGAAACGCTCTGCTTGAGCAAATCCAGTCGCTGTAGAAATCCCTTGTCCCAATGGTCCAGTCGTCGCATCAACTCCAGCTGTATGACCAAACTCTGGGTGACCTGGTGTCTTAGAGCCCCATTGGCGGAAGTTTTTGATTTCCTCCATGCTGACATCTTTAAAGCCAGACAGGTGGAGCAAGGCATAAAGCAACATAGAGCCGTGTCCTGCAGATAGAACGAAGCGATCGCGGTTAATCCAATTTGGCTCTGCTGGATTGATACGCAGTTGTTTGGTAAATAGGTCGTAAGCCATCGGCGCAGCCCCCATAACAACGCCAGGGTGACCTGACTTAGACTTTTCAATCGCGTCAATTCCTAAAAAGCGAATGGCATTAACAGATAATTGTGACATTGAGTTCTCCTTATAAAAAATTTAGCGGGCTGCTACCACCAGCAGACATTCCTACGCTCATTTTTCTTATTTCCATTATATGAAATTTTTGCCTTTCCTGCAATAATGGAAAGGCCATTCTTTCCTTCAGTAAAAGAATCCCACAAGCAAGCACTCATAGAATTCTAGTTATATATATATCCCTGTAAAATCGGCTACTTATTGAATAGTAATACCGTATTTTTCATGATTTTCTTCGTACCAATTAATCAGAGCAATAGCCGTTTGATAAGTAATATTCTTAATCTTGCTGCTACCTTTGACCAGTGTCAAGATGCTCATTTTGCTGATGTTGGCATCTGTCGCCACACGATAGCTGGTCAAAACTCCATCAATTAGTAATTGAATAACAGCTTCTACCTTTTTATAATCAGACATTGTAGTAATATCCAATTTCTCCATTTTGCATTCCTTCCATAACATTTATCTTTTCCTAACCATTATACACTTTTCTATGGTATTTACATATATAAATGCTTGGAGCGTTAGAAAAGAGGAAATTGGCTGATTATTTCTGGCTAGTTTAGCTAGATTTTGAGAAGGTTGACAAGCGACGAAAGTGAGCATTAGTCCATATAGGATAGCAGGTAGCCGTAGCCTTCCTCTTCCATTTGCTCTTTCGGGATAAATCGCAGAGCTGCTGAATTGATGCAGTAGCGCAGACCGCCTAATTCCTGCGGACCGTCGGTAAAGACGTGACCCAAATGGGCATTTCCTGAGCGACTCCGCACTTCAATTCGCTCCATGCCATGACTCAAATCTTGATAATACTTGATAAGCTCGCGAGCGATAGGACGAGCAAAGCTAGGCCAGCCACAACCAGATTCAAACTTGTCAGCCGCAAAAAAGAGTGGTTCGCCAGTTGTCACATCAACATAAATCCCTGCCTCAAAAGTGCTATTGTAAGCATTATGGAAAGGGCGCTCCGTTGCGCTCTGCTGGGTCACCTGATACTGCTCCTCACTTAGCACTGCTTTGAGTTTCTGCTGGCTAGGCTTAGGATAATGGCCCGCATCTACCAAGGGCTGCTCAGCATCCTTGACATTGATATGGCAATAACCCGTCGGATTTTTCTTGAGATAATCCTGATGATAATCCTCGGCCAAGATATAATGGCGCAAGGGCTTTAGCTCTACAGCCAACTTTTGTCCTAATTGCTCCTCCTGCTCAGCAAAAACCTGCTCGATAATGTCGTGATCTTCCTCTCGGACATAGTAAACACCTGTCCGATACTGACGGCCTATATCATTACCCTGTTTGTTGATAGATAAGGGGTCAATGACTCGGAAATAGTAGAGCAAAATTTCTCGCAGGCTGATGTTTTCTTCGTCATAAATTAAGTGCACCGTCTCCGCATGGTCCGTCTGGTGAATGAGCTGGTAGTTGGTGGACTCTACTTGTCCATTGGCATAGCCTACTGTCGTCTCCTCAACGCCTTCAATCCGAGAAAAATATTTCTCCAAGCCCCAGAAACAGCCGCCTGCTAGATAAATTTCTGCCATAAACATCCCTCCAATCTTTTCCTCTATTTTCTCATAAAAAGAGAAACTTTTATAGGATTTTGATTGGGACTTTCTTAGAAATCATATCAAATACTGCGCCCCTATGGATTAGCCAAATTCAATTGTTTCAGCAAAACATAAAAAGACAGGAAATTTCCCATCTTTGATTACAGATTTAGTTCTTTGTATTCTGTTCGGTAACCAATTTGCACAATCCGATCATCTTGGACTAGCAGTGGTCGCTTAATCAGCATGCCGTCGGTCGCCAAAAGTGCGGCTGCCTCCTCAGCAGAAAACTGAGGCACCTTATCCTTGAGCCCCAACTCTCGGTACTTGATACCACTGGTATTAAAGAAAGACTTAATCTCTAAATCTGAATGAGTCATCCATTTCAAAAGTTGCTCTTGGCTAGGCGTTTCCTTGACAATATCCACCGCTTCAAAGTCTACTCCTAATTGATTAAGCTCAGCCTTGGCCTTACGGCAGGTAGAGCATTTTGGGTATTCGATAAATTGTAACATTGTTTTTCCTCCGTCCCTATGATAGCCCAGCTAGCTCCTTCTTGTCAAGCTGAGACTCATTAGAAAAAGCCGACAAGTGAAAGGCTCATCGGCAGGCACAGACGCACTCCATAAAGAAACACCGTCTATTTCTCGATTATTTTTTAATCAAACGCACGCGCACAATATTGTCGCTGTTTTCAAATTTATCAACCAGCTCCTGAATCTTGCCTTCGTCTGACTCATCCAGATCCAGCAGAGTATATGCATAGTCGCCTTTAGAGCGGTTGATGATATTGTCGATATTGATATTTAAATCACTGACCGCTGTTGAAATCCGAGCCACAATATTCGGTACATTTTTGTTAATCAGGGTAATCCGATAAGGCGCTGAGAGAGCTTGACGGACATTAGGGAAATTCACTGAGTTGATAATCTCGCCCGTTTCCATGAAGCGGCGGATGGTTTTCCCAGCCATAATGGCACAGTTGAGCTCAGCTTCCTCTGTTGAGCCGCCCAGATGCGGAAAGACTGTAATCTGCGGATGACGGAGCAGCTCTTCTACACCAAAGTCTGTGATATAGCGTTTGATAACACCTGTTTCCAAAGCTTCAAAGAGGGCGACATTGTCCACCAGCTCGCCACGAGCAAAGTTGATAAGGGTTGTTCCCTTTTGCATAAGACCAAAAGCAGCCTGATCAAAAGTAGCACGTGTATCCTCAGTCAGAGGGACGTGGATAGTGATATAATCACTCTTCTCAAAGATTTCCTTAATGTCTGCTACCCGTTTGACATGGCTAGAGATATTCCAAGCTGTTTCAATGGATACATAAGGATCATAACCTAGGACATTCATTCCCAGACGATAGGCATCGTTAGCAATACGGCCACCGATTGCTCCTAACCCAATGACTCCCAAAGTCTTCTCTGCAATCTCTGTCCCAGCAAACTGTTTCTTACCAGCTTCCACTTGCTTGGGAACATCTTCTCCAGAAAGGCCGTTAGCCCAACTGTTAGCTGCGATATAGTCACGAGCAGACAGGAGAATGGAAGCCAAGACCGCTTCTTTCACCGCATTAGCATTAGCTCCTGGAGTGTTAAAGACCACAATTCCCTGCGCTGTTGCCTGGTCAACAGGAATATTATTGGTTCCTGCGCCTGCCCGCGCGATGGCTTTGAGCTTGCTTGGAAATTCCTGTCCATGCAGGTTTTGACTGCGCAGGATATAAGCATCTGGATTGTCCGACTTATCTCCGTCAATCTGAAAAGCATTGCCCAGCTCCTTAAGCCCGATTTGATTGATATTGTTAAAGGTTTTGACACTAAAGACCATAATTTCCCTCTCTTAAGAATTTTCTTCTTCAAATTTCTGCATAAAGGCAATCAAGTCCTTGACACCTTGAAGCGGAAAAGCATTGTAGAGACTAGCTCTCATGCCGCCTACGCTGCGGTGCCCCTTGATATTCTTGAATCCCGCTGCTGCAGCCTCTTTGTTAAATTTGGCATCCAGCTCTGGGCTAGGAGACACAAAGGGAATATTAGCTACTGAGCGCTGCTCCTTGTAACGGACTGGACTGCGATAAAAGTCCGACTGCTCAATGAAGTCGTACAAAAGTCCTGATTTTTCCCGATTGCGCTTTTCCATTTCTGCTACGCCACCCAGCTCCTTGACCCACTCAAAGACCAGCTTGGCCATATAGATGGCGAAAGTCGGTGGTGTATTGTAGAGAGAGTCATTGTCCGCCTGAATGCGGTAATCCAACATGCTAGACAGAACAGGCTCATCATTGAGCAGATCTTCACGAATGATGACTACCGTTACACCAGCAGGTCCGATATTCTTCTGAGCTCCCGCATAAATCAAACCGAAGTCCTCTACTCGGTATTGAGCAGCCAGGATATTAGAAGACATGTCCGCCACAATCGGCACGCCATTGGTCGCTGGCAGGTCGTAGATAGCCGTTCCTTCAATAGTATTATTGGTTGTCAGATGCACATAGGCCGCCTGCGGATCAACCTCCTTTTCATCAAAAGAAGGAATTTCCGTGTAATTTAAGTCCTCTGACGAAGCCAAAAGAATAGGCTCAAACGGAATGAACTTAGACAGCTTAACTGCTTCGGTGTAGGCTTTCTTGCCCCAAGATCCAGCTACTAGGTAATAGGCCTTGCCGCCTTGGGCTAGATTAAGGGGAATCATACTAAACTGAGTAGAAGCTCCACCCTGCAGAAATAGTACGCGGTAATTGTCTGGAATAGCCATGAGCTCACGCAGCAAGCTCTCAGCTTCTTTGATAATATCGTCAAATTCCTTGGATCGGTGGGACAGCTCCATCACACTCATGCCACTTTGGGCATAGTCTAAAAACTCAGCCTGAGCTTTTTTCAAGACTTCCTTGGGCAATACTGCCGGTCCAGCAGAAAAATTGTAAATGGTCATATCCTACCTCCAAAAATGTATTTTGTCTATCATATCACAATGTTCAGAAAATTTCTATAATTCTTTCAAAGATATTTTTCTTTTGGGGNAATTCCCGAACAAAAGGAGGATTTTGNACAAAAAAACTAGNCGAATAGGACTAGNTTCTGTCTTCNTCATGATAAAGGGCATAGAGCTGACTCTTATTGCGCCCGTATTTTTTGGCCACTTCTTTGATGGCCTGATTTTTCTTGCTACCGGATTGGACCAAGCTGTCAATTTCAGCCAAGAGATCCGCATTCGCTTTTTCTTCCTTCTCTAGACTTGCACCAGCCACAATCAGGAGGCACTCGCCCTTGAGAGAATTTTCCGCCAGATAGTCTATCAACTCAGGAATCCTTCCTCGTTGGTATTCTTCGTAGATTTTGGTTAATTCCCGAACCAAAACTACCGAGCGGTCGCCATAGACTTCCAGCATATTTTCCAGCGTAGCCTTGACCCTATGAGGAGATTCGTAAAAGATCTGTGTCTCTGGATAAGATTTTTTACTCTCGAAAAATTCCTTCTGCTGTCCAGACTTGCGAGGCAAAAAACCATAAAAAATATGAGGCTGGGGCGCTAAACCACTAGCAATCAGAGCGGAAATTCCAGCGCTGGGGCCCGGAACCGTTACTACAGCAATGTCCTCAGCAATAGCCGCCTTGACCAAATCATGCCCCGGATCCGAAATACTGGGCAAGCCTGCATCGGATACCTGGGCTAGATTTTGCCCTGACTTGAGTAAGTCTAGCAAGACCGGTATCTTTTCCTGAGCATTGTGCTCATGAAAGCTGATCTGCCGCGTCTCAATTCCAAAGTGCTTGAGCAAAAGTCCTGTATTTCGGGTATCTTCGGCCGCAATGACATCCACTTCCTTGAGGGTATTGACCATGCGAATACTCATGTCGTCCATATTTCCAATGGGAGTCGCCACCAAATACAGTTTGCCGTAGGGCGACTGTCCCTTAAAACTCTTCTGAATCTGCATCTCTACTCCCTGAATAACAACTCATCGCAGAACATGCACTCCGCATCATTTTCTCGGCGTTGACCATAAAAATCTGTACACACGTGAAAACCATCGTAGTACAGTTTGCGGAGGTTGTCCCGATTTTTATTGATTTTAACCGGTGCTGCTTGCTCTACCTCACCTAGTCGCTCTCTCAGCTTATCATTTTCTAGCTGGAGGACGATATTTTCCTCGACGACACTCTTGAGATTTTTCTTGATAGCCTCTACCTCGGCAAGGGTCACTAAAAGCGTCTGAGAAAAATCATCCAAGGCATCAAATAGTTCTTTTTTATTCATTTTCTGCTCCTATCTTGCTTGGGCACTGGCTTTTAAAATCATGTATTCCAGAGCATTTTGAAAAGACACATTGGCTCGCCACATCTTCTTTGCTTCTAAGAGATCTTCCAGTTTCTTGCGACCTGCCTCGCTTCCAAGTTCCTTGGCCAGCAAGACCTCCAAGACTTTAAGAGCCTGCTCCTGTTTATCCTTGTCCTCAGCCAGTTTAGCCAGCTTGGCCACTTGGAGATAAGCCTGATTCTCATTGGTCAGGGCAGCCTTAACAAAGCGCTGACTCTCACTGACCAGCTCAAAGAAAGACTTGTTGGACACCAGCTGGTCAGCCTCTTCCTGGGTCTGGCTATATGCAGCCAGCAACTCAGCCTGACTTTTGATTAAGCCAGCCTCTTCCAGCTGGTGCTTGAGAGCGACCTGATTCTTCCGAAAGTGGAAAATCTGCGCTCGGCTCTTGATAGTGGGCAGGATCAGATGCTCATCGGCTGTCAAAAAAAAGATGTAAATCTCACTCTGGGGCTCTTCGATGACCTTGAGGAGGGAATTAGCGGCATTGATATGCATCTTATCTGCATCACAGATGATAAAGACCTGTTTGTTGCCCTCCATACCGCTCTGGGAAAAACTTCTCACCAGCTCACGAATGCGCTCCGTTTTAATAATGCCATTCACTGGCCGCACAATCGTCACATCCGAAAAGTCCTCACTCTCAATCAAGCGACAAGCCCGACAAGTACCGCAGGGCCAAACTCCCTGACGATCTTCACAAAAGAGACTCTGGGACAAGGTCAAAGCCATGGCAAAACTGGAAAAATTCCCCGAAAATAAATAAGCATGATTGAGCCGCCCTGCTTCTAATATTTTCTGAAAAGTTTCTGTAAGCTGAGGCTGAGCCTGACGTAAATCTTCTACTGTCATTTTTCTTTGATAAAACGCTCTTTAATAACTGCCAAACTGTCGGCCACGACTTGCTCCAGTGGCTGACTAGCATCTATCTTGACGACACGTTCTGGTTCCTTTTCTAAAATAGCCAGATAGCCTTGGCGCACGCGCTCGTGCAAGTCGAGACCTTCCAGATCCAAACGATTGACTTCGCGCTCCTGGTCTTTAGCAATGCGAGCCAGACCTTCCTTGACATCAATATCGAAATAGAGGGTCAAATCTGGCTTGAGTCCATCAGTCGCAAACTGATTGAGCCATTCCACATCGTCAACTGCCAAGCCCCGGCCATAGCCTTGATAAGCCACCGAGCTATCAATAAACCGATCTTGCAAGACCCATGTCCCTTGCTCTAGGGCAGGCAGAACCTTCTCCGCCAAATGCTGACGTCGGCTAGCAATATAAAGCAGCAACTCCGTCTTAGCATCCATTGCTGTGTGCCCCTTATCCAAAATCACCTCGCGGATTTTCTCAGAAATAGCGACACCGCCAGGCTCTCTCGTCGTCAGTAACTTATAGCCCGTCTCTTTCAGCTGAGGAAGCAAAGCCTCTAATACACTGGTCTTCCCAGCACCTTCTGGCCCTTCTAGCGATATAAAAACACCTTTTTTCATTGTTTTCCTTTTACATTCATTCTGCCAATGGCTGCAGAAATTCCTATTTTAGTCTATGCTTTATTGTACCAAAAATTATCCCAAAAGCCCATAGAAGAATTTCTCGAAAAATATTTCATATTATTTTCAAAAGTGAAAACTTTTGATAAAATAGAGTCAGAAAATTCTTAGGAGAGTCTGATGTTTAAATTTAAAAATGTACTGGCCATCATTCTGGGGGCTGGAATTTTTTCTTTTGGGATTCATTATTTGGTGATTCCTTTTCACTTGTATGAAGGCGGAGCAACGGGGATAACTTTGATTGTCTACTACCTCTTCAAGATTCCTGTATCAACCACCAACCTGGTCATCAATATTCCACTCTTTATTCTCGCTTGGAAATTACTGGGAAATCGCACCCTTTACCTTAGTATTTTAGGTACTTTCTCTGTATCAGCTTGGCTTAAACTATTCGAGTTGCTACCTGCCTCCAAACATTTACAAGACTATTTCTTTTCTTCCTTGGATGGCGACGTCTTACTGGCCTGCCTTGGAACAGGAATTATTCTGGGAGTCGGATTAGGCATTATTTTCAACGCTGGAGGAACGACTGGTGGTACCGATATTGTAGCTCGTATTTTCAATAAATATACTAGCATCTCCATGGGACGACTCATGCTGACAGTGGACTTTATCGTGATTTCTCTGGTTCTTTTGGTCTTTAAAGATCTACGCATGGTTTCTTATACACTCATGTTTGTCTTTATCACCTCTCGTGTTATTGACTTGATTGCTGAGGGTGGCTTCGCTGGCAAAGGCTTCCTGATTGTCACCAGCAAACCAATAGAACTAGCTGAAGCCATCAATGAAAAACTTGGAAGAGGGGTCACCTATCTGCAAGGACAGGGCTTCTATAGCAAGCAAGATTTGCAAATCGTTTATTGTGTTGTCTCTCGTAACGAAATGCAGCAAATGAAGAAACTCATCAATGACATCGATCCATTTGCCTTTACAACTATTTCAGAAGCCCATGAAATCTTAGGAGAAGGCTTTACTCTAGACTCTAATAAACAGCCTATCGTCAAATAAATTAATCCTAGACAAAAAGACTTCAGAATGAATAATCATTCTGAAGTCTTTTTTTACTCTAAGTTATTCAATAATTGAATCAGAGTTTTAGCTGAGCGCTTGCCTGCTTCTAGGATGAATTCATCAAAAGTGATATTGGCATCATGGCTGGCTGTATCGCTCATTGCGCGAATGACCATAAAAGGCAATCCAAGAGAATGCGCGGCTTGAGCAATGGCTGCTCCCTCCATCTCTACTGCCAAAACATCAGGAAAATGTTGTTTAATTTGGTCAATCTTGTCCTGTCCAGCGATAAAGCTATCTCCCGTCGCAATCAAGCCAACTCGGCTCGTCTGCTGGGTCTTTTCCAGCACTTCTTTCATCTCCTCAACTAAGTAGCGACTGGCTTCATAGTAGAGGGGTTGCCGTGCCATTTGACCGTAGTCATAGCCAAAAGCTGTCACATCTACATCATGGTAGACCAAACGATCTGCCACCACTACATCTCCAATTTCTAGACCTGGAGCCACTGCTCCAGCGGAACCCGTATTGATGACCGCAGTTACCTCAAAGTCATTGGCTAACACAGCCACACTCATGGCTGACATGACTTTGCCGATTCCACTTTCCACTAGGACAACCTCATGATGGCCAATCCGACCAGTATGGTAGACATGCCCTAGGAGCTGGTGTTTCTTTGCCATCTCCAGATGCTCTACCAGCAGCTTCAACTCCTCAGGCATAGCCGCGATAATTCCGATTTTCATGATTCATTCTTTCCTTCTTTACATTAAAAAGAGGGAGAGGAAGCAGAGTTTCATCTTCTCGTTTCCCTCACTCCCCTCTTTATCATAGCCAAATAATGGCCGCAATTAATCCAATCAAGAGAAGCACAATCCAGAATAGGATTTTGTTTAATTTAGCCTGAAAAATACTTCGTTTTTGATTTTCGATTCGACGACTTTTGATAACTGTCGGTTCAACTTCAATCTGTAGAGTATCTTGATTGACAGCTTGCCGTGGAGCAGCATAGCCGAAAGTTCCTTTTCTAGCAATAGAAATGACCTTAGTTTCTTCATCGTCCATCAGCAAGGGACCATCAATATGTTCTCCACGATTGGCCCGCTCAATGATTTCATCTGTTAATAAAGCTTTTCCCATTGATCTACGTTCCTATTTATTCAGATTTTTTTGTTGCCAGTACTGAAGAGCCATGATGGTCTTGGCATCGCAGATGTCACCGCTTTTCAGCAACTGCTCCGCCTCTTCCAGACTGACCTCAAAAAGTTCCAATGTTTCATCTTCGTCTTGGGGACGAGGATTTTCGACCTTTGTTAAATGGCTGGCGCTGTAGAGCTTGATTTTTTCATTGCAAAAACCGATGGCAGAGTAGAAATCATAGACCAACTCCAACTGCCCAGTGTAGCCCGTCTCTTCTTCTAATTCTCGGAGGGCAGCCGCTTGCGGATCTGCATTTTCTCCTAGCTCCAACTTCCCAGCTGGGATCTCATAAGAAGTCGCTTCGATCGCCTTGCGGTACTGCTTGACTAAAATCATCTTATTTTCCGGAGTGATGGCAATCACAGCCACCGCGCCATTATGGAAAATCAAATCCCTTTGGGCTTGACCTTTGCCATCTGGCAGCTCTACCTGGTCCTGAACCACTTTAAAAATCGGTCCCTGATAAATCTCCGTCCGTTGGACGGTTTTTTCTTCAAATTCCATGACTGAACCTACTTATTTTGAGGATGATGAGGAAGTCGCTTAGCGTAATCTTCCTTGTTGATCTGACGGCCACGACCCAAAGCAATGGCATCTGCTGGTACGTCCTTCGTGATGGTAGAACCTGCACCGACCAAGGAATTGTCACCCAGCTCAACTGGAGCAATAATAGTCGAGTTTGAACCAACAAAGACATTGTCACCGATGATAGTCTTGTACTTCTTCTGGCCATCATAATTGACCGTAATCGTTCCCGCACCAAAGTTGACATTAGTACCGACTTCAGAGTTGCCAATGTAGGTCAAATGACCAGCCTTGGTATTTTCGCCGATAGAAGAACCCTTAACTTCAACAAAGTTGCCGACATGGACGTCCTTAGCCAGGCTAGAACCTGGACGAATGTGAGCGTAAGGCCCGACCGTCACTCCATCTGCAACACTAGATTCTTCAATCATAGAGCTGGTGATAACAGCTCTCTCTCCAATTTCTGAATCTACAATATAAGTCCCATTGGTCAGGATCGTCTCTGCCCCAATCTTGGTTTGACCTTTCAGGGTCACATTTGCTTCAATTTGCACTTCAGGTGCGATTTCTACATCTACATCAATATAGGTCGTATCTGGATTGACAAAGCTAACACCGTTAATCATGTGCTGCTGATTAATTCGGCGACGCATAATGCTTTCAGCTGTCGCCAAAGCCACTCGGTCATTGACGCCGAGGCTTTCATCAAAGTCTTTCAGCGTATAAGCACCGACTTTTTCTCCATTTTCACGGAAAATTCCAATCACATCTGTGATATAGTATTCTCCCTGCGCATTGTTGGTATTGATATTCTTGAGGGCCTCAAAGAGACGGGCATTGTCAAAGACATAGGTCCCTGTATTGATTTCCTTGATTTGCTGCTCAAAATCAGAAGCATCTTTTTGCTCAACGATTTTGATCACTTCTCCGTGCTGGTTGCGCACGATCCGGCCATAGCCAAAAGGATTGTCCGCTTCAGCAGTCAGGATTGTCGCAACATTCTTGTGATTGATATGAAAATCAATCAGATTTTTCAGGCTTTCTCCCGTAATCAGGGGAGTGTCACCAGCAATGACTAGCGTCTGACCAGCCAGATTTTCCAAAATAGGCTCAGCCATCATGACCGCATGGCCCGTTCCCAGCTGCTCGGTCTGACGGACAAACTCGGTCTGATCTGCCAAAACTTGCTCGACCAGTTCCGCCTTGTGCCCGATAACAGTGACAGTCTTCTCAGGCTCAATCGCACTAACACTACGGAAAACGTGCTCTAGCATGGAAATTCCTGCCACCTTGTGCAATACTTTTGGTAAATCTGATTTCATGCGAGTACCCTTACCCGCAGCCAAAATAACGGCATAATTTGTCATAAATGAACTCTTTTCTCTAAGATATTACCCTTATTATACCACTAAAAGAGAATTTTTTAAAATGCTAATTGCAGAAGCAAGGAATCGCACTTAGAGAAAAAGGTGAAAGCCATTGACCGAAGCACTGTCCTCAATCCGCAATCCGCTCCATCCAGACCAATTCTTTAAAATCTTCTTGTGGAGCTTAAAAACGTTTTTTCCTTCGTTTATACCAGCTTTTGATAGCGACGAATGACCAGCAAATTGTTCTTCTTAAATACTATATGTCTATTACTTCTATTGTCAAAATTTTGATAGCGATTATACACTTAAAATTGATATACAAAGAGATATTTGCTATAATGACCTAAGGATGAATGTTCACTCCTACCTTATGAAGTGCAGAAAACTCTATAAAGCTACTAGGACAATACTATTATTAGGTGATCCACTTTGGGATGATGCAATCCAAGGACTGTGAGCTCCATTTTATAGTTTTATTGTTTTTAACTAGCCAATTTATAATTTAAAGTTGTAAGGAGATGTTGGTTATGATATTTACTAAAAATCGCAAGAAGAGAGATGAATACTACCAACAGATTGATAGGATCTATAATAACGATAGTATCATCATTAGCTCAAAGTTACGGGAAGAGCTCTTAAGTAGTGCCAAAGGACTACAGAAGGGGGACCAAATTAGTTATTTGGCATTTAAGTTGTACCCTTTTGTATGTGACGAGGTGCTCAAGAATAAGTCCGATGAATTGATCGCATTCAAAAAATACCTTGAAAAAACAAGATGGAAATATTATTGGGGAAGTGTGGTTAGGGCATAAGTTGCAACTGGCACTTTTGAAAGCATTCAAGATGAATATGCAAAACTCTCCCAATATGATAAGACGATAAAACTCATAGATCTCAAAGTAGGGCTGTTAGTCTAGTGACTTACAGTTCACACTAGTTGAGGCTCTGTGAGTTTTTTTCTTGCATAATATTTACAAGCTAGGCATAAAAAAGAGGCTGGGACTCTTTTGTCCCAACCTCCTAAATGTAGGTACTGCTAGCTCACTAAAGTAGGCTAAAACTCCATATAAATTGTTTTGTAACCAGCTATAATCTAAGCTCTCACAGAGATAAATGGTGAACCTTCTGTATTATCTTCAGGCGCTCCGCTCTTTGAACCAAAGATATAATCAACTGAGTACCAACCGTTATTATTAGCATTATAAGGATCATAGACCTGTGTTTGGCCATTTTGATAGCCTCTTAAGACTATCTCATGGGTAACAAAATGGCTGGCAAAGACACTGCTACCAACGGCTGCCATGACATGATGGCCTGCTGCCAAAGCTTCTTTAAGTGCTGCTGATGAATGTAAGACATCTGTTGTCAGTCCCCAGTTCTGTGCCCCTTGGACAATACCCTTACTTGACGTTCCAAATAGACCATTTTTGTTAAAGGAGTCTGTGTGATGATAAAGGAAGTCCGCTACGGTTGTTGGTAAAACAGTTTGACCTGTAATACCAGAAATAGTCATTGCTAATGTGGTAGGAACACAGCCAGTAGCTGCTAAATTATATTTTCCATAATATAAACCAGCCCATCTAGGATCACGTTGTGAATAATATGGCGTATCATAAACTCCTCTGCTGACTGTTGTAGTCGTTCCACCAACGCCTACCAAACTACCATCATTTTGAACATAATAGAGGTGAATATTATATTCTCCCGTAGAATATTTATGGCTAGAGGTGCGTACTAGGGCCTTATAACTACCATCCGCTTGCCTTTGAGCCCGATACCAAACAATGTCATCCTGACCATTGACACTTGACCAAGTTGGCAATTTGACTTCCTTGACTCCTTTTGGACTATAAACATTGGTCACTACAACTTCGAACGTGCCTAATCGAGGATTATTATTTTTAATGGTGATTTGACCCGTTGGCTTAATGTGCTCTGAAGCTACATTCGCTGTTGTCTTCGTGCCTCCGACCCCGACCATACGGCCATCATTCTGAACATAGTAGAGGTGGATATTGTATTCGCCTGTAGAATACTTGTGGTCACGTAGATTGACCTGTGCCTTGTAAGTACCATCGGCTTGCTTGACTGCTGTGTACCAAATAATGTCGTCCTGACCGTTAGCACTTGACCAGGTTGGCAATTTAACTTCCTTGACACCATAAGCATTCTCAACTTCAGAAACCACCACTTCAAAGGTGCCTGTCTGTTGATTGTTGTTCTGGATGGTCAACTTACCTTTTGGGGTGCCTAGAGATACGGTCGTCTTGGTTCCTCCAACTCCGACCAACTGGCCATTATTCCCTACATAATAGAGATGAACATTGTACTCACCTGTAGAATATTTATGGTCGCTCGCCTTAATATTCATCTTGTAGGTACCATCAGCCTGCTTGGCAGCTCGATACCAGATAATATCATCTTGACCATTAGTGCTAGACCAAGTTGGCAGAAGCACTTCACGAACTCCCTCTGGACTGCTCACTCCGCTCACGACAACATCAAAACTACCTGTTGTTGAATTATTATTGGCAATCGTGAGAGTTCCTTTTGGTTTAGCGACAGAAACAGTAGTTGTTGTGCCACTAACCCCAATCATCTGACCATTATCTTGAAGGTAGTAAAGGTGGATATGATACTCACCAGTGGACATCTTATGGTTGCGGGCTTGAATGCTAGCCCTGTATGTGCCATCGGACTGCTTGGTGGCTGTATACCAAACAATATCATCTTGGCCTTTATCACTAGACCAAATCGGCAGATGCACGCTCTTGACGCCAAAAGGACTGACAACATCAGACACAACAACATCGAAGCTGCCCGTATCCGGATTATTGTTCTCAATTTTCAAAGTCCCTTTAGGCTTGGCTGCTAAACTGAACTGGGTGCCTGCTACACCGACTAATTGACCGTCATCTTGGATATAGTAAAGATGAACAGTGTAGTCTCCCAAAGAATATTTGTGATCCCGAGCCTGGATACGAGCCCGATAGGTGCCATCGGACTGCTTGATTGCTGTGTGCCAGACTAGATCATCTTGACCTTTATCGTTAGACCAAGTCGGCAGTTTGACTTCCTTAACACCAAAAGGATTGGAAACGTTAGAGACAACGACATCAAAGCTACCAGTAGCTGGATCGTTGTTTTCAATTTTCAAGGTTCCTTTAGGTTGAGATAGGCTAACTGTTGTTCGAGTACCACCTACACCAACCAGCTGACCATCATCTTGAATATAGTAGAGATGGACATTGTATTCGCCTGTTGATTTCTTATGATTTACTGCTTTGACGGTTGCCCGATAAGTACCATCAGCCTGCTTGACTGCTGTGTACCATATCAGGTCATCACCACCTTTGTCGGTGGACCAGGTTGGTAGCTTGACTTCCTTGACGCCATAAGGACTGGAAACACCAGAAACAACAACATCGAAACTACCTGTATCTGGATTATTGTTTTCAATTTTCAGCGTTCCTTTAGGCTGAGCCTTAGAAACTGTAGTCGTTGTACCACCTACACCGACCAACTGGCCATTATCCTGAACATAATAGAGGTGGATATTGTACTCACCTAGAGAGTTCTTGTGGTGAGAAGCTTTTACTGTGACAGTGTAATTACCATTGGTCTGGTGCTGCGCCTCGTACCAAACTAGATCGTCTTGACCATTGACACTAGACCAAACAGGAACAACAACTTTTTTCACACCATAAGGATTAGAAACCCCTGAGACAACTACATCGAAACTACCTGTGTCTGGATTATTATTGACAATATCAATTTTTCCTTGTGGTTTGCCGATGGTAACAGTTGTTTTTGTACCGCCTACACCGACCAACTGATTATCTTCCAAGAGATAATAGAGATGAACATTGTACTCACCTGTAGAATACTTGTGGTCACGAGCTGTAACGCTAATTTTATAGGTGCCATCCACTTGTCGTTTAGCATCGTACCAGATAATATCATCCTGACCATTCACGCTAGACCAAGTTGGTAGAGCGACTTTTTTGATAGGCTTAGGGGATGAAATGTTGGTTACATGCACATCGAAGGTACCAGCATTTGGATCGACATTTGTAATATTGATAGTTCCTTGAGGCTTGTCATCAACTGCACGAGAAACTCTCGCTTTTGGATCAGATTCTGGCTTTGTTTCTGCCTCTTGTGGCTTATCAGAAGCAGCTGTCACAGATCTAAATGAAGCTCTCCCTGAAGAAATGTTTTCAGAAGGGACTGATGCCAAATCGTTCTTAGGCTGTTCAATTGACGAGTTACCCTCCTTTTCAGAGGAACTTGAAGCGACTTTTTCGTCTTTGCCTAAAGAAGCCTCAGATACACCACTATCTTTCTTTGTCTCAGAATCTACTTCTAAAGGCTTGCTAGCTAGATCAGACTGTTTGCCAGCATCTCGATTGGTCACAGCAACCGAAGGCTCCGTTTGCTGTCTATCATTTGCTGCTTGATTTGTTTCGTCAGCAAAAACGCTATTAGCACTGGCTGCTAATAAAATAGCTGTACTAGCTAGATAAACTAATCCTTTTGTTTTCATACGCTTTCTCCATCCTTTTTAGAGTTGCACACCTTTATTGTAGCATAATAGGACAATGATTACAAATTGGTAACAAATTTGTATCGTTTAACCCGGAACTGATTTGAAACCTATTCTTTCTATTATGTAATTCGTAAACAAAAATAAAAAAGAGCTAGGAAAGACCAAAAAATGATTCATTTTTGATCTTATTCCCATCTCTTCCTCTTTAATGCTCTGTGATGTATTTATAAACTTCTTGGCCTGCTACTGCTCCGTCTCCAACGGCTGTGGTGATTTGGCGTAGGTCTTTCTGACGAACATCACCAATGGCATAAATGCCAGCAATAGCCGTTTTCATATGTTGATCCGTCACAATCCAGCCAGCTTCATCGCAAATACCCAGATCTTTGACAAAGTCGCTAACAGGATCTAAGCCGACATAAACAAAGACGCCACCAAAGTCTGACTCGCTGATTTGTCCCGTTTTTACATTTTCAAAAACCACACTGGTTACCCTACGGTCGTCTCCTTTGATTTCTTTTACAACGGAATCCCAGATAAAGCTGATTTTTTCATTGGCAAAGGCCCGCTCCTGCAAGAGCTTTTGCGCCCGCAATTGGTCACGACGGTGAACAATGGTCACAGACTTTGCAAAGCGCGTGAGGAAAATCGCTTCTTCAACGGCAGAATCGCCGCCTCCGACCACTAAGAGATCTTCATCACGGAAAAAGGCACCATCGCAGACCGCACAGTAGGAAACGCCGCGGCTATTGTATTCTTCCTCGCCAGGAACTCCTAGATGACGATGGTTGGCACCAGGAGCCAAAATCACTGCCTTGGTCTCAAATACTTCATCCTCAGTAATGATTTTCTTATAGTCGCCATGGTCTTCAATTTTTTCAACTTGACCAAACAAATGCTCTACGCCTAGATTTTCTAAGGGTTCAAACATCTTTTCAGCCAGCTCTGGTCCGCTGATACGAGCATAACCGGGATAATTTTCAATCTCCGCAGTATTATTCATCTGGCCGCCGTAAATACCGCGTTCCAGCAAGGCCACTTTTAAATTGCTTCTAGCTGCATAGAGGGCTGCTGTCATTCCCGCAGGACCAGCTCCAATAATCATTGTATCGTACATCATCTTTTTCCTTCCTCTTTGTTGTAACTACTGTTATTCTAACAAACTAGCGCATCTTTTACAAGTATTTAAGCTTTAAGAACAACCAGTAAACCAAAAATCGCAAAAGACAAAATTGGAATCGTCATAATTGTAATCAAAAGAAGATCGTAAATTTGGCTTTGACCTACCGCAAGCGTCCGATCCTTGCGACCGAGCCGCTGCAATAAAAGCCACAAACCATCGGCAAGTCCTACCAGAATCGTCGTATAGATGAGACTTTGGATATAGAGAGAAAAAATCTTAATTAACATGTCAGCTCCTCAATAATCAGTTGCCTTAAAAAGGTTCTAGTCGAAAACAAACCCAGCTGGTCTAGCCAACTGAGCTTTCACTTTTTCTATTATATCAAATATAAGTCCGTTTGTAACTAGCAAAGAATTCTTTGGTTCTAGCTTCCTTGGGATGATTGATAATTTCCTCTGGACTACCTGACTCGATAATATGCCCCTTATCCAAGAAAAGCACCCGATCTGCTACCTGAGAAACAAAAGATATATCGTGGCTGACTAGAATCATGGTTTGTCCTGCTTTAGCGGCGTCGGCAATGGATTTCTCTACCTCACCGACTAGCTCTGGATCAAGGGCTGAGGTTGGCTCATCTAGCAAGAGAACATCTGGCTTCATGGCCAAGGCCCGCGCTAAAGCCACCCGCTGTTTTTGACCGCCTGATAAATGCTTGGGATAATGATTCTCACGATCAGACAGACCCACCTTTGCCAACTCTTCCTTGGCGATTTTAGTCGCTTCTTGGTCAGACAAATTTTTAACTACCAGCAAACCTTCCTTGACATTTTCCAGAGCTGTCCGACGGGAAAATAAATTGAACTGTTGGAAAACCATGGCCAATTTTCGACGCAGAGTCAAGATTTCATCTGGTGAAATAGTTGAAAAATCCACCTTGAAGTTATCAATTTCAATCCTTCCGCTATCTGGTTGCTCCAGATAATTAAGGCTGCGCAGGAAGGTTGATTTACCAGCACCTGAGGAGCCTATTAGAGCAATGACTTCTCCTTTTTGAATTTCCAAACTTAGATTATCCAAGACCTTTTGGCCAGAAAATTCCTTACTTAACTGGGAAATTTTAATCATCAAATCCTACCTCCTTGCGCTTGCTCCATTTTTTCCAGCTTGGCTGGCGCCTTGATATCCATAGCTTTTTCAATCGCACGACCGATTTGCTCAATCACGATATTGACAATCCAGTAAATAATCGAAACGGAAATGAAGCGCTCAAAATAACGATAATCCGACCCACCGATAGCCTGAGCCTTGGCAAAGACTTCTACGACGCCCGCACTAAAGGCCAGAGATGTTCCCTTGGTCAAGCCGATGAGGGAGTTGATCAGAGTCGGTGTTGCCACAACTGCTGCATTAGGAATGATGACCCGCAGATAAACTTGGCGATTGGTCATTCCCAGACTACGAGCTGCTTCGATCTCACCCGGATCTACCGAAAGAATGGCTGCCCGAATCGTCTCGCTGGCATAGGCTGCTTCATTGAAAGCAAAGGCAATAATTGCAAAGACTGAGGCAGGAATAGCATTGATATTAAAAGTCGTCCCATATTTTTGATTGATAGCTTTCAGCAGGAGCGGAATCCCAAAATAAGTCAACATGAGCTGAACTAAAAGGGGCGTCCCACGGAGGAAGCTCACAAAGACAGACTGAATAGGATACAGGATTCTCGTGCGGTTAATCTTGACCACTGCGAAAATCATGGCCAAGATGATGCCGAAAACTGCTCCACCCAGCGTCAACAAAAGTGTAACAGGCAAGGTTTTCAGAATCGCTGGAATGGCATCAAAAACAGCCCGTAGACTAAACAGTTTGCCATCTGGAAGGAGCTTCAAAAGTTCTTCATACCAGTTTGCAGCTAGGATATAAGTTGTAAACATTTTAATTACTTCTCTTTCTCGATAATGCATTATTCTATCATAATTTGGCCCAGATGAAAACTATTTGGCACCAAGAATAGATAATCTTTAAACCTTTAATAGCTAAGTAGAAAATGACAATAAAATAGACCAGTAATCCTAGTCTATCATAGTTTCACTGGTCTTTAAAATATAATTTTTCTATATCTGCCATAGAAAGAATTTATGGCTAAAAAGTCTGGCGCTTAGCCTTGCGTTCTGCTCGACCACGTGCACGATTTTCAGCTCGCTTGGTCTTGCGGCGTTTTTCATTAACTGCCCACTGAATTTTCTTCTTATAGCCTGGTTTGATTTTTTTCTTTTTCTTCTTGACCAGACCAAGCATTTCTGTGTCCAGCTTTTCCTTGGTCTTCTCCCGATTAGCACGGCGATCTCGGTCGTAGGTATCTTGAAATTCGCCATTTTTGATCATCTTAGGAGTAAACTTGATGCCCAATTTTTCTAACTCACGAATATCGGAATCGTCGCTTGGTTGATAAAGGGTAATGGCTGTGCCGGGAAGACCATTTCGTCCAGTCCGACCAACGCGATGGACAAAGAAAGACAAATCCTGCGGAATGGCATCATTGATGACATGGCTGACCCCCTCGATGTCAATCCCCCGAGCCGCCAAGTCCGTCGCTACGATGTATTCAAAGTCTAGATTCTTGACCTGATTCATGATACGCTTGCGCTCCCGCGGTGGGATATCACCGTGAATCTTGGCTACTTTTAGCCCTTGCGCAGTCAGATAGGCCTGCAATTCATCCGCCCGAGTCTTGGTATTGACAAAAATCATCGCCAGATAAGGCTGGAGGAGCTGACTGATCTCATAAATCTGGGCATTCTTATCCCGCCCTTTAGTTGACAGGAGCCAATTATCAATGGTATCGGCAATCACCGTCTTGGTCTTAATCTGTTCCATGACCGGATTAGACAGGTATTTTTTCAAGAAAGGTTGGAGCTTCTGCGGAATAGTGGCCGAGAAAACCAAAAACTGCAGGTCTTTCGGCAAGCGAGCCGCAATCCGGTCGACCGTCTCCAAAAAGCCCATGTCAAGCGTCATATCAGCCTCGTCCACGACAAAGGTATGAGCCTTATGGATAGCCAAATCACCTGACTCAACCAAGTCATAAATCCGCCCCGGTGTTCCAATGACGATATGGGGCTGGCTGGACTCTAGTTTGCCGATTTGGCGAGCCTTGTCAGTCCCGCCGACATAGTTGGCCACTCGAATCTCTTGCTCTGAAAAGCTAGCCAGCTGACGGGCAGCCTGATAGATCTGAGTTGCTAATTCTCGGCTGGGTGCTGTAATCACCGCTTGAACACTGTCAGCCTCTTCGTCCAGCTCTTGGAAGATGGGCAGCAAGAAGGTATGCGTCTTGCCTGATCCTGTCTTAGATTCACCGACCAAGTCTCGGCCAGATAACACCACCGGAATCAGCTTTTCTTGAACCTCTGTCGCCTCCACAAAGTTCAGATCCTTGAGGGCTTCCTGAATATAATCTTTAAAGTTAAATTCTGTAAATTTCATTTTTTCCTCTGTTTACTCTTAATCTTATCTAATTATACCAGAAAAATATCTTTTCTGCTCGGCTCAGGACAAGAAAAGGCGGGCTTACACCCACCTTTCATATCACGAATATAGAATGGCCAAAGTCAGCAAGCTAGCTAAGAGACCTACGCCCCAGAAGAAGAAGTCAACCTTCCATTCGCTCCAAGGCTGACCATGCCCAGAAAAGCCACCCAGTTCAAAGTGGTGATGGACTGGCGTCATACGGAAAATCCGCTTGCCACCCGTTAACTTAAAATAAGTCACCTGCATCATAACAGAAGTTGTCTCAAAGACATAGACGATTCCGATGAGAAGCAAGGTCCACTCTTGGTGCAAGGCAATGGAGAGGGCTGCAAGCATACCACCCAAGGCAAGACTACCCACGTCCCCCATAAAGATTTTAGCTGGCTTATGGTTAAAGACAAAGAAGCCTAGCAAACCACCAATCATGCTGATAATGACAATCAGAAGGTCAAAGCGCTTCTGCTCCAGAGCAATGACTCCGTAAGCCACCAAGCTGATCGCAACGGAGATACTAGCCAAGCCATCAATTCCATCGGTCAGATTGACAGCGTTGGAGAAACCAACCAGCCAAAAGAGGACGAAGAAGATATAGAGGAAGCCCAGCTGCACTGGAATCGTAAAGACATTGAGAGAGTCACCTGCCCCGTGCTGATTGTAGAAGAAGTAAAAGATAACTCCCCCTACCAGCTGTAGAGCTAGTTTCTGCTTAGGATTCAGGCCTTCGTTGATCTTACGGAAGACCTTGAGGAAATCATCCAAAAAGCCAACAATGCCGTAAAGAACCAAGATAAAGAGAATCATAATCAAGCCGTTGGACAGTTGTTGGGAAAGCAAAGCTGTCACAAAACTAGCCAAAACAGAAGCAACCAGAAAGACGGTTCCCCCCATCGTCGGCGTTCCAGCCTTAGCCTGATGCTGCTTGACATCCTCGTGCATTTGCTGGCCTGAAATATGAGCCTTGTGATAAAAACGGATAAAGGCAGGAATCCCAACAAGCGTTAGGATAAAGGTCAGAATTCCTGCAATAATTGCTGTTAACATGCTAGTCTCCCAATGTAACGGTTATTTTTTTCAGTTTTTTCAGGTCTGTATTGACCTTCTCCTTCTGCTTGACAACTTTTGAGCCTTTGCCTTTAAAATTGACTTCCAGCCCTTGCCATTCAGCAAATTGCTCCACATTTTCCTTGGTCCAGCCATACATATCCGGCAAATCTTCAAAGTTATCACTTAAAATCAAAATCTGTTGATTGGCTTTCAATTCTTGTCCTTCTTTTACAGAAACCTTCTTGATTTCACTGCCTGTTCCTAAGATGACTGGCTGTACTAGATTGCGGCGAAGCTCATCAGCCAAGCCTCCTGGGCTGATTTGATTTTTTAACTTCAGTTGCTTGGTCAAACCATCGATAGATGGCATTTTGTAGGTTGTTTCTTTTTCAACCAGTTCCAAAGCAGGGCTATCGCCAGTTAGATTCAAGCTATCTTTAAGTGCCACAGCTTCTTCCAAGACTGGATTAACAACTTCCTGCCAGAAAAGTGGTGAAAATTTCACTTCAGGCTGCTGAACAGTAACATACATAATGAAATCTGGACTTTCAGCCGGCGTCATGGCTACTACGGAGTAAATGTTATTATTCTCCCCTTCCAAATAGCCCTTATCTGTCGCAATTTGGGCTGTTCCGGATTTCACGGCCACATCTTGCCCAGAAACCTTGATAACCGGTTCTCCGCCGATATTCAGTGTTCCATAATAAGGGACCGTTCCAACCTGAATCATATAGTCCCGAGTCGTTTTCGCTGCTTTTCCTGAAACTGGATGACCAACGATTTCTGGCTGGGATTTACGGGCACTACCCGTTCGTGAATCATAAATAGCAGAGATAAATTTCGGCTCTAACATAACACCATCATTTGAAATAGCCGAAAAGGCACGTAACATCTGCACTTGGGTTACCCCAATCCCTTGTCCAAAGGAACTCATAGCAATGGTTACAGCATTGTCTGTAGGCAAGGCACCATATTCTTCATAGCCCATACCAAAACGAGTCGGTAAGCCAAATTTGAACTTCGATAGATAATCGATCCACTTGGCATTGCCCATATCCTGCTCAATGCGTGTCATACCAACGTTACTTGAGAAAATAAAGCCTTGAGCATAGGTCAGGACTTGTCCTGTTGATAACCCCATGTTCACATCCCAGTCGCGGATGGTAGCATCTGCAATCTTATATTCTGAGTTATCGTATGTTCCATTTGGGTTAAAGCTTCCATTATCAATCGCTGAAGCCAAGGTCATAACTTTCATCGTTGAACCAGGCTCATACTGTGTCTGATAGAGGAGGGTATTCCAAGTTTTCAAATGCTCAGCATTCAATCCATCTTTGGTATCCGCATTATAAGTCGGACGCTGGGTCGTTGCTAAAATTTCACCTGTCTTAGCACTGACCAAAGTCGCACTGACAAATTTACCCTTAGCTTTTTCTTGGAAGGCATCCATTCGCGTTTCCAAGTAGGTCTGCAGCTGGGCAGAAAGAGTTGTATAAACATCTTTTCCATCCTCTGTCTTGACAGACACTTCCTCTGAGCCTGGTATGATGTTCCCATTGCGGTCTTTTTCGTAAGTAACAATACCATTCTGACCACCCAAGATACGGTCTAGCGACTCCTCCATACCAGATTTCCCTACAAGCGTTTTATTGCCGTCCTTATCCTCTTGCATCTGAGCTTGACCGATGAATTGCGAAGCAAAGATTCCGTTATTGTAGCTACGGTTGGGGCTGGTTGTGAAGCCGATTCCCTCTATCTTCGCTTCCTCCATGGCCTGACGGATAGAACTCATGGTGCTGTAAGTAATCCCGTTCCCTTGAGAACCAAAAGAAACCTGTTTTAGATCCTTTTGCGAAAGTTGCTGTTTAACATAATCCTTATCCATTTCCAGATATTGGTTGAAAATATCAGCCACCTTATCATACTGGGATTCTTCTACATAGAGGACTTTACCAGAGGCAGACTTATAATTCTTGTCAATGATAGCATAAACGTTATAAGTTGTCGCATCTTCCGCAATAGGTACACCATTTCGGTCATAGATGGTTCCCCGCTTGGCAGCGACGACGACTGTCTTTTGGTGCACTTGCTTGGCACCTTTTGACAAATTAACACCAAATTTCTGATCTGTCCCGATAATGGTCGCAAAATTAATTAAGAAAATGAAAAAAAGAAAGACGGCTAAGGCACTCATGCTTTTTCCCACTCTTCTTCGATTGTATTCGGGTGTCTGTCTGTTTTTTAAAGCATATCGCTGAATGTTTTTTAAAAATCTATTACTCATTGGTTGTACTCACTGTCTTACGATTTCCCTTTTGGAGTTTCATATCCTGAGAGCTAGCCAACTGGGACAGCCTTTCATAACGTGTTAATTCATTCACTTCTTGCTTAATATTATCCAATTCAGCCTGCTCTGACTCAATCTGAGCATTAACTTCAGTCAAATCATGATTGACCTGCAGCAGCTTGGTCTGCATAAACACAATACTGACTGCAAGGATAATCGCTGTTAAAATAATGGAGCCATAGAAGGCTTTTTCGACTCGAGAAAATTTCCGAATCCGTTTTTGAATAGGGTGTTGCTTTCTTTCTGCCATGAAACTTACTCATGCACCTTCCTAGCCACGCGCAACTTCGCAGAATGGGCGCGATTATTGGCTTCTAATTCTTCTTTGCTTGGTAAAATGGGGTTGCGTGAAACTAACTCCAGCTTGGGCTGCAAATCATCTGGAATGAAGGGTAGACCTTTGGGAACATCTACGGTTGAGGCCTCTTTAAACAGTTGCTTGGTCAGGCGATCTTCCAGCGAATGAAAGGTAATCACTGAAATACGACCACCTACAGCCAGCAAGTCAATAGCCTGCTGAATGGATTCATCGGCCGCCCCCAACTCGTCATTTACTTCAATCCGAATGGCCTGAAAAATCTGTTTAGCTGGATGACCTTTTTTCTTCAGTTCCTTAGCAGGTTTAGCCGATTTGATAATCTCCGCCAGCTCTGTCGTCGTTTCGATTGGCTTAATTTCTCTCGCCTGCTCGATCTTACGGGCAATCTGCTTGGAAAACTTATCTTCGCCATATTTGAAAAAAATACGGACTAGGTCGTTATAAGGATAGTGATTCACAACTTGGTAAGCTGTCAAGGCAGCTTCTTGATTCATCCGCATATCCAACGGAGCGTCCTGTTTATATGAAAAACCGCGCTCCCGCTCATCCAGCTGCGGACTAGATACGCCCAAATCATAACAAATTCCATCAATCTTCTCGACCCCTACTTCATTCAAACGAGTCTTGAGATTGCGGAAATTATCCTTGATAAAGGTCACCATGCCCCGCTCAATATAGGGAGCTAGACGTTTTTTTGCATTGTCAATCGCAGTCTGATCCTGGTCAAAGGCATACAAATGTCCCTTGTCTCCCAGCTTACTCAAAAGATACTCGCTATGCCCAGCTCCGCCCAAGGTCGCATCAACATAGAGGCCATCTGGCTGAACATCAAGCTGGTCAATCGTTTCGTGAAGAAGTACAGTAATGTGATGAAATTCTTTTGTCATATCCTATCTATTATATCACATTCATGTATAAAAAAAAATCTAAAAGAATATATCAGCTTTTGATAGGCTACCTTATAGCCTTTGCAAGTCACTTTTAGAAATCTACCACTTAGCTTACCAGCTTCTACCAGTCAGCGAAAAGGCCTTGCGGGCATACCATATTCTGCTATAATCATAACTACCAATGCATTGCGAGTTGGAATTCCTTCACATTCCGAAATTGATTCGTCCCCAAAGGAGATTTATTATGAAACTTGCTTTAAAAAATAGACTATTTGCCTTCATCAGTCTGTCACGGATCTTTAATATCCTAGGCTCTTCTATCTATAATATCGTTTTTATCGTATTTGCTTCTAGCATGCCCCAGCCCAAGTTTGCAGTCGGTATTGCCAACTTTATCGTTCTTGTTCCTACCTTTTTCACAGTCTTTGTCGGTATGCAAGCTGACAAAACCCATCAAAAGGCTCGCTGGCTTATTCATCTAGGTTATTTGCAGGCCTTCCTCTTCATCTTAGTCGCCCTCCTAACCAAGTCTGCCTCCTACCTAGCCTTTGCTACCGTCTGCTTTCTCAATATCTTTTCCGACATTATCAGCGACTATCGCAGTGGCTTACAGATGCCTATCTTACAGAAAAATATAGAAGAGAAAGATTTGATGGAAGCTTACTCTTTCACTCAACTTCTCACTTTTTTGGGAAATTTTGCTGGGCAAGCTCTAGGAGTCTGGCTGCTGAGTATCAGCCAGCAAAATTTCGCTATGGTCGCCCTCATCAACGCCCTCTGCTTCCTACTCTCCTCAAGCACTCTCTATCTGATTCGCCAAAAACTCACCCATGATGCTCCTGCTGTTGCAGAGCAAAAACTTCCTTTCAAGGCTCAGATGAAAGACCTTTACCAGAATGTCCAAATGATTTTTGAACAAGAAAAAATCGGAAACTTCCTGCTAGTGCTGCTTCAAGTCCTCCTCTTAAATGCACTGGCTGGCTCCATCATGGGACTCTACAATCTCTATTTATTGGATCACCCATTTTGGGGGCTGAATCTGAGCCAGTCTCTGCTAGTCATCGAGTCCTGCACAGTGATTGGGATTATCTCTGCCAGTGCCTTCTCAAATGATTATTTTTCCAAGCTCTCTCTGATGAGACTCGTCGTTTGGTGCTCGCTAGCTCTGCTCCTCCTAGGACTCAGCAATTTACTCCAAGCTCCTGCTCTCTTGGGAATTTTCTTTCTTACCTTTCTCATGTATATCTCTGGAAAAATCAATCCTAAAATCAACAGCATGCTGCTGAGTAAACTTCCTCCAGAAGTATTAGCCCAAACCTCCAACTTTCTCACCATGCTCTTTACCTTTTCCATTCCGCTGGGAAGCATGATTTTTACCAGCCTCGGCCTTTGGAATATGGGAAGCGCTTGGTTGGTCTTCTCTCTGCTTGGTGGTGTCTGCCTTCTACTCAGCCTCAAAAATAACTAGAGTAAAAATCGTCACAATTCCATACAAAAAAGAGGCTGGGACAAAAGTCCTAGTCTCTCAATTGTCTTTGGATTGTCAAGCAAGACGCAGTGGTTGAGTGGGCTCTACTACGCTGATTTCATCAGCTTTTACAGCCCTACTCAACTGTGCGGAGGTGGGACGACGAAATCGAATTCTAACGAATGACCGATTTCTGTCCCACTCTCATTACATATTTTTCAATCTTTCTATCCGATCAGAAATTGGTGGGTGAGTGTAAAAGAGCTTTTGCAAGCCACCCTTCTTCTTAGGATCATTGATATAGAGGGCTGCGCTGGCGTCATCTACATGGTGCTCCATGGGCTGGCTATTGTCTAACTTCAGCAGGGCATTGATCATGCCCTTAGGATTGCGGGTCAGCTCAACACTGGAAGCGTCTGCCAGATACTCACGTTGACGGGAAATAGCCAACTGCACCAATGTTGCAGCAAGCGGCGCCAAGAGAAGAGCCAGCAGAGAGACAATCATCAAAACAATTCCTAAGCCATTGTCATTGTCCCGATCGTTTCTTCGACGGCCACCACCGCCAAACCACATCATGCGCCCAGCCATGCTAGACAGCATCGTGACAGCACTTGTGAGTGCCACTGCGATCGTCGAAATGCGAATATCATAATTACGAATGTGACTGACTTCATGCCCCATTACACCTTCAAGCTCTTCACGATTCATGAGGGCAAGCAAGCCAGTTGTTGCAGCCACGGCCGCATTCTCAGGCTTTGAGCCAGTCGCAAAGGCATTGGGCGAGGCATCTTCTACGATGAAGACCCGAGGCATAGGAATCTGTGCCACCATGGCCATATCCTGCACAACGTGATAGAGTTCAGGCGCTTCCTGCTCGGACACTTCCCTCGCACCATTCATCGACATGACAATCTCTGTGGACTGAAAAATCATACTGACAGCATAAATACCACCGATGATAAAGGCGATGGCCATCCCACCAAAGGGAGAATCGAGCCAAAGATAGCCGACAGCTGCCCCAATCAAAGCTAAAAGAGCAAAGAAGGCGACGAGGAGAACCCAAGTGCGCCTTTTATTGCTGGCAATTTGGTCAAACAACATAGTGGCCACCTACCCCAAATCGCTAAAATCCACTTTAGGAACAGCCTTTTCTTCCTCTGGTGTCTTCAAGAAGTCTGCTGCTTTGAAGCCAAACATACCTGCAATGACATTGCTTGGGAAAGTTTCCATTTTGACATTGTAGTTGCTGGTTACTGAATTGTAAAGCTGACGAGAATAAGCAATCTTATTTTCTGTATTTGTCAACTCTTCCTGAAGTTTCAAGTAGTTTGTATTTGCCTTAAGGTCTGGGTAATTTTCAGCAACCGCAAAGATACCAGAAATCGAACGAGTCAGGGCATCACTAGCCTCCATAGCCTGAGCAGGTGATGAGGCAGCAGCTACTTGGTTACGCAGTCGAGTAACATTTTCCAAGGTTGATTTCTCATATTTTCCATAACCTTTGACCGTCTCCAAAAGGTTGGGAATCAGGTCATTTCGGCGCTTGAGCTGGACATCAATCTGACTCCAAGCTTCCTGAGTCTGCATACGGCTTTTAACAAGACCATTGTAAACAGAAATCACGAAAATAGCTACAACTGCCACAACTGCAATAATAATTAAAAACATGGACATAATAAAGATACTCCTTATAATTTGATTGCACCTATTATAACAAAAAAAGCTCAACCTGTCTTTCTTGACATGTCATCTAATAAAATAGCTTTAGCTTGAGTATATCCAAATACAAAAATAGTCAGAAATCTAGAAAAAGCTTCTTCACTTTTCTAGAAAATAAACTCTGGAAATCAGGACAAGTCAGCATCTAATCCTTGGAGACACAGGAAGCTGATAGGCAGCAGCACCTTGCCTCGTTTTATGATATAATAGAATGAATACTGACAAACAAGGATGAAACTATGACACCGCAAGAATTTTACCAGCTACTAAGCCAGCAGGGAATTGAGCTGACCGACCGCCAGAAAGACCAGTTTGAGCGTTATTTTGAACTCTTGGTCGAATGGAACGAAAAAATCAATCTGACAGCTATCACTGAAAAAAATGAAGTCTATCTCAAGCATTTTTATGATTCAATTGCGCCCGTTTTGCAAGGCCTGATTGATAATCAAGAGCTTAAGCTACTGGATATCGGAGCTGGTGCAGGCTTTCCAAGCCTCCCTATGAAAATCATCTGCCCTCAGCTGGATGTGACTATCATTGACTCACTCAACAAACGCATTAATTTCCTCAAACTACTGGCAGAAGAGCTGGAGTTGGACAAGGTTCACTTCTACCATGGTCGTGCAGAAGACTTTGCTCAAGACAAGGCTTTCCGGGCTCAATTTGACCTAGTCACCGCCCGTGCAGTCGCTCGGATGCAGGTCCTATCTGAATTGACCATTCCTTACCTAAAAGTTGGCGGGAAATTGCTGGCGCTCAAGGCTTCCAACGCCCCCGAGGAGCTAGAGGAAGCAAAAAATGCCCTCAATTTACTCTTTAGCAAGGTTCAGGATAACCTTAGCTATGCCCTATCAAACGGTGACCCCCGCTTTATCACAGTGGTTGAAAAGAAGAAAGAAACTCCCAACAAATACCCCCGCAAGGCCGGCATGCCAAATAAAAGACCATTATAAGAAGAAGAGAGTGGGACAGAAATCGGTAATTCGTCAGAATTCGATTTCGTCGTCCCACCTCCGCACAGTTGAGTAGGGCTATAAAAGCTGATAAAATCAGCGTAGTAGAGTCCACTCAACCACTGCGTCTTGCTCGACAATCCAAAGACAATTGAGAGGCTAGGACTTTTGTCCCAGCCTCTTTATGTTTGTTAGACCATACTATTTTTCCACAGCTTCATTATAGATTTGAATCCAAGGAGCAACTTGATTCATGACATCTAAAAACTGTAATAAGTCAATATATTTTTGATCTGTATAAGGCCCAAAAGCCAGACGAATAGCTTTGTTAGAACTCATTGGATTGTAATACAGATACAGGTGATGAACTTTTGCATACTTTGTTTCTTCCACTTCCTCAATCTTAATGGTCACATCAGCCAAGTCAGAAAGCATGAGAAATTGGAAATAAGCATCCGCCCGTATGATGACATCCTTGTAGAGATAGAGGGATAGGCTTTCACGCGCATAACGAGAGTCGCTATAAATTAGTTGAAAATCCTTTTCAAGCTCTGGAAAGTGAGAATAAAGTTCTTGACAGCGTCGCAAACTCTTTTCTCTATTGACTATAGCAAAGCAAGTAAAGAGACCACTCATCCCTATTAGCAAGATGATTGAAATCAGGGTCATTCTTCCCCCGACTTCATCTGTCTGTGACAAAGCAAAGAGCAAAACGAAAGCCCCTAGACCACAAAAAGCAGGAAAAATTAACTCCTTATAAAATTTAACATTTATTTTTTCTTGCACCAATTATCCTCTCAATCCAAACCCAGCTAGTTTTCCACCTCGATCCTAGGCCCAAGGATTATAAAACCGTCCTTGATTGACAACGAAAAGAAGAAGGCTGAGGGCTAGTAGAAGGACAGACACCAGGATTACAAGTTTGTCTAGTTTTCCGAAGGCTTGCTGGGTGTACCAGGTCCGCTTTTTGTTTTTCCCAAAGCGGCGCAACTCCATGGCCGTCGCGATAGTATTGATTCGCTCGAGCGAGCTGAAAATCAGGGGAATGACGATTTGCAGATTGCCCTTGACCCGCTTGCTAAGGGGAGCCTTTTTGGATAATTCTTGCCCACGCGCCTCTTGAGACATCTTGATGAGGTAAAATTCCTCCTGTAAATCCGGAATATAACGCAGGGTCAGACTGACCGCATAGGCAATCTTATAAGAAAGGCCGATTTGATTCAGACTGGAAGCAAATTGACTGGGATGGGTGGTCATGAGAAAGATCACCGCTAGGGGAATCGTTGAGAAATACTTGAGCAAAAGATTCAAGAGATAAAAGAGCTCCTGAAGCGTGAGATTATAAGCTCCCCATCCTGTCCAGATCAGATTCTTGGCTCCATAAATCTCCACCCCATACTGAGGAGCAAAGAGATAGACCATGAGAATATTTAGCGCTGCAAAAGTTCCCGCAAAAGCTAGAACGAAAGAAATGTCTTTCAGCCGAATCTCAGACACTCGAAATAACATCAGGGAAGCTAGAGCTAGAAGAAGGAGAAAACGCGTATCGTAGCTCATCATGGCCGCCACCGAAACCAAGATAAAAAAGATAAGTTTGCTAGCACCAGAAAGAGCATGGAGAAAAGTCCTTCCGGCATGGTAGCCAATCAATTTTTGTTGATTAAACATGACTTTCCTCCTTTTTTCGCATGTAAAATTGAGTCAGATCTAGCGGATCCACTCCCAGCTTCTCAGCCAAGCTAAAAATCGAAGTCTCCTTTAGATTGGCCGCTGCAATCAACTCATGATCGGACAAAACCTGAGCAGGCAACTGGTCTGCTAAAATCTGGCCGTCCACCACCACGATGGCCCGATCCGAATAATCCAACATGAGCTGCATATCATGGGTAATCATGATAATCGTGTGTCCCTGCTGGTTTAGCTCATCGAGAAAGTCCATCATCTCTGTATAATGGCGCTGATCCTGACCAGCTGTCGGCTCATCCAAAAGGATAATCTCTGGATTTAGCACCAAGATAGAAGCAATGGTTACCCGCTTCTTCTGACCAAAAGATAGGGCTGAAATCGGCCAACTGCGGAATTCATGGAGACCGCAAGTTTTGAGAACAGCATGAACTCTTTCTTCAATCTCTGCTTCTGCCAAACCACGCAACTGCAGTCCCAGAGCCACTTCATCAAAAATCATGGTGGTCGAAATCATCTGATTAGGATTTTGCAGGACATAGCCAATCCGCTCTGCCCGCTCCTTGATCGAGTCTCCCTTGATATCCTGTCCTTGCCAACGATACTCCCCTTCTGTATCAATAAAACGACAGAGAGCCTTGGCTAGCGTAGACTTGCCAGCACCATTTTTCCCAACGATGGCTATCCGCTCACCCTTGAAAATCTTCAGACTGATATCCCGCAAAATAGGTCTGTCGCTCTGATAAGCAAAGGAAACACGGTCGAATTCTAAAAGGGCCTCGTGCCTACTGTCAACCTGCTCTGTTTTAGGTTCGGTCAGACTCTGCGAAAGTTCTACAAGTTCCAGCTTGGTCAAATCAGCCAGATGAGCTGCGCTTGCCACATCAAAACCAAGCTGCCGTAAGGCCGTGATATAGAGAGGTTCTCGAATCCCATTTTCTGCTAAGAGGTCCGTCTTGAGCAGATCATCCGGCGCACCGTTAAAAAGGATTTGCCCATCATTGACAAGGACAACTCGGTCAACAGGTCGATAAAGTACATCTTCCAAGCGGTGCTCGATGATGATGGTCGTGGTCGCAGCTTCTCTATGAATCTGATCAATCAAGTCAATCGTGTCCTGACCAGACTTGGGATCGAGATTGGCCAAAGGCTCATCAAACAGCAAAATTGGACTCTCATCGATCAAGACACCCGCCAGACTGACCCGCTGCTTCTGTCCGCCAGACAAGTCTTGAGGGCGGTGATCCAAAAGCTGCTCTAGGTCTAGCTGCTTGGCCCAACGCAGGACTTTCTCCCGCATCAAAGACAAGTCCACCATATCATTTTCTAAGGCAAAGGCCAGATCCTCTGCCACACTGAGTCCGATAAACTGACCATCCGTGTCCTGCAAGACCGTACTAACAAGATTTGACTTGTCATAAATGCTAGTATCAAAGGCTGGCTGCCCCTTAATCAAGAGTTGCCCACTGGCCTGACCCTTGTAAATATTAGGAATAATACCGTTAAGACACTGCCCCAGGGTTGACTTACCAGAGCCAGACGGCCCAATAAGCAGCACCTTTTCCCCTTCATAAATGGTCAGATTAATATGCTTCAAAGTCGGCTCCGACTGAGCCTGGTATTGAAAACTAAAATCTTCAAATTGAATAATTGGTTTTTTCATGTTTTTCTATAAGGCCAGAGCGATCTGAATCGCCAGATTGGCCACCTTGTCTTTCTCGTCTAAGTCCGCATGATTAGCCAGGTTGCGCATATCCCAAGCCTCCTCAGACAGATGATCCGCCGCATAAAAGAACTGGCAAACTTGAACGCCACGAAAGGCCGCTAGAGCCGCTACAGCCGAGCACTCCATATCCACACAGATAGCTCCTGCCTCTTTTCGCCTGCGCAGCTTGTCCGCAGTCTCTCGGTAAATGCCGTCTGTCGTCCAGACCTTGCCCAAGCTATGAGAAATCCCTCGCTGTTCAAGGAAATTTACGAGAAAATCCTGCGAGCCGACATTGACTGCTATCTCCGAACTAGCCGGCTGGTAATGATAGCTAGTCCCCTCATCACGCAAGGCTGCTGTCGGAATAATGACGGATGTTGCTTTGATATCCTCGTCCAGCACACCACAAGTCCCAAAGAGAACCAGTCTTTTCATACCAAAAGCAATCAAATCCTCCAGAATAGCCACACAAGCAGAGGCCCCAACTGGAGCGTTGAAAAGAGCTAGCTCCTGACCATCCGCAAAGACCCGATAGATAGGAATTTCAATGTTGGCCATAGATGTCGTCGTAATCAACTCATGATCAAAATCCGCCAACATTCGGGCAAAGGTCTCCCGAGCAAAGCAGGACACTGCCGTCTGCGGAAAGCCTTCAATAGGCTCTATCAAATCCTCTGGATTGATGATGGCCTTACGGTTTTGATCAAACTCTTCAAGAATCATCGACTTGTTTTGTCCCTTTCTTTAGCATGAAATAGCCAGCTAGCGTCCACTGACTCTATCCTACTATTGTATCATAAAAAGGCTGTCTACTGACTATCACCAGCATATTTTCTAGCTAGCCAAGGATATAGGCAGACTCTATAGCAAGGATGGGTTCAAGCGCATTTTAAAACAAAAAAGATTGGGATAAAGCAACTGCCCCCCAAGCGCTAGATTAATATCTAGCTATCGGAGGGCATTCAATCTGAATGATAGTTTTCACATAAAAAGATTATTCATCCATAAATGGAAGCTAAACTGGCTGAGTCCAGTCTTGCCATGAACAAAGACTACAAAACAAACTCCTGGCAATCTTCAAAGAGAGCTTTCATTTGGGCAAAAGTCATAGCAGGAACAAGAACTTTCTCAGCATCAAATAACTGTGTCATATTTTCAGGAAGCTTGTCCAAAAAATCTGAATATGAAATTCTCTTGTAAATAAAGAATTTCTCTAGATTATCTGGGTCTGCATCATCACATCCGACCAGATTACAGCACCAGCTAAGTTTTGATTCATCAATATATTCAGTATCTTCTGGTGCGAGAGTAGGTACGAGAGGAAGGATTGTATCAACACCAGCAGTTAGCGTATAGGTTCCTAAAATTTTTTCACTCTGCTCACTTCCATAAAATTTACTTTGAGCGTCATAGGCACCAATATACTGTCGAGTGGTGAAAAAATCACTATAACTCTGAGCAGGATTATCTGCCTTCAAGAAACCTTCCACCAGATGTGGACTCAGGGCAAGCGTTCTCCGAATACCATCTTGATACACAAGCTCATAGCCTGATTTTAGAAAGTCCTCCAAGCCAAAAACTATGTCCTCTTGATAAGGGTAGTCCCAGACACTTGAACTGCTATATTCTCTACCATGTTCATCACGGATGCTTGTCCCCAAACGACTTGATAACTTAGAAATCAAAGTGAGGGCCTGAGACCAATCAGCAAGTGTTGAAGGAGTCAGAATCCGCACATTGTAAGTTTGTTGAGTCTTATCATATTCTAAGTCAATATAACGGCCTGACTTTGCAGGAACCCAGCATTTCAATAGAGCAAGCTTATCTAGTCCAAGGTACATAAACTCTTTCTGTATAGGGTGGGGTTCCAGTCCATCAACAAATCCAAGCAATTCACTGATTTTTAAAACTTTCTGAAATCCTAGAAACCCCCGTTTATTTGGAATAGAAAATGTAATACTCATAAAATAATGCCCCTACCATATTTTAACTATATTATAGCATAAATTGCTATGGGGAAAATTAGAATGTGAAACAAGCTTTTCCATTTTTAATTCTTCATTTTGACATGGCAGTACAAATTACACAATCACTAAAAAAACAATCCGATCTCCTCAGATTGCTCTTTATTTACTAGAAAAAGGGTCTTGGTCAGCCTTGTTTTGCCACACGTATTCTGCTTTTTTAGCCAATTCTTCTGCCAAGTCCTGACCCCAGAAATTAGCCACAAAGCCTAAGGACATATCCATACCAGCCGAGACACCTGACGAAGTGTAGAACTTCCCATCTACGACCCAGCGTGCTTGGTCTTGCCAAAGGACTTCTCTATCATGTGAAGCGACCCAAGACAAGGCAAGCTTGTTGCTAGTGGCTTTACGCCCCTTGAGTTGACCAATCTGAGCTAAAAGAGCTGCTCCTGTACAAATACTTAAGACCAACTCAGCTTGCTGGACAGCCTTTTCTAGCGAAGATAGGAAAATCTTATCCTCCACCATCTTTCTGACACCTTGACCACCAGGCAATAAGAGAAGAGAATTGGGAGGTAAGCTTTTAAAATTATCCGTCATGATTTGAAAACCTTGCCGACTAGAAATCAGACCACCATCAAGGGAGACATATTTCGTCTCTACATTGGGTAAAGTAGCTAAAAACTCTACTGGCCCCATCAAATCTAGGGTCTCAAAATCATCAAAGAGAAATGAAACCATCGTAATTGGTTGCTCTATTTTTAACATTGATCTCCTCTCATTTTCCATTGGTTCATAGCAGTCACTTATTCTACTTTCGATAACGCCCCAGTAGGAATAAAAGTACCACCAAACCAATAACAAAGAAGACGATCCCTAGAATCAGCTTAATTATAAAACCTACAAAATAGAATAAAAAGATTAAACCTAAAATAAATAGAAATAATAGAATTCCCATAAGATCACCTCTGGCTACTATTATACCTAAAATAACGAGATTGGGATAGTTTTTGCTTATTCTTAGCATATCATAGTAAGGCAAAACTTATTTTTTATACCAACAAGTCTGATAATCTTCTAGACTCTCAATTAACGGGATATCTAGTGCAAAAGTATATAAACATTTGTATTAAAAAAGAAGACAAGCCTGCTGAATCAAAATTTAGCTAGACTTTCTTCTTTATTATTTCTTTATTAAGTTTCAGACGATTGGCTCAACTCCTGATTGTAGGCCAAAGCTAGCTTGATCCAGTAAGACAGTTCCTTTTGTCCCTCGCTATCTAAATCAATATAGCCATGATAAAGCCTATTCTTCATCACTGTGACACTGGCACCATTTTTAGGCAGGACCTGCTTTTCCATTTCCTTACCGATGCGGACCATGACAAGCTCTTGACCTCTCGAACTCACAGTAACGGTCATCTTACCTCGGACCATAAAAGCCAAACCACCAAACATCTTCTTCTCTTCTACCTCTTCTTCAAAAACATGAGGAGAAAGTTCAGTAGCTAAAATGGCACGGACTTGCTGGGCTAAGGATTCACTATAAGCCATCCTTCTACCTCATTTCATCACATCCCAGCCGATACCAAAACGGTCAATCAAGCGGCCATAAAACTCTGCGAAAGCTTGTTCCTCTAAAGGATAGAGAATTTGTCCACCTTCAGCAAGCTTGGCAAAAAGCTCATTGGCTTCTTCTCTACTATCTGGGCTCAGAACCAACCATTGATTAGGCTGATGATTGCTAGGAATAGATAGGTCATTAAAAACACCTACATCCTCACCATTCAGGGTCAAGTTTTCTGTATCTAAAGCAATCCAGGCAAGCTTATCCCGTTTTTCTGCAGGAAGGTCTGCTGGATCCATCATCTCACTGGCTCGGACAAGTCCCTTTATCTCTGTCTGAAAAAGATCTGCATAGAAACGAAAAGCTTCTTCGGCCTGACCATTAAAACTTAAAAACACGTCTAATTTCATTATTGTTCCTCCAATTTTTTATATCTGAGAATAAATCTCTAGTATCAGTTTATCAATTAGGATAAAAATTTTCTTATTCTCAATTGCGCTTGTTTGGCTAGGGAACGCATGATTAAAACTGGAAGATTAACTGTAATTGGTGGATCACTGGGCAAGGGCCTGCGCATGCTGATTTCCTCTTGATAGATGTTATCGCCTGAAAAAGTGAGAGGCTCATCGCTGCCCCAGCGAAAGTTATGCTTCAAGACATAATTTTTAGACAGGCGTAAATCCTCCAGCAATTCACAGGCCAAAAGATAGTAGTGACCATCGGGTACATTTTCAAAAGTAAACTCTCTCTCCTGACTTAGTGCTACTCCGATAACTGGCTCTTCTTTAGGTATGCGGGTTTTAAAAAGCCCGACACAGCTGATACGAGGTTCATACCCCTCAGGATAAGATAGCGCCACAGTCAAGCGATTGCCACTTTTACAGTCGGGATCCTGATGCAACAAAACTCCCTTCTCATCCAGCTGTTTGATCATAAAATCATAAGCCTTGGTTGATTCCTGATAATATTTTTTAGGCGAAAGTCCAGTATGCCGCTTAAAAGTATTGGAAAAACTGCCTAGACTATCATAACCAGCTTCCATAGAGGTCTCAGTCACATTTTGCCGACCTTCCACAATCTTCTGAATTCCTTTTTCCATCTTAAGAGCTTCCATATATTGCTTGATAGAAAATCCCATCTTTTTCTTGAAAGTTCTGGATAGATGGGAAGGACTATAGTGGAAATGCTGAGCCAAATCGGTCAGACTCAGCTCTTCATCTGCATGCTGACGCAGATAGGCTGCCACTTCTTCCATGATAGCTTTAGACATAGACTTGCTCCTTTCCCATTTTTTTAAGCCCATTATATCACATCAAAAAGAAAGGACAAAAAATCAAAACTCTATAAAGAAAAGCTAAGCTACAAATAAATAATGAAAAAACTTTAGACGCTTGAAACATCTAAAGTTTTTATCTTCATGATTCAATTACTGAGCTACCAATGTTTCCAAGCTTTCTCCAATCGCAGCCAAACGCTCCATCACTTCTGCTTGGCTCAGGCCGTTTTCAGCCACATAGCGGTTGCGAGGGTGAACGCGGCATTCATGAGAACAGCCACGGAGGTACTTGTCTTCATTTTCTTCTGAAGTCAGGATGCGGCGGTTACACTCTGGATTGCCACAGTTGACATAGCGCTCGCAAGGAGTACCGTCAAACCAGTCTTTCCCAATCACAACTGGATCAACATGGTTGATATCAACGGAGATACGCTCATCAAAGACATACATCTTGCCGTCCCACAGCTCACCTTGAACTTCAGGATCCTTGCCGTAAGTCGCGATACCGCCATGAAGCTGACCAACATCTTTGTAGCCTTCACGGACCATCCAGCCTGAGAATTTCTCACAGCGAACGCCACCTGTACAGTAAACCACGACACGCTTGTCCATGAATTTTTCCTTGTTGTCACGGACCCATTGCGGCAATTCGCGGAAGTTTCGGATGTCTGGGCGAATAGCTCCACGGAAGTGTCCTAGGTCGTACTCATAATCGTTACGTGTGTCAAGGACAACGGTATCTTCGTCAAGAAGGGCTTCTTTGAACTCTTTTGGAGACAAGTAAGCTCCTGTCGTCTCCAACGGGTTGATGTCGTTGTCAAAGTCATTGTCTTCCAAGCCCAAGTGCACGATTTCTTTCTTGTAGCGAACAAACATTTTCTTGAAAGCTTGCTCATTTTCTTCGTCAATCTTGAACCAAAGGTCTTCCATGCCTGGAAGGCTGTGAACGTAATCCATGTATTTTTGAGTGGTTTCATAATCACCAGAAACCGTTCCATTGATTCCTTCATCTGCCACCAAGATACGGCCTTTCAGACCGATAGATTTACAGAAGGCCAGATGATCAGCTGCAAATTTCTCAGCATTCTCAATCGGAACATATTTGTAGTAAAGTAGGACGCGAATATCTTTTGCCATAAGATTTCAACTCTCTTTTCTCTATAAAATTTTCTGAATTTTTAATTCATCTATTTATTATAACCTGATTGAAAAAACTGGGCAAAAAATTTGTTTGGAAAATAGCAGACCTAGAATCTCTACGTAGAAAAGCAGGTTAGCTCTCTTTCTCCAATTCTTCCAAATACTTCTCAAAGCGCTTCTTCTGCCACTTGCTGAGGCTCTCTAAGAAAATATTGACCAGCAGCATCAAGGGAAAGTGAATGCAAAATGTAACCAAAATGACCAAAAGAAACATGGGGTGAAAAATACTATTATGATAAATAGCATGATTGAGCTGAAAATTCTGGCAAGCAATCAAAAGAGTCAGAAATACTGTCGCAGCCAGCCCCCCCAGATGGTCAGACTGAAACTATTGTAATAATTAGCCCCCAGATACTGAGCTCGACACATGAAATAAAAGCTAGTGATGAGAATCGAAAGCAAGAAAGGCTGATAATGAACGACTCCCCCATTCATAGCTACAGAACCCATATATAAAGCTAAACTGCCACATAGCATGAGACTGAAACTCTCCATACCAGCTTTGTTGACAAGCTGCTCTTCCCGTTCGTCTAAGATTTGACGTTTAATAAGTTGCATTTTCATATCAAGCTCCTATACTTCTACTCCAAAAATAGTAATTAACAACATAAGAATGGCAGGAAGTCCGTTATTTATCATGTGAACTACAATACTGACTTCCAAGCGCCGAGTTCGACAAGCCAGCAAGGTCAAAATCACAGAAGCACCACCATAAATCACAAAAGACATGATATTGGTTGGACCATGAAAAATCGCAAAGAGTAGTCCGCCTATGATATAACCCCAGCTTTCATAGCCTTTAAAGATTTTGAGAGGAATGATGCCACGGAAAATAATTTCTTCTGCGATAGGCGCCAAAACTCCAAGCATGATGGACAATAAAATGATATTTCCTCTTCGGAACTCCTCCATCAAAGATGCCTGATTAGCCGTCGTCACCTCTCCATGTAACCACCGGAGTAGTACCGTCCCAAGGACAGATATGAGCAACATGCTTAAGAGGCCTAGAGCAATTCGCTTCCCATCTCCTTTTTGAAAAATTTTTCCAGATGGAGATAGGATGCCAGTTTTCTTTGCTACCACGACAAATACCAGTAAAATGAGGATTATCAGCAAAAGCCCAAGACCAATGGTCCATTGTTTGGGAAATTGATAAGTTATTGCTAGCTGCTGAAACAGCAGAGGGAGTATATACAAGCCCAAGGCTAAAAAAGCGCAGCCAACCCAGATCAATCGTTTCCACCAAGTCATTCTTCATCCTCCAATTCCTGATCGAGCTTTGCCTGACCTTTGCCGTTTAGGTAAAGACTGATCTTGTCCATCGTCAAACTTCCAAGCACAAACAGTAGCATTGCAAGAGCTAGCTTGAGCAGATACAAAATGCTCAACATGCTAGCCAGATTTTCTCGCTGACCAAAGAAATCAATGCCTATAAGGATGAGAACAAAGACAAGTCCACCGCCAAAACGCTCTGGCCATTTTTCCTCTCTCACCATATCACCAACATCAATGCCTAAGCTTACGCGACGAAGCAAGGCATATAGACCTACTAAGGTAAGCAAAATACCTTCTGGCAGATAGGCCAGCAAGCTTAGACGGAGGATATAGGCTTTGAAAAATACAGAGATAGCTAAGAAGAGAAACATTCCTAGTACTAACTCTCCTGCAACTTTGCCGTCCAATTTTTCTGTTCGTTCATCTTTTATAACAGGCTGCTTCTTCATTTTTTACTCCCTTTCTCATTTATAAGTTAAAGATTCATTAATTCTAATTCTCATCATTTTCTAGTTCTTGGTCCAATAAAACCTGTCTCTTCTGATAAAAATAATCGACCAACTGATCAAATATACTAGAAAAGGCAGTTATCAAAGCTACAATAAAAATAAATTGCAAGATTGGATGATGGCGAAAGAATGGTCGAAGAGCTGAATTTCCACTCCACATCTGAACAGCCACGATTACAATCGCTAAGATAGCTCCGTTGACCAAACGACTTCTGAGTGTCCGAATACCACTAGTCTGATTGTAGCGTCTGATATCAAGTCCCAACTGCCAGCTACGAATTCCGGCATAAATTTCCATACCCAAAATAATCAGAATTTCTGGTAAGTAGCCTTCTACTGGCACATGCCAAATTAGGATTTTGATAAAAATAGAAATAAGGAGTAAAATGATTGCAAAAAAATGCAACTTCATTTCCTAATTTTCGCTCAAGTTGTAAAGTCCGCTCGTCTGTATAGACTTTTTGTGGTTTGTCCTTCATTTTCTTTCTCACTTTCTTCCTATTCTTCCCAAAACAACTGATCCAGCGTTTTATTGAGGCATTTGCAAATGGCCAAGCATAGACTAAGACTGGGATTGTACTTGCCTGCCTCAATCAGGCCAATGGTCTGACGGGTCACACCGATAGCATCAGCCAAGTCGCCTTGAGTCATGTCATGCTCAGCCCTTGCCATTTTTAACTTAAGATTTTTTGCCATGGCCACCATCCTTATCGTCATTCTTTTGCCCGTCTATGGCGTAGAAAGCAGAGCCAAGGGCGGCATTAGCACAAGCGATTATGATAAAGGTTTGATCTTTCTGAATCATGCCAACAACTAGTAGAACTATCGCCAATACAAGACAAATAAGTAGTGTAAGCAGATTATTCCCTTTCTTATTCATATTTGCGCTCCTTTCGTCTTCATAAATCCATTATACAATATATTTTAAATAATGCAATATATAAATTACATTTTGTTTTTTATTTTGTACAAAAAAAGATTGGGACTTTCCCAATCTTGTAATATCTAGTTTGATTAATCTTTCTTAAGGCTACCTGAGCGAGTCTGAGTACGAGCGTAGGCTAGTAAGAGCAAGGTTCCTGCTACAGCAACTGTCACTCCATTGGACAGAGTTGCTACAAAGCCTTGCACAAAGACCTTATTGACCGGCTCGCTATAAATCAAGATATCACCAATCGGAGCGACCAAGAGCCAGACAAAAGCATTGGCCAAAAGCTGGAAGATATTGAAGTTGACGATGTCTTTCACTTCAAAAACACCTTCTGCTGCACGAATGCGATTTTTAAACAAACCGAGAATGAAACCAAAGAAGGCACTAGCGATAATCCATGACCACCAGAGACCGTAGCCAGCCATAGCGTCTTTGATAACGTGGCCAATCAAGCCCATCAGGAAGCCAACAAAGGGGCCAAAAACGACACTGAAGAGAGCCTGAACCGCATATTGCAGCTGAATACTGGTATTTGGGACAGGTGTTGGAATGCTAATCATTCCGATAACTACAAAAAGTGCAGCTCCAATCCCCGTTGCAACAACTTCTTTAATAGTAAACTTTGTATCTAACAATTTCTTTTTCATAATGTTCTCCTTTAATTTTCTATACGTTTAATCTCAATATGCCATTGAGCACCAACACCAACATTATAGGCCTTGGCAAAGGAACCTTGGTTGATAGCCAAGCCCACCCGATAGAGGGAATTGATGTACAAAATCGGCTGACCAATACGGACATCCGCAAAGGACTTGCCATAGGTCACTTGGTTTTGATAAACCAGCATATCATTGTTGTAAATAGTAACTTCGAAACGGTCGCCAAAGTTTGGCTCCAAGGTGCAGAACTCCTCGCGCGTAATCGAAGTCCAAAGGGAACCAAAGCGAACATCCAAAATGTCAATAGCTCCACTGACCAAATTATCCGCTAGTCTCGTCTCCACAACAGGGATTTCGACAATTTCTTCGACACTCAACTCTGGGCCAACTTCCTCAAAACTGATATGGCCGCTAGCCAGCTTTGCACCTGTGTAGGCATAGACATCTCGCCCATGAAAGGTATAAGAATGCTCGGTATTCTTGCGGCGATTTTCCACTTCTGAAATCTCACGAATAGCTACAATACCGACATGCTTTTTGATAAAGGACAGAGTACCATTATCAGGTGTCACGATATATTGATTTTTACTGGTCTTAGCAACCACGCTTTTCCGCTTGGAACCCACTCCCGGATCCACGACTGAAACAAAAGTTGTTCCCTCTGGCCAATAATCTACCGTTTGAAAGAGACGATAACTACCCTCAAAAATATTGTAAGGGGTGATATCATGGGTCAAATGATGGATTTTCAGCGTTGGTGATTCCTCCAAAGCCACTCCAATCATAGCCGACACTGCTCCATCTACCAGACCGAAGTCCGACTGCAGCACTAATATGTTGTTCATCTTATTCCTCCCAGGCCTTGAGCCTGATATTCTCCAAGTCTTCTAATCTTACCAAAATTAGGCTCTTTTCGCTAGAGCTGGAGGCATAGAATTTTTTTATAACCGTCTATTTCTCAAAGATATAGCATGCAAGCTAGTTTTTTTCTGGATCAAACTTATGCCAGAACAATTCCTTGAGCAAGCTAGGATAGGAAAATCCAGCAACTTTCATCTGGCTTGACTTTTTATGACTGAGAGGCAGCTTTTGCACTGCGCTTTTTTACCAGATATTGGCCCAGCAGGCCACCGATTAAAGCACCTGCCACTACCATCACGATAAAACTAGCGATGGTCGGAAAATCCAATGGTAGCAAAATCCGATTGATGTATTCTGCTGTCTTACCACGCGCTACCAAGCTATCAATATAAGCCTGACGTGCTAGCCACATGAGGATAATAGGCCCTGAATTGACAAAAGAGAAACAAACAAAGGAAATCAGATTCAAGAATTTATTTTCGTATTTGCCCAAGCCTGCAATCGTGTCCGCCAAGAGACCGAACACCAAACCCGGCAAACCAGCAATCATAAAATGACCAGACAGGAGGAAAAAGCCTCCCATTATTAGGCCTACTAAGCTGATTGCTCCAAATTTTTTAATCTTGCTTTGCAGGCACATATAAACGCTTCCACCAAAAACTGCGGCAAATACTGGAGCATAAAGCATATTGCCAGCATTGTCAAAAAAGTGGCCTACTAGTACTCCTAGTCCGACACAGAGAAAGTAGAGCAGAGCAAAGACTCCCGTCCATTTCAACTCTTTAAGTGTTAACAATGTCATCATCGATTCCTTTCTAATTCTGAAGTCAAAACTTCATAAAACTATTGATAGCTATATCCTTGATAAGTGAAAATGTGCATTTCATACCTTGGCATCCTTCCTGCAGGAGGAAGTTTTAGCAAGGTTTGTAGATCTAGCATCCTTGATATACTTGCTTCCCTCGGCATGGGCAAAATCCAGCACTGCCAAGAAGTAATTTATTATGCTATTTTTCTATACTTGGCTTTATTTATTATAGCATTATGAAAATAGAATGTAAATTAAATTTTCAGACTTTTCAAAGGATGATAGCCGACAAAAGGAGGCTGGGACAAAAGTCCTAGCCTCTCAATTGTCTTTGGATTGTCGAGCAAGACGCAGTGGTTGAGCGGGCTCTATTACGCTGATTTCATCAGCTTTTACAGCCCTACTCAACTGTGCGGAGGTGGGACGACGAAATCGAATTCTAACGAATTACCGATTTCTGTCCCACTCTCGTCTAGCGATGGCTGATTTTTCTGGTTAAGAAATCGCCCAAAAACTGGATAAAGAAGATAAGAAGTAAGAGCAAAACAGTCGCTAAAATGGTCACATCTTGGTTGAAACGTTGATAACCATAGGCAATCGCTACATTTCCAAGGCCACCTGCACCGATCGCTCCCGCCATAGCTGTTTCGCCGACTAGCGAGATTAGGGTCACTGTTGTCACCCGAATCAAGTCTGGTAAGCCTTCACGCAGGTAAACGCCGATGATATCCCATGAGTTAGCTCCAACCGCCTGCGCTGCTTCAATCACACCGCGATCTAATTCTGACAGAACCACCTGCACCTGACGGGCAAAGAAAGGGAAGACCGCCAAAGATAGTGGCACCAAAGCTGCTGTTGGACCAATCCCTGTTCCCACAATCATCCGTGTGAAAGGATTGATCAAAGCTAGGAGAATGATAAAGGGAATTGCCCGAAAGATGGACGTGACCTTGTCCAAGATGAAAAAAGCTGTTTTATTTTCTAAAATACCACCTGGCGCTGTCAATACAAGGAAAAGTCCAGCGATCAANCCTAGAATCCCACCGATCAGGAAGGAAATAATTGTCATATAAAGGGTCAGATAAATCGCTGTGCCCCAGCCAGCCTGACCAGCCCAGCCCATTTTATAGACGTTAGGCAAAAATGTTTTAATCAAGTCTATCAATCTAAATTCCTCCCTTAAGCACCTTTAATTCTACGCCAGCAGCTTGTAAATTGCTTTGAGCAGACGCAAGATTTTCTGCATTTCCTGACAAAATGACTACCATCTCCCCGACAGGCACATTGTCTAAAATCTCAATGTTAGCATGTAAAATATTGGCTGAAACTTGATACTGCTTGTAGATATCGTTGATAATGGCTGTATCTGTCACCGTACCAGCATACTTCAAATGCGCCAATACAGAATCTGCTGGCAGATCTTGCACAATCTTCTGTTGATTGATTTTAACCATCGCTTCAGTGATGCCTGTTGCCGTTGTGATAAAGTCTTGGGTCAATTCATTCTGTGGATTGGTAAAGATATCCAAAACCGAGCCTTCCTCGATCAATTTCCCATTCTGCATAACAGCTACACGATTGGCAATATCTTTGACAATCTGCATTTCGTGCGTGATCAGTACAATCGTCAGCCCCAGCTTTTGGTTCAAATCCTGAAGCAAGGCTAAAATTTGCTTGGTTGTTTTAGGATCCAATGCCGAAGTCGCTTCATCTGAAATCAAGATTTTCGGGTCATTGGCCAAGGCTCTAGCAATCGCCACGCGCTGCTTCTGCCCACCAGACAGTTGAGACGGATAATTATCCGCTCGATCTTCCAGACCAACCAGTTCTAAAAGTTTGCGAACCTTCTCCTCTTTTTCAGCAGCAGACAAAGTTGAGTGCTTCAAGGCAAATGCGACATTTTCCTTGGCCGTCATCTGAGCCATCAGATTGAAATGCTGGAAAATCATGCCAATATCCTTGCGCTTTTCCCGCAGTTGAGCCGCATTCAGCTGGACAGTCTCCTTGTCGTATAGGACTGTCCCATCCACAGTGATGCGACCAGCAGAGGGCTTCTGCAAAAGATTAATAACCCGCACCAGAGTGGACTTTCCGGCACCAGAATAACCCACGATACCGTAAATATCCCCCTGATTGATATGAATGGTCACATCTTCAACTGCCTTGATGACACGATTTTTCTGCGTGAAAGTGACATCAATACGGTCTAATTTGATAATTTCATTGCTCATAACTTCTGATTAACTCCTTGATTAATTCAATATGGGTATAATAATCGGCAATCTTGACATTTTCATCGCCACCATGATCTCGACTGTTGGCATTTCCCAAGCCAAAGGCAGCCATCGGAACTTCCAAAGCCTCAAAGACTGTATGCATAGGCCCTGTTCCTGCCGATGTTGGAAGCACTGAGATGCCTTCTGGATAAAAATCCTTGGCCAGTTCAATCACATTCAGGATAGAAGGGGCACTCATATCGCTACGATAGCTCATTTCTCCCAATGTATAAGTTAATTCTATCTTATCATAGCCATTTTTGTCCAGTTGCTTGCGAATCTTGTCCAAGACATCATGGGGCTCCAAGCCTGGTACCAAGCGTACTTCCATCTTGGCAGATGCATATGCTGGGAGGATGGTTTTGACTCCTTGTCCCTGATAGCCCGAACCGAAGCCTTCAATGTTAATGGCTGGCTCAAAATAGAAGCGACGCAGAAATTCCTGCCTTTCCTCCTTCAAGACTGGAAGCTGGAGGCCGTAAATTTCCTTCAACTCTTCTGGTGTCTTCAGAGCGTACTGGGCAATCAAAGCCAGCTCTCGCTCATTGGGCTCCTCTACTTGTTCATAGATGCCCTCCACTAAGATTCGACCGTCCACACTACGCAGGCTAGAGATAGCATCCATCAAGTACCAAGAAGCTGAATTAATGACACCGCCATAGCTAGAATGGATATCGACTTCTGCACTGCGAACAGACATATCAAAGGTGACAATGCCCTTATTCCCACCAGAAATCTCCAACTGACCTAGATTATTACGCGTGCCCTGCTCCCAGACCAGCAAATCTGCTCCCCGCAAATGTTTCTTATGCTTGGCCAGATATTTATCCAAGTCTGTTGAAGCCGACTCCTCTGCTCCCTCCATCATGAAGATGATATTGACTGGCAGCGAACCATGCTCTCGGATATACTTACGTACCGCTGTCAAACGCGCAGTAATGTGCCCTTTGTCATCATCGACCCCGCGACCATACATAACACCGTAGTGGACTGACAGAGTAAAGGGGTCGTTGGTCCAAGGCTGGTCATTATCGGCCGGAACCGTATCATAGTGGTGATAGAAAATGATAGTCTTGGCCTCAGGATTGTCCGACTGAAACTCTGCCAATACAAAGGGAGCCGTGTAACTGTCATCAATCATCACTTTAGCACCCGCGGCAGTGAAAATTTCTCCCAGATAGGTAGCTACCTCCTTGAGCCCAATTTGCTGGGCAAAGATAGACTTTTTAGAAATCAAGGTCCGCAACACCTCAAAATAGTGCTGGGCTACCTCATCATTTTCAAACTTTTTAATTTGTTCACTCTCAGTTGAGAAAGGCATGTGTAACTCCTACTAATCGCATCTCTTTAAAGATTATCTGCTATGATTCACGAAAGAGCAAAGACTTGCTGTCATGTAAGTCTTTGACTCCGCGTTTTAATATTGCTAAATTATCTTCGCTGATAAAAACTCTAACTAATAGCAGATAAAGGGCTGGAGAAATCCATTCCCCGCCCTTTCTATCTTCAATTATTTTCTATAAAATCTTACCAAACTGGTTGATCCATACCATCTGAAGACTCTTCAATGACTTTTTTAACTTCGTCAGTATGGTAAGCCTTGATGATTTTCTTGATGGCGTCTGCCTTGTCAGATTTTTCCCAATCTTTCTTAGCAGCAATCAGGTTGTACCACAGTTTAGAATTTTCATCTGTCTTTTCTTTGTAAAGAGCGCTCTTGTAGTCAATACCAGCTTCACGAACGAAGGTATTGTTGACAACCGCTGCATCTACAGAAGTAAGAGAAGCTGCTGTTTGAGAAGCATCCAATTCAGAAATTTTCAAGTTTTTCTTATTTTCTTTGATGTTAGCAACAGTCGCAAGTTTAGTTGAATCCACGTCCAACTTAATCAAACCAGCTGCTTGAAGAAGGTTCAAAGCACGGCTTTCATTTGTTGGGTCATTTGGCACAGCAATGCTTCCGTTTTCTGGAATGTCTTTCACATCGGTATATTTGTTTTTGCCATCTTTAGTCCCAGAGTAAAGACGGATTGGTGCGATATAAGTATCTGCTACAGACACCAAATCAGCATTGTTTTCTTTATTCCAGTTTTTCAAGTAGTAGTAATGCTGGAAGGCATTGATATCTACATCACCGTCGCGAACTGCTTGGTTAGGTTGAGAATAGTCTGTAAATTGGGTGAACTCCAATTTAACACCTGCTTTATCCTTATCAAGGATTTCCTGAACCTTGTTCCAGCGCGCTTCCTCTGTATCACTGAGGCTCATCACACCAACTTTTACAGTCACTGTTGCATTGTCTGCTGACTTAGCGTTTTTTGATGTTGAAGACGAGCAAGCTGCCAAACCAAATGCTGCTACAGCTAAGAGCGCTGTTGCACCAAACCATTTTTTCAATTTCATGAGATAATCTCCTTATAAAATATATTTTTTTCTAATGAAAGGGTTGTAAGTTATTTCCGATTGCCTAGGGCAAAGAAAATCAGAACTTACTTGATATCCTTGGCATCTGGCAAATAAGTACCGCCAAAGAATTCTTTTGATAATTTTTCAAGTGTGCCATCCTCATAGAGTTCCTTGATCCGCTTGTTCATGAAGGTTTGAAGCTCTTCTTGTCCTGAAGCAAGGATTGGATAGACATACGGTTGTTGGTCACTTGGAAGTTCAATCACTTCGACATTATCCAGACCTTGGTCTTTGATGATGGTATCCACCGTGATACGTTCAAAGATCTTGTAGTCTGAGCGGCCATCATTCAAATTAGCCAAGATTTGCTGGATTGTACCATCTGTGTAGTTGATGGTTGTTGGATTTGAACTGTGTTCTTCATTGTACTTTTCCAGTTGTTTGGCTGTTGAAGTACCTTGAACAACCTCAGTGGACTTGCCTCCGATATCGTCCAGCGACTTGATATTCACTCCTTTACGAACCACCAAGACGGTTGGGTTTTTAGCGTAAGGGTTGGTATAGAGGTATTTACCAGCACGGTCTTCTGAATAACTGATGTTATTGGCACCAATTTGGTAGCGGTCACTATCCAAGCCAGAGAAAACAGAAGCCCATTTGGTCTTGTTGAAGTTGACTTCGTACTTATCTGAACCTTTGAAGATTTCACGAAGCACTTCAATTTCGTAACCAGTTAGTTTTCCGTCCTTATCTTCATAAGAGAAAGGCTTAGTTGTTCCAACCGTTCCGACTTCAATCGTCTTTTTCTTTGTAGCACTATCTTTACTTGCAGAAGACGAGCAGGCCACAAGCAGCCCAACTGCAAGACTTCCTACCACAGCAGTGGCAGTGTATTTCAATATTTTTTTAATATTCATATCTCTATCTCCTCCTAAAGAGCATGTTTCTATCATACCAAAAGTCGAAAATCCTGACCATTATATATTTTTTATCAAGGTGATAGATTTTCTTTATCACTGATTCGATTATTCAAACTATTTGAAAAGATCGAAATCTTGTTTTTCTATGATAACAAAAGAAGAGAAGCTTGCCTAGTTCTTATTTCCTATGAAAGACTATAGTTATTTCTTATAGTGCTTGAGGAGAAAGAGGGCGTTTTCGACATAGTAAGGCACAGAGACCTGAAAGGCTGCATCGTCAATCGTCATGCTATCATGGTGCAGGTCAGGCGCATCTGCTGCACCATTTGAGCCGATAAAAGCAAAGACACCAGGGATTCTTTCTTGATAAAAGGCAAAGTCTTCGCCAGCTGAAGATGGCTGAGCAGTCAATAGCTCCCCGATGTTCTGGGAGTTTTCAAAAATAAGCTCGGCCAATTCTGGATCATTATAGGTCACTGGCGGAGTCTGATCCCAGACAATAGTGACCTTAGCACCGAAATTCTCCGCCGTATGCTCCACAATACGGATAAAATCTGCTTTCAAACGCTTTTGCAAATCAAGGTTAAAACAACGAATCGTGCCTTCAAAGAAGCCATTTTGCGGCAGAACATTCCAAGTCGCCCCAGCCTCAATGTGGGTCACAGACAAAACAACTGGCTCAAAGGGCGAGACAGTCCGAGAAACCAGAGCTTGGAGATTTTGAATCATGCTGGTCAGAGTCAGCACCGTATCTACTCCCAAATCTGGCCGAGCCGCATGGCTACTGACTCCCTCCACAGTCACCTTGAACTTTTCCACACCTGCCATCATGGCTCCCGGCTTCAAGGCTATTTGTCCAGCTTTTAACTGGGGCATATTGTGAAAACCGATAATCGCAACTACATCGTCCAGCAAACCCGTAGCCAGAACTTGACTGGCTCCTTGAGAGGTCTCCTCAGCTGGCTGAAAAATCAGGCGAATGGTTCCCTGTAAATCTTCTTCCATAGCCTTGAGCAACTCTGCCGCTCCCAGAAGACTAGTCTGATGAAAATCATGACCGCAGGCATGCATGACACCAGGATTTTGGCTAGCGTAAGGCAGACCGGTCTGCTCTAAAATGGGCAGGGCATCAATATCTGCTCTCAAGGCGATAACTGGTTCTCCCTGACCGATTTCGGCAATCAAGCCCGTCTCTAGGCCAGAGTCCAAGATTTTTATCCCCAAGTCTTGCAAATAACGGCTTAGAAAGGCCGTTGTTTCATACTCTTGGCCAGACAGCTCTGGATGCTGATGAAGATAATGACGCGTTTTTACTAATTTATCATAGAATTGTTTCATGGCAGGCTCCTTTACTCTACATATCTATTCTCCAGTATAACACAAAGCTAGACTAGGAAACAAAATAAAATAGAGAGCAGAATGAAGCATCTGCCCTCTCATCTTGCTATTAGGATATATCGCCTTCAAAAGCTCTGACGATGGATTCATAAGAATAATCACGCTCTAGAACCCATTTGCCATCTGTTTTGACGAATTTCAACTGATAATCGCGTTCTGGCGTAAGAAGAGGACGTGAATCCATTCCAGCCATCATATCATTAGCATAGCTCTTATCGGTAGCTTTGTAGACGTCACTCAGACTTCCATATTCAGAACGATGCTTATCATAAAAATCTTGACGGTAGGTATACATGGTTTTTTTTAGACTGACCGTTCTCGGTTTGATCTTGATAACGATTGAATTTGGCATGTACTGGGCTACTGTGTAATCAATTTCTGAGCGTTTGGCATTACTTTTCACATAGGCATCAATGAAAGCGTTGATTTCATCATCACTAAAGGGATAATCATGCAATTTACGTGTGAAATCTGCTGCAAAAGCTGCTCTATAATCTTTTTTATCTTGCTCCAAATCGCCACCTAAGACCAAATCGCCTTTGTCTTTGGAGGATTTTGTCTTTGCTTCTCCTCCCAAGAAAACAGCATTGAGGTAATCAGAAGCTAATTTCTTTGATTCGTCAACGTGATTAGGATATTTCGCAGGATCAACCTTTAGTTTGATGGCTTCTACTTTTTCATCCGAGCTATAGGTTTTCTTCTCATAGTGAAGTTCATATTTCTTGCCATCTTCAACCTTAAAGACCAGATTACCAGAAAGAGTCTTTCCTTCCGCTAAATCTTCATAGCTCAGTGTTTTAAAATTTTCTTTGTCGTCATAGACTCCGACTGGCTGGATCTTTTCTCCCTCTGAATCATAAAAACCAATGTCTGAGGAGGAAATCATAATCTTATCATTTGTTTTATTTTTAATTTCCAAAGATAAGGCCAAGTATTTTGCATCAGCTGATCCGTTGCTTGGCATAATAAACTGACCTTCTTTAATCTGGATATCAACCTGCCCATTGCTGGCTGATTTTTTAACAGTCTTCTCCTGACTTGGCTTACCAGAATGTTTTTTATTTGGACTTGGAAGCAAAGCACAAGCAGTCAAGCTCACACCTGCCACAAGCAAGGCTGTGTATTTAAATACTTTTTTCATCATTGTCTCCTTAATTTCTTAATACTGTGACTTTTCTATTTTATCATACTTGGCTAAACTGGTAAATACCGTTTGAAATTATAAATATATAAAAATGTACCTTCGCAATTGCTAGAATGACTAAGCAGCTCAAAAAACTTGAAAAGTGAAGGCTTAAATAAAATATGCAAAACGCCTATCGCCCATATAAAGAATTGCTTACAAAAAAAGAGAGTGGGACAGAGATCGGTAATTCGTTAGAATTCGATTTCGTCGTCCCACCTCCGCATAGTTGAGTAGGCCTGTAAAAGCTGATGAAATCAGCGTAGTAGAGCCCACTCAACCATTGCGTCTTGCTCGACAATCCAAAGAAAATTGAGAGGCTAGGACTTTTGTCCCAGCCTCCATTATCTTCGATCCAACTGAGATTATAGAAAGTAAAATAAGCAGATCAAATCTCTACTCTATAATAATATTTCTATGGAAAAAGCCACTTGATATGAGGAGCAAGTTGAGAAATTTCTTGATGAAGTTCATTGAAGCTAGCATTTTTCACATCATCCAAGTCCAAAGAGACCGCACTCTCCTCTTGATTTTTGGGATAGAAATATAAAATCCGACCGGTCGGTCCTGAGCTAGATCGATAGATATCGTATTCAATTTGCTCAATCTCCTGCCACAAGAAGTACTTCTCTCTTTTAGCAGATAAGCCTCTCAGCCTTATTCCCATTTCATCCATCTCTAAAATCGGTGGTTTATGATTCGAAATATAGCCTAGAACGATCATAAAAATAGCGGTTATGCCCATTCCCCAATAGAGCGGATTGAGCATATTGTTGCTTTCTTCAGTAGTCTGCCTGCTTCTTTGGTCTTCTTTGCTGGTAGGACTCCTATGAACCAGTTGATTAGCACTATTTTGACTTGTTGACTCAAGAGAAGCCTGATCCATAGATACAAAAGCCATGATAAAAAAGATAGCAAAGAGTAAGAGAAAGCCTATGGCATAAAATGTTGCTCCATCGCGCTGGTATACTTTCATTCTATTCCTATCCTTTCCAGGTACATTTCCTATATGAGAATTCCTTCCAAATGATCCAATTCGTGCTGGCAGATTTGCGCTGGAAAATCCTCTAACGTGATGGTCTTCTTTAGCCAATTCTGATCCAGATATTCGACCGTGATTTTCTGGTAACGAATGGTTGACCGACTGCCTGTTAAGGATAGACAGCCCTCTTCCGTTTCATAAGCTCCTGATTTCTGAATGAGAATTGGATTAAACATGACCATGGGCAACATACCATACATAAAAATAATCACCCGCTTTTGGGAACCAATCATATTGGCAGCAAGACCGACACAAGACTCTCTATGAGCCAACAAGGTATCCTGCAAGTCCTGAGCCAAAAATAGATCAACTTTCGTGGCAGGAACTGATTTTTGCTGTAAAAAGAAAGGATCTTTCACAATTGCTTTTTGCATCTTTCACCTCAAATGGAAGAGGCTGGATTCCCTATCTCAGCCTCCTTCGTTTATTTGAACACTCTCAACGCCTTGTTTACTTATTTTGCATAGCGTTCGCTAATATCTTTTGCGAGGACAAAATTTCCTAGTGTGGCTGAACCATTTCCTGCGACAGCCGGTGTGACAATGTAGTCACGCACATCTGGCACTGGCAGGTAGCCATTGAGCAGGACAGTGAATTTCTCACGAACACGGTCCAGCATGTGCTGCTGTGCCATCACACCACCACCAAAGACAATAACATCTGGACGGAAAGTCACCGTTGCTTGAATAGCTGCCTGCGCAATATAGTAAGCCTGAATATCCCAGACAGAATTATTGAGCTCAATATTTTCACCACGCACACCAGTCCGCGCTTCTAAGCTAGGACCAGCTGCTAAGCCTTCCAAACATCCCTTGTGGAAAGGACAAACGCCATTAAAGCCTTTTTCTTCATCCATCGGGTGCTTAGCCACATAGTAGTGACCCATTTCTGGGTGGCCTGTCCCCCCAACAAATTCACCACGTTGGATAGCACCAGCGCCAATTCCCGTTCCAATCGTATAATAAACCAGATTTTCAATGCGACCGCCAGCATTATTGCGGGCTACAACTTCACCATAGGCAGAGCTGTTGACATCTGTCGTAAAGTAAATAGGCACATTCAAAGCACGACGAAGCGCTCCTACGATGTCTACATTTGCCCAATGTGGTTTTGGAGTTGTCGTAATGTAGCCATATGTTTTTGAATTAGGGTCAATATCAATTGGACCGAAAGAGCCCACTGCCAGACCTGCTAAATTATCAAAACGAGAGAAAAACTCAACCGTTTTATCTAACGTCTCAATCGGCGTGGTCGTAGGAAATTGTGTCTTTTCTACAACATTAAAATTTTCATCACCCACAGCACAGATAAACTTCGTTCCACCAGCTTCTAAACTTCCGTACAATTTTGTCATTTCAAACACCTCTTGTATTCTTTATACTCCATTATAGCATATTTCCATATTGGAAATGGCTCTATATTTTAGATTTTCCTCTGTAAATCTTAGCACTCAAGTAAAAAACGAACAAACATAAGTTGTTCGTTTTCCTTTGTTGACTTTCTCTAGCTAAGATTAAGCTTTCACTTCAATAATCGCATCGCCTTTAGCAACCGTTCCTTCTGTTACTGGAGTCACAGAAGCGTAGTCAGCTGTGTTAGTCACGATAACCATAGTCGTGTCATCCAGACCAGCTGCTGCGATTTTAGCTGAATCAAAAGTTCCAATAATATCGCCAGCTTTGACTTTAGAACCTTGAGAAACTTTTTGATCAAATCCTTCGCCATTCATAGACACTGTGTCAATACCAACGTGGATCAGGATTTCAGCACCATTAGCTGTCTTCAAACCATAAGCATGGCCTGTCGCAAAAGCAATTGTCACTTCTGCATCGGCTGGGGCATAAACAACACCTTCAGTTGGTTTAATCGCAATCCCTTGACCCATTGCACCACTTGCAAAGACTGGATCATTAACATCAGCTAAAGCAACTGCACTACCAACGATTGGAGAAATGATTGTTTCATCTTGGAGAGCCGCTGGAACATTACCAGTTGTTTCTTCTTTGACCAGACGCTCTGTAGTAGCATTCGTAGCAACTTCAGCTTCATCTTCGTAACCAAACATGTAAGTAAGGGCAAAACCAAGAGCAAATGATACAGCTACCATGAAGAGATATTGGAAGAGTTGTCCATTACCAATGTAAAGCATTGTACCTGGGATGATGGTGATACCATTACCAGTACCAGCAAGGCCAAGGATAGAAGCCAAGCCACCACCGACAGCACCAGCGATCAATGAAAGGAAGAATGGTTTGCGGTAACGCAAGTTAACCCCGAAGATAGCAGGCTCTGTAATACCAAGGAAGGCAGAAAGAGCAGCTGGGAAGGCAAGAGTTTTAAGTTTAGGATTTTTAGTTTTGACACCAACAGCAACGGTTGCAGCACCTTGAGCTGTCATAGCAGCTGTGATGATTGCGTTGAATGGGTTAGCATGGTCAGCTGCAAGCAATTGCACTTCAAGCAAGTTGAAGATATGGTGTACACCTGATACGACAATCAATTGGTGAACTCCACCGATCAGCAAACCACCTAGACCGAATGGCAAACCAAGAATAGCTTTTGTACCAATAAGGATGTAGTTTTCAACAACGTGGAATACTGGTCCAATCACGAAAAGTCCAAGAATTGACATCACCAAAAGGGTTACAAATGGTGTGACCAAAAGATCCAAGACATCTGGAACAACCTTACGGACAGCTTTTTCAAACTTAGCTCCGACAACCCCGATAATGAAGGCTGGAAGAACAGAACCTTGCAAACCAACGACTGGGATGAAGCCGAAGAATTTCATTGCAGTCACTTCACCACCAGAAGCAACAGCCCAAGCATTTGGAAGTGAGCCTGAAACAAGCATCATACCAAGAACGATACCAACGGCTGGATTTCCACCGAATACACGGAAGGTTGACCAAACCACCAAACCTGGTAGGATAATGAAGGCTGTATCTGTTAAGATTTGAGTATAGGTCGTTACATCATCTGGAAGTGTCATACCAAGGGCAGTTAACAGCCCACGAACACCCATGAAGAGACCAGTTGCTACGATAACTGGGATGATTGGTACAAATACGTCACCGAATGTACGGATGGCGCGTTGGAACCAATTCCCTTGCTTAGCAGCTTCTGCTTTCATGTCATCTTTTGATGAAGTCGGCAAACCTAAGGCTACAACTTCGTCATAAATCTTATTAACCGTACCTGTACCAAAGATGATTTGGTATTGGCCTGAGTTAAAGAAAGCTCCCTGAACTTTTTCTAGGTTCTCGACAGTATTTTTGTCGATTTTACCTTCATCTTTAACCATGACGCGCAGACGAGTCGCACAGTGGGCTACACTGTTAACGTTCTCACGTCCACCCAAGGCTTCGATGACCTTTTTTGCAATTTCAGTATTAGTCATTTGCAAAAATCTCCTTATAAAAATATTGTAAAACTTTTTGAAAGCGATTTTATCACCTTTACGAATATTATTTTACCATGATTCAGAAATATGTCAAGCGTTTTACAGAAAAAATATTTTTTTACTGTTAAATGTTGATTTTTCAGCAGAAAACGTTTACTATAGTAATAAGAAATAATATGATTTGGAGGACAAAAGATTGGCTTGGACGACTGAAAAACGCTACAAACGCTATGAAGACTGGACTCAGGAAGAGGTACAGCAGATCAAAGAAAACATCGCTAAATCTCCTTGGCGGGCTAACTACCATGTGGAGCCTCAGACAGGTCTGCTCAATGACCCCAATGGCTTTTCTTACTTTGACGGCAAGTGGGTGGTGTTTTATCAAAACTTTCCTTTCGGGGCAGCACACGGTCTCAAATGCTGGGTTCAGATGGAAAGCGATGACCTAGTCCACTTCACCGAAACTGGCCTTCGAGTGCTGCCAGATACTGCTCTGGACAGCCACGGCGCCTACTCTGGCTCTGCCATGCAGTTTGATGACAAGCTCTTTCTCTTCTACACTGGCAATGTCCGTGATGAGAACTGGGTGCGTCACCCTTATCAAATCGGTGCCTTGTTAGACAAATCAGGCAAGCTCGAAAAAATTGACAAGGTTTTGATTGAACAACCTACTGAGGCTACTGACCACTTCCGCGATCCACAGATTTTCAACTACAAAGGGCAATCCTATGCTATTGTCGGTGGGCAAAATCTAGACAAGCAAGGCTATGTCAAGCTTTACAAGGCTGTTGATAACGACTATACCAACTGGGAAGCCGTCGGTGATTTGGACTTTGCCAATGACAAGACAGCCTACATGATGGAGTGTCCAAACCTTGTCTTTATCAATGACCGGCCAGTCCTGCTCTACTGCCCTCAAGGCTTGTCCAAGGAGGTGCTGGATTATGACAATATTTATCCAAATATGTATAAAATAGGTCAATCGTTTGACACAAACAAAGCTGCTATGATTGATCCTAGCCCTATCCAAAATCTGGACTACGGTTTCGACTGCTACGCGACCCAAGCCTTTAACGCACCTGACGGCCGTGCACTCGCTGTCAGCTGGCTAGGCTTGCCTGATGTGGAATACCCTTCTGACCGCTTCGACCATCAAGGAACCTTCTCACTCGTCAAGGAATTGACCCTGAAAGACGGCAAGCTCTACCAATACCCAGTCCCAGCCATCAAGAATTTACGAGCAGAGGCTCAGCCTTTCGCTGCTTTGGCAGAAAGCAAGAACAGCTATGAACTAGAGCTGAATCTTGCTGCAGACACTGAGCATGAAATCGTCCTCTTTGCAGACAAGGATGGCAAAGGCCTACGCATCAATTTTGACCTCAAGGCTGGGCAAGTGACAGTTGATCGTAGTCAGGCGGGTGAGCCATTTGCACTGGACTTTGGAACTATCCGAAGCTGTAATATTAGCAAAGAAGCCACAAGTGCTACTATCTTCATCGATAAATCAATTTTTGAAATTTTCATCAATAAAGGAGAGAAAGTATTTTCCGGTCGTGTCTTCCCGAGAGAAGACCAAACAGGTATTGCTATTACTAATGGCAATCCAACCGGTACTTACTATGAATTAGATTATGGTCGCAAAGCTAACTGATGTAGCAAAACTAGCAGGAGTCAGCCCCACAACTGTTTCCCGCGTCATCAACAGAAAAGGCTACTTGTCTGACAAAACGATTTCGAAGGTTGAGGCGGCCATGCGAGAATTGGCCTACAAACCTAACAATCTGGCACGTAGCCTCCAAGGAAAATCAGCCAAGCTAATCGGGCTCATCTTCCCCAATATCAGCAATGTCTTTTATGCAGAATTGATTGGCAAGCTAGAGCACGAGCTCTTTAAACAAGGCTATAAAACCATTATCTGCAATAGCGAGCACGACTCTGACAAGGAGCGTGAATACCTTGAGATGCTGGAGGCTAATCAGGTGGACGGCATTATTTCCGGTAGCCACAATCTAGGCATCGAAGACTACAATCGCGTGACTGCTCCTATCATTTCCTTTGACCGTAACCTTTCACCAGATATTCCAGTTGTCTCCTCAGACAACTATGGTGGTGGAGTGCTGGCTGCTCAGACCTTGGTCAAGGCTGGCGCTCAAAACATCATCATGATCACCGGCAATGACAACTCCAACTCGCCGACCGGCCTGCGCCATGCTGGTTTCGCCTCTGTCCTGCCGGACGCTCCTATCATCAATGTGTCCAGCGACTTTTCTCCAGTCCGAAAGGAAATGGAAATCAAACACATTTTGACCCACAAGAAGCCAGATGCTATCTTCGCTTCAGATGATTTGACAGCTATTCTAGTCATGAAAGTCGCTCAGGAGCTAGACATCCAGATTCCTGAAGATTTAAAAATCATCGGCTACGACGGCACCTACTTTGTGGAGAACTACTACCCTCAGCTGGCAACCATTAAGCAACCGCTGAAAGAGATTGCCAAACTTCTGGTCGATTTACTGCTACAAAAAATTGACAAGCAAGAAGTCACAACAACGGGCTACTTCCTGCCGGTGAACCTCTTGCCAGGCAAGAGTGTGTAATTTTCATTCAATCCCTACTAAATAAGAAAATGGAGTTTGGGACAAAAAGATTTCAATTTTTAAAAGTCTTAATTATTAAGCCCTTAAAATCTATAATTAAATGCGAAAAGCGAACAAAACAGAATTCTGATTACCAGAAAACTAGTTTTGTTCGCTTTTTATATTTGAGGTCGGACTTTTGTCCCAAACTCCTCAATTGTCTTTGGATTGTCGAGCAAGACGCAGTGGTTGAGTGGGCTCTACTAGGCTGATTTCATCAGCTTTTACAGCCCTACTCAACTGTGCGGAGGTGGGACGACGAAATCGAATTCTAACGAATTACCGATTTCTGTCCCACTCTCACTTTATTGCTTCTTTCTAAAAGTGAACAAGCCAGCCAAGAAGGCAAGAGAACCACCTAAAATCGCCAGCAGGGAAGTTTCTGTGCCCGTTTTCGGCAAGACTTTTTCTGTCGAAGCTGTCACACTAGGACTTACTTTGTCCTGCTGTGGCTCTGCAGCAAGTGGCTTTTGACTCTCTGACGATAGAGATGTAGATGGAACTTGAACAAGCTTATTGGACAAGCTAGGACTAGGGTTTTGTTCTTTTTGAAGCTCCTTAACGCTGCCTTGAGACGGTTTTTGCTGGGTGTCTTTACTTGTATCTTGAGGCTTTTCTTCTTGAGCTGGACTCGCCTTTTTAATCCGCAAAATTGTCGCTGTCAGCGGAGCTAGGGTCAAGCCATTGCTGTTTCTGGTGACACCAGCTGGATTCGAAATAGCTGTAATTCCTGCGCTATTGCCATCAGCCACAACCTCTGCACCTGCTAGATGTTTGTAGGTTTCACCAAAGTTGAAGTTTCGCTCCTTTTTGTCTGCATTGACAAAGACTGCATAAATATCGCCATTTGAAGCAACCACTTGGTAGCCGAGAACAAGATCCTCTTTCTCAACGCCATCCTTGCCAGGCTGGGTAATGAGAGTCACATTTTGATCTACTTCATCTTTGGAACTGCGAGTGAAGGCGTCCGTTGATTTCCGCAGACTAATCAAGCCCTTCATATAGGCACGGCTCTTGGCATTTTCTGGGAATTTCTCCGAATCAGTCGCCTTGGTCCAATCAAAATGATTGACCGCGTCGCTCGAATCATAAGAATCATGAATGAAATACGGATATTCAAACGGCGTGCCGTCCTCATTGGTCAACAAATGCGCTTTGTTTGGGACCTTGTCTTCGGAAACAGGATATTTATAGGCAGGATCGCGGAATTGCTTGGTTCGGCCGTATTCTTGTCCAGAGTGGATAAATGGTGTTCCTTGCGAAGTCAGCATCATCAGATTTCCCAGGCGCAGACGGCGATGGATCTCTTGATTATTGGCAGCGACTGCTGGATCTTTCTTGATTGACTGGGCAATGATATCAAAGAGGGTCAGATTATCATGGGCTGCAATGTATTGGATCACATCCCCTGGGCTATCTGCCTCAAAATTGGTTGGCTGTGCCTTGATATTCTTGAAAACATCTTCTACATTTCGTTTACCACCAGTGATAAAGGCTGGTGTTCCCTCATTTGGATAACCTGATTTCAAGGTGTTGCGAATATCATCTGAGAAGACCGCCACCGTGTCTGTTGACTTCATCCAAGTTTGGTCAGCAGGCTGGACTGCTTTATTTTCATCACCTGCATAAGTCTTCCAGCCCTCACCCAGCATAATGAGATTTGGATTGAGCTTTTTAGCTTCTTCAAAAGCTTTTTGAATGGACTCTGCATCATGGTCTCCCATCATATCAAAGCGGAAACCATCTACCTTGTACTGCTCTGTCAGATACTTGATCGAATCCACCAAGACCCGTCTGCTCATATAGTGAGTAGTCCCCAAGCGGCCGCCACCAAAGCTGGTTCTCGGTGTACCATCCGCGTCCATAAAGTGGTAGTAGTTGGGCTCCAAGTCCTCAAAGATAGAGGTCTTGGCTGTGTGATTATAGACCACATCCATGATAACGCCCATGCCACGCTTATGAATTTCATTGACAAGATTTTTGAATTCCTCAATGCGCTTAGCTGGGTCTGTCGGTGTGCTCGAATACATACCTGTCAGCGAGAAGTAGTTTTGCGGGTCATAGCCCCAGTTATAGTTGCTGTTGCTGGAAGCATACTTGTCCATGCGCTCAGCATTTTTCAGCTCATTTACAAAGTAATAACTCAGAACTGGCAAGAGCTGAACATGAGTCACTCCTAGTTCTTTCAAATAATCCAATTTCTCAATGAAAGCTGAGAAGGTTCCAAATTGAGATTTCAAATCCTTTGAAATAGCTGGATCTGAAGTGAAATCACGGACATGTGCCTCATAAATCAAGGCATCTTCCCGCTTCTTGAAGTTCGGAATAGTAGCATAGGTCAGATCTTTCGGTCCATATTCACTTGGATCTACAAAGGCTGCCTTGGCAATCTTGTAGGCATCCCCCTTGTCCGCATCTTCATTGTTCCAAGCTGCTAAAGACTTGGCATATGGGTCTAGCACAAGAACTTTTTTACCACCACGGCTAATTTCATAATGATAGAAATATCCACGATAGTCAGAAAGACCTAGCCCGCTCTCAGGCGTCAAGCTACTAGTCCATGTGCCAGACTCCTCCTTCTGCATAGCTATGCGCCCAAGAACCTTGTTCTGATCTTTTTTGTCATAGACCACCAAATCGACTTGGTCCGCACTTGGTGACCAGAAGGTCAGATCCACTTGTTTGCCCGCTTGAGAAACACGCGCGCCCAAATCACCATCATACTTGTAAAGGCTGTCCTTCAACTGCCAGTTCATGCTGGTTTTGAATTGGTCATTGCCATATTTGATAAGGTAAGGTGACTGAGCTTGATTAAAATCACCGATTAATTTTGCGCTTTTATTCTTAGAGTCCAGAACCACATCTTTAACAGTGACTTCTCCACCATCTTTGTTGGTAATTTTTAGGTTTTTCAGAATATCTTCTTTTTTAGCATTTTCTAAGGTAGAGAAAGTCGCCTCAATTTCTGTCAGGCTAACATGCTGGGCTCCTGTCATGCGGATATCATTGACAAAGTATGGGTTGGTATAAACCGTTGGATCCGCATCACGCAAGAAAATCTGGCTAGTTTTACCCAAATTTGCGAAATTATAATCCTGTTTTTGAATCTTCACATCATCTCCTGACTTACTTTCATCTAAAAGCAGGAAACCAATCATCTTTGCAGCCTCTTTCAAAGGAACATCTACGTAGCGACCGTATTTCCCAGTCTTTTCAAAGTCCACGCCATCAGGCCAATTTTGACCTGGACGTTGCACATCTCCCCAGAGCCAGAGGGATTTCTTATCATACTGACCATCTGTACGATAATAATTGATGCGAAGCATTCCTTCTTTCAAAGGCTCGGAGGTATGAGGATTATAGTCTTTGTCAAACCAAACTTCATTCATCTGAGGGCTCAGCAGCTCAACTGTCTTATCACCTGTAATGTTTTGACCTGCCGTATTGTTGATTAAGAGACTAACCTTGCTTCTTTTCTCTGCCATCTTGACATCAAGGTAATAGCCATAATCATCTTTTTTAGCTGTCGCAAAACTAGTCGCACCAGTCGGCCAACCTCCCTTTTGACCAGAAGGCGTTTCAACATCATCCCAAGTCCATAAGCCTAAGCTATCCAGATTTTCGGATGGCAGATTTTTGAAATGGAAACGCATATGGCCATCTGCGATAGCATCCTTGGTCGATGTCTCCGACTGACTAGTTGACGCTGGCTTTTCTTTCTCGTCAGATACAACTGTTTCCTTTGCTTCTTTACCAGCTGCTTCTGGGGTCGCACTAGATTCTGCACCCTCTGTCGGCTGAGCAGCTTGATTTACTACTGCTTCAGGCTGGGCGCTTTTCTCAATATTGACTTTTTGTTTGCTTTCTTTTTGCGCTGAACTATCCACTTCCTCAGTTTTGGCTTCAACCTCTGGCTTAGGCAAAGCTTCTGAATTAGCAGCTGATACTGCTTCCGTTGCTGGGCTAGTCGTAGCCTTTGTCTCATCTGCTTTGGCTAACTGGGCACCTCCAAAGAGAAAGCCAGATGCAATCACGACAGATGCTACTCCGACTTTTAAGCGACGAATCCCAAAATAATGACGCTTTTCACTGGTCCGAGACTGTAGATGATAGTTTCTTTTCATAAATAAAAAAACTCCTTTATTTTTTCCTATAGAAAATACGTATGCAAACGTTTTCTGTATTTATTATACAGATTCTCTATCGAAATGTAAAGGTTTTCATAGACCATTTTTTTATTCCAAAGCTTTATGTATGATTTCAGATTCCTTTTATAGGAAATCCACTGGCTCTCTCTTTGTTGTTTAAGATAATGAAACGAAATATTTCTTTAGACTCATCAAAAAAAGAGTGGGACAGAAATCGGTCATTCGTTAGAATTCGATTTCGTCGTCCCGCCTCCGCACAGTTGAGTAGGGCTGTAAAAGCTGATGAGATCAGCGTAGTAGAGCCTACTCAACCACTGCGTCTTGCTCGACAATCCAAAGACAATTGAGAGGCTAGGACTTTTGTCCCAGACTCTTCTTTTAAAGTCTTTTTAATGTCGTTCAATCCCTGATTGCCTTTTGGTGTTAGAATCACTAGCGCTTTCCTTAGGCTATCACCTGCATTTCAATAGCACTGTCCGTTTTTTTAGAAAGATAAGATTTTCCCAAACTTTAAAGAAAATCGAACTAATCTATATAGAAAAATCTTCTATAAATTCGAGCAATTGTTAAAACAATGATTAAAAATATAGCTATTATAGACAATACTATTTTCCCAAAACTTACTTCCGAACGAATTATAAAAATGTGAAAGAGAGGTGCCAATCCTACACCTATAGCAATTAGATAACTAGCAAAGTTTATTGCACCAAGACCTGCAAAAAAATGTTTCATTTTTAATACCTAACTTTTTACCTTTCATTTTATAGTGACTCTCTCTAAATCAGTTTTATTGTTTACTTCTAACCTTTTCAAAGAAATTTGATAGTAAATGTACTCCACTGAGGGCTATTACTATATCAATTGGTAAGAAATGGTAATCCCATATAAAATGAGACAAAATCAATGATAGAAATAAAATACAATCCATATAACTATTCTTGAAATGTTCTGCGATTTTATGATATAGAAATGCAATAATAACTGAAATCAAAATAATCGCCATACTTGTCCTCTTGTAATCTGCAAATAATCCATATATTTACCTGCTCTAAGCTCTTCCTCTTCTTGGAATTTTTCAAGTACCTTAAAGCTTTTAACAATACAATCTATTAGATACTTCCTGTTTCCTATTATAGCAATTATTATTTAATCCATAAAGTTTATATGTAGAAATAGCATATAAAAACAGACAGGAACTTTTTCAACATTATCAAGTTTACTAGCAATTTAAATTTCCCCACGTAGCCGTATTCAATCCAAAGATCCCCCTCAAAAACTCTCTTCTGAAGAATTGCTCTTCAGGCGATTTTCTCTTATATCTTTCTTTTCTTACTTAGACTGACTAGACCATTCCTCATCTCTAAAAAACCTAGTAAAAATCGTAAGAAACGAAAGCGATTCATCCTATAAATAGAGATGAAAAGCACATTCGAGGTCTAGCTTGCCATGAATCTATAGGAAAAGTAAGCAGCCAAGGCCTAGATTCCCATGAATCTATAGGAAAAGTGAGCAGGCGAGGCCTAATTTACCATGATTTTATAGGAGAAGTGAACATCCGAGACCTAGATTGCCATGAATCTATAGGAAAAGTGACCAACCGAGGCCTAGGTTACCACGAATCTATAGGAAAAGTGAGCAACCGAGGTCTAGGTTGCCATTAACCTATAGCAAGCTAGACTAGTCCAGCCATAGACCTACAGAAACTTTCTTATGATTTGTCAGCGACTGCAACTATCAAAAACCAAAAAAGCTGAGACAGTCGTCTCAGTCTTTTTCTTCTGTTATAAATTGACTCAAAATCCCATTGATAAACTTACTTGATTTTTCATCAGAAAATTGCTTGGAAAGTTCAATGGCTTCATTGACCGCTACTCGCTCGGGAGTATCGAACTCTGTCATTTCAAAGATGCCTAATCGCAGGATATTCTTTTCCACCAAAGTTAGACGCTCAACTGTCCAGCCTGCTTTCAAGTGCTGGGCGATTTTCTTATCTAACTCTTCCTTGGACTGGAGCACTCCTGTGACCAAATTGAGTAGAAATGCTGGGATATTGACCTCAGCATCCGTCTCTTCTTCGTCCTTATCATAGGTATAGGCAAAGCGGCAAGCCTCAATGGCATCACCCTCATACTCCAGACTCATCAAAGCCTGAAAAGCCCGCTGACGTAGCTCTCTTCTAGATTCTAACAAAACATCAGTCATTGAGGAAATCCTCATCAAATAGATCTTTCAAATCTGGTTTTGGTGATTTTTCTGGAACAATGCCTGCCACATGGATATTGACAGCAGACAGCTCCACTTCAGCCATATCGCTTACAGCACTCTTGACTGCTTTTTGGATTGCAACTGCAACTGTTGGCACACTAATACCGTACTCCAGATAGAGGTAGATATCAACTGATATGTCGCCACTTTCATCCGTATGCAGCGCAACACCGCGTCCAAGCGTACGCATAGAAAGGCTATCTGACATGCTTTTATTTGCAAAAGAATGAACGCCCTCTACCTTAGCCGTAGCAATGGCAATAATTTTTTCCAAGACTCGTGGCGCAATAACGATTTCGCCTAATTGTTCGTTTGCCATAAGAATTCCTTTCTATATGAAAGATTGAAATTACGCACGAGAAACGTAAGTTCCTTCTGCAGTATTGATGACCAATTTTTGTCCAACTTCGATGAAGTCTGGTACGTTGACAACAAGACCTGTTTCAAGAGTTGCTGGTTTACCAGAACCTGTTACAGTAGCACCTTTGATAGATGGTTGTGTTTCTGTTACCACCAATTCAACAGTTGTAGGTACTGTCACACCGATCACTTCTGATCCGTAGAATTGGATTTTCACATCTGAGTTTTCAAGGATGTATTTCAATTCTTCCTCTACGTTGACTACTGGGATTTCGTATTGGTCATAAGTCTCAGTATTCATGAAATAAGCAGTGCCATCCATTTGGTACAAGTATTGTGCTGGTACTGTTTCGATGATAGCTTGTTCAAATTTTTCTTCTGGACGGTAACTAGTCTCAAATGTAGAACCAGTACGAACATCACGCAATTTCATACGCATGATAGTATTTCCCTTACCTGGTTTGTGGTGACTTGCTTCCAAGACGCGGATCAGTTTACCATCAGCAGTTTCAAAAGTCATTCCAGCTTTCAGCTTACTTGCTTCAATCATTTGTTTTTTACCTCTTTAATAAATAATTTACTCTTTATTCTACCATAAAGCTTGATAATTCTCAAATCACAATCAATTCTTTTGGAGCAAGGGTCAAGACCTCACAACCAGTCTCTGTGATCAGAAGGTCATCTTCGATCCGAACGCCGTATTTGCCATCCAGATAGATGCCCGGCTCATCGGTCAAGACCATGCCAGCCTCAATCGGCTCTTCTGACTTGCCAAAGTAAGGAATCTCATGGATATCCAGCCCAATCCCGTGACCAATCCCGTGGCTGAAGTAAGGGCCGTAGCCTGCATCGTTGATAATTTGACGAGGAATCCGGTCAAAATCAATACAGCTGAGTCCAGCCTTAGCCGCTTCTATCAGGGCTTGATTGCTGCGCAGGACAATATCATAAATTTCTCGCTCTTCATCCGTCACCTGCCCCACATGAACAGTCCGCGTCATATCGCTGACATAGTGATTGTAGTAGCAACCAAAGTCCATGGTCAGGGTTTCACCATTTTGGATGACCTTGTCACTGGCCACGCCGTGAGGCATAGCAGAGCGGTAGCCAGAAGCGATGATAAAGTCAAAGGAAGCACCTGAAGCACCTAACTGGCGCATACGGGCATCTAAAAAGTTCATAACAGCCAGCTCTGTCGTCTGACCAGGCTTGATAAAGTCCAGCACGTCTAGGAAGGCTTGATCAGAAATCTGACAGGCCTTGCGAATGGTCGCGATTTCTTGCCCATCCTTGATCATGCGCAAATTTTCGATAAAGGCTGTCATCGGCACCAGCTCATGACCAGCAAACACACTTTCCAGCATCTTGAAGTAAGCATAGGAAATTTCATCGTCAAAACCGATTTTCGCCAACTTGTCGTCCGCAATGATTTTAGCAATTTCTCCAACCGCATCCCGCGTTTCAACAATATCAAAGCCCTCAACCACGCCCTTAGCAATCAGGGTATAACGAGAATCCGTCAGGAAAATCCGACGCGACTTGCTAATAAAAACTGTCGCCTCTGTCCCGCTGAAACCAGTCAGATAGTAAATATTCTTCAGATTGGTTACTAAAACAGCATCGCATTCTGTCTGAGCCAAGGCTGCTTCAAATTTTTCAACTCTTGATAACATGAGGTACCTCCGTAAAATAATTAGATTGAGTATCGTAAAATAGAAATTCTGCTGATGAAGAGTCGCTACTCTTCGTCTTTTGTTTCTTTTTGCGTCTTTTCCACATTGCGCTGATAGGCCTGAATCTGTCGCTCCAACTCCCGTTCGATCGCTGGTTCTGGCGCATATTTTTCTTCCCAGTCATCTGGTTTGAGGATTTTATGAGTCACGGGATCAAAATGCGCTTTTCCATCTGGGAAAATCTTCCCCATATTGGCCTGATGGACAATATCAAAAATTCGCTCAGGATCAACTCCCATCAAGACAAAGCTACCGTAAGTAAAGTAGAGCGTATCGATCAGAGCATCAACTTGACCAACTAAGGAGATTTCTGCCTTGCTCTTGCTACGAACCTTGGCAGCAGCCTTATCTAAAGCTTCGTGCATTCTAACCATCGACTGATCAAATTCTTCCTCTGAAGAGCTGGCAGCTCTGAGAAATTCAACCAACTCTTCCAACTTGAAGTCAGCACGGTGCCGAGCTTCCTCTGGTGTCCAAGCGATGGGTTCTTCCTGCGTAGACTCATCCATGACACCATGGAAGGTCTTGACCTTATTAAAGTGGTGATCGCGAGACACAAAGACTTTCTCGCTGGCCAAAATACCGAAATGTTCTAGTGCCCGATGAATCCCATCCTGACTATTGCTGCTAGTCGTATGCTTGGCTACTTCCTTGACAGAGCTGGTGCCATTTCCCATGGCAATAGACAAGCCAACTCCCGACAGCATTTCCAAGTCATTGTCTGAATCTCCGAAGGCCATGACCTGATGGATATCAAAGCCGTATTCTTGACCGACTAGACGAATCCCCTCCAGCTTGGACATCCCTTGATTGATAATGTCCGTCGCATAGGGACTCGAACGAGTAAATTTTAAATGCGGGAAATCCGCTTCAATTTTTGCACTCTCAGCCGGATCTGCCAAAATCAGCACTTGATAAATGGGCTCTTGAATCAATTTCAGCAGGTCTTCTTCATGCTGAGGCAAGGCCTTGCTCACAATCTTGTTAAAACCGTGACTCACCGTCCGAGTCATGCTCCTAGGGATAAACTGGGTAGCCCACTGGGAAAAGGAACTCATACCAAAGGTCATAATTTTTGAACCTTCCATGGCATCCTCTGTTCCCAAGGAAATTTCTTTCCGGTGCTTCTTAGCGTAGGCAATCAAATCACGCAGGCTCTGCTTATCAATCGGTGTGGCAGAAATAACCCTGTCTTTTGAAAAAATATACTGACCATTGTAAGTGACAGCAAAGTCTAAATCCAGCTTGTCCATAAAAGGCTTGACAAAGAAGGGGCCACGGCCTGTCGCTAAACCGACCAAAATCCCTTGTTCTTGCAAACTCTTAATGGCGGCCTCTGTCGATTTCAAGACGGTTCGACTGTCATTAATCAAGGTTCCATCTATATCAAAAAAGACGGCTTTTATTTCCATTGATTTTCTCATTCTTTCCTTTTATGATACAATAAATTATAACACAATTCACGGAGAAGCACATCTATGAATAAGCAGATTTTAGTTTTACATACTGGTGGAACCATTTCCATGCAGGCTGACAGAAGCGGTGCCGTCAATAGCAGCCAAGACAATCCCATGAACCATGTGGCTGTTCCCTTAGATGGTATTGAAGTGACGGTGATTGATTTCTTCAACGTTCCCAGTCCTCACATCACTCCCTATCATATGCTAGAACTCTACAAAAAAATCAAGGCTGACGCTGAGCACTACGATGGTGTGGTCATTACCCACGGAACTGATACTCTAGAGGAAACGGCCTACTTCCTTGATACCATGGACCTGCCTGACATCCCTGTCGTTTTGACCGGAGCTATGAGAAGTTCAAATGAACTCGGCAGTGACGGAGTTTATAATTACCTGACTGCTTTGCGGGTGGCCAGTGACGAGAAGAGTCGAGGCAAGGGCGTTCTCGTCGTCATGAATGATGAAGTGCATGCTGCCAAATATGTCACTAAAACCCACACCACCAACGTCAGCACCTTTCAAACTCCGACGCACGGCCCTCTAGGTCTGGTCATGAAGCAGGAAATTCTCTATTTCAAAACAGCAGAACCTCGCGTCCGCTTTGACCTGACTAGCATTTCAGGCCTGGTCCCCATCATACCGGCCTATGCCGGTATGAAAACAGAACTGCTAGATATGCTGGATTTGCAAAAGCTAGACGGTCTCATCATCGAAGCCTTTGGTGCTGGCAATCTTCCGAAAGAAACTGCGGAAAAATTAACAGAGATGGCAAAAGCTGGTCTCCCCATCGCTCTGGTTTCTCGCTGTTTCAACGGCATTGCTGAGCCTGTCTACGCCTATGAAGGTGGCGGTGTCAAGCTGCACCAAGCTGGAATCATGTTTGTCAAAGAGCTCAATGCACCCAAGGCTCGCATCAAGCTACTGATTGCTCTCAATGTCGGCCTAAGTGGTCAAGCATTAAGAGATTATATAGAAGGATAAAAACTAATTTTGCCTACTCGCTTGCTAGGCATTATTTCTTGATTTTCCTTTATAAATGCTGTATCCCTCGATATAAAATTCATAAATATTCTTAGCCTCAAGCGAAGTTATAAATTCAAAAAAAGAGTCTGGGACAAAAGTCCTAGACTCTCAATTGTCTTTGGATTGTCGAGAAAGACGCAGGGGTTGAGTGGGCTCTACTACGCTGATTTCATCAGCTTTTACAGCCCTACTCAACTGTGCGGAGGTGGGACGACGAAATCGAATTCTAACGAATTACCGATTTCTGTCCCACTCTCTTTTTTTCTTGTTTTTATGAATTTGGGTCATCCAGACTGCGGCCATGAAGACCTTTCTCGCGTTGAACTTGACGCAATTTTTCAGGTGTCACATCATTGCCTTCCTCGTCGACAATCTTGATGCCTTCAATATGATGGCGAACAGACCGACGGTAGCCTTCGATATACTCTTCACGAAGCTTGGCTTGTTCCACTTTTTCCTCAGTCGTTAAGCCTTCCGTTTTTTTCTTTTTAGCCAGTTCGTTGATACGTTCAATTTTTTTAGGATCCATGATTCTCCCCCTCTTACCTTTTATTTGGTATTAATCTGATTAAACTGCGCAAGTTGTCCAGCTTTGGCCGTCAAAGAAGCCAGAAGAGCTAGGCGGTTATTGCGTACAGCCTCATCTTCTGCCATGACCATGGTGTGGTCAAAGAAAGAGTCAATAACTGGACTGAGGGCAAAGAGTTGGTCCAGATTGGCAGCTAAGTCAGCTGTCAGCTCCACTGCTTCAATTGCCGCAGCCAAGTCTTTTTCCTCTTGATTTTCAAAGAGTGCTGGATTGACAGCTGTCTGCCCTTGGGCTTTCTCAGCTAGATTGAAGACCCGAGACAGGCTTTCCACTGCTGACTTGAAGTTATCTTCCTGAGCTTTTTCTGCTAGAAGCGCAGCTGTTTCTACCAAATCGCGTACAACGAAGTGAGTGCTTTGAAGAACAGCTGTCACGATATCTTTCGGAATACTGCGATCCATCATCTTCTCAACACGGGCACGGAAGAAGTCCAGCACAGCCTCTTGATTGTCATAACTTAGGCTATCAAACTTGAGTTCGCAAAGTCGACCAAGAAGCTGAGCCAAGTCAATGTTCCAGCCAAACTTGTCCAAGATACGTACAACACCTTGAGTCGCACGGCGCAGGGCATAAGGGTCATTGGAACCGCTTGGAATCAAGCCAACTGAGAAGAAGGACAGAATCGTATCCAGCTTATCAGCCAGAGCCAAGACCGCTCCGACCTTGGTGTCAGGCAATTCTCCATCGGCTGAAGTCGGCATATAGTGCTCCCGAATGGCAGCTGCCACCGCAGCATTCTCACCAGCCAGCAGAGCATACTTCTCGCCCATGATCCCTTGCAGCTCATCAAACTCGCCAACCATGCCAGTCAGCAAATCAAACTTATAAATTGCCGCTGCACGAGCCAAGTCGGCTGTCTCATCAGCATCCAATCCTGCTTCTTGCGCCAAGAGAGCCGCAATCTTGCCAGTCCGCTCCATGTGCTCTGCTAGAGAGCCAATCTTTTCGTGGAAGGTCACATTGCTCAGCTTTTCAACCAAGTCAGCAATAGCCAGCTTTTGGTCTTCCCGCCAGAAGAATTCCCCATCTTCCAGACGAGCCACCAAGACTTTCTCATTTCCCTTGATGACATTTTCCAGATGCTCTGCATTTCCGTTGCGAACAGAGATGAAGTGCGGCAAAAGTTTGCCTTCAGCATCGCGCACAACAAAGTAACGCTGGTGCTCTTTCATGGAAGTTACCAAGACTTCCTCAGGCACCTCTAAATATTTAGCATCAAAATTACCTAGGAAAGCAGTTGGATATTCTACCAGATTCAAGACTTCATTGAGCAGGTCTTCGTCAATCTCGATAGAAACCCCGTGCTCCTCTTCAAGTGCTCGAATCTGCTCGACAATCATATCTTCCCGCTCAAGAGGACTGGCAATGACAAACTGAGCACGCAGGTCATCTTCATAGGAATCCGCTGAAGAAATCTGCGTTTCTTTCCCCAAGAAACGGTGTCCACGGCTAGTACGACCGCTCTTGATGTCCAAGAAATCCAAGTCAAAGGCCTGCTCATCTAAGAGTACAGTTAAGGTGTGGACCGGGCGGATGTATTCAAAGGTGTTGTTGGCCCAGTGCATGCTAACAGGGAAGGTTAGGGATTGCAGAACTTCCGTCACTGCTGGGATGATTTCCTCTACTGGGCGGCCGATTTCTTCCTTGGTCACATAGACATATTCTTCCCCCTTGATTTCGCGGAAAGTAATGTCCTCAACCGTCAAGCCCTTGCCACGGACAAAGCCTTCGGCAGCCCTTGTAAAGTTCCCATCAGCATCCAGAGCAATTTTCTTAGAAGGGCCTTTGAAATCTTCGGTCAAATCAGACTGCTTGTCCGCCAAGCCAGCCACGCGCACCGCCAAACGACGAGGCGTTGAGAACATTTCAATTTTCTCAAAGGTCAGACGATGGTCTGTCAGGAAGGCTCCCATCTTATCGCGCAGCTGCTTCATGCTCGGTGTCACGACATAGGCTGGCATTTCCTCCAAGCCTAATTCAACTAATAAATTTTTTACCATGATTATTCTCCCTCCTCTGCCAAGAGTTTCTCGCGAGTCTCTGCATCCAAAAGTGGGTAGCCTAGACGCTTGCGCTCAGCAACAAAGGTCTTAGCCACAACACGAGCCAGATTACGAATACGAGCGATATAACCAGCCCGCTCTGTCACAGATACAGCACCACGCGCATCCAAGAGGTTAAAAGTATGCGAGCATTTGAGAACATAGTCATAGGCTGGGTGCACCAGATGCTCGTCCAGACAGCGCTTAGCTTCCGCTTCAAACTTCTCAAAATTCCCCAAGAGCAAGTCTTGGTCGCTGACCTCAAAGCTGTACTTGGAATGTTCATACTCAGGATGCGTGAAAATTTCGCCGTACTTAACTCCATCAGCCCACTCAATGTCGTAGACTGAGTCCACTTCTTGGATATAAGAAGCCAGACGCTCCAGACCATAAGTCACCTCAGCAGTCACAGGCTGAGTTGGTAGCCCTCCGACCTGCTGGAAGTATGTGAACTGAGTGATTTCCATACCATCCAGCCAAACTTCCCAGCCCAGACCAGCCGAGCCAGTTGAAGGATTTTCCCAGTTATCCTCGACAAAGCGGATATCGTGCTCCAGCGGATTAATCCCCAAAAGCTCCAAAGACTGCAAGTAAAGTTCTTGGATATTGCTTGGAGAAGGCTTCATAACCACTTGAAATTGGTGGTGTTGATAAAGACGGTTAGGATTTTCCCCATAACGACCATCTGCCGGCCGGCGAGACGGCTCTACATAGGCCGCATTCCAAGGCTCTGGCCCAATAGCCCGCAAGAAGGTATAGGGACTCATGGTTCCCGCACCCTTCTCATTATCATAAGCCTGCATAAGCATACAGCCCTGGTCATTCCAGAACTGCTGTAAAGTCAAAATAATTTCTTGAAAAGTCAATTTTTTAGACATTTGTTACTCCCTTATTTTTATTTCTAGCGCTAGGCTCATCCTCTGTTCTGTTTGAACAAGCAAAAGAACCACATCCGACAGTCCTAGGCTATTCAACCTAGGGGCGTCAAAACGCGGTTCCACCCTAATTTATTACTTCATTACTTTTGAAATTATAACCGAAAGCGCCATCTGCACTGCTTCCCTATCCGGCTCACACTATCCCGAACTCGCTAAAAAGTAGACAATGAGAATTCTCTCTGTAAAAGATTATAGCAGAAAATAGATGATTTGTAAAATACTTAATAATCCTTAAATAGGAATTCAAAGTAAGTTTTTTCTATAATGTAGGTTATAAAATTGAATAACTATCTGTTTTCATAGAAATTTTCAAAAACTTTCATATATTAACCTATTTACTTTAGAAACCTAATCTTTATCTAATTATTTATCAGGGAGAGAAGCTTGATATAATAAGATTTCTCTACAAAAATAAACTTTGAAAATCCTTGTTGCTTTGACTCAAGTACTTGCATTTTTCATGAAAACGTTTTATAATAATAGTTAGCCTTAAAGTTTTCTTAAACTTAAGTCAAACATTTTATAAGGAGGAAAAACAATAATGAGTATTGGAATCATTATTGCCAGCCACGGTGAATTTGCTGCCGGCATTCATCAGTCAGGTTCTATGATTTTTGGTGAGCAAGAAAAAGTTCAAGTTGTAACTTTCATGCCAAACGAAGGTCCTGATGATCTGTATGCAAAATTCAATGACGCTGTGGCTTCGTTTGATGCGAACGATGAGGTATTGGTCTTGGCTGACCTTTGGAGTGGGTCACCATTTAACCAAGCTAGCCGTGTCATGGGTGAAAATCCAGACCGCAAGTTCGCGATTATTACAGGTTTGAACCTGCCTATGCTAATTCAAGCCTACACAGAGCGCATGATGGATGCAAACGCTGGCGTAGATGCTGTCGTTGCAAATATCATCAAGGAAGCTAAGGAAGGCGTCAAAGCTCTGCCTGAAGAGCTGAATCCAGTCCTAGAAAGCGCTGCTCCTGCTGCTGCACCAGTTGCTCAATCAGCTATCCCAGAAGGAACTGTTATCGGAGACGGCAAGCTCAAAATCAACCTTGCTCGTATCGATACTCGTTTGTTGCATGGACAAGTTGCAACAGCTTGGACTCCAGATTCAAAAGCAGACCGTATCATCGTTGCTTCTGACTCAGTAGCTAAAGATGAACTTCGTAAAGAACTCATCAAACAAGCTGCACCTGGTAATGTTAAAGCAAACGTTGTTCCAATTGATAAGCTGATTGCTGTTTCAAAAGATCCACGTTTCGGTAATACGCACGCTCTCATCTTATTTGAAACTCCACAAGATGCCCTACGCGCTATCGAAGGCGGTGTGCCAATCAAGACTCTCAACGTCGGCTCAATGGCTCACTCAACTGGTAAGACAATGGTCAACAACGTTCTGTCAATGGACAAGGACGATGTGGCAACTTACGAAAAATTGCGTGATCTCGGAGTTGAATTCGACGTACGTAAAGTACCAAATGACTCTAAGAAAGATTTGTTTGACTTAATTAACAAAGCCAACGTTCAATAATCTGAAACGTTTCGCTCTCATATTATTATGAAAGGATTTAAAACATGTCTATTATTTCTATGGTTTTAGTAGTCTTTGTTGCCTTCCTAGCTGGTCTTGAAGGTATCTTGGACCAATTCCAATTCCACCAACCGCTGGTTGCTTGTACCTTGATTGGACTGGTAACTGGTAATTTGGCAGCCGGTGTTATGCTGGGTGGCTCTCTCCAGCTGATCGCTCTTGGCTGGGCTAATATCGGAGCTGCTGTAGCACCTGATGCTGCCCTCGCTTCTGTTGCCGCTGCCATCATCATGGTACTGGGTGGAGACTTCTCAAGCAAAGGAATCGCTGTAGCACAAGGTGTTGCTATTCCACTTGCTGTTGCTGGTCTCTTCTTGACTATGATTGTCCGTACTTTGTCAGTCGGTTTGGTTCACGGTGCAGATGCTGCTGCGAAAAAAGGAGACTTCAAAGGCGTTGAACGCGCTCACTTCATCGCTCTCTTCATGCAAGGAGCACGTATTGCTATCCCTGCAGCACTGCTTTTGATGATTCCTGCTGAGTCTGTTAAATCTGCTCTTGAAGCTATGCCAGCTTGGCTATCAGAAGGTATGCAAATCGGTGGTGGTATGGTCGTTGCCGTTGGTTATGCCATGGTTATCAACATGATGGCAACTCGTGAAGTATGGCCATTCTTCGCTATTGGTTTCGCTTTGGCTGCTGTCAGCGAACTCACTCTGATTGCCCTTGGTGCAATTGGTGTCGCTATTGCCCTCATCTACCTTGCCCTGTCTAAAAAAGGCGGAAATGGCGGTGGCGGAGCAACAGCTTCATCTAACGATCCAATCGGCGACATCCTAGAAGACTACTAAGAAAGGAGACACACTATCATGACAGAATTAAATACTGTAAAACCTGATGAGTCAGGAAAATTGACTCTTTCAAAGGCTGACCGTCAAAAAGTTTGGTGGCGTTCTACTTTCTTGCAAGGTTCTTGGAACTACGAACGTATGCAAAACCTGGGCTGGGCTTATTCACTGATTCCAGCCATTAAGAAACTTTATACTAAAAAAGAAGATCAAGCTGCTGCTCTTGAGCGTCACTTGGAATTCTTCAATACTCACCCGTATGTTGCAGCTCCAATCATCGGAGTTACACTTGCACTTGAAGAAGAAAAAGCAAATGGTGCAGCAATTGACGATGCGGCTATCCAAGGGGTTAAAATCGGTATGATGGGACCTCTGGCTGGTATCGGAGACCCTGTCTTCTGGTTCACAGTTCGTCCTATCCTTGGTGCACTTGGGGCATCTCTTGCTTTGACAGGAAATATCATCGGTCCACTTATCTTCTTTGTAGCTTGGAATGCTATCCGGATGACTTTCCTCTGGTACACACAAGAATTGGGCTACAAGGCTGGTTCTGAAATCACTAAAGACATGTCTGGTGGTATCCTCCAAGACATTACCAAAGGCGCTTCAATCCTAGGTATGTTTATCTTGGCTGTTCTGGTTGAGCGCTGGGTATCAATTAAGTTTGTCTTTAACGTTTCATCTGTTAAACTAGATGATAAAGCATATATCCATTGGGACAAATTGTCTAGTGGCTATAAGGGTATCCAAGAAGCCTTTGCTCAAGTAGGTCAAGGACTATCTCAAACCCCTGAAAAAGTTACAACTTTCCAACAAAACTTGGATTCCTTGATTCCTGGTTTGATGGGGCTGCTTCTAACTTTCGCTTGTATGTGGTTGCTTAAGAAGAAAGTATCCCCTATCACTATCATCATCGCTCTCTTTGTAGTTGGTGTACTAGCTCACGTTGCTGGTTTGATGTAATCAAAAAGAAGGTTTCGGCCTTCTTTTTATTATGGTATAATAGCTATAGTATTTAAAAGGGAGATGTTCTATGGCGCAATCGCAAAATAAATCGATTGAATTTCAAACGACAGGGGTTTCCTATCTGGGTTTAGGTGGCAAGGTTGGGAAGTTTTTAGTTGGTGATGTTGCGCTGGAATTCTACGCTGATGCTAATGTAGAAGACTATATCCAGCTACCTTGGTCTAGCATCCAGCAGATCGGTGCCAATGTCTCTGGGAAAAATGTCAGTCGTCATTTTGAAGTCTTTACAGACAAGGGCAAGTTTCTCTTTGCCTCCAAGGACACTGGAAAGATTCTCAAAATTGCACGGCAACATATCGGAAATGAGAAAGTTGTCAAATTGCCTACTTTGATTCAAACAATTGGCCAATTCTTTAAAAATCTATTTGCAAAAAAATAGAAAATCCTGTATAATCTAGGAAACGGATAAGTAAGACTATCGCTTCTTTCAGAAAGTCTGCGGGTGCTGCGAGCAGATAGGAGCCTAGTGTGAAATTCTACCGTTGTAAGACAACTATATACATAATCAAGTGCACACCTGTGAAGTTGGATGGAACCGCGGCCTAGCCGCTCCAACAGTTTCCTCGGTGTGCTTTTATTTTTTGGAGGTTTTATGTTAGATTTAAAACGTATTCGGACAGACTTTGATGCTGTCGCAGAGAAATTAGCTACCCGTGGTGTAGCAGCTGATGTGCTCAATCAAATGAAGGAAATTGATGAGCAACGACGTGATTTGCTGGTGAAAGCAGAAAATCTCAAAGCAGAACGCAACACTGTTTCTGCAGAGATTGCCCAAGCCAAACGTAATAAAGAAAATGCAGATGACAAGATTGCAGCCATGCAAAAACTATCTGCCCAAGTCAAGGATTTGGATGCTACTTTGGCTGAATTGGATGCTAAATTGACCGAGTTCACCACAACCCTGCCAAACATTCCGCACGATAGCGTGCCAGTCGGAGCAGACGAGGATGATAATGTAGAAGTCCGCCGTTGGGGTACACCTCGCCAATTTGACTTTGAAGCTAAGGCGCACTGGGATTTGGGCGAAGATTTGGATATCCTGGACTGGGAACGTGGCGCAAAAGTTACGGGAGCCCGCTTCCTCTTCTACAAGGGCTTGGGAGCTCGTTTGGAACGCGCTATCTACAACTTCATGCTGGATGAGCACGGCAAAGAAGGCTATACAGAAGTCATCACTCCCTATATGGTCAACCATGACTCTATGTTTGGTACTGGCCAATATCCTAAGTTCAAAGAAGATACTTTCGAACTGAGCGACACTAACTTTGTTCTCATTCCGACTGCTGAAGTTCCGCTGACCAACTATTATCGAGATGAAATTCTAGACGGAAAAGAATTGCCAATCTACTTCACAGCTATGAGCCCATCTTTCCGCTCTGAAGCTGGTTCTGCTGGTCGTGACACACGCGGTTTGATCCGCCTGCACCAATTCCATAAGGTCGAAATGGTAAAATTTGCCAAGCCAGAAGAATCTTATGAAGAGCTGGAAAAGATGACTGCCAATGCAGAAAACATCCTGCAAAAGCTCAATCTGCCTTACCGCGTTGTTGCCCTTTCTACTGGCGACATGGGCTTCTCAGCTGCTAAAACCTACGACTTGGAAGTCTGGATTCCAGCTCAGAACACCTACCGTGAAATCTCTAGCTGCTCTAACACAGAAGATTTCCAAGCTCGTCGTGCCCAAATCCGCTACCGTGACGAAGCAGATGGCAAGGTCAAACTCCTCCACACTCTCAACGGGTCTGGACTGGCTGTCGGACGCACAGTCGCTGCTATCTTGGAAAATTACCAAAATGAAGATGGTTCTGTGACCATTCCTGAAGTCCTACGTCCTTACATGGGTGGCTTAGAAGTCATCGCACCAAAATAAACAATGAAAGGTCCGAAACAATCGGACCTTTTCTTATTTCTCCTTAAGGAGAAACTCAACAGTTCAAAAAAATAAACGAAATGTAGGATTTTATACTTTAAAAAGGTATGACAATCGTCATACCTTTTCTGTTACTTAACGTGACTTGCTAACTCTTCTTGAGCTTTTTTATTTGATTCTTCTTTTTCTTTTTCCCATTTTTTCAAAGCTTTTTGATAATCAGCTACTGTCAGAACTTTATCTTGAAGCTCCATTCCCTTAAATACATAGACATCACCCTTGATACCTACATAAGAGTAGGCTTTGGTAAATGGTACAACCTTTTGAACCATTGGTGAAGCACCTGCAGAAATAGATGGGATCACAATAGAACTATCTGTTAACCAAGCCTGCGCTGCTGCATACTTCGTATAGCGAGCATTGGTATCTTGCTTTTCTGCATCTGCCTGATCCAAAAGCGCTTTGTAGTCCGTTAAACCAACCTTAGAAGCAAGATCTTGGTTTTGACCTTTTGTCAGACCAATATTGTCCAAGATATCCCCTGTCTCTGGGTTAAAGATATTCAGATAAGTCACTGGGTCTTGGTAGTCTGCTGACCAACCAGACATATTGAGGTCATAGTCCTTTTGGGCAGCTGTTTCTGCAAAGTAAGTAGAGTTATCAAAATCGTCTGATGACATTTGATGCACGTCAATCACAACGTTTTCTTGGCCTAGAGCTGCCTCAACAGATTGTTTGAAGGAATTCGTCCGCTGCACCATGATTTTATCAGTTTGGTCAACTGGTACATCTAGATGAATTGGGAATTCAACTCCCTGTGCTTGCAAAGCTTCTTTGGCTTTAGCAAATTCTGCCTTGGCCTTTTCTGGGTTGTAAATGCTATCTTGGGCATCAGCTAATTTGACACCTTGCCATTCATCCCCATAAGAAGCCAGCTGTGATTCAACAACATCCGAGAAATCCTTGCCATCTACTTGCACAAAACTAGGAGGTACAAGCAGGCTTCTGATGATCTTCGTTGCTCCTTCATTACCATTCATCTGGGCACCAAAGGATTTACGGTCAAAAGCAAAGTTGATTGCTTGGCGGAAGTCCTTATTTTGAATTGCTTCTTTGCTGGCAGCTTTTTGGGCATCTGTCTTAGAAGTGTGGCTATAAGCCTGACGATTCAAGTTAAAGGCATAGAAATAGCTAGTTGAGTTTTGTGGAGTAAAGATGATGTTGTCTTTATATTTCTTTTCTACTGATGCATAGTTTGAGCTAGTCGGATAGAGACGAGCTTGTGTGTAAGCACCATCAGTAAAGTTACGGATCAATGACTCCTGGTCAGAACCATCATAGTAAGTCAGCTTGACATCTTCGATCTTCACATTGTCCTTGTCCCAATAGTTTTGGTTTTTAGAATATTCGATAACAGACTTAGAAGTAAATGACTTTAATACATATGGACCATTGTAGAGGATACCGGAAGGTTTCACGGTACCAAAGTCCTTGCCTTCTTTCTTCAGAAATTCTTCGTTAATTGGGAAGAGAATGCCCATCGTTGTCTTAGAATTCCAGTAGCTTTCTGGCTGATTCAGGGTGTATTGGACTGTATAGTCGTCGATTGCCTTGACACCTACAGTAGAGAAATCATTGCTTTCTCCTTTGATATAAGCATCTAATCCCTTGATAGAGTTTTGCACGATTGGTAATGCTTCCGATTTTTCATCTGCAGCGTGCTTGATCCCTGTTACGAAGTCTTGTGCCTTGACAGCAGCATATTCTTCACCTTCTGCTGTGTACCATTTAGCGTCCTTACGCAACTTATAAGTATAAGTCAGGCCGTCTTTAGACACAGTCCAGTCTTCAGCCAATGAAGGGATAAGATTCCCATATTGATCATTTTCTAAAAGACCGTCGACCAAATTGGCAATGACGTCAGAAGTGGAGGAGCGATTGGAGTTTACATAATCCAATGTATCTGGATCTGTATTATAGACATAAGAATATGTCTTTGCCGAGCTAGTGCTTGACTTGCCACAAGCAGCTAAGAATAGCGCTGATGCTGCAACCAAACCAGTAATAGCCAACCATTTAGATTTTTTCATGAGCAAATCTCCTTCTTTAGATTATGTATTATTATACATCATTTCCAGACAAAAACAAGTCTTATTTTAGAAAAATTTAAATTTCTATGCATTTTTCTTATTTTTATTGAAACAAAGTATAGGAAAATTTTTATGCATTTTCATATATTTTCATAAAAATACAAAAAATATTATAAATAATAACCTGTTCAATATTTTACAAGGATTCTTGAATAGGATTATCAAAATATCGACTTTTTTATGTTACAATAGATTTATTACTAATCTAGGGGAAAGAAATGAAAAAATTTTTTGTATTCCTACTGCTATTCTTTGGTCTGATTGCCAAGCCTGTTCTAGCAGATGACTATGAAATTGCCGCTAAAAGCGCCATTGCTGTCGATGCAAACTCAGGAAAAATCCTCTATGAAAAGGAGGCTACAAGCCCACTAGAAGTCGGTGCTATTACTAACATCTTGACTGCTTATCTGGTTTACGAGGCCATTGCTGATGGCAAACTGAGCCTAGAAACTGAGGTTGATATTTCTGATTATGCTTACCAGCTGACAGTAAATCCCTCTATCGCGAACCTGCCTCTGGAAGCGCGACGCTACAAGGTAAAGGACTTACTGAATGCCTCTCTTTTGGCCAGTGCCAACAGCGCCACTATTGCTTTGGCAGAAAAAGTTGNTGGAAGNGANGAAAATTTTGTCAAAATGATGAAAGCCAAACTCAANGAATGGAATATTTCTGATGCAACCATTGTAAATGCTACTGGTACAGATATTCGTTTATTAGATGGTTCGCTAGAAACTACCAATACCGAAGAGGAGGCCGCAGAGAATTCTAAAAGCAAGAAAAAACAAGAGACTGTCAATAAATTCAGTGCTTATGATATAGCCGTGATTGCTTCACATCTGATCGATGACTACCCAGAAGTCCTTGGCATCACTTCCAAATCTCATGTAAATTTTGCAGGAATCCAACTAGAAAATCCCAACTTAATGTTGGAAGGCTCTCCTAGTTTTCGGACAGGAGTGAAGGGTTTGAAGACAGGCGGGTCTGAGCAGAGTGGTGCTTCATTTGTCGGTGTAACAAGTGAAAAAGGGATGCGATTGATCACAGTCGTTTTAGGGGTCGCACAGGAAGATAACGACCCTAATACCCGTTTTGGCGTTACATCTAGCCTAATGACCTACGTTACACAAAATTTCTCTCCTACAGTTCTTGTCAAAAAAGGGGAAAGATACAATAACTCTCAAGTAGCTGTTAGAGACAGCCAAGAGGATAAGGTCGCTGCAGTTGCCAGTGAGGACTTGGTAATCTTAGAACGGATAGCCAATCAGGCTGAACATAAAGTCACCTTTACTCCAAGTCCACAGGAGCTGCAGGCACCTTTGAAAAAGGGTAGTGTAGTGGGCACCCTCACTTATACAGATTCTGAACCGATCGGCCAGGGCTACATCGAAAATAAGAAAACTTCTATTTCTATGGTTACAGAAAAAAAGGTTGAAAAAGCGATTATTTTCAAAGTCTGGTGGAACGACTTCATCCGCTTTGTCAATGAGAAGTTATAAAAGAAATACCGCGAATCAATTAATTCGCGGTTATTTGTATAGTCGTAAACGTTTAACATCATCAAAAAATTCTTTGAGGGTTAACTCGCATCGAGTATCCGCTACTGTTTAACAGGTCCTCTGAATCTTTTAAATACTTTGCCTAGGCAAAGCTTTATTCGCAATAAAAAAAGAGGCCAATGCCTCTTTTTATCCAACAGACCCTTCCATTTCATAGCTGATGAGGCGGTTCAGCTCAACAGCGTATTCCATTGGAAGTTCTTTAGTGAATGGCTCAACAAAGCCCATGACAATCATTTCCGTCGCCTCGGATTCAGATAGACCGCGGCTCATGAGATAGTAGAGCTGCTCTTCGGAAATCTTAGAAACTTTAGCTTCATGCTCCAAAGCTACCTGTGAGTTATGGATTTCATTAAATGGAATAGTGTCTGAAGCAGATAAATCATCCATAATAATGGTGTCACACTCGATATGGCTGACAGATTTCTTAGAATTGCGAGCAAAGGTCACTTGACCGCGGTAGTCTACCTTACCTCCACCTTTAGCGATGGATTTAGACACGATAGACGAGCTGGTGTGTGGCGCATTGTGGATCATCTTAGCCCCTGTATCCTGATGCTGTCCAGCATTAGCAAAGGCAATAGAAAGCATGGTACCACGCGCCCCTTCTCCATCAAGGTAAACAGATGGGTACTTCATGGTTGTTTTGGCGCCCAAGTTTCCATCAATCCACTCAACCGTCGCATCTTTCATAGCCCGCGCTCGTTTGGTTACAAGGTTGTAGACATTATCTGACCAGTTTTGAATGGTCGTATAGCGCATATAGGCACCGTCAAGGGCAAAGATTTCGACAATAGCAGCATGCAAGCTGTTACTTGAATAAGTAGGAGCTGTACATCCTTCTACGTAGTGAACACTTGCTCCCTCATCAACGATAATCAGGGTCCGTTCAAACTGACCGGAATTTTCATTGTTGATACGGAAGTAGGTTTGAAGTGGAATGTCTACCTTAACACCTTTTGGAACATAGATAAAGGTACCACCAGACCAGACGGCGGAGTTGAGAGCTGCTAGCTTGTTATCTGTTGGAGGGACCAACTTAGCAAAATACTGCTTGAAAAGCTCTGGGTATTCCTTAAGAGCTGAGTCGGTATCCGTAAAGACGATCCCAAGCTTTTGGAACTCTTCCTTCATATTGTGGTAGACCACTTCGGACTCATACTGGGCAGCTGCACCAGCAAGGTAAGCTCGCTCCGCTTCTGGGATCCCAATCCGCTCAAAGGTTTCCTTGATCTTCTCAGGCACTTCATCCCAGCTTCTAGCTGGCTTATCAGAGGCCTTTTGGTAATAAATCAAGTCATCAAAATTAATTTCCGACAAATCTGGACCCCAAGTCTGCATCGGCATTTTCTTGAAAACCTCGTAGGACTTAAGGCGGAAGTCCAACATCCACTCCGGTTCATCCTTGGCTGCAGAAAGCTCACGAATAATCGCTTCATTCAACCCTTTCCCTGTCGAGAGAACAGGCTCAACATCGTCATGGAAACCAAACTTATACTCACCTAGATCAATCGGTTTTGGTTCTACTCTTTCTTCTGACATAATTTCCTTTCACATTCTTACTTTTTATCTTCTTCAATTGCTCGCTTGAGGGCATTCCAGCCCAAGGTCGCACACTTAATCCGCTGCGGGAATTTGGCAACGCCTGCTAAAAAGGCGCCATCTCCCAATTCTTTCTGGCGACTGTCTTCTTGGCCCTGAACCATCTGTGAGAAAACTTCCGCTAACTCCAGCGCCTGCTTTTTTGTCTTGCCCAGAACCGCATCCGTCATCATACTGGCCGAAGCCGTTGAGATAGTACAGCCTGAATTAACAAATGCAACATCTTCAATCTGATTTTCCTCATTAAACTTCACAGACAGACTAATGACATCGCCACAGGTCGGGTTATTGAGAACTACTTGCTCCACATCTTCCAGTTTCCCATGATGATGGGGGTGAGCCGAGTGATCGGTCACAACCGCCTTGTAAAGACTGTCTAACTTAGAAAGCGCCATTGAAAAACTCCTTTGTCTTTTCTAAAGCATCCACCAGCTTGTCGCAATCCGCATAGGTATTGTAGATGTAAAAGCTGGCCCGCACAGTCGCTGGCACCTGCAGATAGGTAAGCAGAGGCTGAGCACAATGGTGACCCGCCCGAACAGCCACTCCCTCATAGTCTAGAGCCGTCGCAACATCATGCGGATGGAGACCATCCAGATTAAAGGCAATCACGCCTGAGCGCTGGGCCAAATCCTGAGAGCCATAAATGGTCAAGCCTTCCACTGCCTGTAACTTAGGAAATACGTAGGCAATTAAGTCCTGCTCATGCCGGGCAATGTCATCCATGCCCAATTCTTCCAAATAATCAATGGCCGCCGCAAGACCGATTGCTCCAGCCATATTCGGAGTACCGGCCTCAAACTTCCACGGAAGCTCCTTCCAAGTCGCCTCCTGCTCATAGACAAAATCAATCATCTCGCCACCGAACTCGACTGGTGACATCTCTTCTAGCAATTCTTCCTTGCCATAGAGAACCCCGATACCCGTCGGACCTGCCATCTTATGCCCTGAAAAGGCGAAGAAGTCCACATCCAAATCCTGCACATCAATCTTCATGTGCGGAATGGATTGAGCCCCATCCACCACCAAAAGCGAACCTTGCTGATGAACCAGCTGGGCAATCTCCTTGATGGGATTGATAACCCCGAGCACGTTAGAAGCATGAGCCAGAGAGACAAACTTGGTCCGCTCATTGAGCTTGGCACGAAAATCCTCCATATCCAGAGAGCCGTCCTTGAGATAGACATAGACCAACTTGGCTCCAGTCTTCCTACAAGCTTCCTGCCACGGTATAACATTGGAATGGTGCTCCATGATAGAAATCATCACTTCATCACCAGACTGCAGCCTTTCAGCCGCAAACTGAGCCACCCAATTGAGACTCGTCGTGGTTCCTCGTGTAAATAGGACTTCTCTGCTAGAAGCCGCATTGATAAAAGAACGAACTCTTTCCCTGGCTGCTTCATAGGCTGCTGTCGCCCGCTCGGCCAGCGTATGCACACCGCGGTGGACATTGGCATTATCTCTAAGATAATAGTCTTCAATAGCTGCCAGCACTTGCTTGGGTTTCTGGGTTGTCGCTGCATTGTCCAAATAAACCAAAGGCTCATCATTGACAATTTGGTCCAAAATGGGAAAATCTTGCTTGATTGCTTCTGCATTAAATCCAGACATGAAGACTCCTATCTACTTTATACGGGACAAGGCCCAGCTTTTTATCTTTTTGCGAGAATAATATCGATATTTTCAATCATTTCATCACGGACTTCCTTAACAGGGATTTCCACAATCACTGAACCTAAGAAGCCACGCACGACCAAGCGCTCTGCCGTCGCCTTATCAAGACCCCGACTCATGAGGTAGTACATATCCTCTGGATCCACCTGACCGATAGAAGCCGCGTGACCAGCTGTCACATCGTTCTCATCAATCAAGAGGATGGGATTAGCATCTGAGCGAGCCTGGTCAGACAGCATAAGAACCCGGCTTTCCTGCTGGGCATCAGCACCCTTGGCTCCTTTGATAATATGACCAATACCATTGAAGGTCAAGGTTCCTTTTTCTAGAATAACCCCGTGCTGCAGGATATTTCCGATAGAGTTGCAGCCATAGTTAGTCACTCGGGTGTCAATTCCCTGAACCTGCTTGCCACTCGAGAGCGCCACTACTTTCATATCCGCATGGCTTCCCTTGCCATAAAGGTCGCTGTCAAAGTCAGCCACGACATTGCCTTCGTTCATAACACCGATAGCCCAGTCAATCATGGCATCATTGTCCAGCTTACCGCGACGGCTGATATAAGCCGTTACATTTTCGCCCAAACGATCAATAGCTGAAAACTTAATCTGAGCTCCAGCCTGGGCAATGACTTCAACAGTGATATTGGCAGTTGCAGGAACAGATCCCTCACCGTAAGTTTCCAAACGTTCCAAGTAGTTAACCTTTGAGTGCTTGCCCGCGATAATCAAAATATGCTTGTTAAAAGGAACATCGCTTTCGCTGTCCTGATAAAAAATTCCTTCAATCGGCTGGTCAATCTCAACATTGTCCGGCACATAAAGCACCGCACCGCTGTTGAAGTAGGCCGTATGGTAAGCCGCCAATTTGTCCTCGTCATACTTGACTGCGGACATAAAATGCTTCTCCACCAGCTCTGGAATTTCTTCCAAAGCAGAGTGGAAATCAGTGAAGACCACACCTTGCTCTGCCAAATCAGCTGGCAGCTGCTCAAGGACAGTTTGGGTTCCCATTTGGATAAACTTGAGATTGTCTCCAAGAGCCGTGAAATCTGGCACATTGGTCAGAGGCTCGCTATCAGAAATCCGTCCGTCTCCCAGATTCCAGCGGTGAAATTTAACCCGCTCAATAACTGGCAAGTCTAGCTGATCAATCTTGTCAAAAGCCTTTTGACGAAGATCAGCCAACCATGCTGGTTCTGCGTGAACTTGTGAAAATTCTTGAATCAATTCTTTTGTCATGTCATTCTCCTATCTTTTATCAAAGTCAAAAGAATGTTTGACTAGACTTCTTCAGTATAGTTGAAGCCCAACTCTTCAGCCAATTTGGCATAGCCTTCTTTTTCCAAGCGGATTGCCAATTCTGGACCGCCAGAAAGAACAACTTTCCCCTCCATCATGACATGAACTACATCTGGAGTGATATAGTTGAGCAGGCGTTGGTAGTGGGTGATGATCATAGCGCCAAAGCCCTCTCCACGCATAGCATTGACCCCTTTAGATACGACCTTGAGAGCGTCGATATCCAGACCTGAGTCAATCTCATCCAAAAGCGCAAAAGTTGGCTCTAGCATGAGCAACTGCAGGATTTCGTTGCGTTTTTTCTCACCACCTGAGAAGCCTTCATTGAGGTAGCGCTCAGCCATTTCTTCCTTCATGTTGAGCAGTTCCATCTTTTCATCTAGTTTAGTAATGAAGTCACGGACAGAGATTTTTTCATCGTCTTCCTTGCCAGCATTCATGGCCGCACGGAGAAACTCTGCATTAGTAATACCAGGAATTTCACTAGGGTACTGCATCGCAAGGAAGAGCCCCATACGAGCACGCTCGTCTACTTCCAGTTCCAAGATATTGACCCCATCAAAAAGCACCTCTCCTTGAGTCACTTCATAGTTAGGGTTGCCCATGATGGCTGCAGACAGTGTAGACTTCCCTGTTCCATTTGGTCCCATGATGGCTGCAACTTCTCCTGTTTTCAGCGTCAAGTTGACTCCCTTAAGAATTTTCTTCCCTTCAATTTCAACATGAAGGTCTTTGATTTCCAATACAGACATGATTGTTTTCCTTTCCTTTTTGGCAATTTATGCTTTCTTTAGTATATCAAAAAAAAGCCCAAAAGGCTTTTATTTTGTTTAGAACTATTCTTGTTTGCGGCTCTTTTGATGCTTTTTCTGTCGAACTTCTTCTCGATAAGAAGAGTTCCCGATAAAACGCAAAATATTGAGCAAGGGCGTCCTTTGTGGACCCAGAACCCCTATTAGTTCTACCAAGAGTTCTACTCCCAGCAGAAGACCAATTACGAGGAGGAGTCCTCCGATGCGGCTCGATACATTTAGCAGGAGGGAAATCATCGAGAAAATCATCGAAATTCCATAGATAACCAGAACTGTCCCCCGATGTGTCAGCCCCAAGGACAAGAGCCTATGGTGAAGGTGATGACGGTCAGGCTGGTAAAATTTCTGACCAGACAAAGTCCGACGAACGATTGCTAAAAAAGTATCGGTAATCGGCACACCCAAGATAATCATAGGCGTGACAATCGCTACTGCCGTTGCATTCTTCAAGCCTTGTAGAGACAGGACCGAAATCATAAAACCGATGAAAAGAGCCCCCGTATCCCCGCCATATATAATGGCTGGATGATAATTGTAAGGAAAGAAGCCAGCAATAGAGGCCACTAAAACCAAGATGGTCAGGGTCAGGAATAAATTATGACCCGGTAAGAAAAAGTAGGAAACAATGCCCATGGTTAGCAAGGAAATAATGGAGACTCCGCTGACAAGGCCATCCAAACCGTCCATGAGATTGACCGCATTGGTAATAGAGACAATCCAGAGAATGGTCAAAATAAAAGATAGCCAAGGTGGGAAAAAGAGATGGGGTCCTCCAAAAGGAATCTTAAAATCATCCAAGCGGAAATCCGTCAGCCACCAAATCAGACAGGCAGCCAGCACGATTCCCCCTAGCTTCAGCAGAGGACTTAATTCTTTAATATCGTCGATAAGACCCGTCAGGGCAACAATCAAGCCCCCCAACACCACTGGCCAAATATAATCAAAATAAGTCTGTTCAAAGAAAGTGACACCAATAATCTGCGGCATGAAGACCAAAGTCGCCACGGTAAAAGCCGTCACAACTGCCAGTCCGCCTGCACTCGGCATGGGCTTTTTATTGATTCGTCGAGCATTGGGATAGTCGACTGCATCCATTTTAAAAGCCAAGAGCCGAACGAGGGGAGTCAGCACAACTCCGACAAAAAACGTTGCTAGTAGCACCAAAATGAACTTCAATGGAAAAGCAATCATAAGCATTCAACTTTCTGCAACTGTTGGATGGCTTCTGTCACCAAAAGCAGACGTCCGTGTTCTTGCAGGACAGAACGAGTAATATCTGTATCCTCAGCAAATTCACGCATTTTAGCTAGTAACCAAGCTGGATAAAGCTCTGGTTTCTCTTCCAGATCTACCAAAATAGTCAGGTAGTAGGCAGAGTCATATTTATAAAGTTCTGACAGGTCTATTGGGTAGTCAACCGTTTTGGCAAAAGCAACTGCACTCTGCAAATCAGTAAATGACAAAATATAGTAGACATAACGGTCTAGGTTCTCTTCGTCCTTCTCCTCTGAAGAATCCGCAGAATCCTCCTGATCAGCCTCGGCTGCCTCTAAAGATTTAACCGCCTCTAGGTCATCCTTACTCTTTTCAAAGATATTTTTTTCCAAAGTCTTTAAGAACTCGTCTGGCGACATCTGGCTGAGCTCATCTAGGTCTGGTAGATTGCCCAAATCTTCAAAATTCAAATTCTTATCAATCTTGGATCTCGTCACAAAGACATCCAGCTTGTCTGGTTTAGGCGTCACTCGAAAGCTGAGCATGCCACTGTCTAAAAAGCTTTCCGGCATTTCCAACTCATCCAAAATTGTATAGAAAAATTCTTCTGTTTTTTCTTGGGGAACCAGGAAATCTGCAATTTCCATTCCGTGTTCTTCCAAATCTTCCAACTGGATGGTAATTTTAATCGTTGAATCATTAATCTGTTTCACTTCCATCTCATCAACCTCATACTTTCATAGTCTTTCTATTATACTAAAATTCTAAACTTATTTCAAAAAAATAACTGGTCAAATAAGAAAAGGCTGGGAAAATTCCCAAGCCTTGATCAGCCAATAATGACCTTAATCAGACCGTAAACCAACAACAGGGCTCCGAGGCCGATCCGATATTTACCAAAGATTGTAAAGTCATGATTCTTGACATAGTCTGTTAGGAAGCGAATCACATAAAGACTGACACCGAAAGCCACTCCCATAGCTACCAACAAAAGGAATAATTGGTCGAAGCCTAAAGAATTGCCCTTAATGATAAATTTCAGGATTTTCAGCCCACTTGCGCCAAACATGATTGGAATACCCAAGTAGAAAGTAAACTCTGTTACAACAGATCGGCTGACACCATTCAAGAGACCACCGACAATGGTCGCACCTGAACGGCTAGTTCCTGGAAAGAGGGACAAGACTTGGAAAAGACCGATATAAAGGGCTGTTTGATAAGGAAGTCTACTCAATTCTGTAACAGTCGGCTCCACCTGCTCTCGTTTTTCCAGATAGATAAAGGCAACCCCGTAGATAATCAGCATGATTGCGACGGATACCAGATTATAAAAATGTGCTTCAAACCAATCGTCTAGGAAAAGGCCGATGATTGCGGCTGGCAAAGCAGCAACGACTACCTTGGCCCAGAGCTGCCAGGTCAGCTGAATTTGACGAGCTGTTTTTCCTGGTTTAAAAGGATTGAGCTTATCAAAATAAATCACCACAACCGCCAAGATTGCTCCCAGCTGAATGACTACATTGAACATTTCCATGAAGGCTGGATTTTCATTTTTATACTTGATAAAATCTTGAATCAGAATCAAGTGGCCGGTACTCGAAATGGGTAGCCACTCTGTAATTCCTTCAACAATTCCATAAATAATGGACTTTAAAATTTCAATAATAAACATAGATAACTCCTAAAACAACTTTAACATTTATTATACCACATATTGGAGGAGAGGAAAAGCTTTCTCAAAGGCTTTGGCAAGCTTTTTATCAAAAGGCTCCGCCCCCGCCGCCTCCACCGCCACCAGAGAAGCCACCTCCTGCTCCGCCTCCCGATGAAACAGAAAAATGACTGGCCGTAGAGGCAATGTGTCCATAATTTGAAAAACTATGGGAACTTGCGTAGAAAACAGGATGAAGATTGTATTGTAGATAACTATTCATAGACGCGTTTTCCAAGGAAATCTGACGCAGCTTCATGACCCGACTAACACGATCTGCATAGCCAAATAGGGTAGCATAGACCAAAAGCCGGTTCCACAGGACAATGCCCTCCACCTCGGTATCGTATAGGCGAGCGATGTAGCGTAGCATATTCGCAAAGCTATTCCAGAGATAGAAATCATGGGCTCCCTCATCGCTCAGAACACCATCCCGCTGATATAGCTGCAAGGCTCTGCCCAGCAGGACAGTCAAAACTGAAGCAATAGCTGCAAGCGGAAGATAGGGCCAAATAAAACCGTCTAGCTTGATCAAATAGACAAAAAATGTCAAGAGAGACAAGACGAAAGCAAGGAAACTTGCCATTAGAGCCAACCACAAGAGAAGCTTTTCTCCTCGTTTCAAAGGACGATAGTGATCCAGCAAGTTTAGCTCCCGAATCTCCTTTAATACTTGTTCAGACAAAAGGTTTAAATCAGTTGAAAAGCGATTTTTTATTCGATTTCCAATTTGGCGGATTCGCGCTTCATCTGTTGATCTTTTATTTTTATAAAGGTCTTCTGAAATCTGATAAGATTCAAACAAGTCTGCTACAGCTGCCTGTTTATGGTCGCCAAATGCCATCTGTAAGAATTGACCTTCAAACTCTGATAAACCTTTTTTAGAAGTTGGTTTCAAGATTGGCTTGTCTGCAGTTCCTAAAAGCTCGATATAGCCCCGATCCATCAAATCCAGCAAGGTTGCCTGCACTAGATTTTCAAATTTCAAATGCGCCCGTCCGCCACTGGTCGGATCGACTTCTCTCATATCCACAGCAAAGATATTGGCCGCTACAATGAGCGGGGCCAGATCTTGCGGAGCTTCATAGAGGCGAGCGTCTTTAGGAAAAGCTTGGCTAGGGCGAATCTTAATCCTAAAGATCAGATAAAATATTCCCGAAAGCATCAGCAAGAACAAGGCCAAAAGAGGCAGATAAACTTCCCCCAAGCGATGATAAAACTGGCTCTTAGCTACAATCTCTTTCTCAACTGCTTGAAAAGTCTGTAGATAGTCGGTTGCTTTTGGATCCTCTGCTGCCTGATGCAAGGCCTGTCGATGCCAATATCCATGCAGTTCGACCTTCTTCCTGCTAGGCAAATGAGATAGCTGAATCTGATAAACACCACGATTTTCATCTATAGTGGCCGATTGGCCAAAATAACCTGTATGAACATACATGTCCGTTAAGGTCCAAGTTCCCAGACCCCAAACCTTAATCGTCACATTTTGCAGTTCCTCTTCCCAATCACTAATCGGCGTCCATTTGAGCTCTGCTATATCTTTATGGAGGAAAAGAAGATTGGTCAAGTTCCATGTGACTGTTACTTTGACCGTGTCGCCTTCTTTACCTGCATTGTAAATCTTGACTTCGTAGCCATCTCCCAAATCTGTGACTCGTGGCTCAAAGTCATATTTTACGACTCCATTGGTTTTCACGGAAACTTTTGGGTCTGAATCAATAGCAAAGCCTTCTGGCATCTTTCCTGCCGATCCTAAAGAGACCATCTGGCCATTGTAATCATCATCAAAATGATAGGTCACCTCTTCTGTATAGGTGGCTGTATTATCGGCGTGGATCTCCAAATCTCCTTGATATGACTGGATTTGATAGTCTAAAGCTGACACCGTTCCAGCAAAAAATAAACTCAAAAAAAGAATAAAAATCCCTAACAAGTACCTTTTCATAAACCAAAGTCCTTTTCTAAATCTTTATCCTATTATAGCATTTTTCTCAAGTAAGGGCTTACCGGGATTGAAAAGTCGAATATTTTTCGGTAGAATAGAAAGAACTATTTTAGAAGGACTAGGAGAGAATATGAAAAAATTCATTTTAACCTTATTGACAGCCCTCCTCGTCTGTCTGGGGACCTTTACCGTAGCTCAGGCGGATGATTATCTTAGAATTGGGATGGAAGCGGCCTATGCCCCTTTCAACTGGACCCAAGATGATGATTCGAATGGCGCTGTCAAAATCGAAGGAACAAATCAATACGCCAATGGCTACGATGTCCAAGTTGCCAAGAAGATTGCTCAGGAAATGGGCAAGGAACCGCTGGTTGTAAAGACTTCTTGGAACGGACTGATTCCAGCCTTGACCTCTGGTAAAATCGATATGATTATCGCTGGCATGAGCCCAACAGCCGAACGTAAAAAAGAAATCGCCTTTTCTAACAGCTACTACACCAGTGAGCCTGTTATGTTGGTTCGAAAAGACGGCAACTACGCCAATGCCAAGACCCTCAAGGACTTCAAGGATGCTAAAATCACCTCCCAGCAAGGTGTCTATCTTTACAATCTGATTTCTCAACTGCCAGGTGCCAAGCAAGAAACGGCCATGGGAGATTTCGCCCAAATGCGTCAAGCTCTAGAATCTGGTGTTATTGACGGTTACATTTCTGAACGTCCCGAAGCTCTGACAGCTGAAGCTGCTAACTCTAAGTTCAAAATGATTCAATTCAAAGAGGGCTTTGAAGTTGGCGAAGAGGATGCTTCCATCGCCGTCGGCATGCGTAAAGACGACAGCCGAATCGAGCAAGCTAATGCAGCTATCGCTAAACTCTCAACGGATGACCAAGTCCAGCTGATGGATCAAATGATTAAGAATCAGCCTGTAGATACTGACACCGACGATGCAGAAGATACATTCTTCAACAAAGTTTTTAAGATTTGGAAGGAAAATTGGCCGCAGTTCTTACGCGGAGCTGGTTTGACCTTGCTCATTTCCATTACAGGGACAATCGCTGGCCTCCTCATCGGTTTGCTGATTGGGGTTTATCGGACAGCACCCATTTCAAAAAACAAGGCTTTAGCCTTCCTACAAAAACTATTCGGTTGGTTCCTCAATGTTTACATTGAAATTTTCCGTGGTACTCCTATGATTGTACAATCCATGGTTATCTACTATGGAACGGCCCAGGCTTTTGGCATTTCGATTGACCGGACAGCTGCAGCCATCTTTATCGTTTCTATCAATACTGGTGCTTACATGAGTGAAATTGTCCGCGGTGGTATCTTTGCCGTTGACAAGGGACAATTCGAAGCAGCTACTGCGCTCGGAATGACCCACGGCCAAACCATGCGCAAGGTCGTCCTGCCACAGGTGGTCCGCAACATTCTACCTGCAACGGGGAATGAATTTGTCATCAATATCAAGGACACATCTGTCCTGAATGTTATCTCCGTGGTGGAGCTCTACTTCTCAGGAAATACCATTGCAACTCAGACCTATCAGTATTTCCAAACCTTCACCATTATCGCAGTCATTTACTTCGTCTTGACCTTTACTATCACTCGAATCCTACGTTTCATCGAGCGGAAGTTTGACACAGATCATTACACAACAGGTGCCAATCAAATGCAGACGGGAGAATTGAAACAATGACCGAAACAATTTTAGAAATTAAAAATCTCAAAAAATCTTATGGGAAGAATCAAGTCTTAAAAGACATTTCTCTGACTGTCCACAAGGGCGAAGTTATCTCCATTATCGGAAGTTCGGGTAGCGGAAAATCAACCTTTCTCCGCTCCATCAACCTCCTCGAAACACCTACTGCTGGCGAAATTCTCTATCGCGGGAAAAATGTCTTGGATGAAAATTACGACCTGACTCATTACCGCGAAAAATTAGGCATGGTCTTCCAAAGTTTCAATCTTTTTGAAAATCTCAATGTCCTAGAAAATACCATCGTAGCTCAGACAACCGTACTCAAAAGAGAGCATGCTGAGGCAGAAAAGATTGCCAAAGAAAATCTGGAAAAGGTAGGTATGGGTGAGCTCTACTGGCAAGCCAAGCCTAAACAGCTTTCAGGTGGACAAAAACAGCGGGTTGCCATTGCGCGTGCGCTTTCTATGAACCCTGATGCCATCCTTTTCGATGAACCAACTTCAGCTCTTGACCCAGAAATGGTTGGCGAAGTCCTGAAAATCATGAAGGAATTGGCTAAAGAAGGCCTGACTATGATTGTCGTGACCCACGAAATGGAATTTGCCCGCGATGTTTCTAGCCGTGTTATCTTTATGGATAAGGGCGTCATCGCAGAAGAAGGCACTCCACAAGAATTCTTTACCGATCCTAAAGAAGAACGAACCAAGGAATTCCTACATCGCTTCTTGAAATAAACAACCAATCAAACAAACAAGACGGAAAAAGATACATCCGCCTTGTTTTTTTATTCGCAAAATAAAAAAGCGGGTTTCCCCACTTTTTGAAGATTAGTCTTCAAACTTTTCATGATTCTTATCGTAGAAATCAATCAAGCCAAGAGCTGTTTCAAAAGAAATATTCTTTACTTTTGCACGTCCTTGAGCAAGAGCAATAATTGACATTTCACGCGCGTTTGTTTCTTTACTAATACGGTAACCTGTAATTTTTTTGTCACGAACCCATCCAACGACTGACTCTACTTTTTCAAAATTTGATTTAGCCATTTCTTACTCCTCTCTAACTTATTTCGAATACTAATATAATGGTTTTTATACAGTTTGTCAACTTAGAAAAACCAAAACAAACAAATTAAATAATTCTGAATATTCTATATTTATTTAGCTTTGAGGGCTGAAAGGATCTGGGTGCGAATACTCTCCACTCCATCAGGATTTGCTGGAAGGAAGATCGTGTTATTTCCTTGCTTATCTGCAAAATTATTCAAGGTATCTAGATATTGGTTGGTCAAGAGGATGGACATAATTTGTTCTTCTGTCAACTCAACATTGGCGCCTTTGAGCTCCTTAATTGAGTCTGCTAAGCCGTCTACGATTGCCTTCCGCTGCTCTGCAATACCGACCCCATGAAGACGGTCTTTCTCAGCCTCGGCTTCTGCAGCAGTTACAATTTTAATCTTATCTGCTTCTGCCAATTCCTGAGCTGCCACGCGCTTGCGCTGAGCCGCGTTGATTTCGTTCATGGACTGTTTAACTTCTGCATCTGGCTCAACCTTGGTAATCAAGGTCTTGACAATGATGTAGCCATAAGTAGACATTTCTTCAGCTACCTGCTTTTGAACTTCTAGGGCGATCTCATCTTTCTTTTCAAAGAGCTCGTCCAAGGTCAGCTTAGGAACAGAGGAACGCAAAGCATCTTCGATGTAGGACTTAATCTGCGCTTCTGGCCGCATGAGTTTATAGTAAGCATCTGTCACATTGTGTTCATTTACCCGATACTGGGTCGCAACATTCATGGTCACAAAGACATTATCCTGAGTCTTGGTCTCAACAATAATGTCGCTTTGTAGCAAACGCAACTGAACACGAGCAGCGATTTTGTCAATTCCCAAAGGCAAACGAACATTCATCCCACTTGTACTAGTCTTGTGGTAACGACCAAAACGCTCAATGATGGCAACAGATTGCTGGCGCACGACATAAAGCGAGCTAAATGCCAATAGGCCACAAAGAAGAAGAAAAATGAGAAAGAAGAAAAAGAAATTCAGTAACATAAGCGCATCTCCTTAATTTAATATAGTATATTCTAGCACAGTCCTAACTCACTTGCAATTAAAAAGTGGGGTTTTACTAAAATATTTTCAGGATCAGACTAGCATGTTGTAAAGCGTTTCATTTCCGTTTAGATTGATGAAGGAAGGATCAAAATGCTCGATTCGATTGATCAGACCCGCATAGTCATGCTTATTAGCCAGAGCAATCCCAATCAAGACTGGACCTGTCCCCTTGCTAGCACGCTTGATATATTCAAATCGAGTAATGTCATCATTTGGCCCTAAGATATCATTTACAAATTCACGTAAGGCCCCTGGCCGCTGCGGGAAATTCACCACAAAATAATGCTTGATTCCATCATAGATGAGGGCACGCTCTTCCATTTCAGGCATACGGTTAATGTCATTATTTCCTCCCGAAATAATACAGCAGACAGTTTTTCCTTTGATATATTCTCGCAACACTTCCAAGGCCGCCACGCTAGCTGCACCAGCAGGCTCTGCGATGATTCCTTGTTTAGAATAGAGATCAATCAAGGTTTCAGAAATCAAGCCTTCATCAACCCCGATAAGTGTTTCTACATTCTTCTTCGTTGCTTCATAAGTAGAGGCCCCTACCTTTTGGACTGCGATACCGTCCGCAAATTTATCAATTTCATTGAGTTTGACAGGACCGCCTGCTTCAAAAGCTGCTCTCATACTGCGGGCGCCATTAGCCTCTACCCCAATCACTTCAATTTGTGGCTGGCTTTCCTTGATGTAAGTGGATACTCCTGCGATGAGACCGCCGCCTCCTACTGGTACCAAAACCAAGTCTAAATCGATGGACTCCCGAGCTGTATCTTCTAGGATTTCATAAGCAACCGTTCCCTGACCTGCTTGAACATGAGCATCATCAAAAGGATCGATGAAAGTCCGATTTTCCATCCGTGTGAACTCCATAGCCGACCGAGCAGAAGCATCAAAAGTATCTCCTACTAGCTTAATCGTAACAAAATCGCCACCAAAGAAACGAACCTGTCCAATTTTTTGCTGAGGAGTTGTGATAGGCATAAAAATAGTCGCTGGGATTTTCATTTCATTACAAGTGTATGCGACACCTTGAGCGTGATTGCCCGCAGAAGCACAGACAACCCCACGTTCTCGCTCTTCCTTGCTCAACTGAGAAATGGCATAATAGGCACCACGGATTTTGAAAGAACGGACACGTTGGGCATTTTCCTTTTTAAGATAAATTTTTGCCCCATACTTTTCTGACAAGTAATGATCATAATCAAGAGGTGTATTGACGACAACATCTTTTAATACCTTATGAGCACGGACGATATCTTTTGCTGTTAACATTCCTTTTCCTTTCCAAATGAGGTAAACAAACTCAGCTGGGATTCCAGCTGAGTTTTCCACACAATCTTAGTTGTAGATCTTGAAAGCATCGTCGTCATTTTTACCAACGAATGGCATTGCTTTACGCAATTCTGCACCGACTTTTTCAATTTCAAGGTTAGCTGCTTGCTCACGATAAGCAGTCAATTTCGGACGTCCAGCCTTGTAGTCATTTACAAAGTCATTTGCAAATTTACCATTTTGGATGTCTGCAAGAACTGCTTTCATGTTTTCTTTGACTTGCTCAGTAATCACGCGCGGACCTGATACATAGTCACCGTATTCAGCAGTGTTTGAAATAGATTGGCGCATTTTCTTGAATCCACCTTCATAAATCAAGTCAACGATGAGTTTCATTTCGTGCAGCACTTCGAAGTAAGCCAATTCTGGCGCATAGCCTGCTTCAGTCAGAACTTCAAATCCTGCTTCAATCAGGGCAGTCAAACCACCACAAAGTACAGCTTGTTCACCAAACAAATCTTCTTCAGTTTCTTCTTTATAAGTTGTTTCAAGTAAACCAACACGAGCTGCACCAACACCTTTACACCAGTCCATAGCGATATCTTTGGCATTTCCAGTCGCATCTTGGTATACCGCGTAAAGAGCTGGCACACCGAAGCCTTCTTCAAAAGTACGGCGAACCAAGTGGCCAGGACCTTTTGGTGCACACATAAAGACATCTACATCTGCAGGAACTTTGATAAATTCAAAGTGGATATTGAAACCATGAGCAAATCCAACTGCGTTACCAGCTTCCAAGTTAGGAGCAATTTCTGTTTCGTAAAGTTCTTGTTGGATTTCATCTGGCGCCAAGATCATGATAACATCAGCCAATTTAGCAGCTTCTGCTACTGTGTATGTATCAAAGCCATCTTCTTTAGCTTTGTCAAATGACTTACCAGGACGAACACCGATAATCACATCATGACCTGTATCACGCAAGTTTTGTGCATGAGCATGACCTTGTGAACCATAACCGATAACGGCGATCTTTTTACCGTCAAGTGCTGCTACTTTTACATCTTTTTCGTATTCCATTTGAACTGCCATAATTTTTCTCTCTTTTCTATTTTTTATTGCCTTATAGGCTGGTTTAACAAATTAAAGGTTTCGTTTAATCGCGGGTAAAGCCCGTTGCCCCAGTCCGTGCGATATTGCGAATGCCGTAAGGACGGATGACTCGTAAGAGCGCTTCGCTCTTTTCTGCATCGCCCGTCATCTGGATAGTGATCGAGCTTGGTGCCACATCGACTACCGTTGCACGGAAAGGCTGGATAATGGCCAAGATTTCTGCACGCTTAGCAACTGGTGCCGATACCTTGATCAAAATGACTTCTCGCTCTAGGTGAGGATGATCTGTAATATCTCGCACCCGAATCACATCAATCTGGCGATTAAGCTGCTTGATAATCTGTTCCACTTCATTGAGGGAATTTACATCAATGATAATGGTGATCCGAGAAACATTTTCATCCTCGGTCGCACCGACAGAGATACTTTCGATATTGACCTGACGTCTGGAAAGCACACCAGTGAAGCGGTTCAGAACACCCGAACGATTTTGGAGTTTAGCTGTCAACATTCTACGCATGGAACTTCACCCCCAACATCTCATGATTGCTCTTGCCAGCTGGCACCATTGGAAGCACGTGCTCCTTGCGGGAAATATCTACCTCGATAAACATCGGTATATCTTCGTTTAGGACTTCCAAATCTTGAGCAATGGTCTCGGGATCATCAAATTTATAGGATTTGACACCATAAGCCTGAGCCATCAGCTGAAAATCTGGCAAACTGTCAAAGACTGACTCGGAGGTACGACCATCATAGAAGGCTTCCTGCCACTGGCGAACCATACCTAGCGAATGATTATTGAGCATGATGACCTTAATCGGAATCTTGTAGATATTTAGGATGGCCATTTCTTGATTGGTCATCTGGTAGCCGCCGTCTCCAACGAAGAGAACCACTTCCTTATCAGGATTGGCAATCTTTGCTCCAATCGCTGCTGGAACACCAAAGCCCATGGTTCCAAGACCACCAGACGTAACTAGCTGACGCTCGTTTCGATAAGGATAATACTGGGCTGTCCACATTTGGTGCTGGCCGACGTCCGTTACCACAATGGCATCGCCCTTGGTCAACTCACCCACGCGCTCAATAACAGCCTGAGGTTGGACAACTCGTTCCTTCTTATCATAGGAGCGCACCCGCTCCTTGTCTCGTGTCACCTTTTCTATCCACTTGCTGGTATTGTTGTGCACTTGCTCTTCTTCAAGCAACATTTGCAAAGCTTTCTTGGCATCTCCTACAATAGGAATATCCACGCTGATGATCTTGCCAATTTCTGCTGGATCGATATCAATGTGGGCCACCTTGGCACTTTTAGCAAAGGTCTTAGGATTACCAGTCAGACGGTCATCAAAACGACATCCAATGCTAATCATGAAGTCTGCTTCCGTCATCGCAATATTAGCCGCGAAAGAACCATGCATACCACCCATACCTAAGAACAAAGGATGATCTGTCGCAATCGTTCCCTGCCCTAACAATGAGGTCACTACTGGAATCTGATACCGCTCTGCAAAAGTAACCATCTCCGCTGCTGCCCCTGCATAGCTAATACCACCACCAGAAAGAAGAACAGGTTTTTTAGCCTTGGAAAGCTGTTTAAGAATCTTCTTAATCTGTAATTCATTAGGCTCAATTGTTGGTTGATAGCTTGGCAGATGCAACTGAGTGTCATAGATAAAGTCCGTATCCAGAGCTGAGACATCCTTTGGCAAATCAATGACGACTGGCCCTGGGCGACCTGTGGTCGCAATATGAATGGCCTCCGTAATGATTCTTGGTATATCTGCCGTCTCCCGTACCTGATAATTGTACTTAGTGATGGGAGTAGTAATACCGACAATATCGGCTTCTTGAAAGGCATCCTTACCAATGCCTGGTGTCGCTACCTGCCCAGTAAACACCAAAAGGGGAACACTGTCACTCATAGCGTCGGCGATCCCAGTAATGGCATTGGTTGCCCCCGGACCACTGGTTACAACGGCCACACCAATTTTCCCAGTAGACTTAGCGTAGCCTTCTGCTTCATGAACACACCCCTGTTCATGGCGACCAAGAATATGGCGGATACCTTTAAAGCTATAAATAGCATCATAGAGGGGCAAGACTGCACCACCAGGATAGCCAAAAATAGTATCAACACCAAGATTTTTCAAGGTTTCCAAGACCAGCTGCGAGCCGGACTTAGGAGTTTCTAATTGGATTCTTTCCATATTTCCCCTTTCATTTATTTACAATTTTCTAAAAATTCAAAAAGCTTTCTACTATGATAACATTTTTGAAAAAAATTGCAAGTATCGCGGATGTTTTTTTTCATTCTGATTGAAAAAGATAAGAAAATCCCGCTAAATCCGAATGTAGCGAGATAATTATTTTATATCCATCCTTGTTCTTGAGCAATCCGGACAGCTTCCGTACGATTGTCAGCTGCTAGCTTGGTCAGGATGGTCGACATATAGTTGCGAATAGTTCCATTTGATAAATAGAGCTTTTCAGCAATTTCTTTATTAGAAAGCCCAGTTGCTGCTGCCTCTAAGACTAGAAGTTCCTGATGGGAGAGGGGATTTTTATGAGTCATCAGCACTTCCATGAGTTCAGGTGAGTATTCTTTTTGTCCAGCCAAGACAGTGTGGATGGTTTTCATCAGATCCGCAATGCTACGTTCCTTGAGTACATAGGCATCAACATCTGCCTTAACCGCTCGCTCAAAATAGCCTGGCCGCTTAAAAGTCGTCACAATGATTACCTTGACAGCTGGCTGATGCTCCTTCACCCATTCTAGAACATCCAGCCCTGTCTGATAGGGCATTTCCACATCCAAGATAGCCACATCAACTGGATTGGTCTTGAGCAGCTCAATAGCTTCACGACCATCTGCCACTTGAGAAACACTAGTAACATCCGGCTGCAACTGCAAGAGCTGGCAAAGGGCATCCCGTAGCATACTCTGGTCTTCTGCTAATAATACCTTCATCTTTCATCTCCTTTAACCCTATACGGCAAGCACACGCGAATAATGGTCGGCTTCTGGCTGCTGATGACCTCCACTCTACCATCAAGCCCCTCCAAGCGCTCTCGAACTGAATGCAGCTCTCGGCCAGTGACTCGCTTAAAGCCTCGACCATCATCTTCAACATCCAAGATCAAATCTCGATCCTGACTATACAAGTCAATTCTGGACTTCTTGGCCTCCGCATGCTTGATAATATTAGTTGCTAATTCCAATAAAATCATACTAATAGTAAACTGCATTTCTGTAGGAATGCTAGCAACATTGAGCTGATTATGAAGCTCCAAGTCAATATCGCTCATTTCCAGCATGGTTCGGATTGTTGCTAATTCTTCATCCAGTGTCCGCGTCTTGAGATTGTCTACAATCCGTCGAACATCAGCCATGGCCTGCTTACTAATCCGTCGCACTTCCTCCATCTCTTTCTCCGCCTGTTCGTAGGCCTTCATTTGCAGGAATTGCTGGGCCAGCTCCGTCTTGACACTAAGCATGGCAAAGGTATGTCCCAGACTATCGTGTAAATCCCGTCCGATTCGATTGCGCTCATTTTCCGCTAGGAAAAGATTGAGCTGAGCATTCTGCTTGCTTTTTTCTTCCTTGAGCTGTTCAGCGACTTGGATCCGATGCAGACCTAGGGTCAAGAAATCCGAAAAGAGAAGGGTCGTTGAGAAAAAGACCAGATAGCCTGTGCTAAATTGCTGCTGCATATACACCCCGACCAGAAGAGCTGGTTGGACAGCTAGGAAACTCCAAAAGCGCCAAGATTTAAGGGAAATATCATTGTAATGATAAACAAGAAGATTGGACAAATAAAAAATATACCAAACGAAGCCCACATTCAGCCAAATGGAAGTGTAAAAAATGTAAGCAAGCATGACCCACCAGGATAGAGCCTGGTAGAAAGGCTTTGTCTCCATGAGGATGGTGTAATAGGCCCCTATTAACAATGCTGTCCAAAGCAAAGTCAAAAGCGGGTACTCACCACTGATGACACCCGCTATCGGAAAGATGATAAAGACCAGAGAAATATGAAACATATGATGTATGTTTTGGAACTTTTCCCACATATAATTATTTAACCTCAATCCGTTTTTTGAGCTGAAGGACTAAAATACTAAAGAAAATGGTGTAGACTAGGACGATTAGCATGGCAGACACATTCCAGTCATGGTGTTCCAAATAGGAAGAGACCACCTGCATGAGCTGATAGCTTGGCGTTAGCTTGCCGATGAGTTGTAGCCAGTCTGGAAACATAGTCAGTGGAAACCAAAGCCCACCCAAGACCGCTAAAGCCATATAAACGATATTGCCTACGACCGACATAAGCTGGGCACTGGGCAGGAGACTGACCAAGACGCCCATGGCGATAAAGACCAGACTACCGATCAAAAGAATCAGGGCAATCATTAGCCAGTCCATCATGGGCACATTGACTCCACGAACGAAATGTCCGACAGAGAAGACCACGATAATGGAAAGCAGAAAGGTCAGTAAAGTACTAAAAAGCTTTGATATATAATATTCTACCATAGAAACTGGTGAATGCTGAATCAATTTTTGCCAGTTATTGGTCTTGTCCGACTGCAAGGTGCTGGGAATGCTGAAAAAGGCACTAGACATGATACTAAAAAGTGTCATAGAGAATAGATAGGTTCGGAGCACAAGCGCCGGTACATCAGAACCTGACATCATTCCTGAAAAGATCAGATAGAAAACGCTGGGCAGCCCGATAGAGAGCAGGTAGTAGGCCGCCTGCCGCTTCATCAAAATTAACTCCATTTTCATTAAACTTGCCATATTTTTCATGATGCTGCTCCTTTACTCTTGTGTCGTCTCAAAAATACTATCCAGCAGGGTTCGATTGCGGACCTCAATTTCTTCAATCGTACAGCCATGCTCCTGCAGAATTTGCCAGACCTGACTGGCATCCTTGGTCGCAAAAGATAGCGCCTTTTGCTTGATTTCAATCTCCGTTACACCAGCTATCTTTTCCACGATTTCTTTATAGGAAAGAGGCAAGGTGAAGTGTTTTTCCTGCTCTTCCTTGCGCATGGCATAAGGCGTGGTGTCACGGATGAGCTCTCCCTTATGGAGCACCAAAATCCTATCAGCCGTATGCTCCACTTCTTCAATATAGTGGGAAGAATAGATAATGGTCACACCTTGCTTCTTGAGCTGGTCCACAATTTCCCAGAAATGCTGGCGCGTCGAAGTATCCATAGCCGAAGTCGGTTCATCTAAGAAAAGAATCTTTGGACGGCCAATCAAGGCCAAGATAAAGGAAAAGAGACGTTTTTGACCACCAGAGAGCTTGGAAGCCAGCTGGTTCTTCTGCTTATCAGAAAAGCCCAACAAGGCATCGATTTCCTCTTCGGACAGGCTATTAGGATAGATAGAGCGAAAGAAAGAGAGGAGTTCCTTGACTTTCAAATCCCCCACCACTGTATTTTCCTGTGGCAAAATGGCAACCATCTCTTTCAAACGATTATCCGTTGGCTTTAAGCCTTGAACCAATGCTTGACCAGAAGTCAGGAATTTATCGCCTAGGAGACAATCCATCAGAGTTGTTTTACCAGCTCCGTTGGGGCCAATCAGAGCCACACAATCCCCTTCTTCAATGTCAAAGGAAATGTGATGCAGAATCTCCTTCCCCCGAATGCTTTTAGATAGCTTTTTCACTTCAATCAATTTCATGATCTTCCTCCTTAATAAAATCATAGATGAGCGGCCAGATGACAAAGACAGCTAGAATCACTCCCCCTACTCCTATATAAAATTGCCGGGGTAGAAATTCCAACAGAAAACCCGGTATCATCTGAAAACACCATACACCCATTGCAACTCCAATGAATAAGATGGACAGGTACTTTTTCATTTCTACTTTCTCCTCTTGCTTAACTTAGCCACTTCCTTTAGGACGTAGCTAGCCATTCCCAATCCAGCAAAAATCTCCCAAGGAAAGCGGTAAAGACCTGCTCCGCTCATTCTCGCCAACTGATAAAACATCATCCCAACAAGACTCAAGACTGCTACTTTTATCAACCATATTTTCATGTCACTACTCCCTATTTCTTCATTTCTTACTTGTATTATAAAACTTCCCGCATCTTCCGACTAGATGATTTTGTCACTAGACCATATGACAAATGTCATGGTTTCTAGACAGCAAAAAAAGACGAGATGACTCGCCTTTATACACTCTTATTCTTCTTTCAAGCCGCCTAATTTCATACCTAAAATAAACATTGAAGGAGAGGTGTCTTTTATGTCATTAAGTCCCAAGTCTTTAAAGAAAGATAGGCTTGCTGCTTTCGCTACATCCATTTTCTCAAAATCCAGATCAACTATGGCCTGTAATTTCTTATCAGCTGTTACGGAGTACTCAATCGTCACTCCTTCCATATTCTTAGCTTCCACGTAGTTTGGTTCTGATTCCATTCCTTCTCGAATGATAGCGGTCATTTCCTCTGGGCTCATAGTGGCTGCAGCACCACTGGCTTCTTCTGGCAAATTACTCAACAGCTCCATTCGAAGTTTCAAGAGTTTGTCTCCTCGATAGGTCACCGTATCACGATGATGGATGCCTTTGAGGTCTCCGACCAAGGTTTTAGAGACAATAGCTGTACTTTCAGAAGAAGCACTCGTAGAGGAGTCACTTGAGCTTGAGCTAGAACTTGTTTTAGCAACTTTTGATTCAGCTGGAACTTTCGGACGATGCTTGCCAGATGTTGGAAATACGCAACCTGTCAATAATACAGAAGCAGAAATAATTAGAATAAATAACTTTTTCATAGTACACCTTTTCTTTTTATTTTTTCCAGTATACCATAATACCATTATCTTGTCTAAATCTTACATATAAAAAAATTAAAGAGGCTGGGGCAAAAGTCCTAGCCTCTCAATTGTCTTTGGATTGTCGAGCAAAGACGCAGTGGTTGAGTGGACTCTACTACGCTGATTTCATCAGCTTTTACAGCCCTACTCAACTGTGCGGAGGTGGGACGACGAAATCGAATTCTAACGAATTACCGATTTCTGTCCCACTCTCAAATAAATTATTCTACACTAAAAATATATGGATAAACTGGCTGATTTCCTTGGTGGATCTCAACTTCTAGATCTTCATATTCTTCCATCAGATCTTGAGCCAGGCCATTTGCCAATTCCTCGTCACCATCTTCACCGATATAGATTGAAACAATCTCACTGTCTTCATCCAACATCTTCGCAAAGGTTGCTTTTAAAGTTGTTAACATATCTGGATTTGACACAAGGATTTTGCCATCAACCATACCCAAGTTATCATTTTCATGGATTTCGAGGCCATCAATCGTCGTATCACGAACCGCTGTCGTAACACTACCACTAACCACATCGCTCAAGGCAGCTGTCATTCTCTCATGGTTCTCTTCGATGGTTTTTCCACTATCAAAGGCCAAAAGGCTTGTCAAACCTTGAGGAAGCGTGCGTGTTTCAATCACTGTCGTTGGTTGCTCAAGCACTTCTGCTGCAGATTGAGCTGCCATGAAGATATTTTTATTGTTAGGCAGGAAAATGATATTGCGCGCATTCACCTGGTCAACAGCCTTGATAAAGTCCTCTGTAGAAGGGTTCATAGTCTGACCACCAGAAATGATATAATCAACGCCCTGAGCCTTGAAGATTTCAGCAAGACCGTCACCAGCTACTACTGCAATAATAGCGTACTCTTTTTCTTCAGCTGGCTTGGTAGCTTTTTCTTCCTTCTCAAGCTGGGCTTCGTGCTGGTTACGCATGTTGTCCACTTTTACCTTGACAAGGCTACCATACTTCAGCCCTTCTTGCATAACAAGACCTGGATCTTCTGTATGAACGTGCACTTTCACGATTTCATCATCATTAACTACCAGCAAGGAATCACCAAGCTCATTCAAATAATTACGGAATTCATCATAGTCAAAGTCCTTGACATAGGTTGGTCCTTGCTTCAAAGCCACCATGATTTCTGTACAATAACCAAAAGTGATGTCTTCTGTTGCCACATGGCCTGCTACAGATTTGTGGTGTTCAGCATTGATCATCTCAGTCATCGTAGCCGGAGTCGCTTGGAAATCTTCTGATGCGATATATTCGCCAGTCAGGGCAGAAAGGAAGCCTTCATAGATAAAGACCAAACCTTGACCACCAGAGTCCACAACACCAACTTCCTTGAGAACTGGTAACATATCTGGCGTTTTAGCAAGGGCAGCCTTTGCTCCTTCAAGAGCCGCTTTCATAACTTCGACAGCATCATTTGTCGCTTCAGCTTTCTTTTTAGCACCGATGGCCGCACCACGAGAAACGGTCAGAATTGTTCCCTCAACTGGCTTCATAACAGCCTTATAGGCTACTTCTACACCAGACTGGAAGGCAAGAGCCAAAGCTTGTCCATCAAGCTCATCTTTGCCTTTTACGCTTTGTGAAAAACCACGGAAGAGCTGAGACGTGATAACACCAGAGTTCCCACGCGCACCCATCAAGAGTCCCTTGGCAAAGATAGCGGCCACTTCACCAACTGTTGAAGCTGACTTATCAGCTACTTCTTTGGCACCATTTTCAATGGTCATGCCCATATTGGTTCCTGTGTCACCATCTGGAACTGGGAAAACATTTAAAGAATTGACATATTCAGCCTGTTTATTTAAACGAGTTGATGCCGCCTGCACCATTTCTTGAAATAAACTAGTAGTAATATTTGACACGATTATTCTCCTACAACTTTAATATTTTGGATATAGACATTCACTGTATGGGCAGTGATCCCAAGTTGATTTTCCAAACTAAACTTAACGCGTTCTTGGATATTTTTGGAAACTTCACTGATTTTAATGCCGTAGCTCAAAACGGTATAAACATCAACTGCAATACCACCATCCTCAGACGTTTTTACTACCACACCCTTGGCATAGTTTTCTTTACCCAAAAGAGCTTGAAAGTTATCTTTAATTGCATTTTTGCTGGCCATTCCAACCACACCAAAAATTTCGGTTGCTGCGCCGCCAACGATTGTTGCAATCACGTCATCAGTCAGCTCAATTTGACCATCTTTTGTATTGATTTTTACAGTCATCATTTGTACCTCAAAAGTATTTTATAGTTTATTTTACCATATTTTAGACAGGGTGTAAAAGAGGAAGGGCAGAAATAAACTGTCTAGTCTGAAAATTCAACAACAAAAAAGGGAAGGAATAAATCTTTCCAATCCCTTTCATGTATTAAACGCGTTCAACTTTACCTGACTTAAGCGCGCGAGCTGAAGCCCAAACTTTTTTAGGTTTTCCGTCGATCAAAACAGTAACTTTTTGAAGATTTGGTTTAACAGCGCGTTTTGTTTGGTTCATCGCGTGAGAGCGGTTGTTTCCAGATACAGTCTTACGACCTGTAAAGTAACATACTTTAGCCATTAGTGTGTTTCCTCCTATTAGATCTAATATTACGGATGTGCTAGCACCACATACCGTACTATATTATCAAAAAACTTGGCTTTTGGCAAGTAAATTTTCCCAAACTTTGCAATTTCTGACCAATAATCCGTTTTCTTAGATGTAAACAATCTTCAAAGCTCCAAAGGCGACGTCACCTCGTACATATAAAGTCTTGTCTTTTTCATTGACATTATGCGGATTGACAACCGTACCGAAAGCATTGTCCACATTTAACTCTACTCGCCAGTTGCTTGGAATGTAAAGCACAGCACTGCCGAAAGATACTTCCACATCAAAACTAGCAGAATCACCTAAAATTCTGGCATTATCAAAATAGACGGCCGCACTACCAAAAGCACACTCTACTTTATCATGGATAAAATTATCCGAGTTGATATAGCGAGTGCCGCTACCAAAGGAAATCTCTCCTTCCTTTGTAGACAAGCCCTTGCCAGACAAATAACGGACACCCCAGATTCTTCTCGGCTTAAAAATCATGTTAAGCCCAATGCAGGCCAAAATTCCACCCATGATCAAGGTACCAGTGGAGATGGCTAAGAAATGATAGGCAGAATTAGCAATCATCAGAGCGATAATCGTCATGATCAGGGCAGCACCAAAATCTCGTTCCAAGAAATTTTCCAAAGCAAAATACGCAAACATGCCGACCAAAAGCAGGGGCCAGATATTAAAACTGAACATAGGAATACCAAAGTTTCCCTGAAGCAAAACCCAGCCGGCTAAAACCAAGAAACCGATGCCTAGAATTGTTTTTTTCATAATGATTACCTCACTTCACTTAACTTTTCTTTTAGTAGTTGATAATAATGCCTTGAAACATGCACTTTCTTATGCGTTTCAGAAAACTGGACGGAACTGGTGCCCGAGAAAGACTTTTCTAAAGAATAGATCGCCCTAGCATTAGCAATGGTTGACTTAGAAATTCTGCAAAAATAGCGGGGCAATAGCTCCTCCAGCTCATAGAGTTTCAACTTGACCTCATAGGCATCATTGCGCGCGTGAGCAAAGATTTTGGCTCCATCGGTCTCGAAAAAGAGAATCTCTGCCAAGTCCACAAAATACTCACTATTTTCCTTGTAAAAGAGAATAGCTGGAGCAGTCGCTTCATTCAAAGCATCTTGAATCTTCTGAATCCTATCATCAATCCGCGATACTCGAATCACCAATTCTGTGTCAGCTAAACGCTCGTCTAGCTCAATCCGAACCTTCATAAGCACTCCTCCCCTCTTTCTATCTTCATTATAACAATTTCTTGAAAAGAAACAAGGGACTTTCAGTAAGTGGTCAATATGGGCTGGTAAGTGGTTATTTTAAAAGATTAAAATGAAATAAAAAATCTTGAATTTTCCCAGCATAAGGCTTCAAAGAAATTAATCATTACCCATTTTTATCAACACGACAATACTGATTTACTACTATTTCTATGATCATAAGCTCTCTATCCAGCCTAACAATGGATAAACCAGGTATGAACAATTCTATCGCTACTTCTCAAACCACACTTGGCTCTTTCTCTTAGTTTTAGATAAAAACTAAAACTTATTCTCCATACTGGCTTACGTCTCATTTGACAATTTTTTCCGTTTTGATATAATGGACTCTCAGGAGGTATCGTATGTCAAAACAAAAAATTAATCGTTTTGTCGGATCTATTGGAGCTTTTATTGGAATTCTTGTATTCGTCGCTTATATTCCACAAATTATCGCAAACTTACAAGGATCCAAAGCTCAACCTTTCCAACCACTATTCGCAGCAGTTTCTTGCCTGATTTGGGTTATCTACGGTTGGACAAAAGAACCTAAAAAAGACTGGATCCTCATTATTCCCAATGCTGCGGGAGTGATATTAGGTGGCCTAACTTTTCTTACTTCTTTATAAGAATTATATAAACAAAACCAGCAACCCCATAAAAAAGGTGCTGGTTTTCTTTCTGCCGATTGCAGGGCTCGAACCTGTGACCTACGCGTTACGAGTGCGTTGCTCTACCAACTGAGCTAAATCGGCCTCTACCTGTCTCCTATTCTAGCACTCTGAATGATTTTGTCAAGTTCTATTGGCAGTTTGGAAACTCGAATGAAGCAAATATTTTACCTGAGAATATACAGTATCTTTTTGAAAGATCACCAGCAGTCAAACTCATATTTCAAACAAGTTCTAGAAAACCTTATTTTTCCGATATAAAGCTATTGATGTAGCCGCTAAATTGTTTTATAATAGCTTGAATTCAAAAAAAGTGAGGGATCTTATGAAATTCTATTCATATGACTATGTACTGAGTCAGATTAGCCAGCAGAATTGGGTGATGGTGATTATATCCGCCTGCTTGGTTTTAGTGACGGGATTTTTCGCCTTTAAGGCCTATAAAGATAAACGAGGAAGTAAGTTCCGTGAGTTATCCATTATTTCTATCTTGTCCCTAGTAGCCACTGTTTTGATTAGCATTACTAACTTCCAAAACAATCAGTCAAATGACAATCAATTCCGTAGCTCCTTGCATTTTATTGAGGTTGTCTCAAAAGAATTAGGCGTTGAGAAAGAAGAAGTCTACGTCAATACTTCAGCTACGACAGATGGCGCAATTATCAAGGTTGGCAAGCAATTCTACCGCGCTATTAGCGGAACCGATCAGGATAGTTATTTATTAGAAAAAATGGAACTGTACAAATCAGACGTTGAACTCGTGGAGGTTGAAAAATAATGAGCTTTTTTATTACAATTGCAATTAAGTTAGCTTTGGGACTCGTTTCTCTCGTTTTTGTCATCAATATGACAGGTAAGGGAAATTTAGCACCAAGCTCTGCAACAGACCAAGTACAAAACTTTGTTCTCGGTGGCATTATCGGCGGGGTCATCTACAATAGCTCCATTACTATCCTTCAATATGCAATCATCCTAATCATCTGGACTATTCTGATTTTNCTCTTAAAATGGCTGAACACCAACGTTTCCTACATCAAACATCTGATTGATGGGAAACCAACTATTATCATCAAAAACGGAAAACTAGATCCTGAAGCATGCCGTTCAAAAGGTCTATCCGCATCAGATGTCGCTTTGAAATTACGCTCCCAAGGAGTCTTCCAACTGAAAGAAGTCAAAAGAGCTGTCATCGAGCAAAATGGCCAATTGATTATCGTAAGAATTGGTGATGAAAATCCGAAATATCCGATTATTACAGATGGAGTTGTCCAACTTGAAATCTTAGAAACTATCGGCAAGTCAGAAGAATGGTTGATGTCCGAATTACAAAAAGAAGGCTTTGAAAATGTCTCCGATATCTTCATTGCAGAGTATGACAAGGGCGAAATTAATGTCGTGACCTATTAAAAATTATTTGTCATTTCGTAGCAATTATTTGCTTTTTCTTCGTAAAGAGTCTATACTGTATCTATTATCTCGCTTGAATGAGTATCAAACCGCATCCAACTTAGATAATACACTAAATAAACGGAGGAAATTTCCATGTCAATCGAAGAAAAATTCAACCAAGCTAAAGGTTCTATCAAAGAAGGTTTCGGTAAACTTACTGGCGATTCAAAAACTCAAGCAGAAGGAACTGCTGAAAAAGTGGCTTCAAAAGTGAAAGAAGTCGCTGAAGACGCAAAAGGCGCTGTTGAAGGTGCTATCGCAGGCGTTAAAAACATTATCAAAAAAGACGAAGAATAATCATCGTCTTTCGTTCTTAATAAAAAAACACTCTTATCCTATGCTTTTAGCAGAACTAGGGGTAAGGGTGTTTTTCTATATTGCTAAGGCATTGATTTTTCAGGAGAGATCAGAAGCATCCCATGAATGTAAAACTGAGATTTTTTCTACGATCCTTTTATAAACTGGGATACACAGAAGCCACGTTAACAAAGCAAGCTGGAGTTTCACTACAGCCTGTTTCTGGAGCCTTAACTCATAGTGATAAACAGGTAACAAAAGCATATCTAATTACAGCTGATATCGCTAATCAAACAATTCGTGAAAATTGCTTTTATAAATCTCAAAAAATGACTCAGAGAAATTTCCGATAAACTCTTGACTTTTTAGATCCAGAGAAAATTCTTGAATATCCGCAATGATTAATGACTCCATATATCCTGTCAGTAAACCGGGAATGATGATGTTATCGATTCATTATCTCAAATACCGCTGTATGAACCCACTCATTATTCATTTGTAGGTCATTTTCTATGATCCTACTAAAGTTGAAACCATTTTTTAAAAGCACTCTCTTAGAGGCAAGATTATCCGTTGCCGCTCCCGCAATGATTCTATTTAAACCATAAGTATGAAATGCCTTGTCTAAAACAAGTTTAACCGCTTCGCTTGCATAGCCTAAATTAGTAACATTTTCTCCAATCCTATATCCAAGTTCTGCTGTTTTTCTATCGCTCCCTAAAACACTTAAATTGATTCTTCCGACCATCATGCCTTGCGAATCTCTAATAAGATGCATGTAGGTGTCATGATTTTCTTGTTCCATTAACAATTCCGCTGTAATTTTTTTAAAACCTTCTGGATCAAAATAGTTAGCTGGTCTGGGAGGTAAATTTCGCTCAAAATACTCCCGATTTTCTTTTTCAAAAGAATAGACATCTAGACTATTTTCTTCAGACAGCAACTCTAAACCTATTCAGTTCATCGTCCTCAATCCTTGTCTGCTTCATTTTCTTTTACGAGATCTTTTTGCGAATCCTTTTCAGAGAGTTTTTGATCGATATACTTGTCAATGGTTTCATAAAATTCCTTGGTCGCTTCACTATCTAATTTTGTCGAATTATGGACTTGATTGACTTTCAATTGAACAGATTGAATACCGTAAGAGGCTTGTTTTTGGTGAATTATTTCTAATTCTTCTTCTGAAATCGGGTCACCAACAATTGTCAAGACCAATTCATTGTCCCTTGACTTGTAGACTTGATTAATGACCGTATAATTGGCAAACTCTTTTCCTACAAACTGTTTGACACCTTCTTTTCGCGCTTGTTCTATAGTCAGAGTAACTGCCGAATAACCGGCTGGAACAACCAATAATACAATCAAAGATATCAAACCAATTTTCATTTTAATGCTTAGCTCTTTGAATGAAGTTAAGGGAGATTTTCTCATTAAAATTTTTGCTCCTATAATGTTGGCTAGCATTATAAAGACACAGTTAATCAAGAAAAGATAGAGAGCACCAAATAAAAATCGTACATTTCCATTAGCTAAACCATAGCCGGCAGTGCAGATAGGTGGCATCAGAGCTGTAGCAATGGCTACTCCTGGCACAATATTGTTTGCTTCTTTTTTCCTTGAACCGATCACACCAGCAATCCCACCGGCAATAGCAATTAGGACATCCCAAATCGTTGGAGAAGTTCGTGCAATCAACTCGCTACTTGCATAAGATAAGGGAGTAATCCAGAAATACAGAGTCGATACAAGTAAACTGACAAATACTTGAGTAAGTAAAACCCCTAGAGCTTGCTTAACTAAACGAGTGTCAAAAATAGCTAAACCTAATCCTAGTCCAACAATCGGTGTCATGAGAGGTGAAATTAACATGGCCCCTATAATAACAGCTGTTGAATTCATATTTAGTCCGATAGAGGCAATAAAAATTGCACACATCAAAATCGCTATATCTCTCGATCTAACATGAAGATCATCGTATAATTTTTCACGGTATTCCCGTGTTGAATAGTTTCTGGTCATTGGTTACTCCTTTTATTTGAATTATTTCTGTTTATCCATTGATGAGGGCAGAGTGATTTTCTGTCAAACATTACATATGTATTTAAATTTTCTTAGTTCTCACCTGTAAGTCTTTTGAAAAATATCCTTTAAGCATCCGTCAGTCTATCCTTAACATTATATCAAAAATTTTACAGTCTTTCTCTGCAAAAATATATCAATTTAAAAGATAGAGAAAGGAAGAAAATTTTGTTTCCTTATCCGAAAAAGAAAAAACGGTATCTCCTCTGAAAGAAGATGCCGCTTTAATGTTTAAACTTGATGAGTGTGTTCGACAATCCATTCCTCCATTTTTATGTTCAACCAGAAGCCATAGATCCCAAACGTTATGATGGTTAGAAGAACCCCCTTAATCCAGTTGCCGAATAGTTGTGTTCCAGTCCCGTCAAAGTATAGACGTTGACCATCTACTACCGTTTATTTGGTTTTCAATTTTGCATCATGCAAACCGCCTAAGGTGTTGCGATCCCCAAGGTAAGCCTGCAAATTATGGCTACTAAGATAGAGTATCCAATATAATCTAGGATTCCTTCGTCAAAATAACTTTCAGATTTCATATTATCTCCTTTATTTTTATATGTTTATATTCTAGGCACTCTATTGCATTATTATTTTTTACATTTGAACAATCTTACGATAACTTCTTGAAGTAATCATAAAGATTAAAACATAGATGAGTGCAAAGATTCCACAGATTGATAAGGTTATCGTCAACATCATGGTCGCATCGACTACTCCAATGACCTTTAGAATCAAGCTCAACATATGATAAGCAAAGGCCAGATGGAGGAAGGCAAAGATTACAGGAAGAAAGAAAACGGTCAAGATTTGCTTATTAATAGTTTGCTTGATCTGCTTTTGATCCAAACCAACCTTTTGCAAAATTACAAAGCGTTCGAGGTCTTCATATCCTTCAGAGATTTGTTTGTAGTAGATGACTAATACAGTACCGACCATAAAGATAATGGATAGGAAGATACCGATAAAGAAGAAGCCACCAAACATTGCATTGCCTTCTTGGCTATTATTTGCTTTACTAGATCCGTAAACAAGGCTTTCCTGATTTTCAAAATGAAGCGATTGTTTATAAGGAGAGAACAAATCTTGTCCTCTCCAGAGTATGACTTTTTGGTAACCCACTACAGTTGACAAAAATACCAGATGAGGTGTTTTTTAGCATGCCCTTTATGGATCAAAAAGTGTTAAAAATAAGACAGTAACCTCAGAATAGCTACTGTCTTAACTCTTTCTTTACTTAAAGCCTTGATAGACTTGATAAATGGTAGAAAAGAGCCTGAATTTGGTGTGAAAAGTGGTGTGAATTTTGTTAAAAAACGTCAAAAAACACCCCATGGTGTGAACCATGAAGTGTTGTAAATGCTGTATTGTAGCCGCTTCTTAACGTTTTGAGAACTGGCTAGCTTTACGAGCTTTCTTAAGACCTGGTTTGGAAAGTATGGGTTTCAGTTGGACTAAAAACAGCGTATTATCAAGGATTTTCAGAACGATATCTACTGATTAATTTCATAAAATTTGAATCAATATTTTTTAAATAGGGAAATTTCTTAACTCAGAACTTTCAATCCTATCCTCTTCCTTCTTATCCTAATAAAGTTTGTAATATTGGAATAACAACGATAAATAGAACCGTACTTAGAGTCACTACATTCGTAGAGAATTCCACATCTCCTTTTCCTTGATTAGCAAGGATCGGGAGAACAGCTAAAGCTGGTGTAGCGGACTGAATCATAAAGGTCTTAAATTCTACTGTCGCTATATTTGGGGCAAAGAACTTCAATACAAGAAGCATGATCAGAGGAGCTAGGATAAAGCGTCCAACTAAAGTGACAATTGTATCTTTATCAAAAGTAATAGTTTTCAAGCCCGCCTTTGCAAGAACGATACCAATATAAATCAGAGATAGGGGAGTGACGATATTTCCAACATAGGTTAAGGTATTCGTTGCGAAATCTGGAATAGGAATTCGAAGAATCAAAAATAGTAGAGCCACAAGAAAACCTACAAGTGGAGCTGGTAGCAATTTCTTCCAGTCAAATTTACTTGTCTTCTTGCTTTGGCCCGATTTACTATCGCTCGTCATCAAATACACGCCTAATGTCCAGGTGGAAATCGTGTTGGTGATATAGTAAATTAAGAAATATGGAAGAGCCTGATCCCCAAAAAGAGCAACATTTAAAGGTAAACCGATAAAAATAGTATTGGCATTAACAAAGGTATTAATCATGGTTCCTCGTCGTCCTGGACGGATCTTGAAAAGCATAACTGCAATATAAGCTACGATATATCCTAAGATAAATGCCACAAAAGTATAAAGGAGGCCTCCAGAAAGACTGATTAGTTTATCTAGTGTTAGGTATTTCATCACCGACACAAAGATTGACGCTGGCAAGGCTACATTCATGATCAAACGAGACAGGTTGGGACCAAAGTCATCTCCAAACCATCCCCTCACCTGAAGAATGTACCCCAAAACAATAATAGCGATAATCGGAATGATACTCGTAATCGAGGTTAAAAAGAGTGACATAGGTATCCTTTCTAAATTTCTTAAGTCCACAGCCCATATAAATCTGTCGGTATAGAAGGATAGCAACAGAAATGAATTATTTATACTCTGGATACCACTTCAAATCACGAACGGCTTTGGCCATATCTGTTTCCTTAGCGCGTGCAAGACCTTGCTCTTGCGCTTTTTTAGCGACTGCTTCCGCTACTTTAATAGAAACATCTGCTACATACTTGAACGGCGGCAAAACAGGAGCTCCTGGTTGTCCTGGATTGACAATACCACTCAATGAATGAGCCGCTGCTCCAATCATTTCATCAGTCAAAAGACTTGCTTCAGAAGCCAGCATACCTAGACCAAGACCTGGGTAAATCAAGGCATTATTGGCTTGACCAATCACATAGTCGACACTTTTATAAGAAACCGTATCAGCAGGAATTCCTGTTGCGACAAAAGCTTTGCCATCTGACCATTCGATCAAATCTTTGGCACTAGCTTCAGCTAGTTTGGTTGGATTTGACAAAGGGAAGATCATCGGACGCTCTGTATTTTCACACATAGCCTCTACTATTTCTTTAGTGAAGGTATTAGGCTGAGTCGAAGTTCCTACAAGAATGGTTGGATTCACAGTCTTCACTACTTCAAGCAGGTCAGTCAACTTGTCTGCGTTAGTAAAGTCAGCACGTTTCTTAGCAAACGGTTTTTGCTCAGGAGTTAGATCATCCATGTCATCAAAGAGAAGACCTTGTTTATCAACCATAAAGAAACGTTTATAAGCTTCTTCTTCAGAAAGACCTTCACTCACCATTTCACGAAGAACACGAGAGGCAATTCCTGCACCCGCAGTACCACCACCATAGCAGAGATAAACTTGATCTGTTAATTTTTCACCACTAATATCCAGTGAGCCAAAGATACCACCCAAGGTAACGATTCCTGTACCTTGAATATCATCATTAAAAGTTGGAATTTGTTTCCGGTATTTTTCAAGTATATTGGCAGCATTCAAGCGGCCGAAGTCTTCCCAGTGAAGGTAGAGTTTAGGAAAGAGACGTTCTGCTGTTTGAATAAATTGGTCAACGAAGTCGTAGTAACGATCTCCGCGGACCCGTTCGTGACGATTTCCTAAGTAATTAGGACTATTCCGAAGTTCTTCACGGTTAGTCCCTGCATCAATGACTAAAGGAAGGACCATAGAAGGATCGATTCCAGCAGCACCCGTATAGACCATCAATTTCCCAACAGAAATATCGACACCATTGGTTCCCCAGTCACCGATTCCAAGGATTCCTTCTGCATCTGTTACAACAATGAGACGAATCTCGCGATCACCAGCAGCATTTTTCAAAGTGGCTTCAATATTTTCAGGATGATTAATATCAAGATATCCCGCATATTGGGGATCTACAAAGAGGTCACTATAACCTTCAATGGTATCTGCAATGGTTGGGTCATATACAATTGGATTGAATTCTTCCAAATGTTGAGAAAATAGATAATAGAAAAGAGTACGGTTGGTATTAAAAATTTCCATTAGGAAAAGACGTTTTTCCAAATCATTTACTTTTGTTTGCATTTGCTCATAAGTTTGTGCCGCTTGTTCTTCAATGGTTTGAACATAAGGTGGCAATAAACCAATAAGACCTAGTTCCTTCCGTTCCTCTAAGGTAAAGGCAGTCCCTTTATTAAGGAAAGGGTTATTTAAAATATCATGTGCAGTCATAGTGCAACCTCCTTTTTGATAATATTATACCACTTAATATGTATTTTTAGTCGAACTTTGTTATTTAAAAAATACAATCGTTAGTGTATATGTTATAATGAGTCTAGAAGTAAAGCGTTATTGAAAACTCTTTATTCTGTAGATTATTACTCAAAGCACCATTTTGTGATTCTTTAACCTCTTTATGTTATAAATTTCTATACTCATAAGATTTTCGGTAATCGCTCTTTACCATCGGACAAATAAAGCCATACTAAAATATAAATTTACAAGGCAAATTACAATAGATAAATATCATTTAAGTTTTTTATACAATACTTCGTATTTTTTAAGGTGTTTTTTTGTCATACAAAACTTGTATTCTATTTATATGACAACTAAAAACTATTTACAACAATATATTTCCAAAAAAGTGAAATATTTTCGAACACAAAACAAAATGAGCCAGGAAGAACTTTCGGAACAAGCGGGACTTGGGCTTAAGTATATCAACCAACTAGAAAACCAAAATGTGAATCTGACCATTCACAGTCTTGAAAAAGTGATTGACGCCCTAGAGATGACCCCAGAGGAATTTTTCAATTTTGATAACCTTGAATCAACCTCTGATAAGACTGACAATCTTTCACTCAAAAGAATCAACATGAAGATTAAACAGCTCCCTATTGATAAACGAGAAAAGATCTTGGTCATTTTTGAAAGTATCTTAGATAATCTTTGATATCCCTGACTCACTTACATTTTAACCAGCGAATACTCGTATAGTCAAATTGTAGGATACGGATAAAAATCATTTATCTTGTGATTTCCACTTATTTTTCTCCAATTAATGAAAGTGAGCCCATATGAATTTAAAAGATTTGCAATATTTTTATGACCTCTGCCAGCTTCAATCCTATACGGAAGTGGCAAAACAACACAATGTCAGCCAACCATCTATTTCTTATGCCATCAAGCGCTTAGAGGACTCCTTTAATTGCAAATTGATTCACCATGATCCCTCACATCGATCCTTCAAATTAACTACTCAAGGACAAATTCTTCTAAAACACACAGAACTGATTTTACCTGAGGTCATTTCTACTCGCAAAGAAATTAATCGCTCTTTGGCGCATTACTCTACTGTAGGATTCCCTCCTATTATCATTCAGTATCTTTTCTCTGTCTTAAATAAAGAAACTGAATTTGATTTTTTAAAAAAGGTACGTCCTATCCGCGGTGGCTCCGTAGAGTTATTAAACCTTCTCCTTAAGGGAGAACTAGATGCGAGCTTACTCGGATTGATTGAACCACTCAATCATCCTTCAATAGAGACACATGAACTCTTTCATAAAGAACTGTATGTCGTTTTATCTAAGAACCATCCTCTTGCTACTGCTCCTTCCCTCACTTTTGAAGAATTAGTAGATCAATCCTTTATACTCTTAGACGAACACTTTGTTCACCTGAAAGCTTTTGAACTACTTAATCAAAAGTATCAAAACAAGGCAGAAATATTCTTTAAGAGTGACGACATTATCATTATTAAAGAACTTTTAAAGAAAGGGATTGGCGTAAGTTTACTGGCTGATATCGCACTTTCTGATGAAGATGATGATTTAATAAAAATCCCTCTAATACCGGAGGATCAGATAACATTTACAGTTTATTACGCTTATCTCAAATCAGCTACACCGTCATCAGAAGTAGAGGACTTATTTAATCTCATTAAATCATATGAATAAAAAAAACTCTAACTATCAACTACCTGATAGCTAGAGTTTTTTACATTATGGGTATTAGGCTAAAGTACGAAGAAATAGGATATTATCGCCGAATTTTTCATTTACCTGATACCATTCAAGGAGATTTCTAATTATAAATCTACAAGATATCAATAAAAAAGAACACCCCGAAAGGTGCTCTTTGTATGTATTGTAATTCTCTCGAATTAACGTTTACTAAATTGTGATGCTTTACGAGCTTTCTTAAGATCTGTTTTTTATAACCGATGCTATTTAGCCATTATTTTTAGTCTTTTTCAAGATTTGTTGCTTAAAAAACCATAGATAACATTAACAATCATCAGTAGCGGGGCAAGAGAAATGAGATTTGGAAAAAGATAACCAACTAATAATATGATCACTAGCTGCAATCCATATAATAGTGCCCACCGATAAGGTATCTTTTTTTCTTCAGCTGATAACGGTCTTTGACTCGTCTTGATCACCATTGCTGTCATGATTATCCAAGCTACATCCCAAAGGGCAAGAACGATGAGATAAAAAACAGGAGAAAGGCAAAATTAGCGGAATGCTGCCCAATCCCTCGAGTCGCTAAGGGAACAAAACTAGCTGTTAAAAGCCAAAAACTATTAGCTCCAAATAAACGAAAGCTGACATGATCTACTAATTTGTAGAGTTCATGATAATACAGCCAGACTGCCATGATTTGCAAAAAACTAGTAATGTAGATAAAAAGCATGGGTAGCATGCTTCTAAGTCCTACTACGGTCAATTCCTCAGGTAACTGTAACTCCAAGGTCATAATTGTGACAATAATGGCCAATATAGCATCTGACAAGGCTTCTACCCTTTGTTTTTCCATTCTGTCCTCCTAATGACTGCTTTTTTGCTTTTTTCTAACGGCTGTGTTGAGGGCTCTATGCTGCAGCCATCAATCCCACAAACTAAACCTGTCTCTTCTGAATTGCTGTCTAGTAGTTGAAAAGGGGTATCTATCATTTTATTGTGCTCCTTCCTCTGCTTGAATTTGTTTTAATACCGCTAACATGTATTCATAAGGCTGAGCACCTGAAATGCCATACTTATTGTTCAGAACAAAGAAAGGTGCACCTTGAACGCCTGATTGATGGGCTTCTAAGATATCGCATTTGACCTCGTCAGCAAACGCATCGCCAGCAAGAACCTGCGCTGCCTCTTCTTGTGGTAGAGCGAACTCACTGATAACAGCTAGTAACACAGAATAATCCGCAATATTGGCAAGTTCTTCAAAGTAAAGATAGTACAAGGCCATAATGAAATTTTGATGATCTTTTTTATCTAAATACTTCTGCGACCATTTAATAAGACGGTGAGCTGAAAAGGTGTTGGTTGGGATAATCCCCGCCATATCAATACGAAGCCCTTCTTCATTTCCCATGCTTTCCATGTGCGCAAACTGAGCTTTAGCTTGCTCAGTGGTCATACCGTGACTGGCAGCAAACTCTGTGAGCATGGTTTCACTTGTTTCTAAAGGCGCATTGGGATTTAGCTGGTAAGCTTTCATTGTCAAATCTTCCGGGTTTAAACCAACAGCTGCCATAGCACGCTTCATCCGACTAGCACCAATGTAACAAAATGGACAGGCAATATCTGACCAGTAACTAATTTCCATATTTCTTCCTTTCTTTCCACTACCAAGAAGCTTTTTTCAACCCAGGAATGACACCTTGGTAAACTTGCTGGCGTAAACAAATCCGACAAAGTTTAAACTTGCGGTAAATCGAATGTGGGCGGTCGCATGCCAAACAGCGTGAGTATTCTTGAACCGGATAGGCCTTCTTTTTCCTTTGTATCAAAGCTTTTCTTGCCATTTAAACCTCTTTCTTATCAACCAATTGACCCTTTTTAAAGACTAATAAACTCGTCAGGGTAGGCTGAATGCCAAATAAAGAAATAAGACGGGGCACTTGAAAAATATCTGCTTGGTAAAGCACCAAATGCTCTCGTTCAGCCGTGTCTATGAGTTCTTTTTGCCCAAGAGACGATAGACTGCATTGATTTCCTGAAACAAGAAGAGCTAGATTTTGATGTTCGGCTAACAGTTCTTCTAATTCGATACTAGACGTGACTGATTTCATCATAGGTTATCAATATAGGCCAATGTATCTAGGGCAGCAATGGCACCGCTACCTGCTGCAGTAATGGCTTGTTGGTATTTTGGATCTTGCACATCACCAGCTGCAAAAATACCTGCAACAGAGGTCTTTGCTGTTCCTGCCTGTGTTTGAATATAGCCTTTATCATCCAATGCTAATTTTCCATCAAGAAAATCGGTGTTTGGCTGATGACCAATGGCCACAAAGAGACCGTCAGCCTGAATGTGCTCAATATCACCTGTTTCATTATTACGAACATCCAAACCAGTCATTCCCATCAGATTAGATGCAACTTTGATAGGCGTGTAATTTAACATCCAATGAATTTTATCATTTGCCTGAGCCCGTTTGGCCATAATATCAGATGCGCGTAACTTATTGCGGCGGTGGACAACGGTCACTTTCGATGCAAAGCGTGTCAAATAGAGGGCTTCTTCCATAGCGACATCACCCCCGCCAACTACAAGGACTTCACGCTCTTTATAGAAGAAAGCATCACAGGTCGCACAAGCGCTGACACCTTTTCCGACGGCCTCTTCTTCACCTTCAATACCTAGGTATTTAGCGCTAGAGCCTGTTGCGATAATAACGGCCTTGGTATCAATGATTTCACCATTATCCAGATGTACCTCGAAAGGAGACTTTTCGCCTTCAATTTTTTGAACAAATCCAAAGGTCATTTCGGTGCCAAACTGTTCTGCTTGGCGGCGCATTGTTTGGACTAATTTATTGCCATCAATCCCGTTTTCAAAACCTGGATAATTTTCTACAAGGGTTGTGGTGGTTAATTGACCACCCTCAGAATAGCCTGTGATCAATCGATTTTTCAAACCAGCTCGACTTAAATAAATGCCAGCTGTGTAACCTGCAGGTCCTGAGCCTACAATAATTGCATCATACATAAATCACCTCATGATAACTGTGCTTGGATTTTTTCCATCAATGTTTGTTTAGGATGAACACCAACAAGAGCATCAACGGGTTTGCCATCTTTAAAAATCACCATTGTTGGGATAGAACGAATGCCAAAGAGATTGGCCAGATCTTGTGATTGGTCCACATCCACCTGAGCAATCGTTACTTTTCCGTCAAAGTCCTGTGAAAGTTCTTCCACTACCGGCTCCATCATCCGACAAGGTGGGCACCACTGCGCCCCAAAATCGATAAAACTTACCCCATTTTGGATAGATTTCGCAAATGTTTCGGTTGTTAGTTGTGTCGTCATAAAAAACTCCTATCTAAAATAAATCGCTTCTATTCAATCATGTAATTGAATAGCATAAGAATAAAAGAATGAATTTCAAAAAGGTTAACTTAGCCCTTCTGAAAATCCAATTTGTATCACTTAGTTTCTTTGAGATACTAAATAAGAAGTATTTCAAAGATGTAATTCAATAAAATTGTTGAATAGATTTAGTAAAAAAGAAATTCAACTTTTTTATTGAATAACTGAATTATAGCACACTAAATCTATTTTGCAATGATTTTGCTCACGAGTCTCCGGTTATAAGAAAAGACTAAGGAATACACCTTAGTCAAGTTCTGAACGAGAGGATGCACCCCACTTCCAATCAGCAAAACTGCGATTGAGACTATAGATACTGTAGCCTAAACTCTGTAAATCCTGTGCTGCTAGGTTAGCATAGCCACATTGGCGCCCGCGACAATAAACAATGATGGTCTTCTCTTTGGGAAGCTGAGCTTTTTTTTGATCAAACTCATCGATTGGTAAATTAAGAGCTTTTGGCAAGTGCCCTGCCTCATACTCCTCAACAGGCCTTAAATCAAGTAGGAGAGCATCTGTCTTAGCTGCTAATTCAATTGCATTAGCGAGCTCAATCTGAGGAACACCAGCTGCCTCATCATAGTCTGACTCAATCGCTCTGACTTCTGCTAACTGTTCTTCACCGACGGCAAATAACAGAAGGACTAACTGGACAACCTTTTCAGAAGCCAAGCTATAACGGATAAAATTACCATTTCGACTCGTCACCACCAAGTGACTTTCTTTTAAAACCTGAAGGTGGCGCGAAGTATTGGCAACAGAGAGACCCGTCGCATGCGCAATTCCCTCAACTGTCTTTGGTCCCTGTGATAATATATTTAAAATATCAAGACGCTTCTCACTTCCTAGCCCCTTTGTTAAGCGAGATAGCTCTTGGTAAATATTTTGTTTGTAATCAATCATTGTCTCTTGCATCAAATCAACTCCTTATCTATTCAATTCAATAGTATAATTCTTAAAAACAGTTGTCAACTATTCCATTCGAAAGATGTTGATACTCATTTGTGGCAAAAAATAAAAAGAATACTTATCCTTAACATTTACTAATATTAATAGGTAAATCATGTAAAAAGAGATCTATCACTGAAAAAATGAAATTTTTAACGAGCAGCAGTTTCTTTTGTGACATACTATCTATGTGCGACCATAAATTGTATCAAAATAATTTACTTAGAGCTCTCAACTGCCAACAATTTTCTAATGATTAATTTAAACATTCACAAAAATAATCCACAACTACTTCTGTTGTCACTATTATCTCAAAGCCTAAAACAAGAGACAAGAAGTAAACAGCATGCAAGACATACTACCTGAACAGTTTGTCTTTACTTATATAGACACTAGAGGAAACATCAACAAGCCTTTACATGCTGACTATCTAAACAATAATATGAAAAGCATCAGAAAGCGACATAAAGAGCTGGCACATGCTACACCTCATAAACTGCGACATACAGGAGCAACGCTTGCTAAACAAGCAGGAATGAGCTTAGAAGCTATTTCTGAAGCTCTAACACACAGTGACACAGGAACAACACAGATTTATGTAAATACTTCTAATGTAGTTCCTATGACAGTAGGTGAATTTGCCTTAAAATCTCTAAAACAATAAGGTAAACTTTGAGGTAAACTTTTCAAAAAAACACGAAAAAAGCACCCATAAGGTAAACTTTTGAGTGCTTTGAAACGTTGATATAATCGGTTCGATTAACGTTTTGAGAACTGTGACGCTTTACGAGCTTTCTTAAGACCTGGTTTCTTACGTTCTACCATACGAGCATCACGAGTAAGAAGGCCTGCGCGTTTCAATGAATCGCGGAAGTCTGGGTCTACTTGAAGAAGGGCACGAGCGATACCGTGACGGATAGCGCCTGATTGACCAGCGTAGCCACCACCATCAACGTTTACGAAAACGTCGTATTGACCAACAGTTGAAGTAACTGCAAATGGTTGGTTGATAACCAAACGAAGGTCAGCGTGTGGGATGTACTCTTCAACATCTTTTTTGTTTACAGTGATTTTACCAGTTCCTGGAACAAGGCGAACGCGTGCAACAGCGTTTTTACGACGTCCAGTACCTGCATATTGTGCTTGTGACATACTTTATTGTTCCTTTCCTTAGATAAGTCCTGAAATATCAAGAACTTCTGGTTGTTGTGCAGCGTGAGTGTGCTCAGCGCCTACAAATACTTTCAACTTCATACCTTGAGCACGGCCAAGAGTATTGTGTGGAAGCATACCTTTAACTGATTTTTCGATCAAACGAACGGCGTTCTTAGAGCGAAGTTCACCAGCAGTGATAGACTTCAAACCACCTGGGTACATTGAGTGAGTGTAGTAAACTTTATCAGTTGCTTTTTTACCAGTCAATTTAACTTTTTCAGCGTTGATAACGATTACGAAGTCACCTGTATCAGTGTGTGGTGTGAATGTTGGTTTGTTTTTTCCACGAAGTACGCTTGCTACAACTGCAGAAAGGCGTCCAAGAGGTACATCAGTAGCNTCTACTACATACCATTTGCGTTCAACTTCACCTGGCTTAGCCATGTATGTTGTTTTGTTCATGATTTCTCCTATATGAATATCGTTTTTGTTTACAGGGCGGATGTTCCGGTCCGCGGGTTATTTGAAAGGTTCCGGGGCCTTACAAATGGGGTAAACAATACCGCCTACTATCATACCAAATTTTCTAGCCAAAAGTCAATATATTTGATGCAATTATTTATAAAATAACGATTTCATTTCTATTTAGTCTGAAAGTTCACTGCCAATGCTAAAGAGTCCTAGGGTACCTGGACCAGTATGCGTCGAAATAACCGGACCAAGAGGCAGAATAAGGACTTCTGTAACCTGGCCAGAAGCTAAAAGCTGCTCCTTGACAGTTTCAGCGACTTCTTTTTCACCCGCATAGGCAACCACCACCCGTGGATCAGAAATCGTATCTAAGGTCATCCGAACCACCTCAGCCTGCGCCTTCTTCTTGCCTCGCACCTTGGCGACCGAATCCAGACTTCCATCAGCTGTGACTGCGATAATGGGCTTGATATTGACCAAGCTTCCCATGAGAGCCGCTGCCTTGGAAATGCGGCCACCCCGCATGAGGTGATTGAGGTCATCTACTAAGAAATAGGTCTTTACTCTAGGCACTAGACTCTGAAGCAAGTCTGCCGTCTGCTCTAGGCTTTGACCTGCTGCCCTCGCTTCTACAGCCTTCATGACCAAGAGCCCTTCACCCATCGAAGCTGCCTTGGTATCAAGGATGGTGATGATCGCCTCAGGGTAATCCTCTAAGACCATCTCCCGCGCCATGGCTGCACTTTGGTAGGTACCAGACAGGGCGGAAGCAAAAGCCACATAGAGAACCGCTGTACTCTCCTGAGCATACTGGCGGAAAACATCTTCAAATTGGCCAACATTGATCTGGCTGGTAGTCGGCTTGCTGCCAGACTCCATCTTGGCTAAAAGCTGCTCACTGGTCAGCTTATCCGGTCCGACTGTCTCGTAGGTTTGGCCATCCAACTGAATGGTCAAGCCCAGAACCTGCACATCATGTTCCTGAGTCCAGCTTTCTGGCAGGTCTGCCGTCGAATCCGTTAAAATTTTAAAGGTCATCTTTGTTCTCCATCATTTTTTAGTTGCCACAGAGAAGGCTTCTCCATGGACATAAGCGGGTTATTCCTGGTGATTTGCCTACCACCATATCGGGACTAGCTATTAGAAATTTCTTGCTTTTTAGGAAAGCTATTTCGCTCGGTCAGTCTAGGACAGGACTGACACCTTGAAAACCTTTCAAATCAAAAATATATTGGAAATATTCATCTTGTGAATTGTTTAAAATAAGGTTTGCCTTACCATCAAGTAATTCGATACAAATCCATTCCCCATCTAAACACTCAACATCATATTTTTTATCTTCTAAAAATAAATTTGTTAATTGCACCTCTGGATATTTATTTTGAAAAGAAACCATCCCAGAGTTGTCACTTCGGTAAGCAAGCACAGGAACTTCCACTTTTTGATTTTCCATATAAAAGGAACTCATACACCTCTTTTCAGCAAGGTACTCATATTTTCCTTTTACATAATTCACAATCTCTTTATTTAAAATTGTAGAAAAATTGAGAATACTGATGAGATCCGCCTTATCACTGGATAAGGTTTCGACCTCAATTAGGTATTTCAAAGCGCCATTTACCTGACTTCCTTGACCGTATAAATCCGTGCAGTTCAAGGAATATTGGGTCAATAAATCCTCTAAGGGATACTGATCTGCTTCCTCAGTGATTTCAAAGCAAAAGCAATAATTATCTTCTCTTTTATTATGATAGATATCATAAATGATCGGTTCAAACGTTTCTGTTTGATATTTCTCTAACAGATAGCTTCCAAGTACTTGCATTAGCCCACCCGATTTCTAAAGACTTCATACATGAGAATGGCCGCTGCGACGCTGGCATTGAGGCTTTGAACATGACCATTCATAGGAATGGTCAGCATCTCATCCACCTGCTTCTTGATGTTGCTGGAAATGCCCTTGCCTTCATTGCCGATGATGAGGGCTAGCTTGCCTGCCGTATTCCACTTATGAACAGGCGTCCCCTGCATATCCGTCCCAAAAATCCAGAAACCAGCTTCCTTGAGCTTGTCCAGAGTCTGGCTGAGATTGGTCACACGGGCAATAGGAATGTGCTCGATAGCGCCCGTAGAGGTCTTGGCCACAACTGGTGTCACGCCGACTGCTCGGTGCTTGGGAATGATCACTCCCGTGACATTGGTAGCGTCAGCCGTGCGCAAGATAGAGCCCAGATTATGCGGGTCTGTCAAGCCATCTAAAATCAATAGCAGAGGATTCTCTTCCCGCTCTGCTTTTTTCAAAACATCCGCCAAATCTGCATAGGCAAACTCCGATACCCGTAAGACAAAGCCTTGGTGAACAGCTCCATCCGTCATCTCCTGCAAGGTTTTCTTGGGTGTCCAAGAGATAGAGACCTTCTTTTCTGCCGCCAAATCTTTCAGCTTGCTCACGTTTTTGCCACGCAAGTCGTCCTGAATGTAAAGTTTATTTCCCGTATTGGCCATCAAGGCCTCGGTCACAGCATGCACGCCGTAAACAATATCATTTTTTTCCATACTAACAGTATATCACAAGCTCCCTAAAAAAATCTGTCTAAAAGCTAAATATCTCTCTATGACAGCCTAGCATTTCTCAACAATCAGCTAAAAACTGCTTTTCATTATCCTATTCGTTTTTGAAATAATTCCTTATCTAAGACTTAGAAACCAGCTAGACTAGCCAGTTCTGCTAGCTGGTTTCAAAACAAGAGACATCACCTTTCATCAGACACTTACTTTTGGCCAACAGTTATCCAAAGTATCATTTGCCTAAAAAACTAAAGGAAAGTGACCGACCGAGGCCTAGATTACCATGAATCTATAGGGAAAGTGACCGGCCGAGGCCTAAGCTAGACATACTTCCTCTAAGCAGTCACACCAAGAGATTAAAGTTCTTATCCTAGAGGCCAATAACTAAACATGCGACAAAAAGAGGCTGGGACAGAAGTCCTAGCCTCTCAATTGTCTTTGGATTGTCGAGCAAGACGCAGTGGTTGAGTGGGCTCTACTACGCTGATTTCATCAGCTTTTACAGCCCTACTCAACTGTGCGGAGGTGGGACGACGAAATCGAATTCTAACGAATTACCGATTTCTGTCCCACTCTCTTTCTCTCTAATTCAACAACTAGCAATTAACATCAGCAAGTTGTATGATTTAGTTATTCTTAAGTGCTTCTTTGATTTCACCAACTGTTGCAGCAACACTTTTATCTTGGAAAGATTTTAATTCTTTATTGCCATTCTCATCGGTTGTCTCTACGGGATTACTGTAGTCATCTGTAGAGCTAGTTGTAAAACCACCTGATTTGTCTGCAATGATCAGTTTACTGTCTGATAAACCTGAAAAGTAGTCATTAATTTCTTTTTCAGATTTACCTTTTAGTAAATTCTTATAAATTGAAATCGTCTGATTTTCGTTTGTTTTACCAATTGTTGTTTCTGCAATAACTGGTTTCAGCAAAGTATATGAAGCAATTCCTAATGCTACGACTGACAAAGTTAACAGCATCTTTTTCTTAGCCATTTTTTGACCTACTTTCTTATTCCAAATTCCATATCCTACACAGACCTCTAGCCTAACATAGAGTTTGTTAAGAATATATAAGAGAATGACAGAACATAATTTACGACTTGAAATTTTTTTATATTTCTTTGCATTCCTCCTTACTAAATTATATAATGTAGTCAGAATCATGTAGTATTGTTTTAACTTTTTTCAAGTTTTTTTGGAGATTATGATATGAGATATGATTTTGGAAAAGTTTATAAAGAAATTAGAAAGTCTAAAAACCTCACTCAGTCAGATGTGTGTGGCAATGTACTGTCTCCTACAACACTCTCTAAGATAGAGAATGGACTTGTCGTTCCAAAGTATGAGAACATGGCTTTTTTACTTCAACAAATTAATATGAGCTTTGATGAATTTGATTATATTTGTAATCTTTACCATCCTAGCGAGCATACCCAACTATTAAATCAAATCAGCAATATTCATTCAATTAGTGGAGTAAGAGAACTTGAAGCTATTCATAAACAATGTGAATCTTATCTAAAAACTCATTATGATATCTCTATCCAAAAATTGCACCAATCCTTGACAGTTATACTTCAGATTAGAAAGAATGGAATTTCAAACAGAGATAAGGTGACACAAGATATCATTGACATTTTATGGAACGATTTAAAACACCATGACACCTGGTACGCATCAGATTTCAACATTTTAAACTCCATTCTTTTTGTCCTTCCTACGGAGACTATTCTAGATACCACTCAATTAATTCTTCACAGACTAGAAAAATACTCTGATTTCCAAAATATCCTTCCCATAAAACTAGCCCTTCTATCAAATTTGTCTACCTTTTATTTTTATTATAAACACTTTCCGATGTGCAGTCATATTTGTTCGATTGTTATTAAAACAGCAAAATTACTTAAACGGTATGATGCAATGGCATTTCATTCGGCCAGAATCGGAATTTGTGCTGCTGATGAAGAACTAATACAAAAGAACCTTGAAATATTACGTTTGCTAGAGGAAGATGAATTATTCAAAATTATTGAAAACGAAATAGCTGCATTTCATGCTACTAAAGCATCAAACGAAATGGGTATGCCATGGATGTTGTGATATGAGCTCTATAATTTCTACAGAGATTAACTCCCTGTAGGAATTGTAGAGCTTATTTTAATCTAGAGATTAGCTTTCCCATTTTAAACCATCCCTCCAACATCAAAAAAGAGAGAACAAATCGTTCTCTCCTGTGCTTGTATTTGTCATCCACTAGGGCTGACTAGAAGCTATTATTTTACTTTAGCAGTGCTTGTGATGACTTCAACTGCTTTTTTAACAGCGATATCATGTTTAAGCATTTCTTCTGAAAGCAATTGGCGAACGCGGTCTGCTTCCATGTTGTAGTCTGTTGCCAATGAAGTGATTTCTGCTTCAACTTCTTCAGCACTAGCTTCAAAGCCTTCTGCTTTCGCAACTGCTTCTACAACAAGGTTAGTCTTAGTGCGTGCTGCAGCATCTGCTTCATATTGTTTGTGAAGGTCTTCTTGAGTTGTACCAGTGATTTGGAAGTACATATCAGGAGAAATACCTTGACGTTGCATGTTGCCGAGGAATTCGTTCACAGCGCGATGAACTTCTTCGTGAATCATTTCTTCTGGAAGGTCAACGATTTCTGCATTTTCTACTGCAAGGTCGATCGCTGCTGCTTCAACTGCATCGTTGTAAGCTGCTTCTTTCGCTTCTGCTAATTCTTTACGGTATTTTTCTTTCAATTCAGCAAGAGTTTCAACTTCTTCGTCGATGTCTTTTGCAAGTTCATCGTCAAGAGCTGGAACTTCTTTTTCTTTTACTTCATGGATTGTTGTAACGAATTTTGCTTCTTTACCAGCAAGGTCAGCTGCTTGGTAGTCTTCTGGGAAGGTTACAACAACGTCTACTGTTTCACCAGCTGAGTGACCAACCAATTGGTCTTCGAAACCTGGGATGAATTGACCTGAACCAAGTCCAAGTGAGAAGTTATCGCCTTTTCCGCCATCAAATTCAACACCGTCAACAGAACCAACAAAGTCGATGACAACTGTATCACCTTCAGCTGCTGCTCCATCTTTCAGAACCAATTCAGCCAAGTTGTTGCGTTCACGTTCAATGCGCTCATCAACTTCAGCATCAGTAACTTCCTTAGAAACTTCTACAGATACTTCAAGGTCTTTGTAAGCACCCAATTTCACTTCAGGTTTTGTCACGACTTCAGCAGTGATAACCCAGTCTTGGCCTTTTTCCATTGAAGTCACATCAATTTTTGGTTGTGCAACCACTTCAAGACCAGCTTCTTTCACAGCTGCTTCATAAGCTACTGGAAGCAATGCATTCAAGACATCTTGATAAAGTGACTCTTCACCAAAACGTTGGTTGAAGACTGGACGAGGAATATGACCTTTACGGAAACCTGGTACAGCAATATTTTTCTTAACTGCATTAAAAGCACGATCCAAAGCAGGTTTGATTTGGTCTTGACCGATAGTAAAAGTTAACACTCCACGATTTGTTTCTTTGTTTTCAAATGATACAGACATTCTGTCAGTTCTCCTTCAAATTTTTTGCATACAATCCATTATAACATAAGTAGCAGTTTTTTCAAGCGACACCTTTTATTTTTCGCCTTTTTCCCCTTTCATACGCTGAAATCTTAGCCACTTTTTGCTCTTTTTTGACCATTGGCCCAGCTCTTAGCAGACAATATTCTCCTACCACTGTGGGTTTATTTCCCTCACCAGCACGAGAATCAACAGGCAAAGTCTATCATTTGGGAAAAGAGAAAAAGAGTAGGTCACCCACTCTCCTCCTCTATCCTACTAGGATTTTCGAATCCTATCTTCGATATAAGACGCCCTTGCTCCGCCAATTAACTTGGGACGACTGGCAAGGGCGGTAACGTGAGCCTGACCCAAACTGCGCAGTTGAGGGCGAATCGGAACCTGAACATGCTTGACATGCATACCGATTGACGTATCTCCCACATCCAAGCCAGCATGGGCTGTGATAAACTCAACCTCCACAGGATCCTGCATATAATCAAAAGCTGCTAGCTGGCCACTCCCGCCTGCATGGAGACTGGGCAGGACATTGACAATCTCTAGGTCTTTCTTTTCTGCCAATTCTCGTTCCACAACTAAGGCACGATTGAGGTGCTCACAGCCTTGAACGGCCAAGTAAATTCCCCGTGCTTGCAGAATATCTAACAAGGTCTTGACAATGACCTGACCGACTTCCCTACTGGAGTGCTTGCCAATGTGTCCCCCCATGACTTCACTAGAAGATAGACCTAGGACAAAAATATTTCCCTTGACCAAACCCGCCTTGTCCAAGACATCTGTGGCAATCTGTCTGGTTTCCTTTTCAAGTTTCTCTAAATCCATCTTTGACCTCACTTACTCTGGCTGAAGGGCTCTTTTCAAGACAAGGGGAAAGGCTCTATAAAGAGCATAGCCGACCACCAAGCCAAAAATATTTTGCATGACATTGCCCCAAATCGCTGCGATAGCTGCACCCGGTCCACTCAAAATACTACCAAAGAGAGCATAGCCACCGACCATGGCAAGTCCGGCCAAGAGCAAACCAATATAACGCTGCTTGCCAGTAAAACCAGCAAAGTAGCCTTGAAGGCCATGGCAGATGAGGCTAAAGACCATCCACTGAGGATAGCCGGCCACCAGGTCAATCAAGAGACCGGACAAGCCCCCAACCAAGGCTCCTTCCTTACGACCAAAATAAAATGCGGTAAAGTAAATCCCTGCATCTAGCAAGGTCAGAAAGCCAGTTGGCGTCGGGATTTTGAAAAAATTCCCCAAAACAATGGATAGGGCTGTAATGACAGCCAGCAAAGCGATTTTTCTTGTCTGATTATTTTTCATATTGAATAACTCCATACTGATCTGAGCGCTGGATAGCGCGGTAAACAAAATCTTTTGAATAGTTGACGGCTTCAAGAGGGGATTGACCTGCCAAAAGCTGACTAGCTATGCTAGAAGCAAAGGTACAGCCTGCTCCTGTATTATTATTTGGTAAAACAGGGCTTTCCAGTAGCTGAAAGTCTTTGCCATCGTAAAATAAATCAAGGGCCTGATCTTGACTGAAACGATTTCCTCCCTTAATCACGACATTTTGAGCTCCTAGTTCATGGAGAGTCACAGCCGCAGCCTTGAGATCATCCAAAGTCTTGATATCCGACTGGGTCAGGATCTCTGCTTCTGGTAGATTGGGCGTGATAATGGTCGTATAAGGGAAAAATTTGATCAATTCATCTCGGAGGGCCGAAACTTCCACATCGTGGGTTTCCTTGCAGACTAGGACAGGGTCTAGCACGACTGGTATGCCCGCTTGCTTTTTGATGAAGTCCAGAGCCTGATCTGCAATGGCAACCGTTGGTAACAAGCCCAACTTGATAGCCGAAAACGGCACATCTTTGATCGAGGAGAGTTGCTGCGCAAAGACCTGCTCGTCGGTCGGAAGAACTTCAAATCCCTTGTCCGTCATAGCGGTCAAGCAAGTCACCGCGACAAAGCCATGCAGGCCATGGACCGTATAAGTAGCTAGGTCTGCATGAAGACCACCACCACTAAAAATATCATTGCCAGAGAGGGCTAAAATCAGCTTATTCTTCATAGATAATCTCCTTTAGATAAAGACCGTTAGGTGCTGCAGTTGGCCCAGCTAGTTGCCGATCCTTTTCTTCTAAAATCCGTTCGATTTGATTGACTGGCATCCGCTTATTTCCAATCTTGAGCAGGGTTCCCACCATGTTGCGGATTTGCTTATAGAGAAAGCCATTACCAGAAAAAGTAAAGATTAGAAAATTACGCTGCGCATCAAACACCAAGCTAGCCTTTGTAATCGTACGAACCTTATTTTCCACACTGGTACCCGAGGCTGTAAAACCTGTAAAATCGTGCGTTCCCTCCAAGGCTTTAATGGCCTGCTCCATTAGAGGAAGCTCCAAAGGATAAGGGTAGTGGGTCGCATAGTGGCGCATCATCGGATTTTTTGGCCGACCAATATCCACCAGGAACTCATAGGTCTTGCTGTGCGGCTTGTAACGCGCATGAAAATCCTCCGTTACTTCCTCCACAGAAATGACATCAATATCTTCTGGCGTCTGGGTATCCAAGGCAAAACGTAGCTTTTCTTCATCCCTAGCTGACGGGAGGTCAAAGTGAATGACCTGCCCAAGCGCATGAACGCCGCTGTCGGTCCGACCAGCTCCGTGGATGACAATGGGCTGACCTTTGTTGATACGAGTTAAAGTTTTTTCGATTTCTTCCTGAACGCTCCGAGCATGAGGCTGGCGCTGAAAGCCAGCAAAGTCATGTCCGTCATAGGAAATAAGGGCTTTATAACGAGTCATGTCATTATTTTAACAGGAAAAAAAGCCTGTCGCAAGAAAGAAAGAATACAACTGTCCGGGTACAGAAAGTGTTGACAGGAAGCTCTAAATCAAGTAAACTAAAAAATGCAAGGAGGATACTATGGCAAAAGATATTTCTTATACCCAAGGGCAGGAGCGATTTCGCTATCGGGCTGCTGCACTCATCATTGAGGAGGAAGCACTCTGTGTCATGGCTTCTTCTAGCGAAGACTATTTCTATTCAGTGGGAGGGGCGGTCAGATTTGGAGAGACCACCAAAGAAGCTGTCCAGCGAGAAGTTTTCGAAGAAACAGGACAAAGGTATGAGATTGAAAAGCTGGCTTTTGTTCATGAAAATTTATTTTCCAACTCAACTGGCATCCTCAAAGGACTAGACTGTCATGAGATTTGCTTCTATTATCTGATGAAATCTCACGGCAAGCAATTTCACTACCAGCATAACCAAGAACAAGTCTACTGGATTCCCCTGACAGACTTGGAAAACTATAAAGTATTTCCAAAGGAAATTACACATATCCTCCAGCACCTCCAAACAGGTATCCAGCATATCATCAGCAAAAAAGAATGAAGTGAACGGTACCACTTCATTTTTTTCTTTATTCTCCCAACATGACCTGCTTTCGGTGAGACAAGAAGCAGATAACCTCCTCTAAAAAGCTCTGCTCCCTCCTCAAAGACTAGGCATAAGGCTGCAATTCCGGATTGATTGGCGTGTTGGCCAGATTATTGGCATAATTGCAGAGGGTCGCAAGGCTGACACCCAAAACTACATCCAGAGCATTCTCATGCGTATAGCCCGCTTCTAGGAAGTCTGCCAAAGCCTCGTCTCCGACCCGACCCTTGGTATTGATGACAGCAATGGTAAATTTAGCAAGCGTATCTAGCTTCGGATCGGTGTCAATCGGAGTACGATTACGCAGAGCCTCCAAAAGATCATCATTCATTTGAATCTGCTTGATCGAAAAGGCTGTATGCCCCGCCACACAGAAAGCACAGCCATTGGTAACCGCAGCTGTAATCTGCACTACTTCCCGCTCAGTTGGTGTCAGGCTGTTTCGACGATTGATAGCTCCAACCGTCCGATAAGTTTCCAAGGCTGCTGGCGCATTGGCCAAAAGACCGATAAGATTAGGAATGTAGCCACCGTTATCTTTTTGAACCGTTTCTAAAACCTCTTTCACCTCAGCTGGTGCAGACTCAATCGTATGGATAGTAAATTCTGACATATGAAACCTCATTTCTTTTGATTAGCAACTATCTTAACATAGGTCTGACAGCTTGTATAATATATATTTTATATGACCTCTATAAAGAGAATATATTGCTACATGTCAAACCAAAATATATTACCACCTTAACTGCCTCCATACCTCTCTCAAGTAAGAAAAAGAAGCCCTAAGGCTTCTGGCTAATATTTTCTAAAACGTTGATAGCGATCTTCTAAAAGTTGCTCGAGAGAAAGTTTAGAAAGTTCCGCTAATTCGGCACTGATCTCTTGCTTGACTGCAGCTAAGAGCTCATTTTTATTAAAGCCACGTTCAGGGATGACCTTATCAACGACCCCCATCTGCAAGAGCTCGTGCGAGGTGATTTTCATCATCTCAGCCGCCTCCATTGCTCGGCTGCCATCTTTCCATAAAATTGAAGCAAAGCCTTCAGGGCTGAGAATGGCATACATGGAGTTTTCCAGCATCCAGACCTTGTCAGCCACTGCCAAGGCTAGCGCCCCACCAGAGCCACCCTCGCCGATGATAATGGCAATAATGGGCACTTTCAGATCACTCATTTCCATGAGATTACGGGCAATGGCTTCGCCCTGTCCGCGCTCCTCAGCACCGACGCCAGGATAGGCACCAGCCGTATTGATAAAGGTCACGACTGGACGTCCGAATTTCTCAGCCTGCTTCATGAGACGTAGAGCCTTGCGATAGCCTTCTGGATGAGGTTGACCAAAGTTCCGTCGCAGATTGTCCTGCAAATTGCGACCTTTTTGAATGCCGATCACTGTGACTGGCTGACCATTTAAGGTTCCGATACCACCAATGACAGCACCATCATCACGGAAACCACGATCTCCGTGCAATTCCACAAAATCATCAAAAATGCCTTGGGCAAAATCCAGAGCTGTCAAACGGGACTGATCACGCGCTGCTTTGATAATCTGACTGATTTTTGTCATTGGTCACCTCCATGAAAGCTCAAGAGAGTAGCAATCCGATCCCGCAATTCACCACGTTTGACTATCGCATCAACGAAGCCATGCTCCAGCAAAAACTCTGCCTTTTGAAAATCATCTGGCAATTTTTCCCGTACAGTAGACTCAATAACTCGACGACCGGCAAAGCCTACCAAAGCCTGCGCTTCTGCCAAGATAATATCCCCTTCCATAGCGAAGGAAGCTGTGACACCACCTGTTGTCGGATCTGTCAAAACGGTCAGGTAAAAAAGGCCAACCTTTGAATGACGTTGTACAGCGGCAGAAGTCTTAGCCATTTGCATCAGGCTCATGATCCCTTCCTGCATACGAGCACCGCCAGAAGCCGTAAAGAGAACGACTGGTAGCTTATGCTCTGTCGCATACTCAAAGAGGCGGGTAATCTTTTCACCGACAACCGTTCCCATGGAAGCCATGATAAAGTTGGAATCCATAATCCCAAGGGCTGTTTTTTGTCCTTTGATACTAGCTGTCCCTGTCAAAACGGCCTCATCTAGGCCAGTCTTTGCCCGTGTCTTTGCCAGTTTTTCTTGATAATTGGGAAAACGCAAAGGATCTGTCGTCTCAATACCAGTGAACAATTCCTCAAAGCTTCCCTGATCCACCGTCAAGCTCAGACGCTCAAAAGCTGAAATCCGAAAAGTGTAGCCACAGCTTGGACAGACACGCTCTGCGCCCAAATCTTTTTGATAAATGGTATGCTTACAACCTGGACACTTGGAAAAAAGCTCATCTGGAACTTCTGGTTTTGGCTGAGGCAAGGCACGAGAGGAACGATTGGGATTGATCCGAATATATTTATCCTTTTTTGAAAACAAAGGCATTGCTTACTCCTTCATTAAATTTTAGAGTGATTCTGCTTCTTTCAAACAAAATCACTCCTTGTCATCTATTTTTTCTCTTGATAAGCCGGAAGGAACTTCTCCATGAGAAAGGCTGTATCATAATCACCAGCAATCACATTAGGATCTGAAATCAAATCCAACTGGAAACTGCTATTTGTCACAACACCGTCGATTTCTAGCTCATAGAGAGCCCGTTGCATCTTCATCAGGGCATCAAAGCGATTTTCCCCGTGAACGATGATTTTGGCAATCATGCTGTCGTAATAAGGAGGAATGGTGTAGCCAGGATAGACCGCCGAATCCACACGCAGTCCCACTCCGCCACTTGGCAGATAAAGATTGGAAATCTTTCCTGGGCTCGGTGCAAAGTTAAAGGCTGGATTTTCAGCATTGATCCGACATTCAATCGCATGACCGCGAATTTCAACATCTTCTTGACTAAAGGACAGCTCTTGACCATCTGCAATCTTAATCTGCTCTTTAACAATATCCACACCGGTAACAAACTCAGTCACTGGATGCTCTACCTGCACCCGAGTATTCATCTCCATAAAGTAGAATTCACCCTTGGCCTCATCCAGCAGAAATTCAATCGTTCCAGCATTTTCATAGCCGACAGACTCAGCTGCTCGAACAGCCGCTTCCCCAATCTGCTGACGCATGGTTTTCCCAATCGCTACAGATGGACTTTCTTCCAGCACCTTCTGATTATTCCGCTGCAAAGAGCAATCCCGCTCGCCCAAGTGGACTACATGCCCCTGCTGATCTGCTAAAATCTGAACTTCAATATGGCGCGCTGGATAGATGACTCGCTCCATATACATGGCACCATTCCCAAAAGCCGCTTTGGCTTCACTAGAAGCAGACTCAAAGGCCGCTACTAAATCCTCAGGCTTTTCAACCTTACGAATACCCTTTCCGCCGCCGCCAGCAGAAGCTTTGAGCATGACTGGATAGCCAATCTTTTCAGCTACTTCCAAGGCTTCTTCAGAGGTATGGACTTCCCCGTCAGAACCCGGGATAACCGGCACTTTTGCCTTAATCATCTGAGCCCGAGCATTGATCTTGTCCCCCATCAAGTCCATGACAGCACCTGAAGGTCCAATAAACTTAATGCCAACTTCTTCGCACATAGTCGCAAATTTGGAGTTTTCACTCAAAAAACCAAAACCAGGGTGAATAGCTTCTGCACCTGTCAGAACAGCAGCAGACAGGACAGCGTTCATATCCAGATAAGAATCTGTAGACTTGGCTGGCCCGATGCAGACGGCCTCATCAGCCAGTAAAGTATGGAGCGCTTCCTTATCAGCCGTTGAATAAACAGCGACAGTATCAATTCCCAGTTCGCGGGCTGCACGAATAATTCTGACCGCAATTTCCCCACGGTTAGCAATTAAAATTTTACGAAACATGGTGAAATCTCCTCTTTCTTATTGACCAATCGCAAAGGTCAAGGTTCCGCTGGCTGCAAGTTTTCCGTCAACTTCGGCCTTGGCCTCTACCACTGCAATGGTTCCGCGGCGCTTGACAAACTTAGCCGTCATAATCAGCTGGTCGCCTGGTACAACTTGCTTCTTGAACTTGACCTTGTCCATACCAGCATAGAAGACCAGCTTGCCCTTATTTTCTTCTTTAGACAATTCCAGCACACCAGCCGTTTGAGCCAAAGCTTCCATAATCAGGACACCTGGCATAACTGGATACTGAGGGAAATGTCCGTTAAAGAATGGCTCGTTGATCGTCACATTTTTCAAAGCGACAATCTCATCTTCGCTGACTTCCAATACACGGTCCACCAACAACATAGGATAGCGGTGCGGAAGCGCCTCTTTTATTGCATTGATATCAATCATTTGATGCGTACCAGCCCTTTCCCAAACTCAACCATTTCTTCATTCTGAACCAGAATTTCTGTCACCAGACCATCTTTCGGTGCTGGCACTTCATTCATGACCTTCATGGCTTCAATAATCATCAGAGTTTGACCTTTTTTAACTTGGTCTCCTACACTGACAAAAGCTGGTTTATCTGGACCTGCAGCCAAGTAAGCCACACCAACCAAGGGACTTTCCACGACATCACCCTCAGCAGCTAGTGCCGGGGCCTCTGGAGCCACCTCAGGTGCTGCAGTTGGAGCTGCTTGGGAAACTGTCTCAGCTACAGGTGCACTTGCTGGCTGCACAGGAGCTACAACAGGGGCTGCACTGACTGCTGGAGTTGCTGCGACTGCGGCAGAACTTTCATTCTTGCTGAAAGTCAATTCATCACTTTGATTTTTATAAGAAAATTCACGCAGGCTTGATTGGTCGAACTGAGCCATCAAGTCTTTAATTTCATTGATATTCATCTAGCCCTCCCAACGCTTGAATGCCAGAACCGCATTGTGACCGCCAAAACCAAATGTATTAGAAATCGCATAAGGAATCTCTTGCTCCTTGCCTTGTCCATAAACGACGTTCGCTTCAATATAGTCTGACAATTCACTTGTTCCAGCTGTTTTTGGTACAAAGTTATGGCGCATTGCTTCGATTGTAGCGATTGCTTCTACCGCTCCTGCAGCCCCAAGCAAGTGTCCTGTGAATGACTTGGTTGAAGATACAGGTACTTCTTTACCAAGAACAGCTACGATAGCTCCACTTTCTCCTTTTTCATTAGCAGGAGTTGAAGTACCGTGGGCATTGACATAAGCCACTTGCTCTGGAGAAATCTCTGCCTCTTCCAATGCCAATTTAATAGCCTTAATCGCACCCTGACCTTCTGGATGGGGTGAAGTCATATGATAAGCATCACAAGTATTTCCATAACCAACTACTTCAGCCAAGATAGTCGCTCCACGTTTTTCAGCGTGTTCCAGACTTTCAAGCACCAACATACCAGAACCTTCTCCCATGACAAAGCCGTTACGGTCTTTATCAAATGGAATAGAAGCACGGCTAGGATCTTCTGTCGTAGAAAGAGCTGTCAGGGCTTGGAAACCGGCAATGGCAAATGGAGTGATAGAGGCTTCTGAACCACCCACCAACATGACATCTTGGAAACCAAACTTAATAGAGCGGAAGGCATCCCCAATAGCATCATTGGAAGAGGCACAAGCTGTATTGATTGATTTACAGATACCATTTGCACCAAAGCGCATAGCCACATTCCCAGCTGCCATATTTGGCAAAGCTTTTGGAAGAGTCATTGGCTTAACGCGTTTTGGACCTTTTTCATGCAAACGGATAACTTGATCTTCGATTTCCTTGATACCACCGATACCAGAAGCCACGATGACACCAAAGCGGTCTTTATCGATTGCTTCTACATCAAGATTCGCATTTGTTACCGCTTCTTGAGCTGCATACAAGGCATATAAAGAATAGTTATCAAAACGATTGGTATCTTTCTTGATAAAGTATTTATCAAATGGAAAGTCTTGGACTTCAGCCGCATTATGAACAGCAAATTCGCTGTGGTCAAACTTGGTGATGGGACCAATTCCAATCTTACCTTCTTTTAAACTATTCCAAAATTCTTCTGGTGTGTTTCCGATGGGAGAGGTTAAGCCATAACCTGTTACAACAACTCGATTTAGTTTCATAGTGAACTCCTTTATGATAATTGGTGAACTGTCAAATCCAAATACATTGCACTTACTGCATGGTCAGCCCGCCATCAATCGCGATGACCTGACCAGTAAGATATTCCTGTTCTGCCAAGAACAAAGCAACATCAGCCACTTCTTCGGTATTGCCGAACCGTTTCATTGGGATTTGAGCCAGAGAAGCTTCTTTGATTTTTTCAGAAAGCCCGTCTGTCATATCCGATTCGATAAAGCCTGGGGCAATCACATTGACACGGATATTGCGCCCAGCTACCTCACGAGCAACCGACTTAGAAAATCCAATCAATCCAGCTTTAGACGCTGCATAGTTGGCCTGACCGACATTACCAGTCAAACCGACAACACTTGATAGGTTGATGATTGCTCCCTGACGAGCCTTGGCCATTGGTTTCAAGACAGCTTGGGTCATATTGAAGGCTCCAGTCAGATTGACCTTCAGCACTTGCTCGAAGTCTTCCTCTGTCATCTTGAGCATAATCTTATCGCGGGTAATTCCAGCATTATTGACCAAGACATCTACAGATCCCAAAGCCGCAATCGCCTCCCCAACCATTCGCTTCGCATCAGCGCCATCAGATACATCGCCTGAAATAACCACGACCTTGATCGGATAACCAGCAAACTCAGCTAAAACTTGGTCTGAAATTTGACCGCGACCGTTCAAGATAATATTGGCACCTGCACTTGCAAACTTATGGGCAATAGCCAGACCAATCCCACGGCTAGAGCCAGTAATAAAAACATTTTTATTCTTTAATTCCATTGGTATTCCCCATTATTTTTCCAGTAGGGCTGTCAAAGTCTCCACACTTTCAACATGATAAACAACTGCTGATTTATCAATTTTTTTCAGAAAGCCAGACAATACTTTCCCTGGACCAATCTCGATAAACTCTGTCACACCAGCTTCTTGCATTTTAGCAATACTATCGTAGAAACGAACCGGCTCCATGACCTGACGAGTTAACAATTCCTTAATTCTGCCAGTTTCCATGATATCCGCCTCTGTATTACCCACTAGCGGAAGCTGAAAATCAGCAAATTCTGTTTCAGCCAAAACCTGGGCTAATTGCTCACTGGCTGGTTTTAAGAGTGCTGTATGGAAAGGACCTGAAACATTCAGCGGAATCAAGCGCTTCACACCTGCTTCTCTGAGGAGTTCCACTGCTTTATCCACCGCTGCCACATCTCCCCCAATGACGATTTGACCTGGAGTATTATAGTTAGCAGGAGAGACCACTCCTAGCTGACTGGCTGTCTGGCAGGCTTCTTCAATAAGACCTACGTCCGCATTTAGCACCGCAACCATCTTTCCAGAACCAGCAGGAGCTGCTTCCTCCATGAAAGCTCCGCGTTTAGCGACTAGAGCTACCGCTGTTTTGAAGTCCAGCGCACCAGCAGCTACCAAGGCAGAGTATTCGCCTAGAGAGAGGCCAACCACCATATCAGGCTGGATTCCTTTTTCAGTCAACAAGCGATAAATAGCAAGAGAAGTTGTCAAAATTGCTGGTTGAGTATGGCGAGTTTGGTTGAGTTTTTCTTCATCTTGGTCAATCAATGCCCGAACATCATAGCCCAGAACTTGACTCGCTTCCTCAAAAGTCGCCTTAACCACATCATACTGCTCATAGAGGTCACGAGCCATTCCCAGATATTGGGCTCCCTGACCAGCAAATAGAAAGGCTGTCTTAGTCATTTCTAGTTACTCCTGCCCAACGTTTTGCTTCTTGCTGAATCTTCTCAGCAGCGCCATAATAGATATCCTTGAGGATTTCTTCGACTGTTTCTTCCTTGCTGACCAAGCCGGCAATCTGACCGGACATGACGGATCCGTTTTCCACATCGCCACGGACAACTGCATTGGCCAAGGCACCAGCACCCAGATTTTCAAAAACAGTCAAGTCTGGATTTTCTTGCTTGAAGGCTTCTTTTTCAGCCTTTTCAAAATCGCGAGTCAGCTTATTCTTGAGCGCACGAACCGCATGACCGAAGTGTTGAGCAGAAATTGTCGTATCGATATCACGAGCTTTCAAAATCATATCTTTATAATTTTGATGGGCATTGGATTCCTTAGCTACAACGAAGCGTGTTCCGACCTGAACCGCTTCTGCTCCTAACATAAAGCCAGCTGCAGCACCAGATCCATCCGCAATACCACCAGCCGCAATAACTGGAATGTTAACTGCTTCTACAACCTGACGAACCAAGGTCATGGTTGTTAACTTACCGATGTGACCACCGGCTTCCATCCCTTCAGCAATGACGGCATCCGCTCCGATTTTTTCCATCCGTTTAGCCAAAGCCACACTTGGTACAACAGGAATCACAGTAATACCTGCTTCGTGGAAACGAGCCATGTACTTGCTTGGATTGCCCGCACCAGTCGTCACCACTTTTACACCCTCTTCGATCACCAAATCCACTATGTCATCTACAAAAGGCGACAAAAGCATGATATTGACACCGAAAGGACGATCCGTCAAAGACTTAATTTTGTCAATATTGGCTTTAACTACTTCCTTAGGAGCATTTCCGCCACCGATGATCCCAAGACCACCAGCTTTTGAAACCGCACCAGCCAAGTCACCATCTGCGACCCAGGCCATACCACCTTGGAAAATAGGATATTTGATATCTAATAATTCTGTAATTCGTGTTTGCATAATACCTTCCTCATAGTCATTGCTTAAGTAATAGCTTGAGCCCAAACCGCTAGATAGCAACCTTTTTACTTTGAAATTCAAACTATTACCTAAACAAGAGAGAATATCTTGCGATACTCTCAAATCTTTATTATTTTGTTTTTTCTTCTACGTAGGCAACCAAGTCACCAACTGTTTTCAAGCCTTCTTCAGTTTCGATTTGGATGTCAAATGCATCTTCGATTTCTGAAATTACTTGGAACAAATCCAATGAATCTGCTTCAAGATCATCGAAAGTTGACTCAAGTGTAACTTCTGATGGCTCTTTACCAAGTTCCTCAACGATAATTTCTTGTACTTTTTCAAATACTGCCATGGATAGACTCCTTTAAAAAATATATTTTTTATCTATGTGTTTCCACATGATTAACTAAATTGTAACAATAAGCGTGCCCCATGTCAAACCTCCACCGAAACCTGACAATAAAATAGTCTGATCTCCGTTTAGCTTAATCAAGTTCTGTTGGACACACTCAGATAATAAAATCGGGATACTAGCTGCACTAGTATTGCCATATTCCATCATATTGGCAGGTAGTTTTTCCCGAGAAACTCCGAGTTTCTTAGCCATTTTATCTAAAATTCGGATATTGGCCTGATGCAAGAGCAAATAATCAAGCTCCTCCACTGAAAATGGACTCTCTTCAATGGTATTTTTGATAGACTGTGCCACATCACGAATAGCGAAATCAAAGATTACTCGACCTTCCATTTTCAAATAGCGATCATCAACTTGCTTTTCCGAAAATGGAGAGGACAAACCAAGTCCACCACAAGTCAAACTCTGACCTCTCAAGCCATCAGTAAACTGGCTTTCAGCCCAAAAATGCTGCTTTTCTGCTGATTCAAGCAAGACACCTCCAGCCCCATCACCAAATAAGACTGATGTCGCCCGATCCGACCAATCAACGACCATCGATAGCGTTTCGCTACCGATGACCAAACCTCTTTGATAGCGACCAGAGGAAATGAACTTTTCTCCAGTTGATAAGGCAAAGATGAAGCCACTGCAAGCTGCCGTCAAGTCAAAAGCAAAAGCCTTGGTAGCTCCAATATTGGCCTGCACTCTAGCTGCGGTTGACGGCATCATAGAATCCGGAGTGATCGTCGCAATAATGATAAAATCAAGCTGATCAGCAGGCAGTTGAGCCTGTTCTAGCAATTGCTCAGCAACCTTTGTAGCTAAATCGCTTGTTGACTCAGCTCGAGATAAATGTCGCTGTTTGATACCTGTTCGACTTGAGATCCATTCATCACTTGTATCCATAATCTTGGCCAGATCATCATTTGTGACAATCTGCTCTGGAGCATAATGAGCTACTTGAGTAATTCTTGCATAGTTCATTATTTCAACTCCTCTAAAAAATTATACAAGTTCTGCAAACCTTTTTGCATTGCATTTTTTTCTTCTGGGGACATTCCTTCCACTACTTGCATGACCATGCGATTGTGGAATCGTTTATGAAGGCGATACAAGAGCCTCCCCTTCTTAGTCAAACTCAGATGAACTACACGACGGTCAATGGATGAACGGCGACGCTCGATATACCCTTTACGCTCCAAGTTATTCAAGCTAGTTGTGACAGTCCCCAAAGTGACTAACAATTCCTTTGAAATATCGCTTGGAGTCGCATTAGGCATGGTACCAATAACATCAATAGTGTGCATTTCTTTAATCGAGACGTCTTTAAATTGACTGCCTCGGAGGCTGGACTCTTCAATAACCAAAACATTATTAAAAATAGATGTTAAATAATCATTGACTAATTGATAATTCAAACCAACACCTCCTTCATAAATACTTTGACATTCAAATTTTATCAGATCTCAAAATAATTTGCAAGTCCTTTTGAAAATTTATTTGATTTTCAAACAATTTTCCTAATATGCAAACAAAATAGTTACTTGCCTGTAAATTGTGGACGACGCTTCTCAGTATAAGCTTGGACACCTTCTTTGAAGTCCTCAGTGAAAGCCAGGGATTTCTGCAAAGATAATTCCAGCTCCGCATATTCTTTCCAACCGCTAAAGAGACTCTTCCAGACCATTTCTTTCATGGCTCTGTAAGAATTCAGCGAACCACGTTTTAGCTTCTTCAGCAACTGTTCCGTTGTTTTTTCCAGTTTTTCTGCTTCACAGACCTTATAGAGCAAACCATAATCCAGAGCCTTCTCCGCAGTCAAGGCCTCTCCCGTCATGACCAAATGAGTCGCCCGAGTCACACCAATTGCCCGAGTCAAAAGATAAAGTCCACCAGCATCTGGCGCTAGCCCTACTCCCACAAAAGCTTGGATGAAACGAGATTTCTCTGTCGCAATACAGAAATCGGCAGCTACAACCATATTGGCAGCAGCGCCTGCAACAGGTCCGTCCACACTCATGATCACTGGCTTGGGTAGCCGTTTCATGGCAAAGGAAATGTCATTGACCAGCTCTGCAATTTTTACCAAGGATTGAATATCATCAGCACTGACAGCTCTTTGCATCTCAGCTAGGTCGCCACCGACAGAAAAGACCTTCCCATTGGCATTGATCACTAAAAACTTCACCGCCTCATCATTTGCGGCCAGCTCAATCGCTTCTAAAATCTCCTCACACATCGGAATATTGAAACCATTGGAAACTTCAGGACGATTGAAAGTAATGGTTGCCACTTCATCAACTACTTTATAAAGAATACCATTAAAAGTCATTCTAACTCCATTCCCGACTGGATAGATGCAGCCGTTTTGTTTTATTCTTAAATAATTTGATAGTCAAATTAAACTTATTCTATCATAAAAGATGTAAGAAAGAAAACAAAAACTGGAAAATTTGATTTGATATTCGTTTTTTGCTTGTTTTTTGGAAAGAAGGTTGGATGAAAAAGCGCTTCTGATAGATTTGCAAAATTTTCAGAATTTTGTTATAATTTTCCTAAATTATGTTTAGGAGTCTCCATGAAAGTTGTTAAATTCGGTGGAAGTTCACTCGCTTCTGCTTCACAATTAGAAAAAGTCTTACATATTGTAAAGTCTGATGCTGAGCGTCGCTTCGTTGTCGTTTCTGCACCAGGAAAAAGAGATGACCAGGATACAAAAGTCACCGATGCCCTGATTAAGTATTATCGCCAGTACATTGCAGGAAATGATGTCTCAAAGGAGCAAAATTGGATTATTAAGCGCTACTCCGATATGGTCTCTGAGCTAGGTCTAAAATCTGCAATTATTGAAAAAATCTCTAAGAGCATCATCTCCCTAGCTACTCTGCCAATTGAAAATAATGAATTTCTTTACGATACTTTCCTAGCAGCTGGTGAAAACAACAATGCTAAGCTCATCGCAGCCTACTTTAACCACAATGGCATTCCAGCTCGCTACGTCCATCCCAGAGAAGCTGGACTAGTGGTTTCAAGCGAACCAGGAAATGCTCGAATCCTCCCTTCAAGCTATGATAAATTAGAAGAACTAATCCATTCCGATGAAGTCCTTGTCATCCCTGGCTTCTTCGGTGTCACTCAAGATGGACAAATCTGTACTTTTTCTCGTGGCGGCTCAGATATTACTGGGTCGATTATTGCAGCTGGTGTCAAGGCAGATGTCTATGAAAACTTCACTGATGTGGACGGCATCTTTGCTGCTCACCCTGGGATTATTCACAAGCCACGCTCCATCGCTGAGCTTACTTATCGTGAAATGCGGGAATTAGCCTATGCAGGTTTTACTGTCCTTCACGATGAAGCACTACTTCCAGCCTATCGCGGAAAAATTCCACTCGTTATCAAAAATACCAACAATCCAGAGCACCCCGGTACGCGCATTGTCCATAAACATAGCGAAGATCATCCTCCTGTTGTAGGAATCGCTGGTGATTCTGGCTTCGTAAGTATTAACATGTCCAAGTATCTCATGAACCGAGAAGTTGGATTTGGTCGCAAGGCACTTCAGATTTTGGAAGATCTAAATATCGGTTGGGAGCATATGCCAACAGGAATTGATGATCTTTCCATTATTCTTCGTGAACGTGAATTAACTCCAATCAAAGAAGAAGAAATTCTGCGCCAGCTTGTACAAAAAGCAGAAGTAGACTACGCTGAAATTGAGCATGATCTTTCTATCATCATGATTGTCGGCGAAAAAATGAAAAGTCATATCGGGGTGACTGCTACTGCGACTAGAGCTCTTTCTGACAACAAAATCAATATCCAAATGATGTCACAAGGTTCCAGTGAAGTTTCCATCATGTTTGTTGTCAATAAGAACCAAGAAAAAGAGGCCATCCGTGCTCTGTACAAAGCATTCTTTGGCAGCTCAGAAAGCAATGAATAAACCGAATAAGTAAACAACAAAGACCTAGCTCTATTCGGAGCTAGGTCTTTCCTTATTCTTTCTTGTTTATAATAATCCTTTTTTCTTTTCCAAGATTAGGTCTTTGACAGATATCAACAGGACAGCCAGCAAAATCATGCCCATACCTACAAAATCAAGCAGATAAAAGCGTTCATTCATAATGACAAAAGCAAAGAAGACCGCTGAAATTGGCTCAATCGAAGCTAAAAGACTAGATTTAACAGGACCGACCAAGCTTGTTCCCTTCAAAAAGACAGTGTAAGCAAAGATTGTTCCGATGACAATGATGCCGACCAAGGCTAGAAGGATATCCAAACGGAATTGCCACTGATGCTGGAAAATACCGCTGAAAGGAAGGAGCAAGATACCTGCAATGGTCATGCCGATTCCGATAACCAGCATGCTTCCCCATCTTTTGATGAGCTCAATCGGCAAAAGAATATATAGCGCGTATGTAAAGGCTGAGAAAATACCTAAAAATAAGCCTTTGGGCGTCATCGAGAGCTGATTAATCTGACCGTGAGTCGCAATCAGAAAGGTTCCTCCGATAGCCAAAATCATAGAGCAAACCTGAGCCACAGTCGGAGCTACTCTATCTTTGACACAAGTGTAAACCAAGACTCCCACTGGACAGAGATATTGTAAAACCGTTGCCGTTCCTGCATTCGTCTCATGAATAGCCGCCAGATAGGCATATTGATTGATGAACAAGCCTAAAATTGCAAAAATTAAAACGTGCAGTAGAGAATTCTTATCTTTCCAAATCTTTTTAAAGGATTCTTTATTTGTAGTATAAGCCAGCATCATCAAGACTAAACCCGCTAGCAACAAGCGCACATTGGTCAAGCTCAGTGCCGAAAAACCATGCTCCATCAGATATTGACCACTTGTTCCCGATAAGCCCCAGGCAATCCCCGCAGCCAAGGTATAAATGGTTCCCCTTAAAACTTTTGACATCCCCAACATCTTTCTTTTAACTTTGATCATTATAACATAAACCATAAAGAAGAGAGTGGGACAGAAATCGGTCATTCGTTAGAATTCGATTTCGTCATCCCACCTCCGCACAGTTGAGTAGTACTGTAAACGTTGATGAAATCAGCGTAATAGAGCCCACTCAACCACTGCGTCTTACTCGACAATACAAAGACAATTGAGAGGCTAGGACTTTTGTCTCAGACTCTTTATGATTCAGCACAGCTCAAAGACGGCTAAGCTTCTATCTCAAGAAGTAAATAAGGCAAGCCTAAGATAAAGCCAATAATTCCTAACATAGCTCGCATTCCAGAAGCTGTAACAAGTACCTTCTGGCCATCTTTCACTTGAATCTTATGCGATTTCATAAAACTTTGTCCAACCTGTAGTTCAACACTGTCCCCCTCAAAAGTCAGCGTTTTACTTTCATCATTCGCAAGTTTATCCACAAGTTGACCATTTAGATATACCGCAACATTTTGGGCAACTCCAACTATACCCGTAGAACGCGTAATTGTAAATTTTGACATCAAAGACTCCCTTACTTCAATCCAGCCTATCAACAAAAACTTTTCAGTTTATTCTTCAATCCTAGCTGAGTAAAAAGGCAGAAGAAACATTAAAGCCATAGCAAGAAGCAATAAAATTGCACGCACTAGGCCACCAAAGAACAGGCCGAGCAATAAAACTCCTAGACAGCTAGAAAAATTCGTAAAATTCGTTTCAACCAACAAGGTTTGCCCTGCTTTAACTGTCACTGGCTTGGTTCTCATAGGAGCAGCTCCTACACGAACAACAGCTTCTTCTCCCTCAATAGGAAAGACAGCCTCGTCGCCATTCTGGATTGTACCAACCTTTTGACCATTGATTAAAATTGGAAAATTCCCAATAATACCTACAAAGCCTGTTCCGCGTTTTACTTTAATTTCTGACATAAGGACTCCTTTATTTTTTATCTATTTTACCATAAGTTCCATTCAAATAAAAGGTAAAAACCAGCCTCACGACTGGTTTTCCGCTTATTTCTAAAGTTTTTCCAACTCTTCATTGAGCAGTTTTTGTGCTACTTGTGGGTTGGCTTGGCCCTTGGTAGCCTTCATGAGCTGACCGATCAAGGACTTAGCCGCATTCCTGTTGCCGCCCTTATAGTCATTGATGGCTTTTTCATTATCCGCAAAGACTTGCTGGATAATAGGAAGAAGTTGAGCAGGGTCTGAGATTTGAATCAGGCCTGCTTTTTGTACATATTCCTTGGCAGAGCCACCATTTTTAGCCAGATGAACAAAGACCTTCTTAGCAATCTTAGAGGAAATTGTGCCATCTGCAATCAGCGCAATCATCTCAGTCAGGTTCTCAGGTGTCAGCTCAATCTCAGAGATGGTCTTTCCTTCTGCATTGAGGTATTGCGCCACTTCTCCTTGGAGCCAGTTAGAGACAGATTTAGCATCGCCACCTGCCGCAACAGCTGCTTCAAAGAAATCTGACACAGCCTTCGTAGCTGTCAGCTGCTTGGCATCGTAGTCAGACAGACCGTAGTCGCCCACATACTTGGCACGGCGCTCTTTTGGAAAGTCTGGCAGGCTACTGCGCACTTGCTCAATCCAAGCATCTTCGATCTCAAAGATAGGCAGATCAGGCTCTGGGAAGTAACGATAGTCAGCCGAGCCTTCCTTCACCCGCATGAGCAGAGTTTCGCCAGTTGCTTCATCATAGCGACGGGTTTCCTGACGGATTTGACCGCCACTGCGTAGGATTTCTGCTTGGCGTTTTTCCTCAAATGCCAGACCCTTACGGACAAAGTTGAAGGAGTTAAGGTTTTTCAGCTCAGTCTTGGTACCAAACTCTTCCTGACCGTAAGGACGGATAGAAATATTGGCGTCGACACGCATGGAGCCCTCTTCCATCTTGACATCAGAAATGCCCGTGTACTGGATGATTTCCTTGAGGGCAGTCAGGTAGGCATAAGCTTCTTCTGGACTGCGCATATCTGCTTCCGATACAATCTCAATCAGCGGCACCCCTTGTCGGTTGAGGTCCACATAAGAGTAGCCATCGCTGCCGTGGGTATTCTTTCCGGCATCTTCTTCCAAGTGAGCCCGCTCGATACGGATTTTCTTGGTCGTGCCATCTTCTAGCTCAATCTCAATCCAGCCATTGTAGCCAATCGGCTCATCAAACTGAGAAATTTGATAGGCTTTTGGATTGTCTGGATAGAAGTAATTCTTGCGGTCAAAGTGCATCTTCTGGTGAATATCCATATTCAAAGCCAGAGCAGCCTTGATACCATAGTCAATGACACCCTTGTTCATAACAGGCAGGACACCTGGGAAGGACCAGTCAATGATATTGGTATTGGCATTTGGATCTTCACCAAAGTGAGCTGGAGCCGGTGAGAAAATTTTTGAATTGGTCTTCAATTCAACATGGACTTCCAGTCCGATAACTGTTTCAAAGTTCATTATTTTTCACCTCCAAAGATAACTGGCTGCTGTTTGTGGTAGTCAGTCGTCGCTTCAAATGCTGCGGCTGCCTGATAGATGGTCGCTTCATCAAAGTGGTTACCAATCAGCTGCAAGCCGACAGGAAGACCATCTGCAAAGCCAGCTGGGATTGAAATGCCAGGCAGGCCAGCCAGATTGACTGGAATGGTCAAAAGGTCAGCCAGATACATAGCCACTGGATCTTGGTTTTGACTGCCCAAGTCATATGCTACTGTTGGTGCAGTTGGGCCTAAGATCAAATCATATTTTTCAAAAACCTTAGCAAAATCCTGCATAATCAAGGTCCGAACCTGACCAGCTTTCTTGAAGTAGGCATCATAGTAACCAGATGACAAGCTGAAAGTTCCCAGCATGATGCGGCGTTTCACCTCTTCACCAAAGCCTTCGCTACGAGATTTGACATAGACATCTTCTAGATTTTCAATGCCTTCTGCGCGGTAGCCATAGCGGATACCGTCAAAGCGCTGCAGGTTAGAGCTGGCTTCAGAGGAAGCAATGATATAGTAAACAGCCACGCCGTACTTGCTGTGGGGCAGACTAACTTCTTCAACGATCGCACCTAGGCTTTCCAAGTGCTTGGCTGCTGCTAAAATCGTTTCCTTGACCTTGCTGTCAATTCCCTCACCCATGTATTCTTTAGGCAAGGCAATCTTCATGCCCTTGATGTCTTGGCCAATCTTGCTGGTAAAGTCTGATACTGCCTCTTGTGATGATGTAGAATCCTTAGGATCATTACCAGAAATGACGTTCAATAGCTGAGCATTTTCCTTAACCGTCTGAGAGAAAGGCCCAATCTGGTCTAAAGAAGAACCAAAAGCAATGAGACCAAAACGGGAAACCCGTCCATAGGTTGGCTTGAGGCCGACTACACCGTTAAAGGAAGCAGGCTGACGAATAGAACCACCCGTATCTGACCCCAGTGACAGACGAACCTGACCAGAGGCAACAGCTGTCGCTGAACCACCAGATGATCCACCGGGAACCTTGCTGCTGTCCCAAGCATTCTTAGTCGTCTTAAAGTAAGAGTTTTCGCTAGATCCACCCATGGCGAACTCGTCCATGTTGGTTTTCCCGACGATAATCATGTCCTTACCATAGAGCTTCTCCACGCTGGTCGCATCGAAAATTGGCTTATAGTTGTAGAGCATTTTAGAGGCAGCTGTTGTCAAAATTCCCTTGGTTGAGATATTGTCCTTAACCGCCAGCGGAATTCCGCTCATAAGATTATCAGCATCAATGCCCTTGGCATCCAGAGCTGCTGCCTGAGCCAATGCCTCCTCTTCGCTGACAGTAATAAAACTATCCACGGCAGCTTCACGTTCTTTGATGTCTGCCAAAGTCGCCTGAGTTAACTCTACTGCAGAAATTTCTTTTTTGACCAGCAAAGCATGCAGCTCTTCAATGGTCTTGTGATTAAAAGTCATTAGGCATCTCCTCCGTCATCTAGGATGGCAGGCACTTTGATGTAGCCCCGCTCTTTTTCAGGTACATTTTGGAAAAGCTCTTCCCGGTTCCAGCCTGGCTGAGCCACATCTTCTCGCATATAGTTGATGTTAGCTGCCACATTAGAAGTGAAAGGCACACCCTCCGTGTCCACTTCATTGAGCAATTCGACCATGTCGACAATTTTAGACAAGGTTGTCGCAAACTCAGCTGTCTCTTCTGGTGAAAAAGCTAGTTTAGACAGTTTTGCAACGTGACTTACTTCTTCTTGAGTAATCTTCATCTCTAATTCCTTTCATAAGATAGACGAGCATGAATACTGACCGAAAACGATAAATCTAAGAAAAATCTTTGTTTTCGAGGTTGAGCTCGCATTGTTTTGCTAAGATAGGGGTGCCAAGCTCTCGTAGCTGCGACCTCTTTCTTTGGCTTCTTCCTGATCTCTTCAGGAATTCGCATCATTTCATTTTACCATATTTCAGGCTAATTCTTCAATTCCAAATGCAGTTCTTTGAGCTGTCTTTGGTCAACCAAACTTGGACTTTCCAGCATAGGGTCAAAACCAGTACCATTTTTCGGAAAGGCAATGACTTGGCGAATATTTTCTTCCCCAGCCAAAATCATAACCAAACGATCTAAGCCAAGAGCCAAGCCACCGTGTGGTGGGAAGCCGTACTCCAACGCTTCTAGGAAGAAACCAAAGTCCCGCTCATAGTCTTCCCGACTCATGCCCAACAGTTCAAACATCGCTTCCTGAGCCTTCCGATCATGAATCCGCAGACTTCCTCCGCCAATTTCATAGCCATTTAAAACGATGTCATAAGCGTGGCTACGGAATTGGTCTGGCTCCTGACCTTCTTCAAAAATGCCCTGTGTGAAAGGATGGTGCATGGCTTGATAGCGGTTTTGGTCTTCATTCCACTCCAGCAACGGCCAATCCACAACCCAGAGGAAATGAAGCAGACTTGGGTCAATCAAATCCAAAGCTTTTGCAACTTCTAAACGTAGATGGCCCAAAGATTCCTGAGCCCGACGCTTCTTGGCCATGACTAGCAGGATGAGGTCTCCATCCTTGGCCTCAAAACGTGCTAGTAAATCCTGACTCTCAGCCTCAAAGGTGTTAGCCAAATCTCCAACTAACTGGCCATTTTCAACTTTTAGACTGGCAAAACGACTGCAGCCAAATTCCTTCATTTCTTGATAAAAATGACTAAGCTGTTTCTTGCTAAAAGCGCTAGCCGCATCTGGCACACAGATTCCCATCACTTTCTCTTGACTATCCAAGGCTTTCTTGATGAGAAGCGAGTCATTGGACTGGCACAAATCCGTCAAACTCTTTAGCTCCAGATCAAAGCGCGTATCCGGCTTATCAGAACCAAAGCGGCTCATAGCCTCTTCATAGCTGATAGTTGGAAAATCTTCTGTCAACTCTAACCCATGGGTTTTCTTGACAACTGCTTTGAGCATGGCTTCAACCAGAGCTCGGATTTCTTCCTCGCTGGCAAAACTCAGCTCCAAGTCCACTTGGGTAAACTCTGGCTGACGGTCTCCCCGCAGGTCTTCGTCACGAAAACAACGAACAATCTGATAATAGCGCTCAAGTCCTGCTCCCATCAGCAATTGCTTGAGCATCTGTGGGCTCTGAGGCAGCGCATAGAATTGATTTTTAAAGACCCGACTAGGAACCAAGAAGTCTCTAGCCCCCTCAGGAGTTGACTTGGTCAGATAAGGTGTCTCCACTTCCAAAAAGTCCAAACTGTTCAAATATTCCCGAATGGTTGAGGTGACCTGATGACGAAGCTTGAGGTTATGTGTCATCTTCTCACGGCGCAAGTCCAGGTAGCGGTATTTCTGACGCAGGTCTTCCCCTGTATGGGCATGCTGGTCCAGTTCAAAAGGCAGGGCCTTGCTACTAGCAATGACTTCAATCTTTTCAGCCCTCAGCTCAACCTGACCAGACTTGATGGCCTTGTTGACAAAGCGGTCTTCCCGCTGAACGACTTGCCCTGTCACTGCGATGACATCCTCTTTGCCAATGTCTTCCAACTTAGCAAAATCTGCAATATCCCCGGCAACGAAGACCTGAAGCAAACCCTCGCGGTCCCGCAATTCAATAAAGGCTAGCTTGCCGTGATTGCGGATGTTGGCCACCCAGCCAGTTGCAGTCATGGTCTGTCCGACCTGCTCTAAACCGTAGTTTCCGATAAAAATTTCTTTCATATTCTTTCCCTCTCAAATCAATATGTAGCTCCGCCCTGTTGTTCAGGATATAAGCAGCAATCTTCTATCATCTTCACCTGACCTACTGCAAAATAAAAAGCTTTCGTCTCTAAAACAGACGAAAGCCGTGGTACCACTGTTATTCGCTGCCCTAAAAGGCAGCCTCTGAGCTCGTAACGTGAGCGACGTTTGTGCTTAATCACACAAAAGATTACGAAACATGTTCTTCGGTTTTTGCTTTCTTGGTGCTGCTCTCAGCTATCAGCACTCTCTGTGCAAGTCAGCAAGCCTACTCTGCTTCTCTCTTACTCTTAAATTGTATTTATTATAGTCGAACCTAGAACATTTTGCAAGTGATTTAAGGCAAATTTGTGATTTTCCTCTGACAAAGAAGCCACAGCCGGCTCTACCACCTGAATCTGGTAACCAAGATTATAGGCATCGATCGCCGTATGCAGGACGCAGATATCTGTCAAGACTCCAGTCAAAATGACCGTATCCACCTTTCTTTCCCGCAGGCGGATATCTAAATCCGTGCCGGAAAAGGCAGAATAATGGCGCTTATCCATCCAAAAGACCCGAGAGTCTGCTTGATGCTTGTCATAAAAATCAGCCAAAGGGCCATAAAGATTGCGACCGCTCGTTCCCTTGATATTATGAGGCGGAAACAGCTTGCTTTCTGGGTGAAAGGCATCATTTTCATCATGGGCATCAATAGTAAAGAAGATATAGTCGCCTCGATCAAATGCCGCCTCGGTTACTTGAGCAATAGCTTCAGAAATCGCCTGAGCCGGCGCTCCTGCTGTTAACTTACCCTCATCTGCAACAAAATCAACTGTATAATCAATGGAAATCAGTGCTTTAGCCATTAGTAGTCCCTCTTTTTAATTTCCTCAAAAACATCTGGGATCAGCACTTTCAGATAAGTTCCTTTCATTCCCAGCGAGCGGCTTTCAATAATCCCAGCGCTTTCCAGTTTGCGCAGAGCATTGACAATCACTGAACGGGTAATCCCGATGCGGTCAGCAATGACAGAAGCCGTCAGTTGACCTTCATTGCCATTGAGCTCACCCAGAATAGCTGAAACAGCTCTCAGCTCTGAGTAAGATAGGGTATTAACCGCCATGGTCACTGCCGTCCGGCGGCGGATATTTTTCTCATCCTCTTCCCGCTGGAAGTTAAGCAGCTGGATCCCAACCACTGTGCTGGCAATCTCGACCAAAATCAAATCGTCATCCAAAAATTCTTTATCATTGCGCCAGATAATCAGCGAGCCCAAGCGAATTCCTGAAACATGAATCGGTGCGATAGTAGTCAAACCATCTGGAAATTCATCTTTGGTTTCCACTGGGAAAATCGTCAAATCGTGAGTTACAGGCAGATTGGCCTCTGTCTCATACACCATGTTTGCTTCTTGGACATATTCTTTGGGGAAAGTCTTGTCTTGGAAAAAAGCTTCTACACGATCATTATTTGTCTTGTAGCGCATGAAATAGCCTAAGAGACGGCCCTTGCTGTTGATGATACAGGCATTGCAATGAATAATATCAGCAAGCTGGCGAGTGATCGCATTGTAAGGAAGTTCCTCCTGAAGTTGCTCTTCTGAACGTTTCAAGATAGAAGTAATCTTCCTTGTTTTTTCTAATAGTTTTGCCATAGATTTACCTCGTATTTAGTCTCCTTGATTGTACCATAATCGACTGAAATTTTCAATAATTATCTGAAAATTGTGTATTGAAAAAAAATTCGCTACAATTCTGAAAGATTCAGAATTTAATGATTGCGAAAAAAATCACTTCATCAAAAAAAACCATTTAAAACAATTCTAAGACGAATTTGTTTTAAACGGTTTATGACTTATAATTTATGCTTATCTGCGATATTGGCGTAGGAAGCGCGTCATTTTTTCTTGGATCTGAGCTAGCTCATCTACTCGAGGCAGATAAACAATTCGGAAATGATCTGGGTCCTTCCAGTTAAAGCCTCGTCCATGGACAAGAAGGACTTTTTCCTGCTTGAGGAAATCCAAGATAAACTGCTCATCATCATCGATACGGTACATTTCTCGATCAATCTTCGGGAAGATGTAAAGACCCGCCTTAGGTTTGACTGCAGACAAACCTGGAATATCTTGAATTGCATCGTAAATGAAGTTTCTTTGTTCATAGATACGACCGCCTGGCAAAAGCAATTCATCCACCGACTGGTGACCTCCAAGCGATGTTTGCACAACCTGCTGGGCCAATACGTTAGAGCACAAGCGCATATTGGAAAGCATATTAAGGCCTTCGATATAGCCTTTAACGTGCCGCTTAGGACCAGATAGCACCATCCAGCCAACTCGGAAGCCAGCGATACGGTGAGACTTAGACAGACCATTCATACTAACACAGAAAACATCAGGAGCCAGACTAGCTACAGGCGTATGCGCATGTCCATCCATCACCATGCGGTCATAAATTTCATCCGCAAAGATGATAAGATTGTTCTGACGAGCAATTTCCACAATTTCTAGCAAAAGTTCCTTAGGATAAAGTGCTCCCGTTGGATTGTTAGGATTGATAATAATGATAGCCTTAGTATTAGAAGTGATTTTTGACTTGATGTCGTCAATATCTGGATACCATTCTGCCTGCTCATCACAGACATAATGAACCGCATTCCCACCAGCCAGACTAACTGCAGCCGTCCAGAGCGGATAGTCCGGCATTGGTACTAGGACCTCATCTCCATCATCCAAGAGTCCCTGCATAGACATAACAATCAGCTCGCTGACTCCATTTCCAAGATAAATATCATCGATATCAACATTAGGGAAATTTCTGAGCTGACAATACTGCATAATGGCCTTACGGGCTGAGAAAATCCCCTTAGAATCAGAGTACCCCTCACTATCACGCGCATTCATAATCAAATCATGAATGACCTCGTCTGGAGCGGTGAAACCAAATTCAGCTGGATTTCCTGTGTTCAGACGGAGAATTTTTTCTCCATTAGCCCGCATCCGCATCGCTTCATCCAAAACCGGTCCACGAATATCATAGGCTACATGCTCCAGTTTGCTGGACTTATTAAATTCTTTCATCCTATTTTCCTCAATTCATCTGAATGATTTTATTATACCATCAGAAAAAAAGATTGACAATCAGGAAGAATTTGGGAAAGCTCGTTTGAATTAAAATATATCTTATAACTCAGGAAAATACACTTGTCCATCANGATAATTTCACTTGATTTCTGAATTTCATTTGCAGCTTTACTTTTTTTCTGAAAAGGTTTACAATATAAGTAAAGACATAAGAAACTCGAATCTAGTATTCGACAAAAGATGGAGGTAGCTTTATGACTCAACAAAAATATGAAAACATCATGGTCGCTGTTGACGGCTCTCGCGAAGCAGAACTCGCTTTTGAAAAAGGTGTCAATGTGGCGCTGAGAAATGCTTCTCGCCTGACGATTGCTCATGTAATTGATACACGGGCTCTCCAAAGCGTCTCAACCTTTGACGCTGAGGTCTACGAAGATCTCCAAGAAGAGGCACAAAAGTTGATGACAGAGTACAAGGAAAAGGCGCAAAAAGCAGGGGTCAAATACGTTGATGTCGTCATTGAATTGGGCAATCCCAAAACCCTCCTGTCAACTGACATTCCTGACGAACACAAGGTTGATTTGATTATGGTCGGGGCTACTGGTCTCAATGCCTTTGAACGCCTCCTAGTCGGCTCATCATCTGAATATATCCTCCGCCACGCTAAAGTGGACTTACTGGTCGTTCGTGACAAAGAAAAAACATTCTAAACCCACCAGGTAAGCAGTTCTAATGCCCTGCTTCACCCATAAATGCAAGTTAAAATCCCTCATTAGGTTAGCCTAGTGAGGGATTTGTGTTTTAGAACGATAAAAATCTTATTTCAGCTTGCCTTTTAAATACTGGCCAGTATAGCTGGCTGGATTGGCTGCGACTTCTTCTGGTGTACCAGTCGCAATGATCGTACCACCACCGACACCGCCTTCTGGTCCTAGGTCGATGATATGGTCTGCCGTTTTGATAACGTCCAGATTGTGCTCGATAACGAGTACTGTATTGCCATCGTCCACAAAGCGTGATAGCACATGAAGAAGCTTGGCAATATCCTCAGAATGCAGACCCGTGGTCGGCTCATCCAAGATATAGAAAGACTTACCAGTCGAGCGCTTGTGAAGCTCGCTAGCCAGCTTCATCCGCTGGGCTTCACCACCTGACAAGGTTGTAGCTGGCTGCCCCAGAGTCACATATCCTAATCCCACATCCTTGATCGTCTGGAGTTTGCGGGCAATCTTAGGAATGTGTTGGAAGAATTCCACCGCATCATTGACCGTCATGTCCAGAACCTGAGCGATATTCTTCTCCTTGTAGTGGACTTCCAGAGTTTCACTGTTGTAGCGAGTACCGTGGCAGACCTCACAGGCCACATAGACGTCAGGCAGGAAGTGCATCTCAATCTTGATAATTCCATCACCCGAGCAGGCCTCGCAGCGACCACCCTTGACGTTAAAGCTGAAACGGCCCTTCTTGTAGCCGCGAATCTTAGCTTCATTAGTCTTGGCAAACAGATCGCGAATATCGTCAAAGACTCCAGTATAGGTAGCCGGATTGGAGCGCGGTGTCCGGCCAATCGGACTTTGGTCAATATCAATCAGTCGATCCACATGCTCAATGCCGCTGATTTTCTTGAACTTACCTGGCTTAGCAGAATTGCGGTTGAGTTTTTGAGCAATGGCCTTTTTAAGGATAGAATTGACCAGCGTTGACTTACCGGATCCAGAAACTCCTGTCACAGCGATGAATTTGCCCAAGGGGAATCTGGCCGTGATATTCTGCAGATTATTTTCCTGAGCCCCTGTCACTTCAATAAAGCGGCCATTGCCGACACGGCGGTCCAATGGTACTGGGATCTCGCGCTTACCTGACAAGTATTGGCCTGTGATAGATTTCTTGCTCCTAGCTACTTGTGCAGGAGTGCCGGCTGCTACGATTTCTCCACCAAAAACACCCGCTCCTGGTCCCACATCAATCAGCCAGTCAGCCTCCCGCATGGTGTCCTCATCGTGCTCAACTACGATGAGAGTATTGCCCAAGTCACGCATCTTCTTGAGGCTGGCAATTAGGCGGTCATTATCACGCTGATGCAAGCCAATAGAGGGCTCGTCCAGGATATAGAGGACGCCACTTAGATTAGAACCAATCTGGGTCGCCAAGCGGATCCGCTGGCTTTCTCCTCCTGATAGAGTCCCAGCCGAGCGAGACAGGGTTAGGTAATTAAGGCCAACGTTATTCAGGAAGGTTAGCCGGTCATGAATTTCCTTGAGAATCGGCCGCGCAATCGTGGCTTCATTGTCAGTCAGACTTAACTTCTCCAACTGTTCCAAATGATCTGCAATGGACAAGTCTGAAATCTCACCGATGTGCAAGCCATCTTCGCCGCCAACCTTGACAGACAAGGCCTGAGGACTGAGTCGATAACCGTGGCAAGCCGCACAAGTCAGCTCATTCATATAAGCCCGCATCTGCGTCCGAGTAAAATCACTATTGGTTTCATGGTAGCGACGGTTGATATTGGTGACAACCCCCTCAAAAGGAATGTCAATATCGCGCACGCCACCAAATTCATTTTCATAATGGAAATGGAACTCCCGCCCATCTGAGCCAAAGAAAATCAGCTGCTTTTCTTCCTCAGTCAGCTCCTCAAAAGGCTTGTCTATATCAATACCAAAGGCTGCCATGGCCTGCTCCAGCATCTGTGGATAGTAGTTGGAAGAGATGGGATTCCAAGGCGCTAGTGCTCCTTCGCGCAAGGTCTTGCCAGCTTCTGGCACAACTACATCGAGATCCACCTCCAGCTTAACTCCCAGACCATCACAGTCCGGACAGGAGCCAAAAGGCGCATTGAAAGAAAAGAGGCGTGGCTCTAGCTCTGGCACCGTAAAGCCACAGACTGGGCAGGCATAGTGCTCAGAAAAGAGCAGCTCTTGACCGTCCATGGTATCAATCACCACATAACCCTCAGCAATCCGCAGAGCTGCTTCGACCGAGTCAAAGAGGCGGCTGCGTACCCCTTCCTTGATGACAATTCTGTCCACCACGACTTCAATATCATGCTGCTTGCTCTTAGAAAGCTCTGGCACTTCTGTTACATCATAGACATCGCCATCCACGCGCACCCGGACATAACCGTCTTTCTGAATCTTATCAAAAACGGTCTTATGCTGTCCCTTTTTCTTGCGAATGACTGGCGCTAAAATCTGCAGCCGCTGACGCTCTGGCAATTCTAAAACCTTGTCGACAATCTGCTCAACAGACGAAGCCTTGATAGCCCCGTGGCCGTTGATACAGTAGGGCGTTCCAACACGGGCATAGAGCAGGCGCAGGTAGTCATTGATTTCGGTGGCTGTTCCCACTGTTGAGCGCGGATTTTTACTGGTCGTCTTCTGGTCAATGGAAATAGCCGGGCTGAGACCATCAATCGAGTCCACATCTGGCTTTTCCATGTTGCCCAAAAACTGCCTAGCATAGGCCGATAGGCTCTCAACGTAACGGCGTTGTCCCTCAGCGTAAAGGGTGTCAAAAGCCAGACTGGACTTGCCCGAACCAGACAGACCAGTTACCACGACCAGCTTGTCCCGCGGAATTTCCACATCAATATTTTTTAAATTATGAGCTCGCGCTCCATGAATCACAATTTTATCTTGCATCTCTTCCACACTTTACCTTTAAACTTCTTCTATTATAGCAAATTTTTCTGCAAACTTTTTCCCAAAAGACTAGAATTTGTAGTATAATAAGACGGTGCTTATAAACGATTCTAGGAGGAGATATGAAGCAAGTATTTTTATCAACAACAACCGAGTTCAAGGAGATTGATACACTTGAATCAGGAACTTGGATAAATATGGTAAATCCTTCTCAAAATGAATCTTTAGAAATCGCAAACGCCTTTGGCATTGACATAGCTGACCTACGAGCACCGCTCGATGCCGAGGAAATGTCTCGGGTCACCATCGANGATGANTACACNNTGATNATCGTAGACGTGCCNATCACAGAAGAACGGAATAACCAGACTTACTATGTCACTATCCCGCTTGGTATTATCATCACAGAAGAAGCCATCATCACGACTTGCTTGGAAAAATTGCCCCTGCTCGATATTTTCATCAATCGACAACTGCGCAACTTTTACACCTTCATGCGGTCACGTTTTATCTTTCAGATTCTCTACCGCAATGCCGAGCTATATCTGACGGCCCTGCGTTCCATTGACCGCAAGAGCGAGCAGATCGAAAGCCAGCTGCACCAGTCGACTCGAAACGAAGAACTGATTGAGCTCATGGAGTTGGAAAAAACCATCGTCTATTTCAAGGCCTCCCTCAAAACCAACGAGCGCGTGATCAAAAAATTGACCAGCGCTACCAGCAATATCAAAAAATATCTGGAAGATGAGGACTTGCTGGAAGATACCCTGATTGAGACCCAGCAGGCCATTGAGATGGCTGATATTTATGGGAACATCCTCCACAGCATGACAGATACTTTTGCGTCCATTATTTCCAACAACCAGAACAATGTCATGAAGACACTGGCTCTGGTAACCGTTGTTATGTCCATCCCGACCATGCTCTTCTCAGCCTATGGGATGAACTTCAAAGATAATGAACTACCTCTAAATGGCGAACCGCATGCTTTCTGGATTATCATGTTTATCGCCTTTGCTCTGAGCGGCTCTCTGACCCTCTACCTCTTCCATAAAAAATTATTCTAACCACCAGAAAGGACCACCATGTCACAAGTATTATTAGACAAACTAACCAAGAAAAACAAGGAATTTCTCCACATTGCTACTCATCAACTCCTCAAAGATGGCAAATCCGACGAAGAAGTGAAGGCAATCTTAGAGGAAATCATTCCAAACATTTTAGAAAATCAAGCCAAGGGTATCCCTGCCCGTGCTCTCTATGGGGCACCAACTTACTGGGCTTCTTCTCTCACTGCCAAAGAGCGCTATGATGCCGAGCATCCCAAGCAAAATGATGATCCAAAATGGATGATGCTGGATTCCGTCCTATTCATTTTTGGTTTCTTCACCGTTCTGACTTCCATCGTCAATTTGGCATCTTCTAAACCCTCTGTTTACGGCATGACGACACTTGTCTTTGGTAGTATTGTCGGCGGCCTTGCTTTCTACGCCCTCTATCATTTCGTTTACCGTTTTTACGGACCAGACACTGACCGTAGCCAACGACCACATCTACTCAAATCTATCCTTATCATGCTAGTAGCTATTGCTCTTTGGACCCTTTCAATTGTTGGTTCTAGCCTACTGCCCGACTCTCTCAACCCACATTTGTCAAATATCGTCGTTGCCATCATCGGAGGGATCACCCTAGCACTCCGTTTCTACCTCAGGAAACGCTTCAATATCAAGAGTGCAACCATGGGGCCAGCGAAATATTAAGCAGCATAGAAAAAGAGGTTTTATGACCTCTTTTATTTTACTCTTTTGAAAAGTATAATACCAACTCATCGTTATTCTCGCACGAAGCATAGGGCGTGAGTGGCTGATTTTGAAACCAAACTCCTGACCCATCTGGCATATAACCGCGACCTACATACAGTCGTTGTGCTGGACCATAGCCTTTATGTAGCCCAACACCCAAGCTGACCACATCTGAATAATGCTGCGCTACTTGCTCCGCTTTGTCCAGTAAAGCTGTGCCAATTCCTTGCTTTTGGAAACTTTCAAAAACATTAAAATCCGTTAACTCAGGATAAAGGCCAGCAAAGGGTCCATGCTTTGCCAATGGGATGACTGTAATGTAGCCAGCAAAAAATTCCCCAACAACCGCCACCAAAACTTGGCGCTCACCCGCCTCTTGCTCCAGAAAGTAGTTTTTTAAAATCTCTCTCCGACCAGGCCAGCCTTGCTGGATAAAAGCATTCGATAAGCCTTCAATATCCTCAAAAAGCATCTTTCTGATGGCCAGTTCTTCTGTCATGGCAAGCCTCCCATATCTTGATAGTTTCTTCTATTATAGCACTGTCCCTTTCTATCATCAAGATAGCAAAAATCCCTGCTAGAAGCAGGGACTCTCATTAGTCTTCATTTACGAAAGGCATCAAAGCCATTACGCGAGCGCGTTTGATAGCTGTTGTTACTTTACGTTGGTTTTTAGCTGAAGTTCCTGTTACACGACGAGGAAGGATTTTCCCACGTTCTGAAACGAAACGGCTAAGAAGCTCAGTATCTTTGTAATCAACATATTCAATCTTGTTTGCTGCGATGTAATCAACTTTTTTACGGCGTTTGAATCCGCCACGACGTTGTTGAGCCATGTTATTCTCCTTTATATTATAGTTCTAGTTTTGTCCATTTTTAGAATGGTAAATCATCGTCTGAGATGTCCATCGGGTTTGAATTGCCGAATGGGCTTTCATCACGAGAAAAATTCGGTACTTGGTTGAATGAGTCAGCATTACCATAGCTTGGTGCAGAATTTCCACCGAAGCCACCGCCACCAAAGCCAGCTGAAGGCTGCCCTTCACGGCTTGCACGACTTTCCAGAAGCTGGAAGTTGTCTGCAACGACTTCTGTGACATAGACACGCTGGCCTTGCTGATTGTCGTAGTTACGAGTCTGAATGCGACCAGTAATTCCGATCAAAGCGCCTTTTTTGGCCCAATTAGCAAGATTTTCTGCCTGCTGACGCCAGATAACAACATTGATAAAGTCCGCTTCACGCTCACCACTTTGGTTTTTAAAGTTGCGATTAACAGCCAGAGTAAAGGTTGCAACCGCTTGGTTTTGCGGTGTATAGCGAAGTTCAGCATCACGGGTCATACGTCCCACAAGTACAACGTTATTAATCATAATTTACCTTCTTAAGCGTCAAGTTTGACGATCATGTGACGAAGAATGTCAGCGTTGATTTTTGAAAGACGGTCAAACTCTTTAAGAGCTGCATCGTCGTTTGCTTCAACGTTAACGATGTGGTAAAGTCCTTCACGGAAATCTTGGATTTCGTATGCAAGACGACGTTTTTCCCAGTCTTTTGATTCAACAACAGTTGCACCGTTGTCAGTCAAGATAGAGTCAAAGCGTGCTACCAAAGCGTTTTTAGCTTCTTCTTCAATGTTTGGACGAATAATATAAAGAATTTCGTATTTAGCCATTGATATGTTCCTCCTTTTGGTCTAATGACCCCAAGACGTTGCAAGGGGTAAGTGAGGTTCACTCACGAATAATAATTATACTAGATTTCCTTGCAAATAGCAAGAATAAATTTCGCTTTTCTTTGAATGATCTGCTAAAGCATTTTATCAGCTAGACAAAGCATACCAGCAAGTGATTTATTGCACCTGTTCGGCTCCTTCTTTTAAGCGACCGTAAAGCAGATAGGGGACGGATGTTAATTCTTGGAGGTTGCGGCAGGACAGGGCGCACATCAACAGACGTAAATCTTCTTTCCAACCATTTACAATAGCAATGACCTCTTCGACTGAGTGTTTTTCGACCAAGTCTAACATAGTCCGAGAAAGGCCGACTGCTTTAGCACCAAGGACCAAGGCTTTAACCATGTCTAAAGGATGGCGAATACCGCCACTAGCCAGCAACTCCACCTTGTCCACCCAGTCCTGCGCTGCCAGCAAGGCTTGGGCTGTGGTCTGCCCCCAACCGTTGAGATAGTCTCGCTGACCGCTCCTCCGATTTTCAATATAGGCAAAGCTCGTTCCACCACGACCAGAAATATCAAAGGTTGAAATTCCTAGTGCCTGCGCTTCCTCAATCGTCTTTCGATCCATGCCAAAGCCTACTTCCTTGAGGACAAGGGGGACCGGAAAATCTTTTCCATAGACTTCCAGATGTTGCTTCCAAGTTCCGAAAGTCCGCTCTCCCTCAGGCATCAGCAATTCTTGCATGACATTGACGTGTAGCTGGAGAAACAAAGGTTTCAAATCCGACACCGCCTGCAAGCCTGCTGCTACTGGTTTGTCAAGACCAATATTGCTGGCCAAGAGTAGGCTAGGCTTATCCTTTGCCACAACGTAAGAATCATCATCTGGATTTTTCAGAGCAGCACTGTAGGAACCCGTCACAAAGAGGATGCCGCAGGCCTCCGCCACTTTAGCCAGTTTTTCATTGATTTCTCGACCTTTTGGACTTCCACCTGTCATAGCATTGATATAAAAGGGAAAATCCCAGTCACGCCCAGCGAAATGAGTGGATAAATCAATCTCGGCCAAATCATAGGCTGGCAGAGAGCAATGGATTAATTCTATATCATCAAAGCTATTGTAGCCAAGGGGCTGTTCTAGGGCGTAGTTGATATGATCATCTTTACGACTTTGGCTCATGAGCACCCATCCTTTCTTGGTAGAGTAATTCCAGACCAACTTCTTGCCAGCGTTGGATCAAGGTTTGGCTATCTTCGGTAGCAAAAGACAGGGCGAAGCCACAGTCTCCACCGCCAGCTCCACTGCTTTTAGCGACACAATCTAAGCCCTGACTCGCCTCTCTTAAGTCCTGTAATTTCTCCGTGTAAATCAGCGGACTGAGGCTATCTAATAACTGACTGGCAGTCAATAGGCTATCTTTTACAGCTATCTTATCAGCCGACAAAAGAGCTTCTTTCAGACTGTCCACCTGAAGCTGGGTTTGAGTCAAGAAGTCCTCGTTTAAACTCGACTTAACCTGCTTGACAAGGTCACTCGAAATAGCTGGTTCTCTCGTCCAACCAAGCAGAAAATCACAGGTCAAACTAGGATGGATAGGCTTGATTTCATAGCCCCAATCTTGATCTAAAATTTCTAATAGACTTGTGTCGACCAATCGCTGGCGGATTGCCATCCGATCAAAAGATCGGTAATAAACCAGTTGTTCATAAGCAATGCAGGCCAGATCTCCCATGGAGCCATTATCCCCCCGCTTGAGAAGCACCACTGCAGCTAGTCTAAAGAGGAGGTCAGAGCTTAGTTTCAGTTGATAAAAAGCGGCCATCGCCTTGATCGTCAGGACAACCACGCTACCACTGGAACCCAGCCCAAACTTTCGCCCGTCTTTCTCCATTTTTCCTCTGATAGTCAGAGCAAATGGGTGCAATGGGCGTTGCAGCAAGCTGAGATAGTCATTCACCAGCTGAATGGTCTCTTGAATCAAGCCATAGTCCGCGTCTGGCACTAGACTGGCTTTATGGCTAAAAAGATCCGAATCCAGCTCATAACTATCCGCCGCCTCAATCTCTGCCCGCATATAGATGGGAATATTCTTTATCAAAGCTGCATACCCAGGGCTCAGAACAGCGTATTCTCCAGCTAGATAAAGCTTCCCGCAGGTCTGGACTTGTATCTTAGTTTCCATCAGGCAATTCCTTCGTTTTGGAGACAATCAGACGGTACTGATTCTCAAAGAGGGGCACCAAGTCTTCCAAGTCCTCTTCAAGACAGAGAACCTTGACATTAGGGCCAGCGTCCATGGTGAAATAGCAACGATGCCCCTGGCCTCGGAGCTGGCGAACAAAGTCCATCGCAGCATAGCTTTCCTCCGTCAGATAAGTAAATGGAGGCGTGGCTGTCTCTGTCGTTGCATGCATCCGCAAAGCATTCTCCTCGGTCAACTGCCCAACTTTCTCAAAATCATTATTCTTTAAGTAAGCCAGCATGTCCTGATAATCCTGTGCTGACTGGTCAATCCAAGCCTGAAAATTTTTGGACGTTTCGGCACAGAGCTGCATGCCGAGTCGACTAGAAATCAGCTTTTTCTCATCATGAAGCACCAACATAATCATGGCTAGCTTAAGGTCGGTTTGCACAGGATAAATTGCTCCGCTATCCTTGTTCCATGCTGCCAAAGGACCAAAAAAGGAGCGGGCTGACGAACCTGAAGCAAACTTGGCCAACTGAGCCAACTCCTCGATACTGTAATGAGTTTCAAAATAAGCATCACAAGCCTTGACCAGAGCAGATAAGCCGCTGGAACTAGAGGATAAGCCTGCCGCTGTCGGCATATTGTTACTGGTGTCAATCCGAACCCAATCACTCGGCTCCGTCCGAAAACGGTCAATAATTCGACTGACTTTGGCATGCTCTTCTGGGCTTTGCAATTGCCCATCGATATAAAATTCATCGCCAGCAGCCTCAGCCGCAAGCGGACTTAACTGGGTTTGGGTGTACATATTCTCTAAAGTCAAGGAAATACTGCTGGTAGCAGGAATCATCCGCTCGGCATCTGCCTTGCCCCAATACTTGACAATAGCAATATTGGCGTAAGACTTGACACTTACAGACTTTCTATCCATATATTGCTGGCTCCTTTCTCTCTCAAAAGACGGGCTAGGTCTTCCGCCTCTTTCTTTTCTTTTATTAGCACAATCACGCAGCCGCCTAGGCCACCACCACTCATTTTAGCTCCGAGAGCTCCATTTTCAAGCGCCAGCTCGACCAAATCATCAGATAGCTGGCAAGAAACTCCCAACTGGGCTAGTTTGCCGTGCGCCTTGGTCATGGCCTGGCCCATGGTCAGCAAATCCTTGAGCTGGATCGCCTTCTCAACGATTTTTGTCAGATTTCCCAGCTCCTGTAAGAGGGGCAGAGCCTCCTGACCCAAGCTTTCCACCTTTTTGATGGCTTCCCGCGTGTGTCCGTGAATGCCCGTATCCGCAATCAGCAGATGAGCGCCCAAATCTAACTCAATCTCTGAAAATCCGACATTGCGGATAAACTTGATGGCTACATCACTAAGACAGGTCTTGGCATCCAGACCGCTTGGATTCATATGGGCAATCATCTCTGCTCGATTAGCCAAAATTTCCAGAGTTTCATGATCCAAGGCTTCCTCGAAGTAGTCAAAAATCGCACGAATAGCTGCAATGCTGACAGCAGCAGACGAACCCATGCCCCGCTTTTCTGGCACCATGGAATTCACCTGGCAACGAATCTGAGCACCTTGCTTCCCCAAATGCTCCAAGCAGGCAAAAACAGCCATGGACAAGGTATCTTCCTCATAGAGAGTCCAAGGCTTCTCAGAAGAAAATACCTGACAAGTCACTTCGATATTATTGAGAGGCAAAGCCAAGGCTGGATAGCCATAGACCACCGAATGCTCCCCCATCAGAATAATCTTGCTATGTGCCTTGCCGACACCCTTCTCTTTTGTCATACTTTCTCTCTATTTCTTCCTTCTATCTTCTATATTTTAATATACTTTTGAAAAAAAAGCGATCTTTTCCTATCTTGACTGACAAAGTCACGTTAAGCAGTCAAAAACTCCAAGCAAAAGCCGGAGTTCTATCCTATTTTATCATCAGTGACGGGCCTTTGGCTTCGGTAGGGAGGAGGCTACCACTCTCTTCTGATTAGATCCATCAGTTCATTGCGGTCTAAAATCCACTGGGCACGTTCATCCTTTTCATAGGTGCGATTGGACAGAAAGATTGCAGCTTTCTGCTTCGCCCGATTGTACATGATAAAAGTACCCGTATAGCCAGTATGATCCAGCCATTCTCCCTCCAAATTCCAAGCTAGACTGCGTGTCTTGCCGGACTCTGAAGCAAAGTTTTGGCTCAATTTCTCTGCAAATTCATCCTGCAAATAATGCTCTAAAAAGATCTGCAAATCCTCAAGTGTTGAAAAAAGCCCGGCACTCCCAGCATGCTGGCCTAAGACACGCGCTTTGGGATCATGAACCACACCCGCTTTAACACCACCAACAGTCGGAACCGCAGAAGCTACTGGTCCAAAGCTAGTTTTCCGCATCGCCCAAGGCTGAAAAATCTTTTCTTCAAATAACTTGTCCAAATCCTCCCCATAGATCTCCTCCAGCATAAAGCCCAGCAGGAGAAAATTAACATCTGTATAATGGAAGGTTTTGTCATCCCGCACTGTCAAACCGTTGAGAGCCGCCTTTAATTCTTGAGCATCGAGCCTATCCCGATTGGGAATAAAGGGATCGAGCCCAGAAGTATGGGTCAAAAGCTGGCGCAGGGTCACCCGATCATCATGAAAGGCTGGATAGTATTGCCGCAAAGGCGCATCTATATCCAAGTCACCAGTCTGAAACAAAAATGCCACCAAGGTTCCTACGCCAACCACCTTACTGACACTGGCCAGATCATAAACCAAACCGGCTCGCGTTGCTGATTGATTGGCCGGGTCTGCCAAGCCCAGATAGAAATTCTGCCAGTGTCCATCACGATAAAGAGACAAACTAGCCCCAGGATAAAGCCCCGCAGCAAGCTGCTGATCTACCTTTTCTAAAATCCGCTGGGTCATAGTTGCTCAAACCATAGTTCAATATTACTTTGGTCTTGGCTGACTAAGAATTTTTTAGATTTAGGTACAAAAAACTCCTGTGTCGCAAAAACCGATGACAATTTTTCCACATCAAAGTCTGTCACCAAACATTTGAGCATAGCCAAATCCCAAGTTTTCGTATTATCAGCTGTCAAGTCTTCTCCTTGGGCTTCCTGCACATCTAGGAAATCCAAGACATTGCTCACTGACTGATAGAAAGCCTTGATAGCCTGTAAATCTGGAGCACGAAGTTCAATCTTTTCCACATCAAATTGACTCAAGCCGATAAAATCATCCTGCACTTCAAATGCAGGAGTTTCTTGGACTGGTTGCAGACAAGTCACCTTCTCTTCCGCATGGAGCAAAATGCGATCGCCTTCTGGGGAAGTCGCTTCAAAAGCATATCCTTTCTCCCCACGATATAAACTGTCAATTTCAATCCCTCGAGCCAGCAAAGCCTCAATTTCTGCCGCTTTTGCCACCTTGATCACTAAGCGAGCCAATTTCTTTGCTCCTTTAACTCGACGAGAGCGCATGCTTGGAGATTCTTCTAAAATCAATCTTTCTGTTCTGGTTTGATCGCCCAAAGACAACTGGGCTCCTTCTTCCAACAGAGATTTCATCCCCAAGGTTTTACTATAGAAATCTTGATTTAGGTTCCGATTATTTACTTTTATTACTGGAACGATTCTTGCAACATGATTTACACTCATAACTTCCTCCAAACTATTTTATTGTAATAGATTTTCATTTTTTTTACAAGAAATTATGCGCAAACCAACAATTTTCAGAACATTTCCACTATCCTAATCAAACAAGTCAAAAAGTATAAAATAAATGGTAATCCCCCGCTACTCAAAGGCTGACAAAAAAGACCGAGATTGCTCTCAGTCTTTCGATAGATATTATCCGTAAATTGCTTTAAACAAAGCTACTGCTGTGATACCTGCAAGAATTGGTGCCACAACTGGTACCCAAGAATACCACCATTTTGAATCACCCTTGTGTTCACCAAGGATTGATTTTGGCAAGATAAAGTGCAAGATACGAGGTCCGAGGTCACGGGCTGGGTTAAGACCTGGTCCAGTTGGGCCTCCAAGTGAAGTTACCAAGGCCATCACAAGGAAACCAAGTGCCAAGTGAGCAACAGCAGATGATCCATTTGTTGCTTGTGCAAATGTATTATGAATCAGACTTTGAACATCCGATTCTGCTACTTTTTGACCAGCTTGAGCTGCTTGAAGAGCTTGTTGTTGTACATTCTTCTCAATAAGAACCTTCAATTCCGCACCGAAGTGAAGTTTAGTCATGCCCATCGCTGCAAAGAAAAGAACAAATGAACCAACAAACTCATTGATAAAACCATTGATTGTTGCTGCTTTACGAGATTCAGGTGTTCCATGATCTAGACTTGAAATGGTTGAGAAAGTACCCAAGATATTGTTTGGATTTTCTGTTTTCAAGTAGTAAGGGCGATGTGTCGCTACGACCAAAGCCTGTCCGAAGATAGCACCCAAAACTTGAGCAATAATATAAGGAGCTACCTGAGCCCATGGGAAGTAACCGCTAATCGCAAGTCCTAAAGTGAAGGCAGGGTTGATGTGGTTACCTGAGGTATTTCCAAACATCAGAGCTGGAATCATAACCCCCATACCGTAACCAACGGCAATGACTAACCAGCCACTTTGATGACCTTTAGTTCCTTTTAATTCAACATTGGCAACAGCACCATTCCCCAAAATGATAAGGATGGCTGTTCCTAAAAATTCCGTGGCATATTTAATAGCCCAACTGAAATCCATCTAATTTCTCCTTTAAAATTTTTTAGACAATCTATATTTTATCAAGTATAATGGATAATGTAAAGGTCATTTTAAACAAAAATAAGAAAAAGAGGGAAAAATATGCGCTTCAATCAGTATAGTTATCACAAGACAAATCCAGACACCATGCGCCAAGAATTAGCTGACTTGGGCTTTGTTTATGAGCCACACCTTTCTGACAAAGACAATCTCCAAAACTTTCTAGGACGCTGTTTCTTTCTCTATCAGGATACCGACTACTTACTTCGAGCTTGGGCCGATGATAGCGAAACTGACTTGTTGACCTTCTTCGAGTCAGACCGTGAACTGACAGCTGAGGTCTTCTACATGACCGCCTTTCAGCTCTTAGATTTTGTGCCTTTTGTTGATTTCACCGATCTTGAGAAATTCCGAACAGAAAGCAACTTCCCTATCGTTTATGGCGATCTGCTAGAAAACCTCTACCAGCTGCTCAACACTCGAACAAAAAATGGCAATTTGCTGGTTGATAAGCTGGTCAGCGAGGGATTGATTCCTGAGGAAAATGCCTACCACTACTTCAACGGCAAGAGCTTGGCAACTTTTGCCAGCTACGATGCCATCCGCGAGGTGGTTTATGTGGAAAGCCGAGTTGATACTGATGGAGACGGCCTGCCAGATCTAGTCAAGGTCAGCATTATCCGCCCTCGTTACCAAGGGAAAATCCCTGCTGTCATGACCGCTTCTCCTTATCATCAGGGAACCAACGACCCAGCCAGCGATAAGGCTCTCCATAATATGAATGTGGACTTAGTAAAAAAAGAGCCACATCACATCACAGTCCAAGACCCTGAGCTTAAATTGCTCCAGTTGGATTCGCCAGCTCCAGCTCAAGAAGTCTCTGAAGCTGAGGAAAAATTGGGTCATATCGGCACCTACACCCTCAATGACTACTTGCTGCCCCGCGGTTTTGCTAATCTCTATGTGTCTGGTGTAGGAACTAAAGACTCTGAAGGACTGATGACCAGCGGAGACTATCAGCAGATCGAGGCTTATAAGAACGTTATTGATTGGCTCAACGGCCGCTGCCGAGCCTTCACCGACCACACTCGCCAGCGGGAAATCAAGGCCACCTGGTCCAACGGAAAAGTGGCTACGACCGGTATCTCCTATCTGGGCACCATGTCCAACGGGCTGGCAACGACTGGCGTAGATGGGCTGGAAGTCATTATCGCCGAAGCTGGGATTTCTTCTTGGTACAACTACTACCGCGAAAACGGTCTCGTCACTAGTCCTGGCGGCTATCCAGGAGAGGATTTTGAATCCCTGACCGAATTGACTTACTCCCGCAATCTGAGGGCTGGTGACTACCTGCGTCATAATGATGCTTATCAACAAAGTCTAGAACAACAGCGCAAAGACTTAGATCGACAAACCGGGGATTACAATCAATTTTGGCATGATCGCAACTACCTGCTCCATGCAGATAAGGTCAAGGCCGAAGTCGTCTTCACACATGGTTCTCAGGACTGGAATGTCAAGCCCCTTCATGTCTATAATATGTTCCGAGCTCTGCCAGCTCACATCAAAAAACACCTCTTTTTCCATAACGGTGCCCATGTTTACATGAACAACTGGCAGTCCATTGACTTCCGCGAAGCCATGAACGCCCTCCTCAGCAAGAAACTGCTAGGCCATGCTTCAGACTTCGAACTGCCGCCAGTCATCTGGCAGGACAACAGTCAAGCTCAAAGTTGGCTGACCTTGGAAGACTTCGGTGGACAAGAGCAGAAACTTCAGCTCCAACTAGGCCAAGACTGCCAATCTATCCAAAATCAATACCCAGAAGAAGATTATAACCGTTTTGCCAAAAACTACCAAAGCTTTAAAAACGAACTCTTCGATGGCAAGGTCAACCAGATTACTCTGGATTGGACTTTGGAAGAGGACCTCTTCCTCAACGGAGCTACCCAGCTCAAACTGCGCCTTAAATCCAGCACGGACAAGGGGCTGATTTCCGCCCAGTTACTGGACTTTGGACCAGCCAAACGCCTCACACTAATTCCGACACCGCTTGAGCCTCGAGTCATGGACAATGGCCGCTACTATATACTGGACAATCTGCTGGAGTTACCTTTTGCTGAAACGCCACACCGTGTCATCACCAAAGGCTTCCTCAACCTGCAAAATCGGACAGATTTGCTGACGGTCGAAGAAGTTACTCCTGACCAATGGATGGAATGTAGCTTTGAGTTACAGCCAACTATCTACAAGATGAAAAAAGGCGACCAACTCCGCCTCGTCCTCTACACCACTGACTTCGAACACACCGTCCGTGATAAGACCGATTATCAGTTGACGGTAGATTTAGGGCAATCTAGTCTAGACTTGCCGACCATGGCATCACTGTCATAAAACCTAAAAGACGCTGATTTTTCGGCGCCTTTTTCTCTTATTTTAGATTGAAATATTTTTCTGCATATTTTTTATAATCTGGCTTTTCCTTGCGGTTCATAGCAAAGAGCATACTACCTGTGAGATAATCCTCGTCTGAATCAGGAATTAGCATAATAGCAACATTTTTATCTTTCTCAGGAAAGACGATAGAAAATATTTTGCCATTATCTTTCCGAGTCAGGCCATAATAACTCACCCCATTTTTAAAACCAACAGCATTTTGAGTATACTTATATTCTTCTTCGTTGACAACGATGGTCTTGTCTTTTATTTCAATGGTCGTTTGCTCACCTCTAGCATCCTGAACATTCCATTTCCCCTGAATTTTAGGGCTACCACTACAGCCGATTAGGATGAAGAGGGATGAGAGCACTACCAACAGCAAACCTTTTATCTTCTTATTTTTCAAGTTATCTTCTCCTCGGTATATAGTTTCATGACTATACTACTATAAATGCTAAATCTTTGTCAAACCTTCTAGAAATGTTCTCCTTGCCACTTTCCCAAAAAATGATATAATTGAAGAGTGAAGATTACTAAGGGACTCAGCCCTTGCGAGAGAAAGGAAAGAAAATCTTATGATGAATATGCAAAACATGATGAAGCAAGCCCAAAAACTTAAAAAAGATATGGACATTGCTCAAGCAGAATTAGCCGCAACTGAATTTGTTGGAAAATCTAGCCAAGATCTAGTTGTAGCAACTCTTACTGGTGACAAAAAGGTTGTCAAAATTGACTTTCAGCCTGCTATCGTAGACCCAGAAGATATTGAAACTCTATCTGATTTGACTAGCCAAGCTATCAATGCTGCTATCGATCAAATCAACGAAGTAGCTAAACAAAAACTCAGTGCTTTCCAAAGTGGACTTTCTTTCTAATTCTGTTAAGCCCCTATAACAATCAACTCCCAAAAAGATGGTTCATTCATCCTTTCGGGAGTTTTTTTGCGCAAAAAATTGGAGAAAAGGTCTCAGCATTTTCTCCAATATGAATCTTATTAATGTCTAAAATGTCTCACGCCTGTGAAGACCATAGTCAAACCATATTTGTCCGCAGCTTCGATAGACTCATTGTCACGGACGGATCCTCCAGGCTGGATGATAGCCTTGATTCCTGCTTTGGCGATTTCTTCCACGTTATCCGCAAATGGGAAGAAGGCATCGGAAGCGAGCACAGCGCCGTCAAGACGATCTTTAGCTTGGTCAATGGCGATGCGGACAGAAGCCACACGGTTGGTTTGACCAGGGCCAACACCAAGTGTCATGTGGTCGTTGGTCACGATGATACCGTTTGATTTGACGTACTTGATAGCCTTCCAAGCAAATTCAAGAGCCGTTGCCTCTGTCTCAGTTGGTTGGCGTTTGGTCACCACTTGCCAGTCAGCTGGGCTTTCCTTGACCACGTCTTGGTTTTGCACGAGGAGTCCACCGACCACGCCTGTGTACTCAGCTTCCACTTCACTGGCTTCTTGAGCGTCAAATGGCAAGGCAAGGATACGCAAGTTTTTCTTTTTGTTGGTCAAAATGGCTAGCGCTTCATCTGTATAGCTCGGTGCGATGATGATTTCAAGGAAGACACCGTGCATCTTCTCAGCTGTCGCAGCATCCACTTCACGGTTGAGAACGACAATCCCACCAAAAATTGACACTGGATCAGACTCATAAGCGTAATCCCAAGCCGTTTCGATATCGTCAGCTTGACCAATCCCACATGGATTCATATGTTTGAGAGCTACAACAGTCGGACGGTCTTTGAAATCACGAATAATACGAATGGCCGCATCCGCATCACGGATATTGTTGAAGGACAATTCCTTACCGTTGAGCTGTTTTGCTGATGCAATCGAGTAGGCAGTCGGCAAAGCTTTTTGGTAGAAGTCCGCATCCTGCTGAGGATTTTCCCCATAACGCATGGCTTGTTTGAGGTCGTAGGTCAAAGTGAGCTTCTCAGGTTTACTTTCCCCCACTTGAGCTGTGAAGTATTCTGCAATCAAGGCATCATAAGCCGCAGTGTGACGGAAAACCTTGGCTGCCAAACGTTGACGCGTTTCGTAAGTCGTTTCACCATCGGCTGACAACTCGTCCAAAACCACTGCATAGTCAGCAGGGTCTACCACAACCGTCACGCTGGCGTGGTTCTTCGCTGCTGAACGAAGCATAGAAGGCCCACCGATATCGATATTTTCAACTGCGTCAGCATAGATCACGTCTGGTTTGAGAATCGTTTCCTTGAAAGGATAGAGATTTACTACAACAAGGTCGATGAGCTCAATCTGATTATCCTTAGCAGCCTCTAAGTGGCTAGCCAAGTCACGACGAGCGAGGAGCCCACCGTGGATATTTGGATGAAGGGTCTTGACACGACCGTCCATCATTTCTGGGAAACCAGTCACATCATCGATTGCAATGGTCTCTACCCCAGCATTATCAAGGGTAACCTTTGTCCCACCTGTCGAGATAATCTCCCAACCAAGTTTTTTGAGTTCTTGGGCAAATTCAACAATGCCCGCTTTGTCTGAGACGCTGATTAAGGCGCGTTTAGTCATGTTTTTTCCTTTCATTGTATCAAGAGGTGCTTTCACATCATTTAAATCAAAGACTGGCGATTATAATCTGTAATCTGATCTCCAAGTTCTTTCAACAATTTCCTAACCTCCAGCTTACTTGTCTCACTTTCATAAATACTTCGCAGTTCGGCGTCTGTTGCACCAATTAAGGTTACAAATTCCACTTTTCCATGCGGAGTATCTAGAGGCTTAGCTAAATCATCAGCAGCAGTCAAGAAGCCTGTCAAATTAGATTTCTGTTGGGCATCAATTCCTACCGTTTGCTTGGTATAGATGTATTCTTCTGGCAAAACCACTTTACCCGTTTTAAAAATATATCTTGCCACATACTGTAGCAAACCACAGCCATTTTTAATTTCTTCTTCGTCATTATCTGATTTCTTTAACTTAAACGTTAATTCAATCCCATAACCACTGTATTCTGGATCTGAGCTTTCCTTTGTATATAATTCCGACAAGCCATAACTCACAAAATGCCAAAAATCTCCTGCATCGTAAACACTGATGCCATCAAGTGGATCTGGACCGCCTAGCATATACTTGATAACTGTTCCATAATGAAGAGGATTAGGCTGATCAGGGTATAAACGATTAAATTCTGCATCAATCGCTTCCCATCCTGGAGCACTATCATCTGTATTTTCAACTTTAATAACAATCTTGTCCTTATCTTTAGTCGGCGTCTCTTCGCTAGAAGGTTTTTTCTTAAAGAAATCAAACAAACCCATAAATTTCTCCTTAGCAGATGGCTTTTAATCCTTGCCACAAAATCATCTATGATTCCCTTCTTATTTTCGTGCAACTCCCAAACTATCCAACACCTCTGGATACAACTTGTACTCCGCTTCATGAATGCGAGCTTCAAAGCTGTCAATGGTATTATCAGCCATCCGCGGCACGCGCACCTGCTTGATAACCTTACCTGTGTCCACACCCGAGTCTACCCAGTGAATAGTAACACCGCTCTCAGCAACGCCAGCATTCCAAGCATCCTCAATCCCATGAGCACCTGGAAATTCTGGCAGATAGGCTGGATGAATGTTGATGATTCGGCCTTCATAAGCTGCCAATAAGGTTGGCCCAACGATTTTCATATAGCCTGCTAGACAAACCAAGTCAATCTGGTGTTCTTCCAAGAGTTCGACAAGGGCTGCTTCATAGTCTGCCTTGTTCTCAAACTCCTTGAGTTCAAAAGCATAGGACAGGATGCCGAGCTTGTCTGCACGTTCCAGCACATAGGCGTCACGATGGTCTGAAAAAACAAACTCCACTGGAAATTCTTCCGCAATCACCTGAAAATTTGAGCCATTACCAGAGGCAAAAACCGCTATTTTTTTCATTTGATGATGACACTTTCGTTTTCTTTCTTGACGATGCGACCAATTTCATAGACTGGCTCATCCAGTAATTCCTTGATACGGTCTACATTTTCAGGGTTGACTGCCAGCATGAGTCCCACACCCATATTGAAGATTTCAAACATTTCCTCATGCTTGATTTCACCGTATTTTTCAAGAGCTTTGAAAATCGGAAGCACTGGGACTTTGTCTTCTTCAATTTCCGCAGCTAGGTCATCTGCAAACATACGAGGGACATTTTCGATAAAGCCCCCACCTGTGATGTGTGCAATACCGTTAACCAAGCCTTCCTTGATGAGTGGCAAGACAGCCTTGACATAGATGCGAGTCGGCTCAAGAAGGACTTCCTTGAGTTTCTTGCCTTCCAATTCTGGCAAGACTTCCTCACCTGTATAGTCTGCAAAGACACGACGGACAAGAGAGTAACCATTTGAGTGGATCCCACTTGAAGCAAGTCCGAGAAGAATATCACCTTCATCCACTTTTGAGCCATCGATAATCTGAGATTTTTCTGCTACACCGACCGCAAAACCAGCCAAGTCATAGTCATCTTCACCGTACATACCAGGCATTTCAGCCGTCTCCCCACCGATGAGGGCAGCACCAGCCTGCACACAACCTTCTGCTACACCAGCGACGACTTGTTCTAGTTTAGCTGGTTCATTCTTCCCAGTTGCTACGTAGTCGAGGAAATAGAGAGGTTCCGCACCTGCAGCGATGATGTCGTTGACACACATGGCTACACAGTCCTGCCCAATGGTATCATGCTTGTCATATTGGATCGCCAACATCAGTTTAGTACCAACTCCGTCCGTACCAGAAATCAATACTGGCTCCTGGACATCTGTTTTAGATAGATCAAACATACCACCAAAACCACCTAGAGCCCCCATAACACCTGCACGCTCCGTACGAGCCACGTGCTTTTTGATCCGTTCAACAACTTCATAACCCGCTTCAACATCCACACCAGATTGCGCATAAGCATTTTTATTTGTCATTTGTTCATTCCTTTTCTTTAATGGAGAATCGTCTTCCGCCTATTTATAGAAACTGGTCTTTTCTTCCAAACTTCTACGGTATTCTTCTTCATAGTCGTAAAGAGGTGTTGGATAGTCGCCGTCAAAGTAAGCAACACAGAGACCACCATTCGGCGCATCTGTTTCAATCCCGATAGAGTTAATCAAGCCATCAATCGAAAGATAGGTCAGACTATCTGCGCCAATGATTTGGCAGGTTTCTTCGACCGTATGATTGGCCGCAATCAGCTCCTGACGGGTCTGGATATCAATCCCATAGAAGCATGGATAAGCTAGCGCAGGACTACCAATAGCAACGTGAACCTCCGTCGCCCCTGCTTCTTTCAAAAGCTGAACGATACGGCGAGAGGTCGTCCCGCGGACAATGGAATCATCAATCATGACCACACGTTTGCCTTTGACAACACCCGAAACAGCAGACAGTTTCATCCGTACCCCTTGCTCCCGCAATTCTTGAGTCGGTTGGATAAAGGTGCGTTGCGTGTATTGGTTTTTGATCAGACCCATTTCATTTGGCAGACCAGATTCTTCTGCAAATCCCATGGCTGCGCTGAGCGAGGAATTCGGCACACCGACCACGATATCCGCCGCATGCTTAAATTCACGTGCCAATTGAGCTCCCATACGTTTCCGTGCCGTATGGACATTGACACCATGTATATTAGAGTCAGGACGGGCAAAGTAGATATACTCCATAGAGCAAATCGCGAGCTGAGTATCATTCGTATAACTATCATACTGGATACCCTTATCATCAATAATGACAATCTCTCCTGGTTTCACATCACGAATCCACTCGGCACCAATGACTTCAAAAGCGCAAGTTTCAGAGGAAACGACCACCGCTCCGTTTGCCATTTTTCCGATAGAAAGCGGCCGGAAGCCATTAGGGTCAAGCGCCGCAATCAACTTATCCTCAAACAGCAAGATATAAGCAAAGCCACCTTTGACGAGACTGAGTGCCTCCTTGATTTTGCCCATCAAACTTGGATTGTGACTACGACGAATGAGGTGAGCTAAGATTTCCGAGTCCGAAGTTGAACTGAAGATAGCACCTCTTTGTTCCAATTCTTTCTTGAGCGACGATGCGTTTGTCAGGTTCCCATTATGAGCCAGCCCGAACTGCATATCATGAAAGCGAAAAATGAAAGGCTGGATGTTGTCTACAGAAGCTTCTCCTGCGGTCGCATAGCGCACATGTCCAATCGCGCTAGTCCCCGTCAGTTTGTCCAATTTGGTAGGATTTTTGAAAACTTCTGATAGAAGCCCCATATCACGATGGCGCTTCAATTGCCCCTGATCATTGGAGAGGATTCCAGCCCCCTCCTGACCACGGTGCTGAAGACTGTGGAGCCCAAAATAGGTCATTTTAGCAGCATCTGGATGTCCCCAAATACCGAAAACACCACATTCTTCATTAAGAGATTTTACTTCGTATGTCATTTTATATACCTATATTATATTTATATTATAGCCCACTCTTCTAAAAGAAAATTAGGAATTTCGTCTGGCTCGACTCTCTTATAACTATCAACTCCTACATACTGGCCCAAAGTAGGTTTACCGAAAAGTTCTTGACTAAGTAACACCAGCTTCTCATTTGTTCTAATTTTTTCTTTAATTTTTGGGCTAAAGTAATAGTTTTCAGCATAAGCAAATATTAAATAATTAAGAAATTCCAGTTTCTTCAATCGAGGGGTACTATTAAATTGACTTTTTAGAGATTTATATTTCCTATCCCTTTTATGATAAAAAGCTAGCACCATTGTCTTTTCTTTTAATGGTAAAATAGCCAGATGCAACTTCTGAATACGATTATTTTTTGAATGGTTACTCGTATCATTCACTGGATATCCACACATATCTCTAATCAAAGTTAATGAACCTTGAAACGCTATCGGTGTCTTATATGGGAGTACCTCATGAAAAATAATTTGATACGCTCCCGTTCCTTTATGATTATCTTCAATAGCAGTTTTATGGAGTAAAATTTCATTTTGAAAATCTTCAATATCATAATCAAAAGAATTATGAAGATCCTTTATTTTTTGAGATGTATTTTCTAATGTTTTACTAGAAATCTCAGGTATTCTTAAGTATAAAGCTTTATTGCTCGTATTATCAGACATTAACTTTTCAAAATGATATTTTTCCTCCCTCCTTCTAACTAGTTCTAAAAGGAAATTTTTCAATGCAATTTGTGACAACATTTTATCGCTAGGATAAGACGTGAGATTCATTTCATTTTCATATTCCTGAAAATAGAATGAGTCGCATTTACGACAGATAATTTGTATCGTTCCCGAATTACTCACTCCCCTATCATTATCTGACAGATCGCTCCCTATTAAATAACCAGCTTGAGTCAACATGCCAGAATCAGAAATATTTTTTAACGATAACTGTGGAATGGTGTGAGAGTTGCAGAAACTTGTGGTATCTTTATCACAAAGCAAACACTTTCCTGGCTTTAAGTCCTCCTTCATTACTTTCATCTTTCTAGATAATGATTTTTTCAATTGAATCTTTTTTTCAACATCAGGAATATCAATTAATTTATTCAAATACTTCACTAACTTTCATTTTACTTCTCAAAGCATACCAATCGCCTCAGTCATCTCTAGTCTTACTTCCCAGTAAAGTATTGTACCGCTGACGCAAATAGGTGCTGGTCTTTATTTCCTGGGATGTTTTGGAAGAGACCGTCTTCATAACGTTCTGAGTGCCCCATTTTACCGATAATCTGGCCATTCTTGCTGGTAATTCCTTCGATGGCATGGACAGAACCGTTCGGATTGTATTTAGAATCCATGCTTGGTTTGCCGTCAAAGTCAACATATTGGCTAAAGATTTGACCATTGTCACGAAGCTGCGCAAATTCCTCAGCCGTCACAACAAACTTCCCTTCACCATGTGATACTGGAATGGCATGGATATCGCCCACTTGCACCCCAGCCAACCATGGCGAGTTGGTATTGGCAATCCGAGTTTCCACCATCTTGGCCACGTGCTGGTTGGCATCATTGTAGAAGAGGGTTGGGCTAGTACTGCTGGCATCCTCAAAGTTACCGTATGGAAGAAGACCTGATTTGACCAAGGCCTGGAATCCATTACAGATACCGATAATCAAGCCACCACGAGCGATAAAGCTATCAATGGCTGCACGCACTTTTTCATTAAGCAGGATGTTGACGATAAACTTAGCTGAACCATCTGGCTCGTCCGCAGCTGAGAATCCACCTGCGAAGAAAAGGATGTTAGCCTTACCAATGTTGTCAACCATGGTTTCAACTGACTTAACAATGGCTTCTTCATTCAAGGTCACAAATGGCACCAAGTTGACCTCTGCACCTTCTTTTTCGAAGGCCTTAGCTGAGTCATATTCTGAGTTGGTTCCTGGGAAGACCGGGATGTAAACCACAGGTTTTTCAATAGTTTCCTTCGCTTTGATGACTGCGTCAGAAGCGACAGCTGGCACTTCTGCCAGTTCTTTCGCTTGGGCAAATTCAGTTGGATAGACTTCTTCCAGTTTTCCTTGGAAAGCACTGTCAAGCTTGTGTCCATCTAGCTTCACGCCGTTGACAAGGAGAGCAAAGTCTGCGCTTGTTTGTCCAATCTTCTCCACTCCAACGATTTCTTCAGGAGATGTGAAGACAAATCCACCCAATTGTGCTGTCAAAGAACTTTCAAGTTCAGGCAAGGTCACCTCTACACCGATATGATTTCCAAAGGTAGCAAGAGCCAAGCTTTCAACCACACCACCGTATTTGACAGCTGAAGCCGCCGTCACCTTATGAGCTTTTTGAATGGCTTCAAACTGAGCAAAATTAGACTTAATAAGTTCAAAATTAATTTCTGCAGAGAGGGCTTGACCTGGAATGTAGTAGATGTTTTCACCAGCAGTCTTAAACTCAGGAGAGAGCACCTTACGGCTATCTGCCGTCGTCACCCCAAAGGCAACCAAGGTTGGTGGTACGGTTAATTCCTCAAAGGTACCAGACATAGAGTCTTTCCCACCGATCGATGGCAAGCCAAGTTGGATTTGTGCTTCGATAGAGCCTAGAAGAGCGGCTACTGGCCGACCGAAACGCTCAGCTTGTTTGTCCATACGCTCGAAATATTCTTGGTAAGAGAAGCGAGACTTGGACCAGTTGGCACCAGTAGCAACCAAACGAGCAGTTGCTTCGATAACCGCATAAGCAGCACCGTGGTATGGAGACCATTCTGCCACGTAAGGATTGAATCCTTGGGCCATGACTGACGCAGTGTGAGTCACACCGTGTTGAACTGGTAATTTCTGCACAGAAGCCTCAGTTAGTGTGAGTTGGTAGCGACCACCAAGTGGGTGATTGACCGTTGAACGACCAACAGAGCAATCAAAGATGGTTTGCAAGCCTTTTTGACTCGCATGGTTGAGGTCAGACAAGACCGCAAGGGTATCTGCTTCAAGTGTGTTAGCAGATGTTTGACGTTCTTCTGGAAGTTCGACATCCTTGTCTACAACCTTGGCATCAACGACCACACGCACACCGTTAGTATCAAGGAAACGGCGTTCCAAGTCGACAATCGTTTCACCATTCCAGTGCATGACTAGATTTGGTTTTTCAGTCACTGTTGCCACAACAACAGCATCAATATTTTCCTTGTTACATTCAGCAACGAAGACATCTACGTCCTCAGGACGAACCACGACTGCCATCCGTTCTTGCGATTCAGAGATGGCAATTTCTGTACCGTTCAATCCTCGGTATTTAAGAGGCACTTTGTTAAGGTCGATTTCAAGACCATCTGCCAATTCACCGATAGCCACACAAACACCACCAGCTCCAAAGTCATTGGACTTCTTGATGAGACGAGTGACAGCGCCATTACGGAAAAGACGTTGGATCTTACGCTCTTCGATGGCATTCCCTTTTTGAACCTCAGCACCAGCAGTCTCCACAGACTCAACCGTTTGAACCTTAGAAGACCCTGTCGCACCACCGACACCATCACGGCCTGTCTTACCACCAAGAAGAATGATCACATCGCCTGCTTCCGGTTTTTCACGGACAACGTTGCCCTTGGGAGCCGCACCAACAACGGCACCTAACTCCATGCGTTTAGCTACAAAGCCTGGGTGGAAATACTCACGAACGTAGGTCGTCGCAAGCCCAATCTGGTTTCCGTAGGAAGAATAACCATGAGCCGCTGTCTTAGAAATGACTTGTTGTGGCAATTTACCAGCGCGAGTTTCTGAAATCGGTGCTGTAATGTCACCAGCACCTGAGATACGCATAGCTTGGTAAACGTATGAACGGCCTGACAATGGGTCACGAATGGCACCACCAATACAAGTAGCCGCTCCACCAAATGGTTCGATTTCCGTTGGATGGTTGTGGGTTTCGTTCTTGAACATGAGGAGCCAAGGTTCCTTGACACCATCAACGTCTACTTCAATTTCGACCGAGCAGGCATTGATCTCGTCTGACACCTCCATATCATCCAAACGCCCATTGGCACGCTCATAACGACCAAAAATAGTTGCCATATCCATCAAGGTTTGCGGTTTCTCCGAACGCCCCAACTCTTCACGCATGGCAATATACTTGTCATAAGTCGCCTGCAATTGCTTTTGGAATTTAGAAGCTGAGAAATCAATCTGTTTCAACTCTGTCTCAAAAGTCGTGTGACGGCAGTGGTCAGACCAGTAAGTGTCCAAAACCTTGAGCTCAGTTTCCGTCGGCACGCGCCCAATTGACTTGAAATAGTCTTGGATAAAGAGCAAATCGTCCACTTCCATGGCCGTCCCTTGTTCGGCCTTGTAACGTGCAAAGTCTTCTGCCGTATAGCTTTCAAAGAAAGTCAATTTAGGAATGGTCTTGTCTGACTCTGAAAATTCCTGCTTGGCAATTCCAGTCGTGATATCCTTGAAACGAGAGTCCACTGGATTGAGCAAATAGTTTTTGACCGCTTCCAACTCAGTCGCATCAATATCTTTATTAACCAAGTAAAGTTGGGCTGTATTGACCATCACGTCACTAGAACTTCCTAGCAAAAGTAAGGCTTCCTGTGAAGAAGCTGCGCGCTGGTCAAACTGTCCTGGCAAACTTTCAATGGCAAAGAAAGCATAGTTGGCAAGATCCGCCTGCACAGCCGCTTCATCCAAGACATGGTCTGTCACCTGCTCAGAGAAGATGTGTTTCTCTGCAGGCGCAAACAAATCCTCTGCCAAATCAAAGACATCATACACTTGCACAATGCGAATACTTTTCAAAGTTGACAGTCCCAAGTTATGTTGGAGTTCTCTCACCAAACTCTCTGATTTGACCTGAAAATCAGCCTTTTTTTCAACAAAAATACGTTTATCCATTAATTCTTATCCCTTTATTTCAGCTCTTGCAATATTCCCAAACGAACTCATGGTTATTGCAAACAGATTATTTCAATCCTTGCAACTTTTCCCAGACAATCTCATAAACGTCTGTCAATTCACCCAAGCCACGGCGGAAAACATCCTTGTCCATGTGGTTGCCATCCGCATCCCACAAACGGCAGTTATCTGGTGAAAATTCGTCTGCCAAGATAATCTTGCCTTCCTTATCAAAACCGAATTCTAGCTTAAAATCAATCAACTTAAGACCAATCTCAGCAAACCAAGCTTTCAAGAACTCATTGATACGACGGGTTTCTTCCTTCAAGTAAGCAATCTGCTGGTCATCCGCAATCTGTAGGAATTTCACATGCTCGTCATTGATAAAGGGATCATCCAAATCATCGTTTTTATAGTAAAATTCGACGATCGGCGTTTCCAAGGCGATCCCTTCTTCCACACCAAAGCGTTTAGAGAAAGAGCCCGCCGTATAGTTGCGCAATACCACTTCCAAGGGAATAATATCAACTTTCTTATTAAGCTGATCTGTATCTGAGATTTTCTCGATAAAATGCGTTGCTACACCGGCAGCGTTCAACTTTTCAAAGATAAAGGCTGAAATCTGATTGTTTAAGACTCCCTTACCCGCAATCTGCTCCTTTTTGACACCATTAAAAGCAGTTGCTTGATCCTTGTAGCGGGACAAAATCACCTGCTCATCTTCTGTCGCAAAAATATCCTTTGCTTTTCCCGAATATAACAACTTGTTTGACATTTTATTATTCGCCTTTCGTGTTTTTATGCTTTAAGTGTATCACTTTTAAATATATTTTACAAGCTTTTCCCGTACATTATAGATGTAAAAACAGGAAAGGTATTGGAAAAATTAACAGTAAAAAGCTGAAAATATATTTTCCTCATACAAAAACAGGACTTTTTCAAGCCCTGTTCTAGAATTTATTAATATAAGTCCAAATAATTATCAATTTCCCATTGGGAAACGAAGGTCGCATAGCTAGCCCATTCAATCCGCTTGGCTTCAACAAAGCTAGTGTAGATATGATTCCCCAAGGCTGCTTTAACCACCTCGTCTTCGGTCAAGGCCTTAACAGCATTGTGGAGAGTAGACGGCAGGTCAGTGATACCCGCTTCCTTGCGCTCTTCAGCTGTCATCACATAGATATTTTCCTCGATTGGAGCTGGCGCTTCGATTTTATTTTCCACTCCATGCAGTCCCACTTCTAGGAGCACTGCCATAGCAATATAAGGATTAGCCATAGGGTCTACTGAACGCAATTCCAATCGCGTTCCCATACCGCGCGATGCTGGCACCCGAACCAAAGGCGAGCGATTTTGCCCAGCCCAAGCGATGTAAACTGGTGCTTCAAAGCCAGGCACCAAACGTTTATAAGAGTTGACAGTCGGATTCATGATAGCTGTATAGTTATAGGCATGCTTAATCAGACCGCCCAAGAAATAGTAGGCCGTTTCAGACAACTGCATTCCTTTTGGATCCTCTGGATCATAAAATGCATTATTTCCATCTTGGTCAAAGAGGGACATATTGCAGTGCATACCAGAACCAGCAATACCAAACTTCGGCTTAGCCATAAAGGTCGCATAGAGGCCGTGCTTACGAGCAATGGTTTTCACCACCAACTTGAAAATCTGAATCTTATCACAAGCGCGAAGCACTTCATCATACTTAAAGTCAATCTCGTGCTGACCGACTGCCACCTCATGGTGACTCGCTTCTACTTCAAATCCCATCTTAGTCAAAACATTGACAATTTCTCGACGGGTATTATCCGCCAAGTCTGTCGGCGCCAAGTCAAAGTATCCACCTTTGTCATTCACTTCCAGTGTCGGATCGCCATTCTCATCCAGTTTGAAAAGGAAAAATTCTGGCTCAGGACCAAGATTAAAAGACTTGAAGCCCAGTGCTTCCATATGTTTGAGAGCTCGCTTAAGGTTACTACGAGGATCTCCTGCAAAGGGAACATGTTCTGTCGTATAAACATCACAGATCAAGCCTGCTACACTGCCATTTTCATCTCCCCAAGGAAAAACTGTCCAAGTATCCAAATCAGGATAAAGATACATGTCAGATTCGTTGATCCGAACAAATCCCTCGATAGACGAACCGTCAAACATAGCCTTATTTGATAAGACCTTTTCAAGCTGCTCATCCGTTGCTGGAATTTCAACGTTTTTCATGGTTCCCAAAATATCAGAGAACATCAGACGGATGAAAGTGACGTTTTTTTCTTTTACTTCGCGACGAATATCAGCTGCTGTAATGGGCATGGGTAACTCCTTATAGTTTTAAAAAATAGTTTATGGCCGACGCATGTGACCAAAGGTTGGCAGAGAAGAGCCAAAACGACCTTGCTGTAAAATATCATTGTGGAGAGCCCGGCGGACTTCCTTTTCACTAATCGTTTTGTGGGATTTAGCTTCACGTTCAGCATATTTCTTTTTAATAGCAGCGATATTATATCCTTCAGAAATATAATCCTTAATTTCCAAAAGTCGGTCCATATCATTCAGAGAATACATTCGACGGTTGCCCTCATTCCGAACAGGAGTAATGAGGTTTTGCTCCTCATAATATCGAATCTGACGGGCAGATAAGTCCGTCAACTTCATAACGCTACCTATGGGAAAGACTGCCATATTTCGGCGAAACTCTTTTTCCTTCATTTTTTTCCTCTCTATGCACTATTATAACTAATTTTTTTTGTATGTCAACAATCAATGTGAGATTTTCTTACACATTTTAATTTATAGACTTAAAGAAATTCTTAATTCTATCTACATCGGAATTTACCACTATTGCAACAAAGACACCCATAAAGGTTTCAAAAACTCTAGCAAAAACGTATAAAATAGTATCTTCCGGACTAATCGAGAGAGTGATAATCAGCATAGCTGAAACACCACCAATCACTCCAGCCTTATTATTCATAGCGACATTGGTCATGATCGTCAGCATCGTACAGATTGGCACAAATACCAAAGTCACCCAAAACTGATCGTCCAATAAATTTCCTAACAAATAAAATAACAGGGCGTAGAAACCACCGACGCTATTTCCTAAAATACGAGAAGTCCCAAAATGAACACTTTTATCAAAATCTTCCCGCAGGCTAAACACCGCCGTCAAAGCCCCAATCTGGAGCCCCTTCCAGCCAAACATGCCAAAAATGAGTAGGACAATAAAGACTGCTATCCCCGTTTTCATCGTCCTCATACCCAAGCGGAATTTCGATTTATCAAATTTGTACTTACTAAAATAGCTCATGCCTTTTCCCTTTTAAAAGTAAACTATCTTTATTCTAACATATTTTCTAATAAAAATGCTCTGTCCATCCAGCTTATTGTTAACCGCCTAGCAAAAAGACATAGCTGCTCCCTCTCTTTTCTAGATACATTTCCCGTTGTCGATCAGTTAGTAAGAAAATATGACTAGATCTTACAAAGACAAGAGAAAAGAGGCTGGGACAAAAGTCCTAGCCTCTCAATTGTCTTTGGATTGTCGAGCAAGACGCAGTGGTTGAGTGGGCTCTACTACGCTGATTTCATCAGCTTTTACAGCCCTACTCAACTGTGCGGAGGTGGGACGACGAAATCGAATTCTAACGAATTACCGATTTCTGTCCTACTCTCTTCCATTACAAATATTATTTTTCAGTCAAAGCTGCAAGTCCTGGAAGAACTTTACCTTCAAGGAGTTCCATTGATGCTCCACCACCGCGTCACAAATACCTCCACTAACACAAAAAGGTGACATAGCCACCTTTTTGTTAACGTTTCAGTTTTGTTCCTTTTTCTACAAAATCAGGATTTTGTAGAGACTAACGGGCTGAAATTATTTTTCTGTAAGTGCAGCCAAACCTGGCAATACTTTACCTTCAAGAAGCTCCATAGAAGCGCCTCCGCCCGTACTAATCCATGAGAACTTGTCTGCGCGACCAAGGTTGATAGCTGCGGCAGCTGAGTCACCACCACCGATGATTGATTTCACGCCAGGTTGTTTCACGATAGCGTCCATGACACCGATTGTACCAGCTTGGAAGTCAGGGTTTTCAAATACACCCATTGGTCCGTTCCATACAACTGTTTTCGCACCAGTCAAGGCTTCGTCGAATTTAGCGATAGATTTTGGACCGATATCCAAACCAAGGAAACCTGGATCAACTGCTTCACCTTCAGTATCTTTTACTTCAGTGTAGTCCGCAAAAGCATTTGCTTCTTTTGAGTCAATTGGCAAGATCAATTTGCCGTTTGCCTTTTCAAGAAGAGCTTTCGCAACATCTAATTTGTCTTCTTCTACAAGTGAGTTACCGATTTCGATACCTTGTGCTTTGTAGAATGTGTAAGTCATCCCACCACCGATAAGAACTTTATCAGCTTTTTCAAGCAAGTTTTCGATAACACCGATCTTGTCTGAAACTTTTGAACCACCAAGGATAGCCACGAATGGACGTTCTGGGGCTTCAACTGCTTCTTGGATGTAGGCAATTTCGTTTTCAAGAAGGAATCCAGCAACTGCTTTTTCAACGTTTGCTGAGATACCAACGTTAGATGCGTGCGCACGGTGAGCTGTACCGAATGCATCGTTTACGAAGATACCATCTCCAAGTGATGCCCAGTATTTACCAAGTTCAGGATCGTTTTTAGATTCTTTCTTGCCGTCAACATCTTCAAAACGAGTGTTTTCAACCAAGAGAACTTGTCCATCTTCAAGAGCGTTAACAGCGGCTTCCAATTCAGCACCACGTGTAACACCTGGGATAAATTTAACTTCTTGTCCCAATTTAGCAGCCAAGTCAGCAGCTACAGGAGCAAGTGATTTACCTTCTTTATCTGCTTCTTCTTTTACACGTCCAAGGTGAGAGAAAAGGATAGCACGTCCACCTTGTTCAAGGATGTACTTGATAGTTGGAAGTGCTGCAGTGATACGGTTGTCATTTGTAATCACGCCATCTTTTACAGGAACGTTGAAGTCAACACGAACGAGAACTTTTTTCCCTTTCAAGTCAACGTCTTTAACAGTCAATTTTGCCATTAGATATGACTCCTTCTTTTTTTATACGTGTTAATTATATCACAAAATCTACAAAAGTGATAGCAAAAATTCATGGCTTTTCCTTTTCTCCAATCAAAGATAGATGAAAGACTACACGATTCACATTTTTCTGATAAATGCTAATACTGCTAGATGATCGAGTTGATTTCCAATAGCCATTCCTTTAAACCATTCTGCAAAACAAAAAAAGAGATCCATTCGGATCTCTTCTTCATACAATTGAATTATTTAGCGATTTTTGCGAAGTATTCAAGAGTACGTACAAGTTGTGCAGTGTAAGACATTTCGTTGTCGTACCATGATACAACTTTAACCAATTGTTTGCCGTCAACGTCAAGAACTTTAGTTTGAGTTGCGTCGAACAATGAACCGTAAGACATACCTACGATATCTGAAGATACGATTGGATCTTCTGTGTAACCGTATGATTCATTAGCTGCTGCTTTCATAGCTGCGTTTACTTCATCAACAGTAACGTTCTTTTCAAGAACTGCTACCAACTCAGTAACTGATCCAGTTGGAGTTGGAACGCGTTGTGCAGAACCATCAAGTTTACCGTTCAATTCTGGGATTACAAGACCGATAGCCTTAGCAGCACCAGTTGAGTTAGGAACGATGTTAGCAGCACCAGCGCGAGCACGACGAAGGTCACCACCACGGTGTGGTCCGTCAAGGATCATTTGGTCACCAGTGTAAGCGTGGATAGTAGTCATCAATCCTTCTACAACACCAAAGTTGTCTTGAAGTGCTTTAGCCATTGGAGCCAAACAGTTTGTAGTACATGAAGCACCTGAGATAACTGTTTCAGTACCATCAAGAACGTCGTGGTTAGTGTTAAATACGACTGTTTTAACATCGTTTCCACCAGGAGCAGTGATAACAACTTTCTTAGCTCCACCTTTAAGGTGTTTTTCAGCAGCGTCTTTCTTAGCAAAGAAACCAGTTGCTTCAAGAACGATTTCTACACCATCAGTAGCCCAATCAATTTGTTCTGGGTCACGTTCAGCAGAAACTTTAACGAATTTACCGTTAACTTCGAATCCACCTTCTTTAACTTCAACGGTACCATCGAAACGACCTTGAGTTGTGTCGTATTTCAACAAGTGTGCAAGCATAACTGGATCTGTAAGGTCGTTGATGCGAGTAACTTCAACACCTTCTACGTTTTGGATACGACGGAAAGCAAGACGACCGATACGACCGAAACCGTTAATACCAACTTTAACTACCATTAGTGATTTCCTCCTTATGAAAATCAAAAAAAATTTTATGTGAAAAGAGTAACTTGAATCACTACAAATCACCTTTCAACATATCTATTATATACCTTATTGAGCAAAATTGCAACTGATTTCATTATTATTAACAAGTAACAAATTTTCTTTCATGTATTTTCGATATTTTTCATAAATTCCATATTTCGATTCAAAAAGAAAAAACGCCCGCTAGAAGCGGGCGTCATGTAGTGAATTATTCACCACGGTGTTTCTTAATGATTTCTTCTTGTACTGACTTAGGTACATCTTCGTAGTGGTCAAATACCATCATGAAGGTACCACGTCCTTGAGATGCTGAACGAAGAACAGTTGCGTAACCGAACATTTCAGCAAGTGGAACGTAAGCACGAACGATTTGGCTGTTACCGTGTGCTTCCATACCATCTACACGTCCACGACGAGCAGTTACGTGACCCATAACATCACCAAGGTTTTCTTCTGGAACAGTGATTGTTACAAGCATCATTGGCTCAAGGATAGCTGGTTGTGCAGTCTTAGCAGCTTCTTTAAGGGCAAGTGAAGCCGCAACCTTGAAGGCTGTTTCAGATGAGTCGACATCGTGATATGAACCATCGTAAAGTTTAGCTTTCACGTCAACGATTGGGTATCCAGCAAGGACACCATTCGCCATTGACTCGATCAAACCTTTTTCAACCGCTGGGATGAATTCACGAGGAACCACACCACCGACGATTGCGTTTTCGAATTCGAATCCTTTACCTTCTTCGTTTGGACTAAACTCAATCCATACATCACCAAATTGACCTTTACCACCAGACTGACGTTTGAAGAATCCACGTGCTTGAGTAGAAGCGCGGAATGTTTCACGGTAAGATACTTGAGGAGCACCTACGTTCGCTTCAACTTTGAACTCACGACGCATGCGGTCAACAAGGACGTCAAGGTGAAGTTCACCCATACCAGAGATAACTGTTTCACCAGTTTCAACGTTTGTTTCAACGCGGAATGTTGGATCTTCTTCAGCCAATTTTTGAAGGGCAATACCCATCTTGTCTTGGTCTGCTTTAGATTTTGGCTCAACCATCAACTGGATAACTGGTTCTGGAACGTGGATTGACTCAAGGATGATTTTAGCTTTTTCATCTGTCAATGAATCACCAGTAGTTGTATCCTTCAAACCAATAGCAGCTGCAATATCACCAGCATAAACGGTTTCGATTTCTTGACGACTATTGGCATGCAATTGCACAAGACGTCCGATACGTTCACGTTTACCTTTAGAAGTGTTCATTACGTAAGAACCAGATTGAAGAACACCTGAGTATACACGGAAGAATGTCAAACGACCTACAAATGGGTCTGTTGCAATCTTGAAGGCAAGAGCTGCGAATGGCTCTTCGTCAGACGCTGGACGAGTTTCTTCTTCGTCTGTATCTGGGTTAATACCTTTGATCGCTGGGATGTCAAGTGGGCTTGGAAGGTAGTCGATAACCGCATCAAGCATCAATTGAACACCTTTGTTCTTGAAGGCAGAACCACACAATACTGGGAAGAATTCAACGTTGATAGTTGCTTTACGGATACCAGCTTTCAATTCTTCGTTAGTGATTTCTTCACCCTCAAGGTATTTCATCATCAAGTCTTCATCAGTTTCAGCAACAGCTTCCACCAATTTTTCACGGTATTCTTGTGCTTGTTCAAGGTATTCAGCTGGAATATCTTCTTCAAGGATATCTGTACCAAGGTCGTTGGTATAGATTTCAGCTTTCATCTTGATCAAGTCAATGATACCACGGAAATCATCTTCAGAACCGATTGGCAATTGAATTGGATGAGCATTTGCTTGAAGACGGTCGTGAAGTGTGCTTACTGAGTAAAGGAAGTCAGCACCGATTTTGTCCATTTTGTTGGCAAATACGATACGTGGAACTCCGTACTCAGTTGCTTGACGCCAAACTGTTTCAGTTTGAGGCTCAACACCTGATTGTGAGTCAAGAACGGTAACCGCACCATCCAATACACGAAGAGAGCGTTGTACTTCGATTGTGAAGTCCACGTGTCCTGGTGTGTCGATAATGTTTACGCGGTGGTTGTTCCATTGAGCTGTTGTCGCAGCAGATGTGATAGTGATACCACGTTCTTGCTCTTGCTCCATCCAGTCCATTTGTGACGCACCTTCGTGAGTTTCACCGATTTTGTGAATTTTACCAGTATAGTAAAGGATACGCTCAGTTGTAGTTGTCTTACCAGCATCGACGTGAGCCATGATACCGATATTACGAGTTTTTTCAAGTGAAAATTCGCGTGCCATGAGGTTAGTTTCTCCTATTTTTTTATTTTACAATCTATTATAACATTATTTAGAAAAAACGGATAGGCAGGACCTACCCGTTCTCAATCTTTTCATGTTAGAGTTGGTTCCAACTTACGAAATGGTAAGCTGAGTTGAACTCAAGCTAAAAGTCTGGAGAAAAAGATGAATCTCATTGGTTGCAATCGCAACCTGCTTCGATTCCCTATTTTCTCTGAGACTTTCTTAACGCTTTCGCTTCCTATATTACCAACGGAAGTGTGCGAAGGCACGGTTAGCTTCAGCCATACGGTGAGTATCTTCGCGTTTCTTAACTGCTGCACCAGTATTGTTAGCAGCATCCATGATTTCTTTTGCAAGACGATCTTGCATAGTGTGTTCACCACGACCACGTGAAATTGTTACCAACCAACGAAGTCCAAGTGTAGTACGACGTTCTGGACGAACTTCAACCGGTACTTGGTAGTTTGAACCACCGACACGGCGTGCACGTACTTCAAGAACAGGCATGATGTTTTCCATCGCTGTTTCAAATACTTCAAGTGCATCATTTCCAGTAGCTTCTTTGATTTGCTCAAAAGCTCCGTAAACGATAGAAGCTGCTGTACCACGCTTACCATCAAGCATAACGCGGTTGATAAGACGAGTAACTAATTGTGAATTGTAAAGCGGATCTGGCAATACTTCGCGCTTAGGCGCACGGTTTTTACGACTCATTTATCTTTATCCCCTTTCCTTATGCTTTTGGACGCTTAGTACCGTATTTAGAACGGCCTTGCTTACGGTCAGTAACACCTGCAGTATCAAGTGCACCACGGACGATATGGTAACGTACCCCTGGAAGGTCTTTTACACGTCCACCACGAAGAAGCACCACACTGTGCTCTTGCAGGTTGTGTCCGATACCTGGGATGTAAGCTGTAACTTCGATCAAGTTGCTCAAACGTACACGGGCAAATTTACGAAGGGCTGAGTTAGGCTTCTTAGGTGTCATAGTTCCGACACGAGTTGCAACACCACGTTTTTGTGGTGAAGATACGTTTGTTTGAACTTTTTTGTGGCTGTTGTAACCAACGTTCAAAGCTGGTGATTTAGATTTTTCTACTTTTGATTTACGCGGTTTGCGAACCAATTGATTAATTGTAGGCATCTACATTCTCCTGTATTTTTTTAATTTTGGTGATGATACACTTGGTGACAGCTACCATCTGTGTGTACTTTTGCAACATTTGTCAGCACGTCTCTGTACACTTTTGAGAGACCAAAAGTAAAAAGTACCGTTTATCATTGTAACACAGAAGCATATCCTCGTCAATAGGTTTTCTTAATTTTTTACTTATTCTGATAATCTTTAATAAGCGTTTAAAATAAAAATATTTTACTATTAACAAACTAAAAAAACTCTCAATCATGCTTCATATTGCATGATTGAGAGTTCTTATTATTTTTAGCATGATTCTTCTACTCGTAATCACTGTGTCGCTTAAGCTCCTGCGGGAGTTGAAGACGAGCTGGGAGTAGGCTCCGAGCTTGTAGAAGGGGCTGGATTCTGATTTTCCTTTGGTCGAGCTGGTACTTCATTTACAACAGCGGGAGCTACATAGGCTGGTGCAGGAGACGGAGCAGGCTGCTGGTCTGAATCAGGTTCAGAGGATTCCCCAGGTGTTTTCATTGCATCTTTCACTGCTTGAACCCTAGCTTGGAACTTAGCTTTAGCTTCCTCATCTTTTACCTTATCAACCGCTGCTTGTGCTTGAGCTAAACTTTCATCGGTACGCTCTTCTTCTAACTTTTTAACAGCAGCTTCCGCATCCTGAATCGTATTATCCTCTGAAGAAGCTTGATTTGTAGAACTAGCGTCGCTAGAGCTTGAACGTCTACTGTAACTAACGTTTTTAGTGGAGCCCGTATTATTCTGAGCTGGTTTTAAAAATAATAGACCAGAAATCAAGATAGCCGCTAAGACCAATATAATTCCAGAACGAACAAAAATAGAAATTCCCTCTAATTTATCAAAAATATTTCTCATAATTCTTTCCTAAAGTTAATCAAATATATTCCCAATCTCAACATCAATCGTATTTGATTTAACATCGATATTAGTCACCTTTAACAGTGATTTATATTCCAGATGATCGCGATTAGCTTGCGCATTGTCTGCAAAGACCGCTACTCCTGCTAATTCCGAATCAAACTCAGACAGAAGGCTAATCATCCCATTAACTGTTCCACCTCCCTTTAGAAAATCATCGACAATCAGCACCCGACTTCCAGCCTTTAGGCTACGTTTTGAGAGGAACATTTTCTCAATCCGATCTCCGCTAGAGCCCGAGACATAGTTAACACTGACCGTAGAGCCCTCGGTGATTTTCAAATCGCGGCGGACAATGACAAAGGGAACATTCAAAACATTAGCGACAGCATTGGCCAAGGGAACCCCCTTTGTCGCCACTGTCATAACGGCATCAATCTTTTGATCTTTAAAAGCTTTGGCAATGATGCGGCCAATATTATTGAGGATAGATGGCGTACTGAGCAAGTCTGATAAGTAGATATAGCCGCCAGGGAGGATTCGATTGCTCTCAGATAGTTGATCGCGGAGGTCTTGAACGATAGCCTTGGCCTCCTTTTCTGAAATGGAAGGGGTGAAGACGACACCTCCTCCAGCACCCGTAATTGTCTCAATCGTACCAATTTCGATTTCTTCAAAGGCACGTTTGATAATCACGATATCTTCTGAAATCGAAGACTTGGCAGATTCATATTTCTCTGCAAATGTGTTTAAACTTGTTAATTGGTAAGGATGGTTAATCAAGTAATTGGAAATAACCACCATGCGCTCACTTCTTCTTAATTTCATTTTTTCACCAATTCAACTCCATCAAAATCAGCCACAAACTAATCTATGAACTAGGATCTTCTCACACAGAACAACAAATCGGCTCTTCCGATTTCAAAGTTTGGAGTGATTTCTTTGAATATTTATTTTATTTTTTTCATTATATCATACTATATCAAAAAAACGAACATTATACTAAATATAATGTCCATTTTTCGTATTTTACTTGTCAATTTTTGGTTTATAGAAGGAACGATTTTCCAGCGCAAATATTTTATTGGTCATTTCTCCTGGAGCAACGAGAGACAGAGCCGTGGTCATCATCATCATTTCGGCATCCAGATTGTCAATCATGTGCAGGATTTCGGCCTCCATGATCTTTGGACGAACGGGACTGCCGTATTCAAGAAGGCCGTGGTGACTGAGAAGAACGTGGCGCAAAACGATGACATCTTCTTTGGTGTCGTCGATTTTCAGCTCCGCCAAGGTTTTAGTCAGTTCCTCATCAATCAGTGCGATATGCCCAATCAAATTGCCTCGGACGGTGTATTCCGTATTGTCCGGACCACTTAGTTCAATGACTTTGGCCAAGTCGTGCAGCATAATCCCTGCAAAAAGTAGGCTTTTATTGAGCTGAGGATAGATGTCACCAATCGCATCTGCTAGTTTGACCATGGTAGCTGTGTGAAAAGCCAGCCCTGACTCAAAAGCATGGTGATTGGTTTTAGCTGCTGGGTAGGAATAGAATTCCTTATCGTATTTGCTGTAAAGTGAACGGACCACGCGCTGCCAGACTTGATTTTCAATTTTGAAAATCATTTGCGCCAAGTATTCCCGCAGTTCTTTTTGATCAACCGGTGGTTTTTCTTTGAAATCAGCAGGATTGTTGGGCTCACCAGCTTTTGGCAGGCGCAGGGTCAACTGATTAACCTGAGGGGTGTTATTGTAGACTTCGCGACGACCTTGCATATGGACGACTTTCCCCGCTGTAAACTCTGCCACATTATGGGGCTGGGCATCCCACAATTTCCCCTCAATCACTCCAGTGTCATCTTGGAAAGTGAAGGCGAGGTAATTTTTCCCGGCTCTGGTCTGGCGGACTTCGGCTGACTTAATCAGATAAAATCCTTCAAACAATTCATCCTTTTTCATTTGATTAATTTTCATAGTCTTCCCTTTCATCTGGAATATCTAGCAAGTGTAAGTGAAGGTCTTGATCAGACAATTCAATATGCCGCAGCGTTCTTTCAATGGCATTGGTTCGGCGAGTCAGTAACTCATCGATGCTGCCAGAAGCGTTCTTCAGGTGCTTCTGGGCCTTGGCTAGAATGCCGCCAAATTTATTGAATTCCAGCTTGACACTGCCCAGAACCTTGCTGATGTCATCTGCGCTACGCTGGATGTTCAGGGTTTTAAAGCCAACTGAGAGAGAATTAAGCAGGGCTGACAAGGTAGATGGACCCGCCACGACAATCTGCTCATCTCGCCGCAGGCCGTCGAAAAACTCTGGATTGCGAACCACTTCGGAATAGAGACCTTCCGTTGGCAAAAACATAATCCCAAAATTAGTCGTAGCTGGCGGAGCTAGATATTTACTGTTGATATCCTTGGCAAAGCGCTTGACGCTAGCCAACAGCGACTTGCGATAAAGTTCAATCTCTTCCTTGTTGCCCGATTCATAAGCCTCTTCCAAGCGGTAGTAATCCGCCAGAGGAAACTTGGAATCGATGGGCAGGTAGACATAGTCCTGCTCTGTCTGCCCGGGCAATTTTATGGCATACTCCACGCGCTCACTAGAACCTGCCACTGTCGCAAATTCCCGCTCATACTGGCTAGGTGTCATGATGTCTTCGATAATTTGTCCCAGCTGGAGCTCGCCCATAATGCCACGGGTCTTGGTATTGGAAAGAACCTTATTGAGACTGCCCACATCCCGAGCCACTGTCTGCATCTCTCCTAAACCACGATTGACAGATTCTAGCTGCTTGGATACCGTCTCAAAGGAGGTCTGCAGGCGACTCTGCAAAGTCTTCTCCAATTTTTCCTCAACGGTCTGGCGCATCTGCTCCAGCCGCAGGTCATTGGACTCCTGAATCTGCCGCATCCGCTCATCAGTCTTGTCCCGATTTTTACTGAAACTATCCGCCATTTCGGTTCGCAAATCCGTCAAATGAAGGTGCAAATCCGTTCGAACTTCAGCTAGTCGATCTCCCAGAACAAGTTCCAGCTCTTTTTGCCGAAGAGCCTCCTGCTGCCTTTCCTGCTCAAAACGGTAATCCAGCTGGTCGGACAGATGATCTTCCTGCTCTTCTAACAAGACTTTGATTGCCTGCTCCTGCTGCCCCTGTCTCTGCCAGAAGAAATAGAGAAAGACCAGATTGATGATAAGCAGGATGATGATGATATATTCCATATCAACTCCTATCTTTACTGTAAATAACAACCGTATAACCCCTGTCAAAGGATAAAAATACAGGCCTATCTATAAATTCGTTAGAAGCATAGACTTTTTTAAAGAAAAAATTCTTTTCATTCAAAGGATATTTAGCTCCTTCAATGGTCAGAGCCACATCTTCTGTCGGCAGAAAGGCCAGATAGTCCATCCCTTCCACTGGCTTGATTTCATGACGACCAGAGGGCACATAGCGGATACAATTCTGGGCATCCACTAAGGTCAACCGCTCCATATAGGGGGCGATTTTGTCATTGCTAGGCAAGAAAACATTGGCCAGAGCATGGTCTAGACGACCGCCAAAGGCGCCGAAAATCGTCAGATAAGCATCTGGATAGCGCTCAAAGCAAGCCAGAACAGCCAATTCTAAGTCCGTATCATCCTTTTCAGGCTGAGCCTGAATGACTTCCTTGGCTCTATCTTTGATATGCAGCAATTCTTCGTCAGAGACAGAATCAAAATCACCAACCGCTAGATCTAGAGGCAAGCCCTGCTTTAGCAAATAAAAGGCACCACGATCCACTCCGACAAAAAGATCAAAATCCCGATTGACCGCAGTCAAATCACCGCCAGCAAACAGAGCAATTCTAGGCATCTAACGCATCCCTCAAGGTCTGAACTTGATGGCTGACATCACCTTTGAAGACATAGCTACCTGCTACGAAAATATTGGCGCCAGCTTCTCTAGCCATCTGAATCGTCTTATCATCAATCCCACCGTCAACTTCAATATCAAAGTTCAGCTGATTGGCCTCTCGCAAAGCGACCAGTTCACGAATTTTACCCATGGTTTCGGGCAGAAAAGCCTGACCGCCAAATCCTGGATTGACTGTCATCACTAAGACCTGGTCCACTAAATTCAAGACATTTTTAATCGCTTCGACTGGGGTTCCTGGATTGATAACCACACTAGGCTTGACGCCTGCCGCACGAATCTTCTGCAGAGCTCCATGAATATGCGGCGTCGCTTCCGCATGGATGCTGATAATATCTGCACCTGCTCGAGCAAATTCCTCAATATGGTGCTCAGGATTGGATACCATGAGATGGCAATCAAAGACCATCTTGCTGTGGGGACGCATACTTGCTACGACACCAGCACCAAAGCTGATATTAGGGACAAAATGGCCATCCATGACATCCAAATGGGCATACTCCGCCCCGCTGGCTTCTAGCTTTTTCAACTCAGTCTCAAAATTAGCATAATCCGCACTCAGAACAGAGGGAGCAATTTTAAATGTTTTCATGATAGTTCCTTTCTTTATTTAGGAAGTTTTTTAGCCGTCTTTTTATAAGTTTCACGACGATTTTCGATTTCACTGAGAAATTGCAGGTAGTTTTCAAAACGAAAAGCAGCAATTCGCTCGGTTTCTACGGCTGGTTTGACAGCACAAGCCGGCTCGTGCGTATGGGTACAAGTGCGGAATTTGCAGTCCCGACTGATTTCGGCAATTTCTGGAAAGGCGACGTTCAGATCTTCTACCTTGTCCACCTCATAATCCAGAGAAGAAAAGCCCGGAGTGTCCGCAATTTTTCCGCCATTCAGGTTATAAAAGCTAACCGCTCGTGTCGTATGACGCCCCCGCCCCAGACTTTCAGAAATATCTCCTGTTTCTAACTGCAAGTCTGGTGCAATTTTATTGAGCAGGGTGGACTTCCCAACACCAGTCTGACCCATGAAAACAGTGATTTTCCCTGTCAGCAGCGGCAGCAATTCCTCAGTCGTCTTAATGACCTCATAGCCGATGGCCTGATAGGCCTGTACATAGACATCCAAGCTCTGCTCATTTCCAAGCAGGTCTAACTTGCTGATGTAGATAATAGGATGGATCCGCTTGTGCTCCAAAAGCACCAGAAAACGATCCAAGAGATTGGCATTGAAGTCAGGCTCCTTGGCACTCATGATGACAACTGCCTGATCAATGTTGACAATGGGTGGCCGCACCAAACTATTTTTACGCTCGGCGATTTTTAAAATGTAGCCTTCGGAATCCTTGTCCGCTGAAAACTCAACATGGTCGCCAACATAAGGCGTTTGCCCTTTTTTTCGGAAATTCCCACGTGCTCTGGTCTGATACACCTGCCCATCTGACTCTACATAATAAAAGCCAGCCAAGGCTTTGATAATTATTCCTTGCAAGACTGCTCCTTTAAAGTTAATACAATTATTATATCAAAAAAACATATATTTGGCTTTTACTATTGGCATTTTCAAAAAATATGTTATAATAAAAAGCAAGCGGAGGTGGTGGAACGGCAGACACGCATGCTTCAGGCGCATGTGCCCGTACGGGTGTGAGGGTTCAAATCCCTTCCTCCGCATCGAACAAGAACTCTTGTCCAAGTTGACAAGAGTTTTTCTTTTGAAAAAATTATAAAAACATTTTGCAATTTATTTTAGAAAAACCAGCCTTTTTCAAAAAGGGCTGGTTTTCAAATCTTATAATCCTTGTTCCTTCAAAGCATTCGCCAGACGGGCAAAATCTGCCAAAGTCAAGGCTTCCCCCCGAACACTTGGAGACAATTCAGCTTGCTCTAAAGCGGCTGTTATCTTGGCTTTGGTCTCCTCTGACTTCCCGAAATGACTGGTCAGGTTATTCCAGAGAGTCTTGCGACGGTGAACAAAGCTGGCCTTGGAAACCTTGAAAAAGAATTTCTCGTCTTGAACTTCAACTGCTGGCTGCTCTCTGCGGACCATCTTGAGAATGGCCGAATCTACATTTGGTGCCGGCACAAAGACTGTCCGTGGCACGATAAAGGCAACCTTGGCCGTCATGTAATACTGCACCGCGATTGACAAACTGCCATAGGTCTTGGTATTCGGCTGAGCAGAAATACGATCTGCCACTTCCCTCTGCATCATAACGACAAACTCACTAAAAGGAATCCCGCTCTCAATCAAATGCATAAGAATCGGTGTCGTGATATAGTAAGGCAAGTTGGCCACTACCTTGATAGGCAGGTCAGGATTTTTAAACTCTTCCATATACTGGGCCAGATCAACCTTGAGAATATCCTGATTGACCACTGTCACATTGTCAAAATCGCGCAGAGTATCCGCCAAAATCGGCACCAGACGGTCATCAATCTCAAAGGCCATAACTTCAGCGGCACTTTCGGCCAAAAATTCCGTCAAAGCCCCTATACCAGGACCAATTTCAATGACATTGACCTTTTTGTCAATCTCGGCTGTGTCCACAATTTTCTGGAGGATATTAGTATCCGTCAGGAAATTCTGACCGAACGATTTTTTAAAGGTGAAACCGTGACACTCCAGAATGGCACGGGTCACACTATAATCTGCAATTCTCATTTTCTCTCTTTTCTAATTCGTTATCTTTTAAGGAGGTCATTTGCCCTAGCAAGGTGTAGAGTTTTTTCTGCTCTTCTTCCTCGTAAGCAAATGCATTGGCCTTAACTTCTTTGCATTTCTCGTCATACAAAAATCCCTCATAGCCATCTTCTATAGATAGTGCTGTATAGACTTTCGCCATTTCTTCAGGACTCATCGAAAATCTTGACTTAATTTTATACAGATTTTTCATAAAAACGCTGAGGCGATTATAGCGGCGCATATCTACTTTGACATTGGTCACACGGACCGCCTGAACCTTGATACCTTTCCAATGTTTCCGCATATAAAGCGACAGCATCAACAAGGCCAGCTTATTCTGATAATAGGTCTTAGCAGGACTGTAATGTTTTTGACCGGATAAATTTTCAAAATCAAGTTTCATGAAAGGATAAAGCACCAGCCCTTGGGAAGAAATATTAATAATCCGACCACTATCTGACTTTTCCAACAAGCCTTTAAATAAAGAAGAAAGTAAGTACGGAGCGCCCACATTGGTCGCAAATTGTTTTTCCAATCCGTCTTTGGTAAGAATCGGCTTTTTGACCGATAAATCAAAATCAGCCGCATTGTTAATTAAAACATCTAAATTCTCTTCTTTTTGGATATACTGTTCTACTGCTTTCCTGATGCTCCTCATCTCAGACAAATCAACCAAGATATAATCTATATGCGGATTTCCTGTTTGTTGACGGATTTTTTCACAGGCTTGCTCAGCCGCTTCTTTTCGCCGACAAAACAAAGTCACTGACCAATCCTTTTCAGCCAACTGTTTCGCAGCCTGATATCCAATCCCACTATTGCCGCCCGTAATAATTACTTTTTTCATTTCTTACTCCGTTAGACCGAATACTTGAGCATCACTTCTTCCACTTCCGCCAAGGTCACGCCAAACAGTTCCAGCCGCTTGAGTAGCTGCTTGCCGTTAGAATAACCGATACGAAGCTCTTCGCCTAGATACTCCCGGCGTTGACGGCTGTCGCTCCCCATGAGCAGGCCTAGCCGCATGAGGTCATTCTTTGTCACATCAAAATCACTGCTTGACTCAAAATGGCTGGTTACCCCAGCAAGGGCTGTTTTTAAGTCTTCAAAACTAGCGTGCTCAATACCTAGTGAGCGCCCTTTGGTCTTGGACTTAGGAGCCGCTTCGTCACGCTTGAGAAAGGCATGTTGGACAGCAGGAATTTCCGTCATAATCAGACGGCGAATCCGCTCACCATTGAAATCAGGGTCTGTAAAGACAATGACCCCATGTAAGTCCTGCAAGCGGCGAATCCGCTCGATATCTGCATCGCTAATGGCAGAACCTCTAGTTTCATAGGTCTCAACATCAAAATAGCGCTTGAGATTGGCTGTGTCATCACGCCCTTCCACAACGACCACTTGGGGGATTTTTATCTTTTCAGTCAAGCCCAAACACCTTCTTTGCATTGGCATAGGTTGCTTGCGCTACTTCTTCGACAGTCAGCCCGCGCAGTTCAGCAATTTTTTCCACAACATAGCGGGTATAGGCAGTTTTGTTTTCTCGGCCACGCTTGGGAACAGGTGCCAAGTAAGGTGCATCCGTCTCGACGAGGATTTTATCCAAAGGCAAGTTCTGCGCAGCTTCTTGAATATCCGTCGCTTTTTTAAAGGTGACGACTCCAGAAAAGGAAATCATCATCCCCAGCTCGATAAAGCGCTCTGCCATTTCCAAAGAACCCGAATAAGAGTGCATGATACCGCCCCGAGGGCCCACACCCTCACTCTTGATAATCTCATAGGTGTCTTCTAAAGCGTCGCGCGTGTGGACGACAAAGGGCAAGTCTAACTCTTTCGACAACTGGATTTGTCGCCGAAATACTCGCTCTTGCACTTCCTTGGGCGCTGTCATCCAGTGATAATCCAGACCAATCTCGCCCAAAGCCACTACTTTTGGATGAGCAAGCTTGTCCAGCAGATAGGCTTCCACCGCCTCATCATAAGTCCCAGCCTCAGTCGGATGCCAGCCAATCGTAGCGTAAATCTGCTCATAATTGTCGACCAACTCCAAGGCGCGCTTAATGGTCGGCCGGTCAAAACCGACAACATTCATATTGCTGACACCCATTTCTGCAGCTAGCTGGAGCTCCTCTTCCTCTCGCCCAGCAAATTCTTCCACATTTAAATGCGTGTGTGTATCAAAAATTTTCATGCTTCACTTCCTTGTATTTCCTGCCTTTCATTATACCAAAAAAGTCAGATAAAGGGGCAAGAGCTTTACTTTCTCTCCATCTATTCCAGCGGGTATTTATTATTTTTTCAGCGCCTATCAAAAATAATTTTACTGTTTCTTGATAATTTTTTATTATTTTTCGATATTTTGTTATTGATTATCGATATATTTTGTGATATAGTAAATAAAACTAGAAATTATTTGGAGGAATCCATGTCAAAGACAAGACAAAAAACAGCTGAAGATATAAGCATTGTGCTTACAAAAATCAGCCTCAGCATTTTATTTATTGCTTCCATTGTCCTGATAGCCATCGGACCTTGGGTAGTCAGCCTAGTCATTGAATTTCCCTCTCCTTTCTTTCAGGGAGAAAGTCGCTATTGGATATTGTTGCTACTAGGCTATGTCTTGGGCTGTCTGGCTCTGACCTGTATCGTACATCTCTATCGGCTCCTCAGCCGCATCGGGAAAAATCAGGTCTTTATCAGACAGAATGTACAGTATATGCGCTATCTGGGCTGGGAAGTCGGAATGGTCGCCCTCATTTCTTTCTTTATGGGCTTGACAGTCTATATGCCCATGCTCCTCGTAGCCGTTTCTTGCTGCATTTTAACCTTGATTATTCGGGTTATCCGCAATGCTTTTGGCAAGGCAATTGAGCTGCAAGAAGAAGTAGACTACACGATTTAGGAGGGACTATGATTCAGATAAATTTAGACCTTGTCATGGCTCAAAAACGGATTAGTGCTGGACGCTTAGCAGAATTGATTGACCTCACCCCTGCCAACTTGTCCATCTTGAAAAATAATCGAGCCAAGGCAATACGTTTTTCAACACTTAATGCCCTTTGTCGGGAATTGGACTGCCAGCCCGGCGATATTCTTGAATATATCACAGATGAAACCGAGGAGGAATAAACATGGAAACACCATCACAAGAACAGATGACGGGGCAACCCTATCTTCCTTTTGAAAAAGACCAAGAACGAAAAAGCATCTTCACAGCTTTAAACATAAAGGAACTGAAGAATTTTAGAATCAGCTCTCTCATTCTCTATTTCTTGGCCTACTTTTATACAGTTGCCATTGACGGCAACAAGACCATTTACTTTTTTCCTATTGCGATTGGTCTAATTAGCCTGACCGAGTGGTTAGTAAGAAAAACGCCGACAAGCTTGCCTCGAATCGAAAAGGATGCCTCTGCTGGGCTCGAGTCCAAGCTTTTCCTGATTCTCAGCCTGACTCAGGCACTGACTCTCAGTATCTGGGGCTTTCACCCGCAATTAGAGATTTTTCAAGCTTTGACTCTCCACATCTCCTTTTCTTTTTATATCCTGTCACGGACGGGTTGGCTCAATCAAGGTCGCTTGGGGATCATGGTTTGGTACGATAGCATTCAGGCCTTTGTAATTCTACCTTTTAAAAACTTTTTCGCTGGTCTTCAGGTCTTTGCTCGGACTGGCAAGACTTCAGATGCGACTCCTGAAGACATCGATTCTTCTAAAAAAGCAATCCAAAGTACGATGATCGCAAGTAGCCTTCTTATTGCTGGTATGCTTGTCTTCTTCGTTTGGTCACAACTTAGCCAAGTCTCTGATCGATTCGCTCTTTTCTTTAGTGATACAGCTGATGCCTTGCATCTTTTCTTTGACTTGATCTTTTCAAATCTTGATACAGATGCCATCGCTCTTCGTATCTTTTTGGCCCTACCTATCGGCCTTTATCTCTACAGTCTGATTGTTGGTGGCTTATTGAATCAAAAAAATATCAAAGTTACCTATCAAAGCTTCCAAAATAGCATTCAGCCACTGCGGATGTTTCCTGCTTTTACAGCCTATATCATCATCGGCAGCCTCTGCCTGACCTACGCTCTCTTTTTCCTCGTTGGTTTAGGAGAATTAAGCGAACTCCTTAGTGCTGGCACTAGCCTCCAAACCATTTCTCCACAAAATGCCTCAACCGTTGCTGTTGCTGGCTTCTGGCAACTCGTTCGTGTATCACTTCTAAATTTCGCTGTGCTAGCCGCCTTTTATTTGCTGGCTCAAAAACCTCTCTGGGACCAGAAAGGTACTCGTCTAGCCAGCACTGTCCTCTTTATTTTTGCCTTTTTACTGGCCTTGCTTGCCGGCTGGAAACTCTTTGGTATCTACATCTATCTTTACGGTCCAACACCATTGCGCCTGATTTCAGCTTGGTTTATCCTTGTTCTGCTGGTCTGGTGTATTCTGACCCTGATTCGTTTCTACAAGCCCATCCAAGCGATCCGAATCGGTATCTTCTACGCCCTTATTAGTTTCACGCTACTTTGCTATCTCTATCCCCTGCTCTTAGTTGCTTGATAGAAAGCGTACTTACATTCCAAATAATCATCAAAAAGAGGCTGGGACAAAAGTCCTAGCCTCTCAATTGTCTTTGGATTGTCGAGCAGGTTGAGTGGGCTCTATTACGCTGATTTCATCAGCTTTTACAGCCCTACTCAACTGTGCGGAGGTGGGACGACGAAATCGAATTCTAACGAATTACCGATTTCTGTCCCACTCTCTTTTCTTTTATTCAAACTAGCTAATAGACAAGCGAAAACCCCACCTAGACCATCCCGCTTGCTTCCCCTTTTACGTTAAGTTCCTATCCTGCACGGACTCTCTGAGTCGCATTTCTTCATAGCACTACTAGCCATATTTAAACTATACAAGCTCGTTTTACAAGAGCAATAGAAAAACCAGCGGTCTCGAGTCTCCACTGGTTTCTTTATGGTAATCGTTTGGATTATGCTGCCAAAACTTTGCGTCCTTTACGACGACGAGCTGCCAATACGCGACGACCGTTTTTAGTTGACATACGGTTACGGAATCCGTGTTTGCGCGCACGACGAAGTTTACTTGGTTGATAAGTACGTTTCACGATGAATACCTCCTCATAGATTTTGTATTCGTTTAGCCGGCTATAAAGTGATCAGTTACTAAACATACTTTACTATTCTATCTGATTCTCTCCTGTTTGTCAATAGTATTGGAAGAATTGTTTCTTTTTGGAAGCGAAATCATTCAAATCGTGTCGCCTCATAGAAGGGAATCAAAGCTGTCATAGCCTGCTCAAGCTCCGATAGAACTTGCTGCTTGCTCGTAGCCTCGGAAAGATTGACATCATATTTGATCAAAACCTTGCGGACTAATCCTGTAGCCACCTGCTGGCTTAGATGCTGCCTATTTTCCTCAGTAGCTTCGAAGCGTTGACTCGCACCATCTATCTGGGCAAAATAGTAAGCTGGCGGTTGAATGGGCAGATTCAGTACCCGATTTTGCTTGCTAAGGCTATGCTCATCTTTCTTGCGCTCCATGAAGCTCACCTCTAGCGAGACCCCAAAATCTTCTGCAGTTCCATATAAGCGCAGAGCGAACATGGGCTCTGTGATGTCCCCATAGCCTCTTAGATAATTCCAAAAATGTGGGCGTAAAATCTGAGCCTGATTCAGCCAATTGCTGGTCCGCTCCAGACTCAACTTAGGATAGAGTGCCTGAAAGTCTCGGACCAAGCTCGCAAACTCTTGCCGAGCAGCCTGACCTCTAGCTTTCAAATCCAACATTGTCTCTCGCAGTTCCCCTGCCTTATCTGGTGAAATGTATTTGCTTCCTTGAACAGCCAAGAATGACTCAATAGCTGGAAAAAGTGACATAGAATTTTCTCCTTTCTGTATCTAAAAACCAGCTGAGCAGCTGGTTAAGATTTATTCCGAATCAATATCTACAACAACGTAGCGGTTAGGCTCATCGCCTTCTGAATAGCTAGTCACACCATCAATTCTTGAGATAATCCGGTGGATGATTTTACGCTCACTATTGGACATAGGATCCGTATGCTGGCTGCGACGGTCTTCTAGGGCACGTTGAGCCAATTTTTGCGCATAACTTTGCAAAACTTCTGCCCGATGCTCCACATAGTCATTTACATTGATAGAAATGTAGAAGCTCTTGGAATATTGATTGTAAAGATAATTCTGAGCCAACAGCTGCAAGGCTTTCAAGACTTTACCGTGGTAACCAATCACGCGCCCTGGCTCATTGGTATCAATTTGCATATTGATTGTTCGGCGATTGTGGCTACTAGAAAGAGTCGCTTCAACATCCATTTCATCCACAATCTTTTGCACATATGTGGTCACACTTGCGACAACTTCTTCAATATTACAATCATCCTCAACCTGGATCCCCAAGTCAAAGAAGGACGACTCAGCTGTCTCTTGCTGACTAGGTGCCACTTCTGCTAAAGAGCTATCTTCCTCTGAGTCCTTCAGAGTTTGTGCTTCATCAATCACTTGACTGGTCTTTAAGAAATCAATTGCACCTGTTTCTTCCAGAATGGTACTGGCATCTTTATCATTTTTAAGAATTTCAGCCTTGATTTTTTCTGAAACAGCTTCACCTTCGCCTTCGGCCTTCTTGATAGCTGTCACCACTCGCCCTAAGTCGACTGTTGCTTCACTAACACTCTGTACCGGCTCGTTTTGTGCATTGATTTCCTCAGGAACTCCTTTTACCGCCTGTTGGTTGGCCTTGGCCACAGTCGTTTCAGCAATCGGCTCCACATCTACCTGCGCAGGCTTCTTGCCAAATAAACCGAGAAAACCTTTCTTTTCACGCGAAACAACGGTGATATGTGCTCTCATTCGTGGGATATCCAGCGTTTTTAGTCCATTTTGAATCGCTTCTTCAACACTTGCTCCTGTAAAAATAACCATCTGCAAGAGTCCTCCTTTTTACTTTTTCTTTTTCTGTGCTTTTTGAAGGGCACGTTTTTTCTTCATTTCCAATTGGCGCTCTGCCTTTGCCTTTGCTTCACGTTCAGCAATAATCTTAAAAGGATTGCTCAAAAGCAGGGTCTGACCGACTTGATAGGCGTTAGAAACTGTCCAGTAAAGAGCGACCCCGCTGGCTGCATACACCGCAAAGAAGAAAATCAATACCGGCATCAGGTAGGTCATCACTGCCGTCCCACCATTTTTCTCTGGCAAAGCCTTATTAGATAGCCAAGTGCTAAAGAAAGTAAAGAGAGCAGCGAGAATAGGTAGGATAAAGGTCGGATCTGTTGTTCCTAGATTAAGCCAGAGGAAGTGACCTGTTTTTAGAAATTCAACTCGTGTCAGAGCTTGGAAAAGTGCCACAAGCACTGGCATTTGGATAAAGAGCGGAAGGAATGCAGCATAGGGATTGACTCCCATTTCTTTATAAAGCTTGCTGGTTTCCTCTGCTAAAGCTGCTCTGCTATCCATATCTTTGCCCGGATATTTTTCCTGAAGCTTCTTGATATGAGGCTGAACTTCCTGCATCTTTCTAGATGAGGTCGTCTGAAATTGAAAGACTGGCAACAAGACTGTACGAATAATCAAGGTAAAAAGAATAATCCCGATTCCTGTACTTCCATTAAAGGACAAGAATTGAATCATCTCCGCAAAGAAATAGACTAATTTCTCCCAAAAATCACTTGAATTAGCGGTCACTTCGCTGGTGCCACAAGCTGTCAGAATGAGCAGCGAAGCCACTAAAAGAAATCCTATTTTACTCTTCTTTTTCACAAATAAATCCTTCCTGATAAATTCTTGCAACTTTCAAGACATGCAATAAATTTTGTTCCACTTGGTGGTAGTCCAAAGTTTCAACTCCCTTGCGAGCAATAACAACAAAGTCATCCTTGGTCAAATCCGCCCGATGCTGAACCAAGACATGACGAATCTTTCTTTTGATACTATTGCGGACAACTGCATTGCCTAGCTTTTTACTGACCGAAATCCCCACTCGAAAATGGCGCTGATCTTTTTCTAATTTATAAACGACAAACTTTCGATTGGCAAAATTCTGCCCATCTTTAAAAATCGCCTTGAAATCTTTTTCGCTCTTGACGCGATAGTTTTTTCTCAAAACTCAACTCCATCCACCAAAATTAACTCTATTATACCATATTTTCCCAAAAAGCCAATAAGGGCTAGGTGCGAGACGAGCCCTCTTTTTGAATAGTTTTACCGAATGAAAGAAGTAGTTTGGAGAGAAGAAACCAGCCGCTCAGCTCCAAAAAAGAGGCTGGGACAAAAGTCCTAGCCTCTCAATTGTCTTTGGATTGTCGAGCAAGACGCAGTGGTTGAGTGGACTCTATTACGCTGATTGCATCAGTTTTATATCCCTACTCAACTGTGCGGAGGTGGGACGACGAAATCGAATTCTAACGAATTACCGATTTCTGTCCCACTCTCATTTTACACGGTAAAAAACGTCTGGGTGCTCAGAGATACCTTGGGCAATGATGAAGCGATCTCGACTGCTATCAGTCGGATCCTGCCCGCTAACAGTCTCTCCTGCAGGCAACTTTTTCCCAGCTGGAATAATAGACAAGGCAGCACCTGTAAGATTATGCCAACGAATATTTGTGCGATAAATTCCATTTTCATCCAGACCAGCGTAAGTCAGCTCCAACTTGGCAACATCTGATACAAGTCCCTTGGCATCAAATGTATAAGCAACGCCATTGGCATCCTGCCAAGTACCAGCCATGCTAGAGAAGTCCCCAGAAGCAATGGCCTGCATATCTAAACTAGAGGTTGCGACAGGCTCTTTTTCCCCCTTGCTTTCTGACTTAGCAGAAGACTCCTTGGTTGCTGGCTCCGAAGGCTCCTGACTGCTAGAGATAGAAGTGTCCGAACTACTTGTTTCAGTAGAAAGCTCTGTCGAACTTTTACTCGTTTCCGACTTTTTGGAAGAAGCTGAGCTAGTCGAGCTAACTTTGGAACTGCTAGAAGACGAAGTCGGCTGGTCTTTCTTTTGACTGCAGGCCACTAACACAGACGATGTCACCAGAGTTCCAGCCAAGAGAATGATCCATTTTTTCATCTTTAGCACCTCGCAATATTTTCTTGCTCTTGTTCTTGTAACATTATTGTAACATAAATACAGCTTTTTAGAAAGCAAAAGGCTGGGACAAAAGTCCTAGCCTATCAATTGTCTTTGGATTGTCGAGTAAGACGTAGTGGTTGAGTGGGCTCTACTACGCTGATTTCATCAGCTTTTACAGCCCTACTCAACTGTGCGGAGGTGGGACGACGAAATCGAATTCTAACGAATTACCGATTTCTGTCCCACTCTCATCTTATTGAATTTTTTTCAACATATTGTCGATATGCTGGATCGATTTTTCTCGGCCTAATAGGTAAATGGTATCTGGCAATTCTGGGCCATGCATTTCACCTGAAACAGCGATACGGATTGGCATGAAGAGGTTCTTGCCCTTGATACCTGTTTCTTTTTGGACGGCTTTGATTTGTGGGAAGATGTTTTCTGTCACAAATTCATCGTCTGTCATTGCTTCCAGTTTTGCTTTGAAGGCTTCCAACACCACAGGAACAGTTTCACCAGCCATCACTTCTTTCTCTGCTTCCGTCAACTCTGGGAAGTCTGAGAAGAAGAGGTCTGTCAATGGAACGATTTCATCCACTGACTTCATTTGTGGTTTGTAGAGTTCAACCAATTTCTCAGCCTTGTCTGTCAAACGGCCCGCTTCTTCCAGGTACGGCTTAGCCAGAGCGAAGATTGTGTCAAAATCTGCATTCTTGATGTATTCGTTGTTCATCCAGTCCAGCTTCTTCTGGTCAAAGGCAGCTGGAGACTTGCTGAGACGTTTTTCATCAAAGAGCTCAATCAACTCTTGGCGAGAGAAGATCTCATGCTCGCCGCCAGGATTCCAGCCCAGCAGTGCAATAAAGTTAAAGACTGCTTCTGGCAAGTAACCTTTTTTACGATAATCTTCGATAAACTGTAGGGTATTGGTATCGCGTTTTGACAACTTTTTACCAGTCTCAGAGTTGATAATCAGGGTCATGTGAGCAAACTCTGGTGCTTCCCAACCAAGCGCTTCATAAACCATAAGCTGTTTTGGTGTATTAGCAATGTGGTCGTCTCCACGGATAACATGAGAGATCTGCATATCGTGGTCATCGATGACAACGGCAAAGTTGTAAGTTGGGTAACCGTCTTTCTTTTGAATCACCCAGTCACCACCGATATTGCCACCTTCAAACTCGATATCACCTTTGACCATATCATGCCATTTGTAGATACCTGACTCATTGACAGCCAAACGAACAGTGGGGATAATTCCTGCTGCTTCACGTTCTGCAATGTAAGCGACTTTTTCTTCCTCACTCATACCAAGATATTCGTTGATGTAGCGTGGTGTTTCACCTGCTGCTTCTTGGCGCTCGCGCTCAGCAGCCAACTCTTCTTCGGTAACGTAAGATTTGTAGGCCTTTCCTTCCGCTAGCAATTGGTCGATGTATTTCTGATACAATTCCAAACGCTCTGATTGGCGATAGTTCTCATGAGTTTCTGGACTTTCATCCCAGTCCATTCCCAACCAACGAAGGTTTTCAAGCTGTGAACGCTCACCATCTTCAACATGGCGCTTGCGGTCAGTATCTTCGATACGGATGATAAAAGTTCCGCCATGATGACGAGCATAGAGGTAGTTAAAGAGCGCCGTCCGCGCATTTCCGATGTGTAAAAGTCCAGTTGGACTTGGTGCATAACGCACCCGAATATCTTTTGTCAATTTTCGATCTCCTATTTGGGAATAGCAGGAATATCTCGCTCCTGCTTTCGTATTCAAACGTTATTATTATATCACATTCTCGACCCAGAATCCGCTGAATCGTATGATTTTTTAAGACAGTCTTTCTTCGAGGACAAAGTCAATTGGTAGCCAAGCTAAAACCTGCTCCATCTGCTTTTCCCAGTAGTACCACTCATGCGTACCTGGACTGTGGCTGTAAGTAATATCCAAGCCCAAGTCTTGCAGATTTTTCACAGCCACCTGATTGGCCTCGTAGAGAAAATCCTCTTCACCGCACCATGCCCAAAGCTTGGTCTTTTTATCAGATTGCTTGGCTATGCTCTCCAGCGAATGAGGACTGCTGGTCCAGTCTTTATAGTCTCCAAAAATCCCTCGCCAGTAGGCTGGTGTTGCTATTTCAACATCATCTGGATGACTATCAAGAAAACTCAAAGCCCCTGAAAGACTAGCTGCGCATGAAAAACGGTTAGACTTGAGAGCCAGCTTAAAGGCTCCGTATCCGCCCATGGAAAGACCAGCGATAAAATTCTTCTCCCGCTTGTCAGACATATTGGGGAAAAAGCGCTTGAGCACCCGTGGTAGCTCTTCAGCGATGGCTTCGTAATAGTTAAAACCGTATTGAGTATCGGTGTACCAGCCATTGCTGGTATTCGGCATGACAACAATCAGATTAGTCGAGCGAACCAGACGTTCGATATTTGAGCGCTTAAGCCAGCTATTGTGATTACCGTTCATACCATGAAGCAGATACAAAACAGGAATATCCTTATCATCTGGCTTGTCCACGCGCGACGCATCTGGATAGAGAACATTGACTCCCCACTCCATCTCCAAGGCTTCTGAATAATATTCTATCTGCATCACTGCCATCTTTTTTCTCCTCTTGTAAAAACTACTGTTCTTGACTAGGCAGCACAGCCAGCCACACTCTGAAAGCAAAGCCTGTTCTGCGACCGCCAAAAGATAAGAAAAAGCCGATATTCGACTTTCTCTCTGCAAAATACTGGGAAAGTTGCTCCCTCGAGTGACTCTAGCGAACTTCCATGACAACTGGAAGAATAGCCGGCCGTCGTTTGGTTTGTTCGAAGAGGAACTTGGCCAAACTATCACGAACTGCTCCCTTGAGCTCGCCCCAGTCAAAGCTTTCCTGAGCCAGATAGTCTTCCACTGTCTTATTGATCAGGTCAGTACTCTCCCGCAGGATGTCACGGCTCTTCTTGACATAGACAAATCCACGAGTATGAACCTTGGCTTTGGAAATGATTTTCTTCTCCTTACGATTGACCGTAAGTGCCACGATGAAGATCCCATCTTCAGACAAGACCTTGCGGTCACGCAGGACGATATTGCCCACATCACCGATAGCATTTCCATCAATCATGACATCCCCTGCTGACACTGCTCCAGCTGGCACAAAGTCGCCATTTTCGTAGGCCATGATGCTACCACGCTTTGGTATCAAGATATTTTCTGGTAAAATCCCGACTTCCATGGCTGCCTTGGCATGGGCATCCAGACCACGGTACTCTCCCTGAATCGGGAAGAGGTACTTGGGTTGCAATAAATTGAGCATGAGCTGCAAATCACGCGCATTGGCATGGCCAGATACACGCAAGTTTTGGGTGATCAGCTTAACCACGCCACCAGCTTGGTAAATCATATTTTCCACACGCGCCACAACTGCTTCCTTAGCAATAGATGGCGTTGTAACGATATAAACCAAGTCTCCGTCTTTGATTTCTACATAACGGTGACGACCAATGGACATCTTGCGCAGGCCATTGATAGGCTCACCCATTCGACCCGTCTCCAAGATAATCAGCTCATGGTCCTCAAACTTAGACATTTCCTTAGGCTTGATCAAAAGGCGTTCATCCGCTAAGGATAATTTCTTGAGGCGGATAGCCGTACGGACGATATTTTCAATATCAAAGCCTGTCAAAACGACGCGACGACCTGTTTCTGCCGCAGCTTCAAAGACCTGCTGGATCCGAGACAGGTTGCTGGCAACCGCTGCCACGATGACACGCCCATCCCAATCAGAAATCGTGTCCGTAATCTCACGTCCAACCTCGCTTTCACTAGCCACTTGCACGGTGCTGTCAGCGTTGGCTGAATCACTTAAGAGAGCTAGAACGCCCTCACGACCGATCTCAGCCAAACGGCCGAAATCTGTCGCATAAGATTCGCTGGCAGATTGGTCAAACTTGAAATCTCCCGTATAAACAATATTGCCTTCACGCGTCTTAACAACGATTCCCAGGCTCTCTGGAATCGAGTGGGTCGTCCGGAAGAAAGAGACAACCGTTTCGCCAAATTCAATTTCTGTATTTTCATCGATAACATGAAAATCATTAAACTTCTTAACAGCATCATTGTTTTTGACAAAGAGCTTAGCTAGCTCAATCGTCAACTCCGAACCAAAGACTGGTACCTTAGCTTCTGCCAAAAGATAGGGCAGTGCACCGATGGCATCCGCATGACCGTGAGTCAGAAAGACACCTGCAATCCGGTCTTTATTTTCAAACAAATAATCCATGTTGGGAATGACTACATCTACTCCCAACTGCTCATTTTCTGGGTACTTGAGCCCAGCATCCAGTACAAAAATGGAATCATCCACTTCGGCGACGTAGAGATTTTTCCCATTCTCGCGAACGCCGCCCAAAGTAATCAGCTTAATCGTGCTTTTACTCATTTTTACTCCTATCGATTTTAGAATCTCCTTTATCAAAGATTCCTTGATTTTATTACTAACGGTCCTTGGCAAGCCAAGTCGAATTACAGTTTTGCAAACAAAGTTTGCACATCTTAGTCATTATAGCATTTTTTCACGCTTTTTTCAAAACAAAGGAAACCTATAGAATGAGCAGCAAATCTAAGGATAGTAGTTTGATACAGCAAGTCTCTGGTCACTTCTTCCTTCATAATTCAAAATGCGAAGAAAGGCACCTCCCAGTTTCATTTTAGAAGACAGCTTTTATAAACTAGATCTACTCACAAGATAAAAAATAATAGAACCTAGTCTGAGACTAGATTCTATTATCCGAGCAGGATACCCTAAGCTGATCTCCTGAAATTGATCAGAAGATTAGTTGGGAAACCGCCCTATCTTATATAGGCTGAATGGATGAACAGACTTACTCAAAGCCATTGTTTTGGCTTAATTCTTTAAACCAGTGCCCTGATTTTTTGATCGTCCGTTCTTGGGTTTCTAGATTGAGCTCGATCAATCCGTAGCGGTTCTTATAGCTATTGAGCCAAGACCAACAATCGATAAAGGTCCACATGAGATAGCCTGTACAGTTGGCCCCGTCCTGGATGGCACGATGGAGCTGGCGCAGATGGCCTTTAACAAAGTCTATCCGGTAATCGTCTTGGATCATGCCATTTTCACGGAATTTCTCTTCACCTTCGACTCCCATGCCATTTTCCGTCAGCATCCACTCAATATTGCCATAGTTTTCCTTGATGTTTTGTGCAATATCGTAGATTCCTTGCTCATAGATTTCCCAGCCACGGTGAGGATTAATCTTGCGACCAAGCATGACATAAGGCTCATAGAAATGATCTGGCAGAAGCGGCGATTCTGGATGTTTCAAATACTTGGGCGCTGCAACCCGCAGAGGCTGATAGTAATTGACACCCAAAAAGTCGACCGTATTTTCCCGAATCGCTTGCAACTGCTCCTCAGTCGTAGCTGGTAAAAGATCATGCTCGCACAAAAGATCGACCAGCTCTGCTGGATAATGCCCCAAAACAGATGGATCCAAGAAAGACTTGGCTTGGAAAAGCTCGGCAATGCGAGCCGCCTTCAAGTCCGCTGGATGCTGACTGCGTGGATAAGCAGGTGTCAGATTTAGGATAATGCCGATTTTGTAGTCTGCTCCAACCTCATGACAGGCTTTCACTGCTAAAGAACTAGCTAGTTGGGTATGATAAGCCACCTTAACCGCAGCCCGAGCGTCCACTTTATTAGGATAATGTCCATCGTAGAAATAGCCAAACTCAACTGGTACGATAGGCTCGTTAAAGGTCACCCACTGATCCACCAAGTCACCGTAGCTTTCAAAGCAGAAACGAGCATAATCTACATAAGCATCAACTGTATCCAAGCTTTCCCAACCTTCTTGCGCTTCCTGCAAGGCAAAGGGCAGGTCAAAATGATACAGATTGACAATCAACCGAATGCCCTTGGACTTGATTCTTTCAAAGACCTTGCGGTAGAAGTCAACACCGACTTGATTAACCGGACCACGACCATCTGGAAAAATCCGTGACCATTGGATAGAGGTCCGAAAGGCCGTGTGGCCTGTTTCGACTAAAAGGTCGATATCTCGCTCCCAATTTTCATAAAAAGCGGATGCCTTGTCAGGGCCAATTTCGTTATAGAAACGATGAGGTTCTTGGCTAAACCAATAGTCCCAAATGTTGTCTCCCTTTCCATCTCCTGAAATTCGTCCCTCCGTTTGCGGACCCGATGTAGAAGATCCCCAGACGAAACCTTTTGGAAATTGAATCATATTTTATTTACCTCTCGATTTATCTTTACACCTCATTATATAAATACCTTCTGCAAAAGGAAAGCAACAGTCTATTCAAATTTCTCTACTGATTAAAGACATTTTTGATTTGGAAGACTAAAAGTTCATTCAAAAAGAGAGTGGGACAGAAATCGGTAATTCGTTAGAATTCGATTTCGTCGTCCCACCTCCGCACAGTTGAGTAGGGCTGTAAAAGCTGATGAAATCAGCGTAGTAGAGCCCACTCAACCACTGCGTCTTGCTCGACAATCCAAAGACAATTGAGAGGCTAGGACTTTTGTCCCAGCCTCTTCATCATTTTTACTGATTAATAAACTGTTTTCTCTGTTTCAAAATCAAAGAAATGCGCCTTGTTCAGGTCAAAACCAAGGTCAATTCCAGCACCTGTTTCTGAGTAGTCACGAGCATCTACACGTGCGATAAACTCGCTGTCACCAACTTGGCAGTAAAGGTGAGACTCAGAACCCAAAAGCTCAGAGACAGAGATGGTCGCATGAACCACAGAGTCTGGGAAGGTCTCTAAGAAGGCAGGCTCTGTATTGATGTCTTCTGGACGAATACCGAAGATCAATTTCTTACCGTCATAACCCTTCTCACGCAACACCTTCAGTGTTCCTTCTGGCACTGTCAAACGCAAGCCAGAAGCAACGATTTCATTCCCCTCAAGTGTCACAGTGATAAAGTTCATCGCTGGGCTACCAATGAAGCCCGCCACAAACTTGTTGACTGGATTTCTATAAACTTCCTGTGGACTACCGATTTGCTCCACTCGACCAATGGTTCCAGTTCCAGCAGGATTCTTGGTTGCTGACATGATAACAATGCGGTCTGCAAGTGTCATCGCTTCTGTCTGGTCATGGGTAACGTAAATGGTTGTTGCTCCGATACGGCGGTGGATTTTGGCAATCTCAGCACGCATGGACACCCGCAGCTTCGCATCTAAGTTTGACAAAGGCTCGTCCATCAGGAAAACCTTTGCATCACGCACGATAGCTCGCCCCATAGCAACACGCTGACGTTGACCACCTGACAAGTCCGCTGGCTTGCGATCCAAGAATTCTTTCAAACCAAGGATTTCAGCTGCTTCTTGCACCCGTTTGTCAATATCTTCCTTGCTGTACTTGCGCAGTTTCAATCCGAACGCCATGTTGTCGTAGACTGTCATGTGTGGGTAGAGGGCATAGTTCTGGAAGACCATAGCAATATCGCGGTCTTTTGGTGCCACGTCATTGACAACTTTACCATCAATTGACGCTGTTCCTTCTGTGATATCCTCAAGACCCGCAATCATACGCAGCGTTGTGGATTTACCGCATCCTGACGGACCAACGAAAACGATAAATTCCTTGTCCTTAATGTCCAAATTAAAGTCTTCAACAGAATAGTGCTCACTATTTGGATACTTCTTATAAATATTTTTCAGATTTAATTCAACCATAAGCTTCTCCTAACTCCTTTATCATATTGTAAGTTCTTTCTGCTTGATTATATCACGAATAGCAGGCCCTCACACTGACTCTTCTATATCTTTTTTTCTACTTTTTTTAGCATTCGATAAAAAAGAAATGGAGAGGCAATCGTCTCAGCGATTTTCATCAGTCTACTTGCTTCCGATAGGCCTTAGGAGATTTGCCACATAACTTCCGAAAGACTTTATAGAAATAACCAACATTGCTATATCCAACTGCATAACAAACATCTTCTATACTGTCATTTTTTGCGAGCAGAAGCTGCTGGGCAGCCTTGATGCGCTGCTTATTTAGCAATTCTGCAAAAGTGGAATTCGTCTCACGCTTGATCAGCTGCCCCAAATAAACTGGATTGATATAGAGTTCCTTGCTGATATCTTTTAGGGATAAATCTTTTTGATAATCACGACCAATCACTTCCAAAACGTTAGCAACATTCTCATTCATTCGATACTGGGCGAACAAATCTGAGAGCTGAGCCTTCAGATAATCCAACAAATCTTCGAAGGTATTCGTACTTTCAATCTTTTTGATAATGCTTGTCATATCGTCTGGTTTCAAATGCTGAAACAGATGGTAAACATCCATGATAAACTGAATGAACAACTGCTTGGTAATTGAAACTTCAGGCGTATTTTGCAGCACGACATCTTTAAGCAAGTCCAATTCATCCAAAATCTGACCAATGTTTCCTTGGATAATCACGCGATACATGGGCTCATAGTAGCTAAAAAGCGGATTGGTTTCTTGCAAGCTAACCGTTCCATAAAAAAGAGTTTTTTCTAGATTGAGCTTGAAATTCTGAAGTTGTCGTTTATAGGGAGCTGTGAATTCTTCCAGATAGAGCGCTTCTTCCTTTTGCGAAGCTAAAAACAAATAGCCTGTCTGCCCCAAAATATTATAAGGAACCGAAACTAGCCCTTTTTCTTGAGCAGCTGCTCCCAGCCAGACATTATCGAAGGATTTGAGATAGGTAGCTATCTCATCTTCACTTGTCTCTTCTTTAAAAATCAGCTCTAGTTGATTATTGGAAGAACGGTCAAATTCCTTTTCCAATTTTTCTAGGATTGCTGCCAGTTCGACCTTATCGACTGGCTTTACCAGATAATCTGCCACCTGCAAATTGAGGGCCGTTTTGACATATTCAAATTCCTGATAACCTGAGAGGATGATAAAAGCTGCATTAGGCAGGGAATTTTTCATCTGCTCAATCATCTGCAGGCCATTCATCCCTGGCATATTGACATCGGTGATGACCAAATCAACAGGATTGTCCGCAATATAGGCGAGGGCCGTCTCTGCATCATTTGCCGTAGCTACGACCTGCATCTTCCACTTTTCAAAAGGAATCAGCACCTTCAAGCCTTCTGTGATCATATATTCATCATCGACTAGTAATACTCTGTACATCGTTTTTCTATTCATCCTTAATTTCTATAATGTAGGTTACTCCCTGATCCGTTTGAGATTTCAGTTGGATACTGTAGCGGTCACCAAAAAAGAGCAAGAAGCGTTCATGAATATTCCGAATACCAATGGATGTCCGCTGCTCTCGGTTCTGGGCATCCATAAGCTCTCGGCTGGCTAGTATCTCTTGAATCTCAGCTAGACGTTCAGCTGGGATGCCTCGACCGTTGTCTTGGATCATCAGCCTTACAGCGCCGTCTATCTTTTGAGCTTTGACACTGATGACATTGTCCTGCCTGCGATAATCGATACCATGAGCAAAGTAATTTTCAATCAGCGGCTGAATACTGAACTTGGGAATCATCATTCCTTCTAAGCCTTCTTCAATTTTGAAACCATAGGCCACTGATTTAGGATGCCGAACCATGCAAAGATAGCTATATTTCCGGCAGAATTCCAATTCATTTTTCAAACTGCTTCTAGATTCATCTGAGATATTATTTCTCAGAAGACTGCTAAATTCATAGATAATATCCGCTAATTCTTCCTGCCTCTGCATGACCGCATACATCCTGATAAATTCCAAGGTATTGTACATAAAATGAGGATTGATTTGCGCCTGCAAGGCTCTCATATTGGCATCTTTTTGGCTAATCTCCAAACGATAAATATCCCGAATACTCTTGTCCAGACTGTCCAACATGGTATTGGTCGTTGTCGCAATCAGAAGCAACTCCTGCTCCTTGGTCTCTGTCGCAATACGTTTCTGATTATCACCATCTGTGATGAGATGGAGCGTATCCACAATATCAACAACCTGCCTTTGGTAATTGAGAAAAATCCTCTGCAAAGCAGCATATAAAACTCCAACCAAAATCAAACCAGAAAAAATGATCAAACCTGTGCTGAAAATCGTCTTCTCTATCACATAATGCGCAGGAACTGCTGTCTGGACAGTGTAATTGTAGATAGTTTCTTTTTTGATCCAATCATTTTGGCCAATTCCTTTTGTATCACCAAATGCAAGAATTTCTTTTTTGTAAGGCGAAATGACACTGAGAGCGAGTGGGACATCGCCCCGCGTATTATCGACAACCTTGTTGAAGACTTCCCCATTAATTCGAATGTAAATCGTTCCGATGACTTGATCGACTGCCTTATCATAAATCGCAATTGGAAAGGCATCGCGCGCAGGTCTAAATTCCTCAGCAGGAAGCTGTTTGCCACCTCTCGCTTGCCTTGTGGAAACAAAAACAGTTTTGTAATCATTTAAAGCAATATCAATGCCTGTAACAAATTCATTTTCAACATAAATATCATTGATATTTTGATGGAGGGATACTTGAACATAAGTAGGTACATCTGCCGATAAGCGCCAACTAGCGTACTCAGAGGGACTCATGATAAAGTAGTTATAAACCCCGTCCAATTTTGCTCGATTTTCAACCAGACTTTGAGCCAGTTGATTCGCTCGGCGGTTATAATAATCCACTTCATCAGCCAATCGAGTCACTGCTTGTTGCGCAATCTGCTCAGTTTCCTTATAACGACTGTGCCAATCAGAATAAGACAAAATGAGACCCAAACATCCCACAATAGCCACCATAATGACAGCATAGACTTTTAGTAACGAGTGGAGCCAAAATTTCTTCATAGTTTTTCTGTTATCAACTTAGACTGAATGGTTTGGTAAATTGGGTCTAGAACATCACTAACAAAAAAGTGCCAAAGCCCAATAAAAGCAAAGAAGAGTAAAGCCGGCATGAAGTAGCTGGCAATCAATAGCAAGATTGTTCCTAATAAGAGTTTCAACATGGCTGAAATATTAAGAAAAACGCCAATCAAAGATAATTTCAAGCTATTTTTATAAGAAAACTCAAAAAAGACCTGCAATTTCAGATAGACTGCGTATACTGCTGGTGCCAAAAGCAAAAAGAGCAGATTTGCTATCGTCAATAAAAGGTAGAAAATAGTTTGGTGAGGAAGCTGGATAAGTAGATAAATCCCATAAGATAAAAGAGCCTGCACTACAAGCAAAGTGAAAAATACTTTGTTTGTAGCAAGGAAATTTTCTTTAAACAGATCCCATGCTTCTTTCCAGTGATATTTTTTATAGTCATAGCGATATTGCTGAAACAAAGTCATGAGCACACAACCGGCTGGAGCAAGTCCAAAAACAAGACCTCCACACAGAGCCAATACCCAAAAAATTGCGGATGCAAGCATAGCCATATAAACTCGTTGAAAAATCCACTCAACTAATTTTCCCATCGTTCTTCCTTTCTGCTGGTCAAATTTCCACACATTATAGAATTATAACACATTTTAACCGTTTACAAAAATTCCTATCACTCCAAAAAAGAAAAATCCTCCCCAAAACGAGACGAGGAGGATTCATCATGTTGCTTATTTCTTAGAAGCAAGGAATTCGTCGTATTGTTTTTGCATTTCTTTCAATACTTTATCGTATGCTCCTTCAGATTTCAGTTTGTCCATCATCTTAGGAATTTCAACATCAGGATCAACTGTACCAGTGTTGATAGCAGTGTCGTATTCTTTCATTGTGTTCGTAATGCTAGATACTTCTGCTTTAACTGGGTCTACATTGAAGTTAAATCCAAGAGCAGGTGACTCTTGTGCTTCTGCAAGAATCTTCTTAGAATCTTCGATTTGTTGATCTGTTACGTTTTCATTGATGTAAAGAATCCAGTTGTTACCTGTGTTCCAGCCAGACATGTGGGTATTACCATTGTAGGCTTTCAAAGTACGAACGCGGTTTTCTTTACCTTCAACTTTTTCCCAGTTTTCGCCTTCTGGACCATATACAAGGCCGTTCAGCAATTCAGGATTTGTGTTAAGCAAAGTCAACAATTCCATTGATTTTTCTTTGTTCTTAGAGTTGTTTGAGATAACGAAGTTCGCTACTTGAGTAGTTTGGCTCTTCTTGTAGTTCTTAGTCAGTTGGCTGATTTCGATCTTACGGTTTGCTACACGAGAAAGCAAGCTGTTACCATAGTCAGCAGGTCCTACTGTTTCTTCACGAACGAACCAAGAATCTTCAGACAATTGATAAGCTGTATCGCTAGTTGCTACGTCTTTTGGAATATAGCCAGCCTGATAATATTTATGGATGGTTCTGAGGCTATCCAAGAAGCGTGGAACTTCATAACGGTTTACAATCTTAGTTGTATCGCCTTCCAGGTCAATAACGAAAGGAAGTCCGTTAGTTACAGGATAATCAAAGTTATCAGATGGGATGAAGTTCTTACCAATAGCAAAAGGAACAACTTTTGGATCTTTTTCTTTAGCAGCTTTCAAAACTGGTTCCAAATCTTGGTAAGAATGGATATTTGAAATATCGCTGATACCATATTTTTCAAGAAGTGGTCCGTTGAAGGCAAAATTTTGTGAAGAAGTTACATTGGCATTAACTGGAACAGCATAGATTTTACCGTTGACAGTGTTTCCTTTGATGTAAGCTGGGTCTAAAGAATCGTAAAGCTTTTTACCTTCTTTTTTGTAGAGCTCAGTCAAGTCAGCATAAGCACCTTTTTGGGCATTGATGACATAGTTTTGAGCGAAGGCGATATCGTAGTTTTCACCTGATGAAGTGATAACGTTCATTTTTTGTTCGTAGTCACCCCAACCGATGTATTCGATATCCAACTTAGCATTGATTTCTTTGCCGATAATCTTGTTAGCATTTTCGAGCAATTTGTCCAAATTATCTGGTTTGTCACCGATTTGGTACATTTTGATAACTGTCTTACCATCATCCGTTTTTGATGACTTTTGGTTGTTACCAGTAAGACTACCGCAGCCTGCTAGGAGGCCTGAGAAAGCCAAGAAGCTAGCAGAAGCTAGAGCATATTTTTTCCAATTTTTCATAGAAAAATCTCCTTTTAATTTTTTATATACAAATTTAATAATGTGAGTTTTTAATGCTACCAGTAAAAACTCTGAGACTAAAGTGGCAAGCTATTCTTTGACGCCTCCGATAGTCAATCCCTTAACAAAGTAACGTTGGAAGAATGGATAGACGCAAGCGATTGGCAAGGTTGCAATTACGACCATGGCCATACGACCAGACTCTTTAGGTAGAGATCCTGTCAAGCCTGCAAGCTGAGCACTCGCTCCCGCACTCTTAGACAAGTAGTCCATATTTTGCTGAATCTTCATCAGCAAATATTGAAGGGGAACTAAGTTGTCACTGCGAATGTAGAGCAGGGCGTTAAACCAATCGTTCCAATAAGCAAGGGCAGTGAAGAGTGTGATTGTAGCGATACCTGGAAGAGATAGTGGCAAGCAGATTTGGAAGAAAATCCGAGTCTCGCTGGCACCATCAATCTTAGCGGATTCAATAATCGCTTCTGGGATCGTTCTCTTGAAGAAAGTTCTCATCAGAATGATATTGAAAGGACTAAGCAGTAGCGGCAAAATCAAAGCCCACACTGTATCTCCTAAGCCAAGCAAGTTGGTCATAACGATGTAAGTTGGAATCATCCCTGCTTGAAAGAGCATACTTGCCATTGCAAACAAGGTAAAGAAGCGTTTGAATTTAAAGCTGCGACGTGAGATAGCATAGGCATAAGTTGTTGTGAAGAAAACATTCAAACTAGTACCTATTACCGTAATCACTACTGTCACAAAGAGTGACTGCAAGAGCTGATCTTTCAAGCCAAATAAGAATTCATAGCCCGCTAGACTAAACTGTGACGGCCAAAAGGCAAAACCATTATGAACCAAACTGCTTTCATCTGTCAGCGAGATGATGATGACAAAGAAGAAAGGTAGCACACAGGAAAGCGAGAAGATGGCAATCAAGATGTTAAAGAAAAAATCGGCTTTTTTGCTAAAGGAGTGAATTCCCACATTATCGACTTTTTCTTTTTGAATTTTTGGGGATTTCATAAGTTCCTCCTTCTAAAAGAGAGCAGATTCTTTATCAATTCTGCGGACAATCAGATTGCTGACGATAACAAGGATACAGCCCACAACTGATTGATAGAGACCCGCAGCTGAAGCCATCCCGATATCACCTGTACCGGTCAATCCACGATAGACATAGGTATCCAAGACATTGGTTACGCTAAAGAGTGATCCTGAATTATGCGGAACAGTATAGAACAAGCCGAAGTCCGCGCGGAAGATGTTTCCGACTGCTAGAATGGTCAATACTGTGATAAGAGAAGCCAAAGATGGCAATGTGATGTTCCGGATGCGCTGCCATTTTGTAGCACCGTCTACCGTTGCTGCCTCATAGTAAGTCGGATCAATTCCCATGATACTTGCATAGTACAAAATACTACTGTATCCTAAGCCCTTCCAGATACCAATGAAAAGGATGAAGGCTGGCCAGAAGGAGACCACTGTGTAAAAGTTGATATTCGGATTGTGCAATAAATTGTTCAGCAAGCCCTTGCCAGGGTTCAAGAAAGCATCTACGAAGAAACTAATGATAACCCAAGAAAGGAAATACGGAAACAACATGGTTGTCTGATAAATCTTTACCATCTTTTTCGAACGAAGTTCGCTAAAGATAATGGCAATTCCGACAGAGAAAATCAATCCTAAAATGATGAAACCACCATTATAAAGAATGGTATTTCGTGTAATCGTATAGGCATCCTTGGAATTAAACAAGAACTTGAAGTTATTGAATCCTACCCATTCACTGCTCATAAGGCTATGGATGAATCCTTCACCACTTAGTTTAAAATTCTTAAATGCAACGACGTTTCCTAAAACTGGTATATAGAAGAACAAAACAAACCAAACAACTCCTGGTAAGACCATGAGCAAGAAAATAAAGTTTTCTTTCAGTGTTTTGATAACCTTATTCATTCAAATCTCCCTTTCTATTGTTTTGATATCGTTTTCATGTTTCTATTATATGCCTTTTTCTATTCTCATTTAAACTCCTAATTATAGAAAAAACTATACAAATTATTTATCTAATATACAGATAAAAAATAGAACAGAGGCATGAAAACTATGATCAAACAAAATAATTACGTTGTGTAAATCGTTGACGCTGTGGCGATAGTATGCCATTGGTTGGCTGTTGTGGCTGCAAAGTTCTTGTCTCCATAAAAGTCATTGAAAGGCAAGATTTCTTGCTCTAATTCTTCTACAGAATCAAGCTGACCAGTCGTGTATTGCTGTAGGCGTTCCTGCGCCCGTTTGATCCGCTTGAGCAAGCCTCCAAAGCGGATATCAATAGTATCTAAACCGAAAATCTTGTTTTCTAGCTGCCATTGGCGACTGAATTGCTCGGCAAAGTCTTCCACTTTTTGATAGAGCAAAGGCAAGTCTTTTTCAGCTAGTTCTGCCAAGCGCTCCTTGTCTCCTGCGCCATAGGCTTCTTGAATGCCAGATGTGACGGCAATTTTCAAGGCCAAGAGCGCATTCAACTGAGCCTGAGTCTCAAAGAGATAGCTATATTCACCAGCTTTGCGGCTGACTTCTTGCAAGGACTGAGCGGCAGCTTCAAAATGCTGCTTGTCTTCTTCAGGTCGGATATGGCGTTCCAGCAAAGGACAGAGAATATCCTGATAGAGAATATAACGATTTGGATTGATACCGCTGAGGTTTTCTGGCAAGCCTGGCAATAGATTGGCCAAGTCTACCTTCATAAAATCATCAAAGGCAAGGCCTGTGCTCACCAAGAAATGCTCGGCTAATTTATCTAAATCATTTCGATAGGCTAGTTCTGCCCAAATCTGCAGGGCAGGAAGGATTGAGAATTGTGAGGTTTCTCCTCCATTATCCCCCCAGCCAGTCACAATCACTTCCTTGACATGATTTTGGCGGCAGGCTTTATTGGCTTCGAGAGCTACCAAGCGACTGAAATGATTGTGCGGTGTAAAGCCAATCCACTTCCAAGCACCGCCAGCAAAGGCAATGTCCTGACTGATTTTATGATGATTTTGGAAGTTACGGTTGTATTTTTCCTCGCTATCCTGATAGTAATCCCAGTAAACCAAGGTTACACGGTCTTTGAGACGGTCTAGATAAACGCGGGTCTCCTCTGGAATTTCCACATCACGGTCATACTGACCATCTGCTGACATGAGCTTGAAGAACATATCGCTCCACATTTGACAGTGGAAACCGTACTTATCAGCGATATCCAGCACGCGCTCAAGATGTTGACACATGAGGAGACTGCGGTTTTGGAAACCATGCTGAATCAAATAACGTCCGAGACCAACCAAGTGGGCTTCGTCCATCCCGATATTTATCTTACGTGTGCGAAGTTGGGACATCGTCTTAAACATGCCTTCGATAAGGTCGTAGACTTTTTCTTCCCCAATTAGTAAAATATCCTCAACATCTCGAAGTTCCTGCACTTCCTTGACACCCCATTTGACAAAAGCTGACAGATGGGCCAAGGTCTGAATGCAAGGCACGAAGGTCAAATCAAAATCTGCGGCATAGGCCTCAATCTCTTGCAATTCGGCAACAGTGTAGCGGCCTCTGAAGTAGCCAAAATAGGGCTGGTCTTCTATCTCATAGGTGTCTTCCATGTAAAGTTCAAAAGTGGAATACCCCATCAAGGCCAAGGCTTCAATCATTTTCTTAGCCGAAGTCAGATTCAAGACGGCGTTGCGAGAGCAGTCAGCCATATAGGCCAAGTCCTCATAAGCCGCTCTTTCCTCGATCTCCACCTCATCCTGCCCTTCTTTAAGGACGGCAGATAAGAGGGCTAAAGCTCGATAGAGCTGATGAGGCTTATGATAGCTGACCTGATAACGTCCCTGACAGCCTTCTACCTTGATTGATACGGCTGAGTTAGGGACAAGACTGACTTCAATCTCACCCAAGTTCAAATATTTTTCTAAGCGAGCAAGAGCCTTTTCTTGCTTGCTTGATAATCCTACAAATGTGGCCATTGGCCTTCCTCCTGTAACCAGTTTACTAAAGCGCCATAAAGATTGGCTTCCCCCTTATAGGTACACGCTAAAATTTCTGGCACCACCGAATACTCTTCATAGCGATCGACATAATAAGCAATCGCTGAGCGGACACCTTGGATGAAGTCTGGATTTTTGCTGATGGAACCGCCCAAGCTAATCACATCTGGATCAATGAGATACTGGATATTGAGCAAACCTTGTGCAAGATTGCGGTTCATCCTCTCGATGGCTTCTTGGCAAAGGACATTTCCTGCCGCAGCTTCTTGGTAAATCTTGCGTCCATCCCAGTCTGTCTGCCCTGATTTCTCAACCACGTAAGCTACCATGTTGCCAGTTGAGGCCAGTTGCGACCAGTTGTTGAGTTTTTCAGCGGGCGCTAGGGTTGTCATATAGCCAAACTCCCCACCCAAACTGTGGCGACCACGATGAAGCTTGCCATTGATAATCATAGCTCCGCCAATCCCAGTGCCAATAACCACACAGGCTGCATTTTCCAGCTCTGGATGGGCCAGAAGTTCACTCAAACCAACACAGTTGGCATCATTTTCTAAGTGAATCGGCAAACTATAAGAAGCCAGCTTATCATACCAAGAAAAACCGTGAATATAAGGAACAGCGCTAATCCCACCAATGACTCCTGTCTCTCGGTCAACCGCCCCAGGCACACTCATGGCAATGCCTTGGTAAGCCCTCTTAGAAAGACAAGCATCCAGCCAAGTCAGCAAGTCAGCTAAATTGTCTGGCGTAGCAATGTCTTGCTTTTCCAGTATCTCTCCTTCTTTGGACATAGCCGCAAACTTGATACCTGTGCCGCCTATGTCAATTGTTGCAATAAGCATTTTTTCTCCTTTCTCTGTTTTCTAGAACTTGCAAGGCAATAGGGCAAGGAACTAAATTTTCAAATATTTAGTCCATTGCCCTAGCCTCCTCTTTTTAATCTTTTTTCAAGAGCTCTGTGCGAATTTCCTGTGGTCCCAAGATTCCATCTTTTTCTGGAAGTACTTCTTCCAAAAGGTTGACTAGGGTTTGGAAAGCAGTTATCACTTCTTGCTCTTCTTGGGTCATATTGTAATAACGAAGTACGATACCTGACTCGTCTTCCGCCACTTTAAGAGCTGTCGGACAAATTTCTGCTAGGTTCAAAGCAGGGTGATCCAATCCTTGTCCAGCCGCTGCAACACTTCCTTCTTGTTTGGAAATTTGCAGAGCTGTCAACGGTGTTTGGAAGGCTTTGGCCCGACGGTAAGCAGCAAAACGCTCTTGTGGTTGGTGACATTCTACCGTGTACTCGACTTGGAAGTCACGCAAGCACTGCGCTTCTGGTGTAGGGAAGTAGCCCCAGTCGCCTAGCTCACCAGTTGCCCGCAGAATGGTTACTGCAATCGTATCATCGTCTAAAATCTCGTATTCATTTAGCCCTTTATTGGCTACTGTAACTGCTTTTTGATCATCATAAAGACTGACGAAGGCTTGTTGGTGCTGCGGATTTTCTGGATTTTCCCATGAAGCAGCTGGTTGGTTATTGCGGCGAACCACTTCGTAAATGCTGTCTGAATCGTTGGTTTTACTGCGGTTGTGAGTTTTGAAAAGAAGGCGGATGCGGTGATCCTTAGCAGTATTGGTAAAGCGAGTCTTAAAGCGCAATTGTGGGCTGTCCGCAAAGACCGTCAACTCAGTTGTCAAGGTCATAGTTGTCAATTCTGACGAACGACCTGCTGAGCGCGTCATAAACTCAACGATGCCCTTTTGTTCTTGATCCAGTAGTTCATCTGCACTTACTGGCAAGGTCAATTCATGGCTTAATTCCACCTTGGCATAGCGGGCATTGTTTTCCAACACCTTGACACCAGCCAGTTTAGCATAGATTGGCTCTGTATTTTTTGGCTGGAAGTAGATATACTCATTTCCAATATCGCCGCGATCTTCAAAGCGGAGGAAGTCTTCATAGGCTTCATGAGTTGTCTTATCATAGACGGTCAAATTTTCATCAAAGCTGATAGTCACAAATGGAGTGTCAATCACGCCATTGCGGTAGAGGCCTTCATGCTCTTCTTTTGCACCAGGAAGCAATTGGAAAGTTTTCCAAGCCAGAGGTGCTAGATGAATCGGCAATGTCACCCGCAACTGACGGGCAATATAAGCCTGACGGAAGCGGTCTTTTGGTAGGTCATATTGGAAATTAGCTCCCAAATCTTCGATTTTAGCTTCAACATAACGACCATCCAAATCCTTAACAATCAAGTCTGGAATCGTCAATTCTGCCATTCTCCGATAGGCTTCTGTCGGATGCGCTTCCTTAAAATCACAGATCGCAAATGTCACATCTACAGAAATGGTATCAATCTTATCATGGAGCCCAGTATTGACAACGGTGAAGAGCAGGTCACTCTCAGCTTGGCGGCTATCCAGCTTTTGCTTCCATTCTTCCAGCAGGTTGCCTTTGACAAATTCGCCCACTTGATTAACCTTGGCAAAGCGGATCTCCATTTCGCGGTGAACTTCGTCTACACTGCAACCGCAAATGCTATCGTGTGGAGCGTTTTGCAAGAGGGTCTTCCAAGCATAAGTCAGCTGGTCTTTGTGATTGTGACCGCCTGTGATAACAGTCAGCGGCTCAACCACCTGCTCTAGCAAGTTACTGTTTTCTTGGAAAGCTTGTTTCAGATAGATGCGGGCTGAAGAAGTGTTGGCTAAAGTGTACCAACCGTCCGTTTCTTGGCTGGTCAATTCACCTTGAACTGTCGACAGTTCCTCAGGCAGGGCCGCTTCCACAGCTTGCATATAGTCGTCAAAAGAGCTGTGGACAAAGTTGATTTCTGGATAAAGCTCATTGGCTACTCGGATGGCTTGGCTGAGGTCACGCTGAACTGGCTGGTGGTCACAGCCGTTCATCATCAGCCATTGATTGGTAGAGGCATAGCTCTTCACATCAGCTAGTTTTTGCTCCCAGAAAACTTTCGCTTCTTCTGGATCGACTGGGATTTCATTTCCATTGCTGTACCAGTTGGCAAAGAGGATGCCTAGAACTTTACTGCCATCGGCACCTTGCCAGTACATTTCAGAGTACTGAGAAGTGAACTGCTCGTCCTCCAAGACTTGGTTATCAAAGCCGATTGGCTTCACTCCTCGGCCGAAAGCAGCCACATGAATGCCGGATTGCTGCAAAAGCTGAGGCGCTTGTCCCATATTTCCAAAAGTATCTGGGAAATAACCAATCTGAGTGGACTTGCCCCATTTCTTGCACTCCTGCTGACCAATCAAGGTGTTGCGGACATTGGCTTCGCTGGAAATCAAATAATCATCCTGCAAAATATAGAAAGGCCCGATTTTCAGCTTGCCCTCGTCAATATAGCGCTGCAGTTTGTCGCGATTTTCCGGACGGATTTCCAGATAATCATCCAAGACAATGGTTTGCCCGTCTAGGTGGAAGCTCTTGAAATCTGGATCATTCTCAAAAAGATCAAAAAGATTGTCAAAAAGCTCGACCAGCTGCATACGGTGGGATTCAAAGGGGAGATACCATTCGCGATCCCAGTGACTGTGAGAAATGATATGTACAGTAATATTTTCCATTTTTGTTCCTCTACTTGTTAATTCTATACCTCAATTTTTAAATCATAATAATCTAATACTAGTTCGCAGAACATCATGTTGGCCCAGCTGAACCATTCGCGAGAATACTTATTCGGGTCGTCCACATGGAAGCTTTCGTGCATGACACCTGTGCCACCATCGCAGGCCACGAGCAAGTCCAGAATCCGACGTTTTTCTTCCTTATCGTGCGTGGTTAATCCTTGAATGGCTAGGGCAATTGGCCAGATATAGCGGTAGAAGGTGTGTGAGCTACCAAGACCCGCAGCATATTTACCCTCGTAATAGTAAGGATTCTCTGGGCTCAGGATGGTGCGGCGTGTCGCTTGGTAGACTTCGTCGTCAATTGAGCAAAAGCCTAGATATGGTGCTGCTAAAAGACTTGGCACATTCGGATCGTCCATGATGCTGGCATTCCCCAGACCATCTACTTCGAAAGCGTAAATCTTTTCGCCCTTGGCATTTTGGGTGTAGGCGTAGTTTTCAATTCCTTCCTTGATTTCCTTTTGCAGACGCTGCGCATGCGGAACGATCTCCTCAGCACCCTCTAAGTTTAATTTTTCAAAGATTTCTGCCACATATCCCAAGACAACCGTTGCAAACATATTAGACGGTACTAGATAGCTGTAAATACAAGCATCATCACTTGGGCGGAAGGCCGACCAAGTCATGCCTGTCACTGCAAAATCAGGTCCTTTACCATCATTGACTAAGGTATCTTCCTTGCGATCCGTATCACGGACAAAGCGATAAGAAGACTGGTTGTGGTCCTGCTCGATCGTCCAAACTCGTAGAATTTCTCTAACTCCAGCAATAAAGGTAGCGTCTAGATGACTCGTTTCCCCAGTTTCTTTCCACAAGAGATAAGCCAACTGCAGAGGATAGCAGAGAGAATCCACTTCGTACTTGCGTTCCCAAATCCAACCAGACAAGTCTGTATGATCTGTCTCATGGTGACCTTTCCAGTTGTCAGCGATATTAAAGGCATTGGCATAAGGATCTTTGAGAATCAGCGTCATCTGGCGTTTGACCAAGCCAGCAATCGTTTGACGGATTTTTGGATCTTGCTTGGCCACAAAGAGGTAGGGCTTGAGCTGAGCAGTCGAATCCCGTAGCCACATGGCTGGAATATCGCCTGTCAAGACAAAAGTAGACCCATCTTCCAATATTTCGACCGTGTTATCCAAGGTATCCGTATAGCAACGCTCAAAAACAGAGACCCAAGCTGGGTGATCCTGGGCTAACTGGGCGATAGACTCCAACCATTTCCCAACAATTTCTTTAGAATAAACCATATTCCTTCTCCTTTTTCATACTCGTTTACATTCTCTAGTATAGGCTAAACAGTTTTTAAAATATATACACAAACTAAAGGCCTTTCGATAATATATTTTTGCCTTGGTCACTGGTTCTCGATTCATGTTATAATCAAGACAAAGCAAGCTGAATCGAAGGAGATTTTCCATGAAAACAATACTAGAAACGATTGATACCCGCTATGGAACGGACAATTCCCATAGCTTTTCCCACGGCAATACCCTGCCCTATACAGGGGCACCATTCGGCATGAATTATTTCGTTCCTCAGAGCAGCCATACAGATGGCTCTTGGTTCTTTCAACCAGACTTACCCATCTTCCAAGGCATTCGTCTGACCCACCAGCCCAGTCCTTGGATTGGGGATTTCTCTTGGCTCTTGCTTACGCCTATCACCGAAAAGATCAGCAAGCCTGATATCTATCACCGCCAGTCGTCCTATAGACCAGACGAGAGCATTTTTCAGCCACATTATTTAAAAATTCACTCCAACCGTTATCAAGTCAGCACGGAACTGACTCCGACTACTTACGGATCCTGCTTCCGCCTCACAAGCTAAAGTGCTCAGCCTATCAGCCTTATCCTGCACAGTGGGGCTCAGACCCATTTTCGTATGCTGGACGCCTACACGCTTATAGGCAGTTTGAAAGAAGAAACCAATCCAGCCAAGCGACCTCTAACCATGCATGTCTGCCTGCGCTTTGACCAGCCCATTCAGGCCAGTCATGCCCTTGGAGAGGACTTGGTGCTAGACTTTGAACAAGGAAAACTGCAATTCGCCCTAGCAACGTCCTTTATCTCGGAAGAGCAAGCTGTGATGAATCTGCCTCAAGCTGACTTTGATAGGGTGAAAGAACAGACCAAGCAAACCTGGGAAAGCTATCTCCACCGCTTTGATGTTGTAGAGCAGGGGAAAGTTGACCGCCGCATATTCGATCAGACTCTTTACCGCCTCTTCCTCTTTCCTCAAACCTTTTATGAAATCACTCCTGAAGGACAAGAAATTCATTGGGACTTTACCCATCAGACTGTCCAGTCTGGCAAATTCTATACTAATATCGGTTTTTGGGATGGTTTTCGCACCAATTTTCCTCTGCTAGCTCTTATCGCACCCGACACCTATCACGACTTTCTAGAAGGATTTCTGAATTTCTACAAAGAAACGGGCTATCTACCCAAGTGGCTGGCTCCCGATGAACGGGGTATGATGCCAGGCACCTTGATTGACGGTGTAATTGCGGATGCCGCTGCGAAAGATCTCATTCCTGATCTAGAAGAGGAATTGTTCCAATCTATGCTGGACACAGCAGAAAAAGAAGACCCTTCCAAACGTTACGGCCGACACGGGGCTAGCGACTACCAAGCCTTGGGCTACCTGCCAACAGATTATCATGAAAGCGTCAGCCACACTCTGGACTATAGTTATAGCGACTTTTGCATTGCCAGCCTAGCCAGCAAACTCCAAAAGGAGCAAGTAGCCCAGCGATACAGCCAGCAGGCACACCATTATCGAAACCTTTTCGACTCAGAAACGGGCTATATGCGGGCCAAAGACCGACAAGGACAATTCCGAGCTGACTTTTCTCCTTACAGCTGGGGACGAGATTACGCAGAATGCTCTGCTATTCAAAATACGCTCAGCGTCTTCCACGATATCGAAGGCTTGGAAGAGCTCATGGGGGGCGAGCCAGCCTTTACAGATTATCTGACTAGGCTCTGTCAAGACCAGCCTTATTTTGATGTCAGAGGCTACGGCTACGAAATTCATGAAATGAGTGAGATGGCGAATGCTCACTTTGGCCAGCTAGCCATTTCCAATCAACCTAGTTTTCATATCCCTTATCTTTTCCGCTATAGTACCAAGCCAGAATATACTAGTCTCCTAATCAAAAGCTTGAGAGAAGAGGCTTTTCAGGCTAGTTGGCAGGCTTTTCCTGGTGACGAAGACAATGGCAGCCTCTCTGCTTGGTATATCTGGAGCGCCTTGGGGTTCTATCCGACTTGCCCCGGCAAGCCTCACTATGACTTAGGTATTCCTCTCTTTGACCATCTGCGCCTCTATCTGCCGCAAAGCAAAAAATGGCTTGATATTTACGCTCATGATAACTATCCCCACTTCCAGTTTGTGAAAAAGACAGAATTAGACGGACGAAGCCAGCAGCGAATTTCCCATGAGGACTTACTGGCTTCTGACAGACTGGACTTCTACCTGTCTTGGTTGCCAAATTCATCCTCTACGCACTCATAAAAACAGCAATGCGAAAAGCGAACAAAGCAGAATTCTGTTTACCAGAAAACTAGTTTTGTTCGCTTTTTATATTTGAGGTCGAACTTTTGTCCCAGCCTCCTCAATTGTCTTTGGATTGTCGAGCAAGACGCAGTGGTTGAGTAGGCTCTATTACGCTGATTTCATCAGCTTTTACAGCCCTACTCAACTGTGCGGAGATGGGACGACGAAATCGAATTCTAACCAATTACCGATTCCTGTCCCACTCTCTTTTCTCATTCTAACTCCCCTTGACCTCAATCTTGAGTCTGCTTTGACGACCATCCTCTCGGCTGGCACAAAGGTAAAAATTCAATTCTTGCTGACCCGTAAAAGCCAAGGTTGATAAGGTCAACTCTTTGTTGCTCTCGCCCGGAGCAAAGGTCACATCCCAGATTTGGTCCTCATAAGCCATTCCGTGCGTTCCTGTGCCAGGCTCCGTAACCAGTCGAATCTGCTCCGCCTGCTCCAGCCCGTCTAAACGACGCAGACTAATCTGGCTTGATTGGCCCCCAATTACTGTGTCCGCTGCTTGTGAAAGCACCAAACCAGAAGGCCTCTTCTCTTCCTCCATAATCGCTGGTGTCCTGTACACGGCCAGCTTACTCAACAGTGGCAAGGCTTGGAAATCCGTCAAAATCAAGCGCAAGTAACGAGCCTCGACCATTTTACCCAAAAGTAGACGCTTATAGCCAATCGTCTGACCACGAGCAAAAACAGTCCAGCCATCCTCTTTCTTCACCTCTATGATAAAACCTGCGATCCGTTGCCCTTTGGCAATCGGTTCTCTGATTTCTAACAGATTAAAAGTGCAACTGCGACCTAGGTCAATCTCCAAGACATAGGAAGTTTCCTCCGCATTCGGAGCCCAGAAGCTATCTCTTTGGCCGTCCGTCAGATTGCTTGCTGGATAGTCTGCTCTTTCACTGCTACTTGTGACTTCGGCCTCCGCAGCCAAGTCTTCATCATAGAGTCCAGAAATAACCTGATGAAATTCCTGCAGGCGCTGGACATCGACTTCCGCCAACAAGCCCTCCTTGGTCGGAGGCACATTGAGCAAAAGCGGTGTCCCCCGCCCCACCGAAGCCAGATAAATATCCAGCAAATCCGTCAAAGACTTGGGTTGCTGACTTTCATGATAAAACCAACCCGAACGCAGGGACACATCTGCTTCTCCGACAGAATAGTGAGTACCGTCTGGATCGCCATGGCAAAGATAGATAGGCGGTGTCTGCTCACTCAGCTTTTCCGGTCGAATCTTCTGCCACAAGGGATCGCCAGCTCGGCCACTTTCATTGCCAATCCAACGCAATTCAGTCGCCTCAGTTGAGAAAATGACAGCGTCTTTTTGATAGCGACGAATGGTTTCAAACCAAGCTTCAAAATCATAGGAAAGCTTTTGCGCCCCTTCTCCACGCGCCCCATCCATCCAGATTTCAACAAATTTCCCTTTATTGCCATAGAGCGGATTACTCAATATTTCTTCTAATTGCTGCTGATAGTACTCATTGTAGGCTTTTTGAGTATCTACGTGATAGAGCGGACTGTGCGCATCCCAAGGCGACAGATAAAGCCCCAAATCCATATCATACTGACTAGCTGAGCGTGAAATCTCAGCCAAGAGGTCACCCTTACCATCTCTCCACGGACTGGCAGCCACCGTATAGTCTGTATAACGACTTGTATAAAGAACAAAGCCATCATGATGCTTGACCACGACAATGACCCGTTTAAATCCTGTTTCTTTCAGAACCCTGATCCACTGGTCTGCATCGAGTTTAGTCGGATTGAAAAGCCGAGGATCTTCTTGACCATTTCCCCACTCCTGCTCGTAAAAGGTATTGATGCCAAAATGGATAAAAGCTGCCAATTCATCTTGATGATAAGCCAGCTGAGCCGCTGAAGGCAAGGGACTAAAATCCGCAATCTCTTCTATTTTCTTCATAAATCTCGCTATTCCTCATTTCTTCCTAGTCAATCTCTTCTCTAGCTCCACTATAGCAAAAAAAGAAGACGCTAGCAACGCCTCCTTTTCGACTTCCTAAAAAGCCACTCTTTCTTCTATAATTTGTGGAAGACTGAAAATCCTGACCTAATCCTTGCAAATCGTTTTACTGATATCTCAGAATTTCAAATTCCTTTGAGTACCTTTAACATCCCCTAGCATGATACTCTTGACAAACCTTAGTCAAAGACAATCAAGGACTTAATGGTCTTCCGCTCATCCATATCTTTATAGGCTCGGTCAATCTCTTCCAGTTTATAGCTGGAAGTAAAGACGCGACCTGGATTGATGTCGCCATCAAGGACTGCTTTCAGCAAGACTTGCTTGTCGTAGGTTGTGACAGAGGCTGCACCACCTGCCACTGTGATGTTTTGTGCAAAGGTGGAACCAAGGGCACGATTATTATAGTGGGGAACACCAACAAAGCCTAATCGGCCGCCGTTGTGAAGGACACCAAGCGCTTGGTCAACCGCTGCTTCTGTTCCGACACATTCAAGCGCAGCGTCAGCACCTCCGCCAAGGATTTCGCGCACCTTTGCAATGCCTTCTTCGCCACGTTCAGCAACCACTGCTGTTGCTCCTGATTCAATCGCCATCTTTTGCCGGTCTTCATGACGGCTCATGAGAACAATCTGAGAAGCGCCACGCATCTTAGCGGCGATAACAGCGCATTGCCCAACAGCGCCATCACCGATGACGACTACCTTGTCACCTGCTTTAACATCCGCCACACGCGCTGCATGGTAGCCGGTCGGCATGACATCAGCCAGCGACAAGAAGGACTTAAGCATCCCTTCTGAATAATCTGACGGCTGACCCGGAATTTTCACCAAAGCCCAGTTGGCATACTTGAAGCGCATATATTCTGCTTGCACCCCATCTGACCAGTTATTGCCAATATGCCGGTCACAAGTCCCGTCATATCCTGCTCGGCAGGCATCACAATCCCCACATCCATGGGTAAATGGAGCAATGACAAAATCGCCTGCTTTCACAGTCGTTACTGCATCACCGACTTCCTCGACAATCCCGATTGCCTCGTGTCCACTGTTCATGCCCCCAGGCTTCACCTGCTCATTTCGATAACTCCACAGGTCAGAGCCACAGACACAGGTACGAACAATGCGGATAATGGCATCATCTGGGTCTAGAATTTGCGGATGATCCATTTCTACTAGTCCAACTTGACCAGCCTTGAGATAAACTGCTGATTTCATTGCATTTCTCCTTGTGTTTTGCTAACTATATTATACCACTTTTCAGGTAGATAAACTAAAAAAGCCAAAAGAGCTGTGGGGACATTTTCTTCTCCAGCAAGCGCTAATGCCCTACCTCATCGCTTTTTAAAAGCTGCTTTCTTAGTCCTCACTAAGTAAAGCCGGACTCCTCCAACAACGGCCTGAATCCATCAAAATGACCTCTAGCTTGACTCGGCTAGAGGTCTGACTTACCTTGCTGATATAGGAGCAATCAGTTTATCCTATTCGGAACTGACTAACAATTGATTGTTGATTCTTTAATTTATTAAATTTTTAATTCCTTTAAGCGCTAATGATTTTCTTTTATCTTAGCATTAGAAATATTAATCACAAAGCAACTATCGGTTAACATCTCGAAGTCTGAAAACCATCTAAAAAGCTTCTACTTTCTATCCCACTGTCATAATCAGATAGGCTAAGCAGGCCTACCCAATGATTTAACCAATAGTCCAGTAAAGCAACGACGTATATGTTACAAATAAATATATCAGCAAAGCAAATCGAATGCGAAATTAAGTTTTTCCTTTCCCTATCTTCACTTATATTATACTCCTCCTAGCAAAAGATTGCAAGCGTTTACACTATAGAGATTGAAAATATTTTAACATAAAAGAATAAATATAAAAAGGAAAGGAGACCTTTCAATAAGATCCCCTTTAGACTGTAGATGATTCCTATAAGTTGCTATAGTTAATAAGGCTTTTTAAAAAGGAAATCAGCTATTAGACTTATTTTTCGTCGTCTTTATGAAGCATGTTTTTAACACCTTCAATAGCGCCTTCAACTGCATCTTTTGCATCTTCAGCAACTTCTTTGACTTTAGAAACAACTTTTTCAGCTGCTCCTTCTTTTTCAAGCTTTTCGTCACCGATTACTTTCCCAACACCTTCTTTGACAGCGCCTTTAGCTTGGTTGAATTTTTCTTCTGTTGACATAACTATGTCCTCCTTTATTTCTTTTTGTTTTTAATTAATGTACGCGAGCTTTTTCACTTGATGAAGCAGCATCTTTAACAGCTTCTACACCTTCACCAACTTTTTCTTGAACGGCTGAAAAACCACCGCTAAGACCAGATTTTGCTTTTTCGAATTGCTCTGAAGCAAATTCGCCTGTTGATTCAGCAACATCTGTCACTCGATCTTGAAGGCTAACTGAGTCAGCTTCATGTTGTTCTTTCGTTTTAATATCAACAACATTGACATTTACTTCAACAACTTCCAAATCAGTCATCTTAGAAACTTCCGCCACAACAACATCTTTAATTTCCTTGTACAAGGCAGGAACATTCTTTTGATATTCCACTACTACGTTCAAGTCAACAGCCACTTGTTCTTTCCCAACTTCAACATTAACACCATTCGTTACGTTATCAGTGTTAATCAATTTATCTGCTAAATTAGAGAAGAAGCCACCATCAACAGCTAGCAAACCTGAAACTTTCTCTAAAGAGAGACCAATGATTTTTTGAATGACTTTATCTTCGTAAGTCAATTCACCTTTTACTTCATGAGTTGCTTGCGCAACTTCCTTTTTAGCAACATCTTTAAAATCTTTATTTGTATTTGACATAAGAAACTCCTTATTATTTATTTAATATATTTTTTTGTTGTATATAATATCCGATTCCTGCTCCTATGGCAGCGCAAATCAAGACAAATAGTGTCTTAAAGAAGCCAAAGGATAGGATAAAGCAGGCTAGAACACCGCCCGCTAATCCAGATAGGATTAGATATTGATATTTTTTAAACCATTCCATTTTGGTACTTCCTTACTTTACACGACTAGTATTTTTTTTAGCCTGCGATTTTGGTTTGAAATCTGATACAGAGATTTCAAGCTTGACATCATGATTGAGACCGAAGAATTCTGTTAATCCAGTAGCAATTTCTTCTTGAATCAACTGACTTCTTTTGATGATATTTTCTGACGGAACAATTGCTCCTTTAACAGAAACTATACACTTGTTTTTCCAGCTATTTACGGATACTGTAGGATTTTTGATAAAACCATGGTCTGTTACCAGACTGCGAACAAATCCTTCAATCGCTGAATTTTTCAGCATTAGTTTACCATCCGCATCAGCTAACTGAATTTCCAAACGTCTCTTAGGATAAAAAATTATCACTAACATCAGCAACAATATTAAGCTTGCTAAAACCAGTGTCCCCCAGAAAACATATCTAGATAGATAGTATCCTACAAAAGGAATCTTTTTCCAAGTGAATAACTGGAGGCCTAAACCGCTAACTTTATGAAAATCTAGTAAAACAGGAATCAAAATCGTCAAGATTAAAATACAGAAAATAAGGGAAAGTATTTTTCTTGATTTTGACATATTGAATCCTTTCATCATTAAATTATATTTGTACAAAAAGCAATTCTATGCTTTCTTTCCTACAAAAAACGATACAACTGCAACTACAATAACTGCACCGATGATAGAAGGAATCAAAGCCATGCCAGCCAAACTAGGTCCCCAAGTTCCTAAAAGAGACTGACCAACAGCTGAACCAACTAAACCTGCAACAACGTTGGCGACAATTCCCATAGAACCGCCTTTTTTTGTTATTGATCCAGCAACCAGACCAATAAGCCCACCGATAATAATTGACCACAACATAGTGATTCTCCTTTCTAATTTTTCTGAATCAAAATGTCTTAATAATATTTTTTGATTAATATAATTATATAATTTTCCAAATTGGAAACATAATAATTCAGCTTGGTTTTCTTACCGTTTATCTGTACTATAGATACAAAAAGATAAGAATTCCTTGTTCTACAGGCTTTTACAAGCATTTTTAGATATATTTCAGAGTTATTAAACGAGATTAAATGTATAAAAATATGGTATAATTTCCTGATAATAAAAACACTATATAAAGAAAGATAATATTTTAATGCGAGAATTACTGTCTAAAAAGAGTCACAGGCAATTAGAACTATTAGAACTACTATTTAAAAACAAACGCTGGTTTCATATTTCTGAACTGGCTGAACTATTAAATTGTACAGAACGTTCAGTAAAAGATGATTTATCCCATGTTAAGTCCTCTTTTCCTCAATTGATTTTTCACTCGTCCACTAATGGCATACGTATCATTAATACTGATGATAGTGATATTGAGATGGTCTATCATCATTTCTTTAAGCATTCAACTCATTTTTCAATTTTAGAATTCATCTTCTTTAACGAAGGATATGAAACTGAGAATATTTGTAAAGAGTTTTATATAAGCTCTTCCTCACTCTATCGTATAATCAGTCATATTAACAAAATCATAAAAAAACAATATAATTTTAAAATTAGTCTCAATCCTGCTCGAATCATTGGAGATGAGATTGATATCCGTTATTTTTTTGCACAATATTTTTCGGAAAAATATTATTTTCTTGAATGGCCCTTTACAGATTTTTCAGTAGAACCTTTGTGTAAGCTGTTAGCACTGGTCTACAAAGAAACTGCATTTCCTGTCAATTTCGCAACTCAACGAATGTTAAAATTGCTCCTCGTTACGAATTTATATCGAATCAAGTTTGGCCATTTCTTGGAAGTTGAGAAAAATTCTTTTAACAATCAATTGTTAGAATCCTTCATGCAAGCAGAAGGAATTGAAGACATTGTAGCGAGCTTTGATTCTGAATATCATATCTCTTTGAATAAAGAAGTGATCGGTCAACTATTTGTCTCCTATTTTCAAAAAATGTTTTTCGTTGATGAAAATTTATTTATGAGCTGCGCAAAAACAGACAGCTATGTAAAAAATTCGTATCAATTATTAAGTGATTTAATTGTTCAGATAGAAAGCAAATATAATCTTAAAATTGACAATAATGACAATCTTATTTGGCATTTGCATAATACAGCACATCTGCACCGTCAGGAACTATCTACAGAGTTTATTCTGTTTGATCAAAAAGGAAATACAATCAAGAACTTTCAAAATATTTTCCCTCAATTTGTTTCAGATATTAAAAAAGGGATTGAACATTACCTAGAGACTTTGGATATCCATAGCACACCAATGAAAGTCAACCATCTATCCTATACCTTTATCACTCACAGCAAACATTTAGTGCTGAATCTTTTACAAAATCAGCCTAAATTAAAGGTTTTAGTCATGAGTAATTTTGATCAGTATCATGCAAAATCAGTAGCAGAGACACTTTCTTATTATTGCAGTAATAATTTTGAACTTGAAGTTTGGAATAAATTAGAATTATCCATCGATTCTTTAAAAGAATCACCTTACGATATCATCATTTCTAATTTTATTATTCCACCCATTGAGAACAAGAGGCTGATTTATTCCAACAACGTTAATACGGTTGAGTTAATATCCTTACTTAACGCCATGATGTTTATTCGAATAGATGAGTGACTGAGGAACATTTTCATACGATAAAAAACCGCAATCTAGCGGTTTTTATTGATTTATTTGAGAAAATGTTAAAAAAAGATACAGTCCTGTGGAAAACAGAACTATATCCATTAAATACTATTCACCGCTTATTCCCTTTGTCAGCCTTACAAAAAACTGGTCAACTTTACTCAAACAAGCTATAGTAGTCCGCTATGGTCATCTTGGCTTTTTCTTCCTGCTTGAGGTCTTGGATGATCTGACCTTCCTTCATGACAATCAGTCGGTTCCCATATTTGAGGGCATCCTCCATTTGGTGGGTAATCATGAGGGCCGTCAGCTGGTCTCTGCGGACAAAGTCGTCAGTTAGCTCCATAAGAGCCACACTGGTCTTGGGATCCAGCGCTGCTGTATGCTCGTCCAAAAGAAGTAGCTCTGGACGCTTGAGGGTCGCCATGAGCAGACTCAAAGCCTGTCTCTGACCACCAGAGAGAAACTCAATCGGCGTATCCAGATGTTTTTCCAGACCATTGCCAATCTTATCAATCGTCTCCTGAAACTCCTGCTGATAGCTATTCAGCCGACGAGGGACTAGACCGCGCGATTCACCACGAAACTTGGCAATCAGCAGGTTTTCCGCCACTGTCATCCGAGGAGCCGTTCCCATCTTGGGATCTTGAAAGACCCGCGACAGATATTTGGCTCTCTTTTCAGGTGAAAAGTTGGTCACATTTTCGCCCAAAATATAAATGCTACCACTGCTCAGAGAGAGCGTACCGGCAATCACATTAAAAAGAGTAGACTTCCCTGCTCCATTGCCGCCCAAAATCGTGATAAAATCATGCTCATGAATCTCCAGCGACACATCGTTTAGGATGACCTTTTCTTCATCAAAGCCGTTATTGACCCGCTTGCTGGCATTTTTTAATTCTACAATCGCTGTCATTTGCTTAACTTAGCTCCTTTAAAGAATGTATTTTTCAAGGTCGGAATCATGAGGCAGACCGCTAAGATAACCGCACTATAGAGGCGGAGATAGCTGGTGTTGAAACCAAGAGCGATGACACCCCAAATCAGAAACTGATAGGCAATAGCACCAACTACAATGGTAATCAGGCGCTCAGCTAAGGTCAGGCTCTTAAAGAGAACTTCTCCGATAATCAGACTCGCCAAGCCGACAACGATAACCCCAATCCCGCGGGACACATCAGCATAGCCTTCCTGTTGGGCAATTAGAGCACCAGACAAGGCAATAACGCCATTAGACAAAATCATGCCCATCAATTCCATGCGGCCAGTATTGATACCGAAACTACGCGCCATGTCTGGATTGTCTCCAGTCGCGATGTAGGCCTGTCCCAGCTTGGTATCTAGGAAAAAGAGCAGAGCTGCAATGACCAGACTGACAAAAATCAAGCCTGTCAGGAGATTGTTAATTTCTCCAGAGAAGGGCAAAAAGTCCTGAATCTGCTGAGTTCCCAGCAGACCTAGATTAGCCCGCCCCATGATCATAAGCATAATGGAATGGCAAGAGGTCATGACCAAAATTCCTGACAGCAGGGTCGGAATCTTGCCCTTGGTATAGAGAAGCCCAGTCGCCAAGCCTGCCAGACATCCCGCCAACACCGCAGCCGCCGTTGCCAAGAAAGGGTTCACCCCCTTGGTAATCAAGGTGACGGCTACCGCCCCACCTAGAGGAAAGGAACCTTCCGTCGTCATATCTGGAAAATTTAAAATCCGAAAAGTCATAAAAATCCCCAGACCCAAAATGGCCCAGACCAGACCTTGTGAAATAATGGAAAGAATCATCTTATTGTCCTAACTAAATTAAAATCGTATTCTATTTTAACATAAAAAAGCAGCCAATTTCAATGCCGAAATACCGACAGATAAATTGGCTTTCCTAGCTAATTACTGAACGACGGTCATTCGCCCTGTAGCAACGTCATACACCGCTCCTGAGATCTCCACATCATCCGGGATTAGGGGTGATTGGCGGAGAAGCTCCACATCTTCCCGCACACTTTCCTCCACATCTGTAAATGGAAGAAAATCCTGACCGCTGACATCAACGCCCAGTTCTTGATTGAGAAAAGCAGCAAATTCTTCATTTTTGAAGGTCTGTGCGCCACAATCCGTATGGTGCAGGACCACAATTTCCCGCGTACCCAGCTGCTGCTGCGAAATAACCAGCGAGCGAATCATGTCCTCCGTCACTCGACCGCCAGCATTGCGCAAGATATGAGCATCTCCCAGCGCCAAGCCCAGCGCCTGAGCCACATGGAGCCTAGAGTCCATGCAGGTCACGATTGCCACCTTGGTCTTGGGCTTAATCGGAAGGTAGGAGGTTCCATGCAGGTCCACATAGGCTTGATTGGCCTTCATAAAGTTTTCAAAATAGGACATTCTTTCCCCTTACTAGAATTTATTTGATAGTCAAACCATTTCCTACCATCTTATCATCTTTTGGGTGTTTTGTCAGTTTTCAGATCTAGATCAAGTAAAAATGTACGTTTTTTATAAAAAAATGGAAGAAAAATCTAAAAAAGGTGCGGAAATTCATCCGCACCTTTTTATGATCCTTTTGCGATATAGCGACTGAGTGAACCCGCAAAGCTTTGAAGATTGAGACTTTGAACATAGATTTCCCCAGTGCCTCGGAAGGTGTTTACAACTCCCTCTCCCGTTCCAATAGACTGCCAGAAACCATTTTCTAGATGGATATTATAATCCAAGGACTGGCTCCAAGCTACGACATGGGCATTGTCAATGGTTACTTCTTGATTATTCAGTTCAATTTTCCTAATTGATCCGTAGGCATTGGCCAAGAGAGTACCCTGACCTTGAGTCGTCATGACGAAGAGGCCACCTTGACCGCCAAATATCGCCTTGCCAACAGACTGGCGCTCCATCGTATAGTAAGCCGTACCATCCAGAGCCAGAAAGGCACCATCATTGAGCCGGTACTGCTTTTCTCCCAGATAGAGAGGAATAACTTGGCCGGGAACTTCCGGTGCTAAAGCTAGGAAACCATTATCAGACTGGGCGACAGCTTGGGTGATGAAGGTACTTTCACCCGACACCATGGAACGGCCGACTGCCTTAACAAAGCGGCCCAAACCTGAACCGTTGGCATTGAGCTGAGTGTTCAAGGTCACATTAGGGGTGTGATAGACCATACTGCCACGCTGGATAAAGACCGTCTCTCCTTGATTGAGGTAGAGGTCAACGAGTGGAAATTGCATGTTGCTATCCATGGAAAATTGCATAAGAGTTTCCTCCTTGTTTTTTAAGAAAATTATAGCAATAATAAAATATTTTTGCAATCTAAAACAAAGAAAATCATCCAGCAAAGACTTTTTTCAAGACTTCCCCAATCGTTGTCACACCGATGACTTGGATATTGTCTGGCACCTTGAGGCCATTCAGAGAGTTTTTGGGAGCATAAATCTTGGTGAAGCCCAATTTTGCCGCTTCGTTGATGCGTTGCTCGATGCGGTTGACCCGGCGTATTTCACCAGTCAGGCCAATTTCACCGATAAAGCATTCTTGGGGATTGGTCGGCAAATCCTTGTAGCTGGAAGCAATGGCTACCGCTACTGCCAAATCAATAGCCGGCTCATCTAGCTTGACACCGCCAGCAGACTTGAGGTAGGCATCCTGATTTTGCAGGAGGAGTCCTGCCCTCTTTTCCAGAACTGCCATGATAAGGCTGGCTCGGTTAAAGTCCAGTCCAGTCGTGGTTCGCTTAGCATTGCCAAACATGGTCGGTGTCACCAAAGCCTGCACCTCCGCCAAAATCGGCCGCGTCCCTTCCATGGTCACAACGATGGAAGAGCCTGTCGCACCGTCCAGCCGTTCTTCCAGAAAGACTTCACTGGGGTTGAGCACCTCGACTAGCCCGCCAGATTGCATCTCAAAAATGCCGATCTCATTGGTTGAGCCAAAGCGATTTTTAACTGCCCGTAAAATACGGAAAGTGTGCTGGCGCTCGCCCTCAAAATAAAGCACTGTGTCCACCATGTGCTCTAGCGTTCGGGGGCCAGCTAAGGTTCCTTCCTTGGTCATGTGACCAACGATAAAGGTCGCGATATTATTGGTCTTAGCCAGCTGCATAAGCTCAGCCGTCACCTCGCGGACCTGAGAAACAGAGCCTTGAACACTGGAAATTTCCGGCGACATCACCGTCTGTATAGAGTCTATAATCAAAAAATCTGGCTTGATTTTCTCAATCTCCGTGCGGATATTTTGCATATTGGTCTCGGCGTAGAGATAAAATTCACTGTCAATATCACCGAGGCGTTCCGCCCGCAGCTTAATCTGCTCAGCTGATTCCTCCCCGCTGACATAAAGGACGGTGCCCTGATGAGAAAGCTGGGTGGATACTTGCAGAAGCAGAGTGGACTTCCCGATACCGGGATCTCCGCCAATCAGGACCAGACTGCCCGGCACTACTCCACCACCCAGCACACGATTGAACTCGTCCATTTCTGTCTTGGTCCGGTTGACATCAATCGAAGTGACCTCAGCCAGCTTCATGGGCCGGGTCTTTTCGCCTGTCAAGGAAACACGGGCATGCTTGACCTCTACAGCTTCTACTTCCTCAACAAAAGAAGACCAAGAGCCGCAGTTGGGACAGCGGCCTAGGTACTTGGGCGAATGGTATTCACAATTTTGACAGACAAAGGTCGTCTTTTTCTTAGCGATGATAAACCTCTTTCTATATCTCTATCTCACATTCAATCACTTGGCAAAAATCAATGGTTTCATCTGGCACAAACTGACGGATGAGCATACGATGAGCTACAAGGACTACTGTCTGGTAATCTCGATACTTTGCCATGCAGTCTATAAAACGAGACTTCATCTGCTCAGCTGTCTCATACTGAATAGGACTACTGGGGAGCAAGACTCCATCATTTTCTAAAAACAGGCTTCGAGCTTTTTCAAAATTCTCCATTCCCAGTTCATAGACCTGCCATTCGTGTAGCAAAGGCTCCACTCTCAAAGGAAGGCCAGTGGCACAAGCCACATAAGATGCCGTTTCTAAAGCTCGCGTCATTGCAGAAGACACCAGCAAATCAGCTGAACGCAGTAAAGGATGCTGGCAAAGTTCCTGAGCCTGCCGTCTTCCCTGCTCAGATAAAGGCGCCAAATCCAGACCAAAGCCAGTATAAGAACGCTCCTCTAACTCATGGTAATCAGGCTCACCATGGCGCACAAAAACCACTTTCATCTCAATGCCCAGTAGAGCCAAATCCGCCGGTCCGCACACCCTCGGCTACATCCCCATCCGCAATCAAGAATGGTGCAAAAACAGCCTGCACAATGCGGTCACCCACTTCCAGTACAACCTCTTGGTCTGTAATATTCTGCATCTGAGCAAAGATATGCCCTTCATTTCCAGGATTGCCGTAGTAGTCACCGTCGATGACCCCAACAGAGTTAATCAAGACCAGGCCTTTTTTACGAGGATTGGACGAGCGGTCGTAAAGATAAAGCACCTCGCCCGGCTGCATATAGGCCTTGACACCAGTCGGAACCAGCTTAATCTCCCCTGGCGCAATGACGGTACGCTCTGCCACTTTCAAGTCATAACCAGCTGCGTGAGCCGTCTCTCTCTTGGGCAGCAAATCTTCATTTGGAAAGCTGGAAACCAGCTCAAATCCACGAATTTTCATACATTTCTCTTTTCTATTTTTGCTGTCCCTATTATACTAAATTCGCAAAAAACAAGCAAAAAAACCGCCGATTGAGCGGTTCTCCTTAGTATAAATCTTTGACGACCTTTCCATCCTCTAGATAGGTAAACTGCTCCGTCAAATCTGACGTGAAAACCTGATACATTTCCTTGAAGCTCACAGCCAGTGAGTAGCGGTCAAGATCTTTGCGGTCAATCCAGAATACCTCACCTTCTTCGGATGAGACCAGTTCTCCCTCAAAACGATTGGTCTTGTAAAGAAAAACGACGTAACGTTCATCCTTTTCGGTATAAAACTGCTTGACACCACACAAGCTAGGCTCATAGATGGTCAGACCCGTTTCTTCCTTGATTTCCCGTATCACTGATTTGACAAAGGACTCACGATGTTCAACATGGCCACCTGGAAAGCAGAGGCCCGTCCAATCATCATTTACTTTATTTTGCACTAAAATGCGGTCCCCATCGTAAACCATACACATATTCGTTAAAATAACTCGCTCCGCTCGTGACATCTCTGCTCCTCCATCTACCGGCCGATTCGCTCGACCTGCTGTGACTCATTATAACATAAAAGTATAACATAAAAGCGATCAAATTGATGAAAATCCAGATTTCTCAGTCCTTCCAGCAAAAAAAACCGCCGATTGGGCGGTTCTTATAGGGAGATTATTATGAAAAAGAAAAGTTTTAGGATTTCATCAAACAAAGTTAGGAGGTCTTCATTTGATGGTTATATTATATAAAGCTTATCTTAAAATTAGCTAAAAATAATTTCAGATTTTATAATTCTTGCAAAAGATATTGAAATAGCTCTAAATTGCCCTTTTCTTCGTTGATCAAAAACTCTGGATGCCACTGAAGGCCGATGATACGACTGCCATCCACAGCCTCGATCGCTTCGATGGTATTGTCCCTTGGGTCAAAGGCAGTTGCTCGGAAATTAGGTGCCAAGTCCTTGATGCTTTGGCGATGGACAGAATTAATCTGGCTGGCTTGACCAAATAAACGCTCCACGACGCTGCCTTTCTCTGTGCGAATAGAGTGCGAAGTACCAAATGGCTGCCCCTGCCAGTGATTGTCAATCTGCTGATTGAGCGTGCCACCAAAAGCAACATTGACCAGCTGTAGACCGCGGCAGATGGCCAAGACCGGCTTATCCTGACGAATAGCTTCCTTTAAGAGTGCCAGCTCAAACTCATCCCGAGGCAGATTGTAATCATCGCTATCGATGGCCTTTTCCTCTCCATAAAACTGTGGATGAACATTTTGACCGCCTGATAGAATGAGCTTATCAATGGTTTCTATATAGTCCTTGACCAGACTTTTATCCCCAACAGGAATCACCATGGGCAGACCGCCGACCAGCTTGATGCTTTCGGCAAATTTGCAAGATACAGATGAATGAATGTTTTTGCCCGCCTGATCCACTGGACAAAGATTAGCCGACACTCCAACAATTGTTCTGCACATAGATGATCCCTCCTTAACTTGATATAGAATATCTTACCATTCCACCTCTTAGCCGTCCAATAGTATTTTTTAAAGCTGGCCATAAAAATTTTTTATGTCAAGAACAGTTTTCCACAAAAAGGAATCTAGTAGCGACAGACAAGAAAAAATCAGCAGAAGTCCGCTGATTTCATTTTTCTAATTCAAGCATAACACTGACTGCGGCCAAGGCATAAAGCGGGGCAGTTTCAGCCCGCAGGATACGTGGACCTAGACCAGCGGAGACAGCCCCTGCTTGGCCAAAAGCTGCTATTTCATCTGGTGAGAGACCGCCCTCTGGTCCAAAGATAAAGAGCACTTTTGCGCCGGCTGCTAAGCCCGACAGAGCTCGGACCAGAGCTGCAGATTCTCCTGTTTTTGCCGATTCTTCATAAGCCACGATGATGCGGTCAAAGTCTGCCAAGGCCACCAGAAAATCTGCCTTTTTATCAAAGAGCCGAACCTCAGGAATCAGATTGCGCTTGCTCTGCTCCGCTGCTCCCTGAGCAATTTTCTCTAGCTTTTCGCTCTTTTTGGCTAGCTTTTTGCCATCCCACTTGGCCACCGACCAGTCCGCTGGAAAGGCCCAGATAGCATTGGCTCCCAGCTCCGTTGCCTTTTGGGTGATAAACTCTAACTTATCACCCTTGGGAAAGCCTGAAGCAATGGTCACTTGAACCGGCAACTCGGTATTGTCTGCCAGCTCCTCCAAAATTTCCAAACTCTGCTGGCTGGGATCCAACACCTGAGCCAGCCGTTTCACACCATCATCAAAGACCAGTGTGACTTGGTCGCCCTCTTTAAGCCGCATGACTGAAAACATGTGCTTGGACGTGTCCTTATCCGTGACCACCAGAGGAGACTGAGGAATTCCTTTTATAAAATACTGCTGCATCTAACCACCTATCACGCCTGAAATGTCCTGCGTTTTCTTAAAGACACAGGCATTCCATTCGCCCTGAATCATATGTGTTTCTAGGAAAAATCCTGCTGCTTCTGCTGACTCGCGCACCATTTCCCACTTCTCAGAAATGATTCCACTCATAATCAGATAGCCCTCATCCTTAACCAAACGATAGGCATCCTCTGTCAGATGGACGAGAATATCGGCCAAAATATTGGCAACAATGACATCCGCCTTGATTTCTACCCCTCGGAGAAGATCACCCGGTGCTACATGGATGTTCTCCATACCAGGGTTAAGCTCAATATTTTCCTGCGCCACACGCACCGCCACCTCGTCTAAATCATAAGCGTAGATGTCCTTGGCGCCCAAGAGAGAACTAGCAATGGAGAGGACACCACTGCCTGTGCCTACATCCAGAACCGTTTCTCCGCCCCGCAGGACCTGCTCCAGAGCAAAGAGACTCATCTTGGTCGTCGGGTGGGTCCCCGTACCAAAGGCCATGCCAGGGTCCAGCTTGATGATCTTCTCACCAGCTGTCGCCTCGTAGTCCGTCCAGGACGGCACAATGGTCAAGTCATGGGTAATCCGAGCCGGCTCAAAGTATTTCTTCCAGTTGTCCGCCCAGTCTTCCTCAGCCAGTTCCTGCCGAGTCAGCTGAATATCGCCCGTCTCCAAGCCAAAACCATCCAGCTCAGCCAGGCGCTTATTGGCCTGGGCCGCAATGGCCTCTATATCCACAGAATCCGGGTAGTAGCCCGTAATCCTGACCCGCTCGCTCTGCTCAACTTCTGGAAAAAGCTCACCATACTGGTCAACCTGCCCCAGATAATCTGCGCTGTCATCGATAGCCACACCCTGACTGCCCAGCTCAATCAGAATATTAGAGGCTGCTTCCTCCGCCTCACGCTTCACTTCAATCGTTAATTCCTGCCAAGTGTCCATCATTAAAATACCAAGCCCGTAAAACACAAAGCCAAAATAGGAAATTCTCTGACGACGCTTGCGTCTAAGAGAGCTTTATCTTTTTGCCACAGTGTTTAGGGCGGGTTCAGTTTAGAAATTTAACTGAACAATCCTTTCTTTGTTTATTTTATTGTCTTCGTCATGTAAACCATATCCATGCCTTCTTTTTCGGGCTCAATATGGGTCTGATGATAGCCGTTTTTCTCATAAAAAGCGACCATGCCTTTATCTTGGAAAACCGTACACAAATCCCATTGCGTAATGGTGGAGAATTTCTCCTCAATCAGACTAAGCCCCTCAGAGCCATATCCTTTATTCTGGTACTCAGGCAAAATCGCCACTGTCCCAATCCAGCCTGCTGTCTGTTCATCATTTGTATTCAAGCGAATAAAGCCCAGAATCTTCTCGGCCTCTTTGACAAAATAATAAAAACTATTGGGCCGCTCGACTAGCTTCCATCGAATCCGCTCACGTTCCTCTAGATAGGGGTCGTATTGATCTTGATATTTCTCATAAACAGCCTTAAAACTCGCTCGCTGAATATCGATAATAGTCTCTAAATCTTCAGCTCCCGCCTGCTCAATATAAATCATGCTCGCACCTCCAAATAATCTCTCAACCTGCTCTGCAGCTGCGGAATAACCTTTTCATCTGATAAGAACTGGCTCACATCCATCATCTGATAAGCCTGACCCTCATCGCCAAAGGCAATACTGGCAAAATCTTCCTGAGTGATGGTTCCCACCATAAAAATAGAGGTTTTGTCTGGATCAAGCATCCCTTGATATTCCTTAGCCCAGACAATATCCACTTCTTCAAGCTTCAAACCAAGCTCTTCAAAAACCTCTCGTTGGACGCATTCAAAAGGCGTCTCCTCACCCTCTCGGCCACCGCCCGGCAACTCCCACATATTGGGCCAAGGAATGGTTGAAATATCGTCTCGCAAGATAGTCAACAGCTTATCATCACAGAGCAAGGCAATCTTGCAACCAGAAAATTCCATCTGTTTGTGCAGCAAATCTAGTCCTTCTGCATCCGCCATCAGCGCCTCCTAATACCTCGGATAAGGATAAAAGTCTGTCTCAGCCAAGTCAGCTCTGCCATTTTCAAAAGCCTCAGCATTCCAAGCCATCTCAAACTCTGCTGCCTCTGGATCTGCTAAAAAGTCCATGAGCGCATCAAGGCCAGACTCAGCCGTTTGGGTTAGGAAATCCACGAAATAAGCCAGAAACTCCCTTGACAGCCCCTTCTTCGGCTCATAGGGCAGGGCAGCCAGATAGTCCTCGGCCTCAAAACGAGACTTGACCGGATTATAGAAAAGCACAGCTTCCTCAAAGTAAATATCCTCTGCCGAGGCATTACCCTCAGCATCAACCGTCTCAATACCGCCGGGATTTTGCACCTCAAGGAGGAAGGCCACTTCCACTGCGTGATTCTTCTTGTCCCAGTTTATCTCATAGTCAAAAGGAAAGCTCTTCCCCATTTCCTCGTCCAATATCTCTAAAAAACCGTACTTAGCCATGATTTCCTCTTTTCATTGTGATAAAATATTACTATCTATAATAGTAACACAAAAAGCCAAGAAAAACACTTGCAGAAAGGAAATCTTATGCCAGAAAACCTCGCCCTGCGCATGCGGCCAACCAGCATTGATCAGATCATCGGCCAGCAACATCTGGTCGGACCCGGGAAAATCATCCGCCGCATGGTTGAAGCCAACCGCCTGTCCTCGATGATTCTATATGGACCACCCGGCATCGGCAAAACCTCCATCGCCTCGGCTATTGCCGGCACAACCAAGTTTGCCTTTCGGACCTTTAACGCCACCGTAGATAGCAAGAAACGCCTGCAAGAGATCGCTGAAGAAGCGAAATTTTCCGGCGGACTGGTGCTCCTGCTAGACGAGATTCACCGTCTGGACAAGACCAAGCAAGATTTCCTGCTGCCACTATTAGAAAGTGGGCTGGTTATTATGATTGGGGCGACGACAGAAAATCCTTTCTTTTCTGTCACCCCTGCTATTCGAAGCCGGGTCCAGATATTTGAGCTTGAGCCCCTCAGCAACGACGACATTCGGACAGCCATCCAGCTAGCCTTGACGGATAAGGAACGAGGATTTGATTTCCCAGTGGAGCTAGATGATGAAGCTCTGGACTTCATTGCTATCTCTACCAATGGAGATTTGCGCTCCGCCTATAACTCGCTGGATTTAGCGGTGCTTTCTACCCCAGAAAATGACAAGGGCATCCGCCACATTACTCTTGATGTCATGGAAAACAGCCTGCAAAAGAGCTACATCACCATGGATAAGGACGGAGACGGCCATTACGATGTCCTCTCTGCCCTGCAGAAGTCCATCCGTGGCTCTGATGTCAATGCCAGCCTCCACTACGCAGCTCGGCTCATTGAGGCAGGAGACCTGCCTAGCCTAGCTCGACGCTTGACCGTTATCGCTTACGAGGATATTGGTCTGGCAAATCCTGACGCCCAAGTCCATACCGTTACAGCTCTAGAAGCAGCTCAGCGGATCGGCTTTCCTGAAGCTCGTATCCTTATTGCCAATATTGTTATTGATCTGGCTCTGTCGCCCAAGTCCAACTCAGCCTATGTGGCCATGGACAAGGCCCTAGCTGACCTACGGAAGAATGGAAACTTACCCATTCCCCGCCACTTACGCGACGGCCACTATGCCGGCAGCAAGGAATTGGGCAACGCACAGGACTATCTCTACCCTCACTCCTATCCTGGCAATTGGGTCAAGCAAGACTATCTTCCTGACAAGATAAGGGATGCCAATTATTTCACTCCCAATGAAAATGGCAAATACGAGCGAGCCCTTGGAATGACCAAGAATAAGATTGATGACTTAAAAAAATGATGGCATCGTTTGCAAAAAATCACATTTTTCTCTTGAATTTTTCAAAATTTATGGTATTATAATTATAGAAACGCTGTGGTGTACGACTTCACACTTAAGTGTTGACCGACTATTTTTTGTATTATTAGGGAAACAAAAGACTTCTAACAGCGTGCAAGCCGTGTCACGCGGAAGCAGCTTCAGTTAGAGCGAGTTGCCCACCTGCTTAATTGCGCGGGTTCAATACAAATCGTGAAGGTCCGGCACCAATACAGCTTTTTCTCTTGCCTCCTTAGCTCAGTTGGTAGAGCAGTAGACTCTTAATCTATGGGTCGCAGGTTCGAGCCCTGCAGGGGGCATAGAAAGTATGACTAAGAAAGCCTATTCTGTAGGCTTTTTTACTTGCTCTGAAATCATTCTGCCCCATCATTTGCCCCACATTTTTTATTAGCAATCTTTCCAAACATCTCTTATTTGATTAAATTCTTCAAAAATTTTCTCTTCTAAAGTGTATCCATACACTTCTACTAACATCGAAATATCTCTATGCCCTAAAATTTTTGCAATAACTCCAAGGTCAAATCCTTTGTGCCAGAGGTAGCTTCCATAGGTGTGGCGTGCTCCTTTTGTCGTGATAATTGGATAAATGTTCAACTCATTTAAGAGAACACTCAAAGCTTTATTGACACTTGCAATATCTGGAACTGAATGAATATATCCAAAATGTTGAAAGATCATCCGATATCGATTTTTGATTCCTAACTCCATGTTTGCTCTTTCTTGCTCCGTTTGTAAAAGGCGCAAAATTTTGATACATTCCTCGTCTATTGGGACTATCCGAATAGACGTTTTATTTTTTGGTGGAACAAACTTATGGGATAGTGTATTATACCTCCTGTACGTTTTTAACAATCCTCTGTCAAAATCAACCTCATTCCAAGTTAATGCTACTAACTCTCCAAATCTCATACCTGTTTTTAACAAAAAATAGAGGATATAAGGAACAATTGAACGTTGGTAATCAAATTTTCTCTTTACTGCTAAAAGTAAATCCAGATAGTCCTTTTCTGTATGTAAATATTTCTCTTCTGTCATCTGTTGTTCTTTGGATGAAAATAATTTGCTGTATGAGGGCGATTTTCTTTTTGTAAGTCAGACTGAAACTTCCAAATTGTTTATTTATTTTATTGACATTTTCTATAAAAATAAGTACAATAGTTTTATTAGCAAACTATACTATACTATATAGAGGGTATTGAAATGAAATTTTCTAATCGTTTACTGCTATTCCTTGCAGGAGTTGTTTTTGTCCTTTTAGGACTTTTCCTATTTACAAACCCAGTAGCTAATCTTGTTGCTTACAGCTGGTGGATTGCATTTGGTTTACTGGTTTCTTCTATAGCAGCTATTTTAGGCTATTTCTCTGTACCAAAAGAGCTTCGCTCACCAGCTCATCTTTTCCAAGGGATTGTTAATCTTCTCTTAGCTCTTTACCTCGTTGCCTATGGCTTTGTGACGCTGCCAGTTGTCATTCCAACTATTTTAGGAATTTGGTTAATTGTAGAAGCCATTATAGTTTTCTTTAAAGGCAATCGTCTGGGATTGATTTTCCCTATTATTGGCAACCATATCATGTGGATAGCGTTGCTTGCATTTTTACTAGGTCTAGTGATTTTGTTCAATCCAGTAGCTACAAGTGTCTTTGTCGTTTATGTCGTTGCCTTTGCATTTTTAATTGTTGGTTTCACCTATATCCTTGATGCCTTTCGTAAATAATCTAGCTGCCATTTTGGGCATATTAAAATAGCTGGGAAGTTACATTCTCAGCTTTTTCTGTTGCCTCCTTAGCTCAGTTGGTAGAGCAGTAGACTCTTAAGCTATGGGGCGCAGGTTCGAGCCCTGCAGGGGGCACATCTAAATCAACAGAAATAAGCCTTGAAACCAAGGCTTTTTTTAACGTCTAATAGCTTTTTGTAGAAAAGTATTTAAAAATAAAAGAGAAGAGAATCTCTCACTCTCTTCTCAGTATATCTTATTAAATTTAGTTTTTCTTAATCTAGCTGATTTTCCTTTGCAACGACAAATTCCTTAACCAATCGATAGATAACAGCAAATATCGGTGTAAAGAATATCATCCCAAGTAAGCCAAAGAGATTGCCTCCAATACTAGCAGCCGCAAGCGTGAAAATAGCTGGCAAACCAATAGACTGACCTACAACTCTAGGATAAATAAGGTTTCCTTCAATCAGCTGTATAACTTGATATAGAAGAAGAGAAAGTAAGGCTTGAGTAGGACTCACTGTGAAGATAAAAATCGCTCCCACAACACAAGCAATCATAGGCCCTACATAAGGAATGAACGATAGCACTCCTGCAAAGATACCTGTCATTACTCCATAGGGTATCCCAAACACGCTGTAACCAACCGCTATCATAACTCCTATGATAACTGCTTCAATCAGCTGACTCATCAAAAATTGGTCATAAGTCTCTAGTGCTACTTGTCCAATGTAAGTCAACTTTATCACCACCTTCTCTGGAAGAAAAACTTTTAGAAGTCGACTCGTCATCGCTGCCAAATGTTCCTTACTGGATAAAAATGAAAAGGTGAAGACTATAATCAAAAAGGCATTCATCAAACTTGAAAAAATATTGCCGATATTACTAGTCAGACCTGATAAAAAACCTATCAAAGCTTGGCTAATAGAACTAGATTGTCCCTGTATGCCTGATACGATAGTTGACAACATGTCTTTGGTTACAAATTCCGAGCTGCCTAGCAATTTCCCAAGTTGAGTAAGGACTGTTGAAAGGACTGTTCCCAGCTGACTAATAGTCTGGGCTAGGGTTGGCAGCACCAAAACCAAAAGAGCAATCACGATTAAGATAAGAGCTAGGAAAACAAGTACCATGGCAATCGGACGACGCAACTCTGCCTTTACCTTCAATTAACTAAGTACTGTTCAATTTTTTTCATAGGAACATTAAGCACAAAAGCAATAACAGCACCATAAATCAAGGTTGATATTACATCAAAGAGAGAGATTGCTCCTGATATAAAGCTCGATGCATTCAGAATTACAAGAGCAACCAGCCCTATAAAAAGTATTAACGGGGTGTATTTTTTTACTAAGTTCATAAATTCTCCTTAATAAACATGTTTAGATACGACTATACTATTTGGTTTTTCAAACTCTCGATTAAGGTAGGCTTGGTAAGTTCCTGGAGCGATAAATCCTTTGGGTGAGAGGATATCGGTGCCAGCCTGACCGACTATGGTATCAGCCAAGAGCACACAGTTTGTAGATAAGACAAAGTAGGATTTAAACTTAGATTTGATAAATTTATAAAGTTCCCCATCTGTCTCATGTCTGATTTTATAAGCGTAGGTGTAGTCTTCCTTACCATCACCTGTCATGATTTTATCTGCACTTGGCTCCCATGGAATCGTCAGTTGTTTCAATTCAGCCAACTTTTTCTGAACTGCTTTTTCCATTTCAGGCGTCAAATCTATCCCATAACCAAAAAGCGTTTTTTGACTCTCACGTTTACATAGGTCAATGTACTTGTCACGATCACAGAAATATAAGACACCATCTCCTACCATGCCAAATAAGGTCTCAGAAGACGGATCATAGTTGCCATAAGAAATAACACGGCCTTGATAGCAGATATCCACATGACCAATTGCCGAAAACAGAGAGGTCTCAGCTGTATGAACAAAAATTTCAAGCTCCGCTGTCTTACCAGACTTCACCATTCCAAGATGGATATCCTCTCTCTCATCAGCATTTTCCTGCATGAATTTGTTGATTTTTGCTAAAGTACTTGCAGGGATGAGAGCGGCTAGGACAATAGGTAAGCTCATTCTTACACGACGTTTGAGATGGTTTTTCCCAATTTCCTCCTCAAACAAGAAACCATCACGGATATTGGACACACCATAAAGGAAAAAATAAGCCCCTAATACAAAGAGTTGAAAGACAGAATTTCCTGTAGAGGACAAAAGACTAGTCCCACCAAGAAAAACTAGTACGAGTCCATCTAGTAAGAGACGAAAACGAGGTCGAATTTTGTTTTTGCGGTAGAGAACATAGGTGACAAGGTTAATACTAGCATGAAAAATCTGATAAACTCCAATCACAAGAGCCAGAACATAAATCGGTATATCAGTCGCAAGATTAGAACCTAGCAAATATCCCAGCACTAACAATTTAACCAGTGCAACTCCCAAGGTATCCGTTGACTGGCTTTTTTTGAAAACTCTTAATAGCAAATCTACGACCGTTGCTATCCAAGCTAAAAACAGAACCAGGCGAATAACTGTTACTGGCAACCAAGTCCCCGTGACCATCAAGATGAGACCTAGCAGAACAAACAAGAACCCCTGAGCAAGTAATTTCTTACCTGTCAGACCTAAAGATAGAATTTTCGCCATATAAAAACCTTTCAACAATAAAAATTAAACACTCCGATTAAACTGACTAGTAAATAGCCAACACTACAAACAGCCTGTGCCAGCAACATATGGTGACTAGAAATGACTGTAATAATGTCACCATCTTGTCTTATGCACTTCTAAAATTTGTTATATTGATTAGAAACCAGAGCTTATAAAAACTAGCTAAACTCGAGAGATAGACACAATTGCGACGAAAAAATGTATAACCAATTCAACTTGTTAAGGTAAGAAAGCATTATTTCCAATCTATTAATTATTCATCTATTACCTATTATGACACAATATTCCCTATAGTTCAACTTTTTACTTGTTTTTATATTACACGGACTAAAAAGTTTTCAACAGTTGATTGCATTTGTTTTAATAAGTTTTAACCTTTCTTGGTTAGATAAAAAAAGAACCATACAGTTTAGAATCTGTATGGTTTTTGCCCCACTTTTGTCCCATTTTTAAATCATGACATTGAAAATACCTAAAATCACTTATATTTCAATATTTTTAATTGCTCTCAATATGAAAGTCCTTTCCAAATCCCTGTAGGGGGCATCTAAATCAACAGGAAAAAGCCTTGGAATCAAGGCTTTTTTGTGTAGTCTTAGCACTAAAAAACGATAGAAAAAACACCCCTTCTGAACTGCACCCCAAAAGTTAGACAGAAAAAACCTAACTTTTGTGGCGCAGTTCATTCGCGTCACATGAAGTTATTTAAGCATCTCCTTTTTTTTATTACCATTTTCTGTTATAATAAATTGTACTTCTAAAATAGAAAGGTCTTAAGATGACAACTCTTGTTAAACATAAACGTGTAAATTATTCAGAACTTTTTTATGATCTAGTTTTTGTTTTTGCGATTTCAAAAGTAACTGCTTTAATTCACCATCTTCATAACGGTATTTTGACTTGGAATTCTTTCCTTGATTTTTTCATTGCTACTTTGGTTCTCATCGATTCCTGGATGATTCAAACCGATTATACCAATCGCTATGGAAAGAACTCTTTATTTAACATAGTAATCATGTTTATCAAAATGGGAATTTTACTCTTTATAGCCAATATGATTGGACCTGATTGGCAACAATATTTTCATTATGTCTGTTGGGCTATTGGTACATTAACCCTTACCTTATTTTTTCAATATTTGGTTGAGTTTTTTAAAAAATCAACCGATAATGTTCATAGGGAAAGTATCAAAGGTTTTCTATGGATAACAGGTCTACGAAGTTTAGAAATCTATCTAGCAGCTCTTCTTCCTATTTACATTGGAGTCTATATCTTATTTGCTAGTATTCTGCTAACATTTATTATGCCAAGTATCTTGCTTAATAAAGATAAGCATTACCAGGTAAATCTCCCCCATTTAATCGAGCGCATCTCCCTTCTTGTCATTATTATGTTTGGAGAGATGATTACGGAGCTATCTAACTTCTTTACAATCGAGAATTTCTCGATTTATTCGGTTCTTTATTTCATTATTATGATTTCTCTGTTCTTGTTTTATTTTGGTCAATTCGACCATGCTATTGATGAAAAATCTAATCAAAAGGGGCTATTTCTAATTTACAGTCACTATCCTATTTTCATTGGGCTTATGATGATGACTGTATCAATGAGTTTTCTTCTGAATCCTGAAGCTAATCGTCTCTTTGCAACCAGCTTCTCTTATATCGGATTTGGCCTCTTTCAAGCTGCTGTCCTAGTAAATGGGCCCCATAACAAACACTATCTTCGCTATTCGAAAAGTTACTACTGTGTCCAAGCGACACTCTATCTGGCTGCCTTGATTCTCTCTTTAATCTTTGCTTCTAATCCTATAATAGTAGTGAGTATAACAACCATTTTAGCTCTAGCTATAGCCATTCATTTTATTTATTTTTATATGACACAGAATAAAAAATATTCCAAATCTAACTGGGGGTTCTTTTAATGAGTTTATAACATAAAAAAGCTTTGGGAACCAAGGCTTTATATGATATCAATCACCGACCACGAAAATGTTTAGCTTACAGAACTGCTAGTGAAGCTCTAGAGGATGAGTTCGAGTAAATGTTGCACTTATTCTTGCAATTTATCATTTACTTGATGCACGAACTCGATATTTTTTTCGTTAATTTGTTTTTGCCCCACTTTTGCCCCATTTTTAAATCCTGACATTGAAAATACCTAAAAGTATTTCCCTAAAATCAGCTATATTTCAACATTTTTGTTTATTTTCAATATGAAAAGTTCTTACAAATTCATGCAGGGGGCATAGAAAGTATGACTAAAAAGCCTTGGAATCCAAGGCTTTTTCATTATTTTACAAATTTTTGTCTCATTATCCGTACAATAAAAAGACTTCAAACTATTGTTTTGAATCAATAGTTTGAAGTCTTTTTTACTTTATTGATTTCAGAAAAGTTGTACTTTCTCTGATGTGTCTTACATCATGCCGCCCATCATGCTTGGGTCCATAGCTGGTGCTGCTGGTGCAGGTTCTGGCTTATTAGCCACAACAGCTTCTGTTGTCAAAATCAAGCTAGCAACTGAAGCGGCATTTTGCAGGGCTGAGCGCGTTACCTTAACTGGGTCAATGATTCCAGCTTCAATCATGTTCACCCATTCGCCAGTCGCGGCATTAAAGCCTGTACCTGCTTCAGAGTTTTTCAGGCGGTCAATGATGATAGAGCCTTCAAATCCTGCATTCAAAGCGATTTGACGGACAGGCTCTTCCAAAGCGCGGAGGACGATGTTACGGCCAGTCGCTTCATCACCTGTTAATTCAAGGGCAGCTACTGCATCTAATACGCTAACAAAGGCTGTACCACCACCTGACACGATTCCTTCTTCTACTGCGGCACGAGTCGCATTAAGGGCATCTTCAATGCGGAGTTTCATTTCTTTGAGCTCGGTTTCAGTTGCAGCACCGACCTTAATCACCGCTACACCACCAGACAATTTAGCCAGACGTTCTTGCAGTTTTTCTTTATCAAACTCAGAAGTTGTACTTTCAATTTGCGATTTGATAACGGCCACACGATTGGCAATAGCTTCTGGATTGCCAGAGCCTTCCACAATCACAGTACTGTCCTTCTCAACAGTGACTTTAGAAGCTTGTCCAAGCGCTTCAATGGTCGCATCTTTGAGTTCCAATCCGAGATCTTCTGTAATGACTGTTCCACCTGTCAAGATGGCAATGTCTTCCAACATAGCCTTGCGACGGTCACCGAAACCTGGTGCTTTAACAGCCACTACATTAAAGGTACCACGAATCTTGTTAAGAACCAGTGTTGGCAGAGCTTCACCATCCACATCATCTGCAATGATCAAGAGCGGACGGTTGGTTTTCAAAATACTTTCCAACAATGGCAGAATTTCTTGAATGTTAGAAATTTTCTTGTCTGTAATCAAGATATAAGGGTTGTCCAGATCAGCCACCATTTTTTCACTATCCGTCACCATGTATTGAGACAGGTAGCCACGGTCAAACTGCATTCCTTCTACGACATCCAGCTCTGTTTCCATACCTTTGGACTCTTCGATAGTGATAACGCCATCGTTGCCAACTTTTTCCATAGCTTCAGAGATGTACTCACCGACTTTCTCGCTGCGAGAAGAAACGGCAGCAACCTGAGCAATCGCTTCCTTATTAGAAACCGGAATCGCCGTTTCTTTCAGAGCTTCAACAGCTGTTGCAACTGCTGCTTCAATTCCGCGGCGGATACCGATTGGGTTGGCACCCGCAGTCACGTTTTTAATCCCTTCACGAACGATAGCTTGGGTCAATACAGTAGCAGTCGTTGTTCCGTCTCCAGCGATATCGTTGGTTTTTGAAGCCACTTCTGACACTAGCTTAGCGCCCATATTTTCGAAATGGTCTTCCAGTTCGATTTCCTTGGCAATGGTCACACCGTCATTGGTGATGAGGGGTGAGCCAAAAGATTTTTCCAAAACGACATTGCGTCCTTTAGGCCCCAAGGTTACTTTGACAGTATCTGCTAGAATATCCACACCACGAACCATTGCACTGCGTGCATCTGATGAAAATTTAATATCTTTTGCCATCTTTAAACCTCTTTCTTAGATTTTTACTCCACAATTGCAAGAATGCTTGCTTCCCCAACAACCAAGAATTTCTCATCTTGATCTTTGACTTCAATGCCAGCATGGCTTTCAACTAAAACCTTATCACCTGGCTTGACACTTGGTGCAACCAACTCTCCGTTCAACGTACGGATTCCTTGGCCAACTGCGATGACTTTCGCTTCTTTTGTCGCGTCTTGCCCTGCACCAGCAATGACAAAGCCACCAACTTTCTGTTCTTTTTCTTCTACTTTTAAGACCACACGGTCACCTAATGGTTTTAACATCTTTTTCCTCCAAAGATTGAATTTTAGCACTCTATGAAACCGAGTGCTAATCTATAGTTATTATTTTATCACTTGGTCAGAAATAGTCAAGAAAAAACTTTGCCGAATGACAAAGTTTTTTGGGGAAAGTTAATTGGAAACATTATTGAGCTAACTTCAGTTTCTCTTCAAAATCATCAATAACCTTTTGCAGATTTAGTCTACCCTTGTAGATGCCATAGCCAAAGACCAGCATGACAAGAATTCCCAAGATAGCTAAGATGACTCCTACGATGAACAGAAGCAGATTGGTTCGATGAAAGAGATAGATCAGGACAAAATTGATTACTTCCTTTCAAAAAACGAAGGTATCCTCATGGAATACCTCCGTTTCTGTATATATTTATTCAAATACAAATTGATTGTGGTAGAGCTCAGAATAGAAGCCGCCCAGTTGCAACAGCTCCCGATGGTTGCCTCTTTCAATGACTTCCCCGTCTTTTAAGACAATGATTTGGTCCGCATTTAATATGGTCTTTAGACGGTGAGCGATGACAAAGCTTGTCCGTCCTGCCACAATGGCCTCCATCGCGCTCTGAATCTTGCTCTCTGTTACCGTATCAACGTTGGAGGTGGCCTCATCCAAGATCAGCACTTGAGGATCGGTCAAAAGGGTTCGAGCGATCGAAATCAATTGCTTTTGACCTGTTGAAAAGATGTTTTGATCATCATCTACGATTGTGTCGTATTTATCAGGCAAGCTTTCAATATACTCGTGAATATGGGTAGCACGCGCAGCAATTTCAACCATCTCCTGACTGGCATCCGACACTCCAAATCGGATATTGTCTCGAATGGTTCCGCTGAACAAGACAGAATCTTGCAAAACAATACCTACATGACTGCGCAAGCTATCCAAGTCATAGTCTCGGATATCACGTCCGTCAAATTCGATACTGCCCTTATCCACATCGTAAAAACGATTGATCAGGTTCATGATGGTCGTCTTCCCTGATCCTGTCGGTCCTACAACGGCAATCATCTTGCCTTTTGGCGCTGAGATGGAAACATCCTTCAAAATCGGCTTACCTTCGACATAAGAGAAATCCACATGCTTTATCTCGACGCCTTCTCTCAGCTCGGTAAAGGCTGGTGCATTCTGCGGACGCACTTCCTCAGGCGCATCAAACATTTCCTGAATCCGATCCGCACCAGTGAAAGCCAGCTGCAGACTTCCCCAGCTTGCCGCAACCTGAATGATAGGCTGATAGTACTGCTGAGAAAACTGTGTAAAGGTTGAAATCAGACCAATGGCTACTGAGGTCTTCACATTAGGATCATTGAGCATAATGGCTGAACCCACAAAAATTACGATAGCCGTATTGATCAGGCTCATTCCGTTCATGACAGGAAAGAGCAAACCAGAAAAAGCGCGTCCTTTAAAGGTTGCTGACCGAACCTTATCATTTTGTTGGACAAAGCCCTTGATGACTTCTTCTTGCATTCCCTGCACAATAACTGCCTTCTGGCCGGAAATCGTCTCGTCCATATAGGCATTGAGCTGACCAACTTCTTTTTGCTGCAAATCCGTGTACTTGCGAGCCAGCTTGACGATGGACACCAAGACAATAATGGCTACTGGCGTACTGGCAATCGTCACCCAAGCCAAGGTCGCATGCCGCATAAACATGATGATAATCAGGCCGATGTAGAGAGCGATATTGCTCATCACTTGGACTAGACTCTCGTTGAAAGCCTGCAAGATATTATCTAAATCGCTGGTAAAACGCGACAAGATATCCCCGTCTTGATGGCGGTCAAAGAAGGAAACGGTCAAGCGAGCTAATTTCCCAAAGAGCCCCTTGCGCATTTCATTGGTTGAGTAGGAAATAATCCGACTCATCAGCAGCATGTAAATTAAGCTCGATAGCGAAAGGAAGATGAAAGCCAGCGCTAAATTCCACATGATTCCTTGGAAAGCGGCAAAGGCTGAAACATCACCTGAATCAAGCTTGCCACTCGCAAAAGCACTGCCCAACTCCACTAGCTCACTGATGGCGAGACCAGTAAAAATCGGAAAGAGAACCTGTAAAACCGTCGAGATGATAATCATAATCATGACGACCAAAAAGGCCAGTTTATACTGCTTGAAATATTGCCAGAAAAATTTTGCTGTCTTCATCTTAGTCCTCCTTTCCTTTTTGTGTCTCATAAATTTCTCGGTAGACATCATTTGTAGCGACCAAGTCTGCGTGCCTACCTTGCCCAATCAAGCGTCCTTGATCTAGCACCAAAATCTTGTCCGCATGAACCACGGAGCTAATCTTCTGAGCAATAATGATGGTTGTGGTTCCCTTCAAATCCTTGTTCAGAGCTTCCTGAACCAATTTCTCCGACTTGGCATCCAGAGCTGAAGTCGAGTCATCTAGGATAAGAATATTAGGGTTACTGACGACACCCCGTGCGATGGACATTCTTTGCTTTTGTCCGCCAGAGAAATTATTTCCCCGTTCTTCGACTTGGCTGTTGTAGGTATCTTCCATGCGATTGATAAACTCGCTCGCCTGAGCAATGCGCGCCGCCTGTTCTAATTCTGGCAGGCTAGCATTTTGCTTTCCTTGACGCAGATTGTCCGCAATCGTCCCCTTAAATAAAATAGCTTTTTGCAGAACGATGGAGACATTTTTTCTCAGCGAAGCTTCACTAATGTCTCGCAAATCCTTGCCACCAATCTTGATAGAACCTTCCTGAGGATCAAAAAGGCGCGGAATGAGCTGAGCCAGAGTTGATTTCCCTGCTCCCGTCGCTCCGACAACACCAATCATCTCTCCTGGTTTGACTTCAAAGCTAATATCCTTGAGCATGGGCTCTGTATCTGTCGGATAGGTAAAGGTCACATGGTCAAAGACCAGACTACCTTCTAAATCTTCTTCAGCTTCATTCTTGAAGGTCATCGCTGGCTCTGTATCCAAGACCTCCTTGATCCGCCGAATCGACACCATGGCACGCGTAACGGTATTGCCCAGAAAGCCAACCATGATGATGGTAAACATGATTTGATTCAAGTAAGAAATGAAAGAGACAATCGAGCTAACCAAGCCTGGATCCATCTGTATCATGCTAGACAAGAGCCACATAGTCAGATAGACAGCCCCGTAGCCGACGATCATCATCATCGGTTGAACGATCGAAAAGGCATAGCCAATAAAGAGATTTTGCTCTAGAAGTTCATCTGAAACTTGCGTAAATTTCTGATACTGCTCTCTCTCTTGCACGAAAGATTTGACGACACGGACGCCACGCAGATTTTCTTTGGCAATCGAATTGATCTTTTCTAAGAGAACTTGGAATTTGGCAAAGCGTGGACCCATCAGGCCCATCATCACTCCTGTCAAAAAGAAGACCAAAAAGACCATCAGGACAATGACCCACCACAAGGAAGGAATGGTCACCACCGCCAAAATAAAGGAACCTAAAAATAAAATAGGCAGGCGGAATAAAATCTGAAACATCATCATGACCAAATTTTGCACTTGGTTGATGTCATTGGTCATTCGGACGACGAGATTCCCCGCATTGAACTGTTCAATATTGGCATAAGAGAAGGTCTGGATTTTCCGAAAGGTTTTTTCACGTAAATCTGACGACACACCTTGCGCAATATAGGCTGCTAGGGTCACATTTGCCCCGCCAGCAAGTAAGCCGACTAGACCAAAGCCCAGCAACCAAGCCCCTAAACGATAGATTTCTTGCCGATTTCCTGCCAAAAGAGCATTCAAGACATCTTTTAAATACAGGGGCTGCAACAGCGAGCTAGCCAGCATCAGCGATGTCATAAGAAGAGATAAAAAGATAAATAATTTATAGGCTGATAAAGCTTTTCTGAACATAATTCCTCCTCGTAGATTTTTAACTTTGTTTAGCTTCCTTACTATATCATAGATAAAAACAATGTCAAGTAAGAAATTTCAGTTATTCTATGGTACAATATAATAAATAACTCTAAATTGATTGAGTCCTTTTATAGGTCTTGTACAAGGAGAAAAGATGGATAAACAACGAATTGCTGTGATTGGCCCCGGTTCTTGGGGAACGGCTCTATCGCAAGTCCTCAATGATAATGGCCACGAAGTCCGGATTTGGGGCAATATTGCAGAGCAGATTGACGAGATCAATAACCAGCATACAAACAAACGCTTTTTCAAAGATGTTGTTCTAAGCGAGGAAATCAAGGCTTATCACGACTTGAGCGATGCTCTAGAAAACGTAGATGCTGTGCTGTTTGTCGTACCGACCAAGGTGACTCGTCTGGTAGCCCAACAAGTTGCGCAAACCTTAGATCACAAGGTAAAAATCATGCATGCATCCAAGGGACTGGAACCTAACAGCCACCAACGGATTTCAACTATTCTGGAAGAGGAAATCCCTGCAGACTTGCGCAGCGAGATTGTCGTTGTTTCAGGTCCTAGCCACGCTGAAGAAACCATCGTTCGCGACATTACCCTGATTACCGCAGCATCTAAGGATCTTGAAACTGCTAAATATGTGCAGGAACTCTTCAGCAACCACTATTTCCGCCTCTACACCAATACCGATGTCGTTGGAGTAGAGACAGCAGGTGCTCTGAAAAATATCATCGCAGTTGGAGCCGGAGCCCTCCACGGACTGGGCTATGGTGACAATGCCAAAGCTGCCATCATCACACGCGGTCTGGCTGAAATTACTCGACTTGGTGTCAAACTGGGAGCCAGCCCTCTGACTTACAGCGGTCTTTCTGGTGTCGGCGACTTGATTGTCACGGGAACTTCTGTCCACTCTCGCAACTGGCGGGCTGGCGATGCACTGGGTCGCGGCGAAAAACTGGCTGATATTGAAGCTAATATGGGCATGGTTATCGAAGGAATCTCTACAACCAAGGCAGCCTACGAACTGGCTCAGGAGCTCGGTGTCTATATGCCTATCACTCAGGCCATCTACAAGGTTATCTATGACGGCCATGATATCAAAGATGCCATTCATGATATGATGAGCAATGAATTCAAAGCTGAAAATGAGTGGTCTTAATTCATAGTATTTTTTATAAAGGAGAAATTTATGTCAAAAGTCAGAAAAGCAGTCATCCCTGCAGCCGGTCTCGGAACCCGCTTCTTGCCAGCCACTAAGGCACTGGCCAAGGAAATGCTGCCGATCGTTGACAAACCAACTATTCAGTTTATCGTCGAAGAAGCTCTTAAATCTGGAATCAAAGACATTCTAGTTGTCACAGGGAAGTCAAAACGCTCCATCGAGGACCACTTTGACTCCAACTTTGAACTAGAATATAACCTCAAGGAAAAGGGCAAGGACGACTTGCTCAAGTTGGTGGATGAGACCACTGGTATTGGCTTGCATTTCATCCGTCAGAGCCATCCGCGTGGGCTAGGAGACGCTGTTTTACAAGCTAAAGCCTTCGTCGGAAATGAACCTTTTGTGGTCATGCTGGGGGATGATTTGATGGACATTACCAATGACAAAGCAGTGCCACTCACCAAACAACTCATGGATGACTATGCAGCAACCCACGCATCTACCATTGCAGTTATGCAAGTTCCTCACGAAGAAGTCTCTGCTTATGGCGTTATTGCCCCTCAAGGTGAAGGCGTCAACGGCCTCTACAGCGTTGAAAAGTTTGTTGAAAAACCAGCACCAGAAGATGCACCAAGTGATTTGGCCATTATCGGACGCTACCTGCTAACGCCAGAAATTTTTGAAATCTTGGAGAAACAAACTCCTGGTGCGGGCAATGAAATTCAACTGACTGATGCTATCGATACCCTCAACAAGACTCAGCGCGTTTTTGCCCGTGAATTCAAAGGCGACCGCTATGATGTCGGCGACAAATTTGGCTTCATGAAAACTTCTATCGATTATGCCCTCAAACACCCTCAAGTTAAGGATGATTTGAAGCAATACATTATCGATTTGGGTAAAAAATTAGATAAGAAAACGAAAAAATAATAGAAATGCACAAGCAATAGATTAGCTGATGCATCAGCTTTTAACACTATACAGAAAAACACCTAGTAAATCTAGGTGTTTTCTTATAAGTTATTCACTTACTTATTGTCTTGGTTGGAAGAGTAGTTAGTGTTAGGGAATGATTCTACATTCTTGAAATTTTTTCCACCTTCCGAACTTGCCGCATAACCAAAGCGGTTATTTGGATTGCCTGCTGTATTGACAACTGTTGTTTGTGGAGTTTTTTCTGGCTCTGAACTAGGGGCTTCACCGTAAGATTTTGGTTGTTCAAAGACTTGGACACTTGTTATCTTACCTTTTGTAGCCGCATAGCCAAAGCGATTATTCGGATTACCTGCTGCATTTGCAACTGTTGTTTCTGGAGTTTTTTCTGACTCTGGACTAGGAGCTGGATCTTCTGGCTTCTTCTCTGGTTCTTGACCAGGAGCTGGTTTCTCTGGTTCCTTTTCAGGTTCTTTTTCTGGAGTAGATGGTTCCTTATAATCATCAGGAAGAGATGCTCTATATGGATCATCTTTACGTCCAGCTGCTGCTAATTGAGCCTGCATTTGAGCTTCATAGTTTTTGAAATATCCAAATAGACGCTCAGATCTAGCTAAAGCTTCATTGGTTACTTCTGATTCTGCAGCCTTCGCAGCTTCTTCATTTCCTTTCAACGCAGCATATTTATCATCTCTTGCTTTTTGCTCAATAATCCATTGTTTTTCCAACTCTTTCCAATGGTCTTGAACACTTTTTCCAAAGATATCTTGGTTCTTGATAGCCATTTGGTCAATATGCCATACTGTCCAGTACCATGAGTTTGGATCATAAGTAGCTGTCTGTGGTTTGAAGGCCTTGTAAGTATCCTGAACGTTACCGTAGAAAGGCACATATGGTGTATTACGTGATGGTCCCAAACCGAGCCAAACTTTACCACCGAAAGATTTTGGCAGTTTCGGATCAATTTGGTAGACATGGGCATCGATAACATTTTCATTACCTAAAGCGTACTTGTACTGATCTTTACGAACAGCATCATTTGCCCCATCATCACCTTGTTTCTTAACGCCAATTTGATCATCCGGTACGAAACGGCCATTCAAATGTTCAAAGCGGTTCCGTTGCATAGCAAAGGCATCTTCAAGAGTGAATTTCTTGTTTGGATCTGTTGGAGAGCGGAAAAGTTCATACTCTTCATCTTCGTAAGTAATTTTAGATTTTGGATCAAGAAGTGTGATTCCTGCATACGTACGAGAACGGTCGCCTTCTGCATATTTTTCAGGTCCGTATGATTTAGCAATATGGAAATTACCATCTTTATCTGTCTTGTAGTTTCCTGCTTCTTTGGCTACTTTCTCTACATCTTCAGAAGCAATAACATTTTCTTTGTCCTTCAAATCTACATGGCCAAGGTAATAAGTATTAGCAAATACCGCGTATTTATCTTCTGGCACTTTCACGGCTACGTATTGGTGGCCAGACAAGATTTCCATGTACCAAGTCTCTTTTTGATCGGCAACCACCACTGTATTCCCTTCAGCAGAGCCCTTTTCTTGAATGACTTTTCCAAGCAATTCGATTGCTTCACGAGCTGTTTTGGCACGTGGCAGAACCACATCTAGCATAGCAGCTTCTGCCAAGCCATCTGCTTTCAGAGGGTCTTTTTCAAGAACTTTTTTATTTGGAATTGCTGTGACTGTGGACGACATAGAAACACCTGCTTCATTAAAGCCATGTTCTCCAAAAGCACCGTTACTACCATCACCACGCGCAGAATCATAGGTTGCAGTATATTTCATTTCGCTGGCTGCACGTGGATAGGTAAAACCATTGGACTCATCCACAATCTGGTCGCCTTCCTTATATTTCTTAGCTTCCACAACAACATAGTTTTTGTTGTGCTTGCCACCATTCGGGTAGTAAGGATAGTCTTCTGTACGACCAAAAAGTGTTGATCCATCCTTAGTCAAATGCCGACCAATAATGAAGCCACAGCAGGCTTGCACAGCTTGGATAGGTAAGAGCATGATTGCCATTAATGAAATAGCAATTTTAAAGATTGTCTTCTTCATTATGAACTCCTTTTTATTTTTGGGGGATGCCCCCGGATGTTTATAGTTCTAGTATAGTCCTTTTTAGGTCTTTTTGCAAGCGCTTACAAAAATGTTTTTTTTATACCTTTTACAGATAGAAAATAGAGAAAACATACATTGATGAAAAAGTAGAGATAGAAACATTCCCAGTTTATTCCTAATATATGACTGATTATACCTCTTTAAAGTAAAATCCCTTACTTCATAAAAATCATATTTATAAAAAGAATGAGAGTGCGACAGAAATCGGTAATTCGTTAGAATTCGATTTCGTTGTCCCACCTCCGCACAGTTGAGTAGGACTGTAAAAGCTGATGAAATCAGCCTAGTAGAGACCACTCAACCACTGCGTCTCGCTCGACAATCCAAATACAATTGAGAGGCTAGGACTTTTGTCCTAGCCTCTAAGTTCATTTCTCAAAAAATTGGTCGCTGAAAAGTCAGAAACATCAGAATAGCTGCTAATCCAAGGTAGGCTGCCAATGCTGAAAACCGTTGAGGCTTGCTAAAAGCGTAGCGCTCTCCCGAAATTGGTAAGATCACAGCTCCTAAAGCTCCACCGACTAGACCGCCCAAGTGGCCTGCAAGACTAATTCCCGGTAAAAAACTAATGATAAGATTGACAGCCAGCAGGCTCATATAGGACTGACCCAGCTGCTGCAGATAGTAGTTTCTCGTAGCATAACGAAGCACAACAACGGAAGCAAAAAGGCCGAAAAGAGCAGTAGAAGCTCCAGCTGCCAGGCTTTCGGGTGAAAAATAGACAACAAATAAGTTCCCCATCACCCCAGACATGAGATAGAGCAATAAGAATTTCCATGGTCCGAAAATATCTTCTATCTGACGACCAAGGAAATAGAGCGTCAGCATATTGACCACAAAATGCTCCAAACCAATGTGGATAAAAATAGCAGCAAAAACCCGCCAAAATTCCATAGGCGTCTCTTGGATTGTATAGCCACGTACTGCCCCAAAGTAAGACAAGGCTTCCGTACTACTATATTGGAAACCGTAGAAAAGAAACATTAAAGCAAAGACAAGGCTTGTTATGATCAATAAAATACTTGTCACGGGATAGTCTCTATCAAAGATTTGTTTCATAAACGAGTAACTCCTTTACCGCAACATCATGTTGAGTTGGTAGAAATTCTGCCTGTTGGACTGCATAAATAGTGCTGATGGATGCTCCTTTATAATCAGCCAGATAGCGGTCATAGTAGCCACCGCCGTAACCAATTCGAAAACCTTGAGAATTGAAGACCACACCCGGCACATGAATCAGATCAATTTCTGTCTTATCAACAGCCTCTTCACTTATTGGCTCCAGCAGACCAAAAGAGCTTTTTTGCAGGCGACTTTCATCATAGTCCACAAATATCATCCGACCCTGGCCATAGGTCTTAGGCACTAAAACCCGCTTACCATCCAACTGAGCCTGCTTGATAAAGGCTGCGATAGAGACTTCATGCGGCATAGAAAGATAGGTAGCAATAACCTGAGCTTCTTGATAAGCTGCTGAACTGAGCAAGTGCTGGGTCAGCCAGCTATCTGCCAGCTCTTTTTCTTTTCCCGACAGTTTCTTCATTTGCTTTAGTACAGTTTGTCTCAGCTCTTTTTTCATACGGCTCACCCCACCTTTTTTATCTTTCGTTGATTTTATAATCTAGGAATTTCCCAATCTTTTCAATAGCAAAGGGCAGTGCTGCCTCGTCCGGTGTCATCTTGGGATGATGGAGGGCATAGGGACTGTCCACTCCCAGCCAGAACATGACGCCCTTGACCTTGCTGAGCAAATAACCGAAATCCTCGCCTGTCATAGCCGGCGCAATATCAATCAGCTCCACTCCTTCTTCCTTCTGGAAAAAGTCCATCAATTCGTCTGCTAGACTAGGATCATTTTCCACAGGCAGATAGCCACCTTGCTTGAGTTCCAAGTCCAATTCCAGACCAAAGCTTTGGGCTATGCCCTCTGCTATTTCCCGTAAGCGCTTCTGAGTCAAGAGGTTCATTTCCTGAGTCAGAGTCCGAATGGTGCCATGCAGAAAGGCCGTTTCTGCGATGACATTGTTGGTCGTGCCAGCATGGAGCGAACCAAAGGTCACAACTGCCCCCTCGATAGGATCGACATTGCGGCTGACAATGGTCTGCACCTGGGTGATAAAGTAGCTAGCCGCCACCAAAGCATCATTGGCTTCATGAGGAAAAGCCGCATGGCCTCCTTTCCCCTTAAGAGTCAGCTTGACTTCACAGGTACCAGCAAAAAGCGTTCCTCTATTAGTGGCAATATCACCAACCTTGAGGTCCGGTCGCACATGAAGTCCGTAAAATTCATCTGGCAGCCAGTCGCCAAAAGCACCGTCTTCGTACATGAGCATGCCGCCAGCTTCATTTTCCTCAGCAGGCTGAAAGAGAAAGAGTAGATTATGGGTAGGCTGAGCGCTCACAGCTTGTTCCAGCAGGCCTAGAGCGACCGTCATGTGCATATCGTGTCCACAGGCATGCATCCGACCTTCATGGGTACTAGCAAAGTCCAGACCTGTCTCCTCGACAATCGGAAGACCATCGATATCCGTCCGCCAACCAATCGTCTTATCGGGTGAACTTCCCTTGATAAAGACCAAAATACCCGTCCGCCAAGTTCGGATTTCCACAAAGTCTAGACCTGCTGTCAGTCCATCAATGACCTGCATCAGGTAGGCATGAGTCTTGTATTCTTCCAGACCGATTTCTGGTATCTGGTGTAAATCACGGCGAATGTTCAGATAATCAAGCATTTTTCTTTCCTTTAAAATCTTGTCAGTACAAACAAAGAGTCAGACCGCCCCGATGAAGTTCAAGGGCGGCTATCTTTTAACCAATATTAAAGAGTACGCAGAGCGTCTTCCAGGGCTGTCTTCTGCTGGGTCTTCTCGTCAATGGTCTTGATAACTCGTGCTGGAACGCCAGCAACTACTACGTTTTCCGGAACATCCTGGGTCACAATCGCACCAGCCGCAACAACGGAACCACTGCCAATTTGTACACCTTCAATCACAACCGCATTGGCACCAATCAGCACGTTATCTCCGACCCGAACTGGCTCAGCGCTAGCTGGCTCAATGACTCCCGCCAGAACAGCACCAGCACCGACATGACTGTTTTTGCCGACAATCGCTCGGCCGCCCAGAATAGCACCCATATCAATCATGGTCCCAGCACCAATTTCTGCACCGATATTGATGACTGCCCCCATCATGATGACAGCATTATCACCAATTTCAACTTGGTCACGGATAATAGCACCCGGCTCAATGCGGGCATTGATGTCACGCTTATTCAAAAGCGGCACCGCTGAATTGCGGGCATCCTGCTCTACGACATAGGTCTTATTTTCCTCTAAGTTCACTAGGAGCGGCTTGATTTCTTCCCAGTCTCCAAAAAGAACATTGCCTAACTTCACAACAGACCAAGGAATCAAACCGTGCAATTCTCCATCAAAAGTTACCTTGACAGGAGTTTTTTTCTTGGCATCAGCGATAAATTGGATAATTTCTTGAGCGTTCATTTTCGTAGCAGACATGGCGTCACCTCTTTGTTCTTTCTATTCTTTGTTGGGAGAAGATAGTCCCTCTCCTATCTCTTTTATTTCTCTATTATAACACAATTCGGCTATACAGTTAGGACTTTATTAGCAGCTAGTATGCTATTTAGTCTCTTTAAGTTTATTCAGATGAAATTGGCCATCCTTTCCCTTTACAAAGTTTAGTCGGTACCTGCCTTGTTCCCTCTTTGGCATTTGCTTCAGCCACCAAACTAGACTCTTGCTTTAAGGATACCCTTGTTCTGCTAAATTTCCCCTCATGTTCCCTTCCTAATTTTTCTAAATCTCTTTTTCCCCATCGTCACATCTTTCTGTTACTTTAAAAACAGGAGACCATTTACCTAGTCTATTTTCTCAGACCGTGCTGGTCAGCAAACTTTTTAGACGGTAAAGCCCATTCACTTCGTCAAAATACAAAGAAACAGTCATATTGTCTGTGGTTGAGTAACTTAGACTAATTGAATCAACTTGCCCCTTAACTGATTTAGAAGCATAAATAGTTTTAGGCATCCCCAGTTCTGCTATAGCCTGTTTTACTTCCACTCCTTCTTGCCTATCTTGAGGAATAAGAGTTCGGTAATCATCGACCGATTTCGTAACTGGCCCCCAAGCATTACGAAATAATCTAACGTATACCAATGAGAGCTCTGTTCTACCCTCAACATCCCTAAACCTTAAGGTAATATCTCCTTTCTCTCCTATTAATTTATATGTCAATTCTACTAATTGGCTGCCTTTCACGCTATTATCTATGCTACCGGAACTAGCTTTTCCATACTTCTCGACAACATCCTGTGGGAGCACATTAGGTTCTTTCATCGTTTTTACCATCTGTAGTACATCTTCTATTTGGAAGTCTATTTGTCGATTCTCGTCAACAAGATTAGAATCTGCCTCAGTCAGCTGCTTTATCTTGTTTTCTGATTCTGTCGGAACAGTATTAACAGACGATATAGCTGATTGATTTCCTTCTGACTGAAAAGTTGGTCGCATATACAAAATAATCAGTCCCACTAGAACTGCAGCAATCACTAAGAGTGTGGCATAACGAGATAGCACAGACTTTGCTAAAAACTGGCCATTAGGATTGACTGCTGACTCTGTTCGCCGCTTTTCTTTACTTGAAAACTCAAAACCCGACTCTCGAGGGCCATCATTAGAGAAGGCTCTCTGCTTTTTTTGGTCTAAACTTGACCTTTTTCCCCATTCTCTTTGGACTTTTCTTCCTTTTCCCATCCTCATCCTCTCCAAGGAACCTAAGTTCCTCTTGTTTTTCTAGTAATTCCTGTCTTTCCGCTAAAAACAACTTCTGCTAAATAAGCCAAGCTCTAGCACCAAGCACTTCCTATCAATAAACACTCTTCCGAGTCAACTCATAGTCACCTGTTGGACTTAAGACAAACTCTAAATAGAGATATCTTCCATCTTTTAGTTTATATTTGATGTAAACTGTCGTTTGATTCTTATAGTCTGCCGACTTATTGATAACTTGTGGCACACCAAATCGTTCTAATACTGCTTGTAAATTTTTACTTGGTGCTGATTTATCCACAGTAAAATCCTGAAAATCTTCCTCAATCCATAAATCCGAATGAGTTGATTGAGACTGGCTAAGCAATCCTTCCCCTCGAATTGTATTCAGCCGATACTGATCTCCGATAAGATTGAAATAGAGCTTGACGATTTGCCCTCCACCTGATGAGAGATAAAAAAGGTAGAGAGCCTTTTCTTCTCCATCTTTAGCCACACTTCCCGAACTTGCTTTTCCATATTGTTCAGCAATTTCCTCTGCTGTCGGAGACAGTTGCTCACTCGCCCCCTGCCCAGGCGAAGAAACGTGCAGAGATAGGACATCCTCGAAAGTCCAAGTCATATTTTCTGGCTCCTTGTCAGCACTAGAAGCCGATGATGCCGACTCCTCTTGCTCCGAAGCTTCCCATTCGCTAGACGAAGAGTCTGCAACGTAAGCAGAAGCTATATTTTCTTGGCTCGATTCCCAGCTTATTTGGTCAATACTTCTGTCCCGAGTACTCACATTTGAAAGAAAACGATAGAGTAAAAGAAGGGCTAATGATAGCAAGACCAGACTCATCAAAGCACCAGCTAGAGACTTAACATTCCCCTTCTTTCTTGTTCTAAGGCTCTTCGATCTCCAACCACTTTTGACTCCAAACTGCTTCTCTCCTAGCTTTTCTTTCCTTGCTTCTTCCTTTGTCTGCTCGAGGGCAGTTCCTCCCCTTTCCCGCTGATTCCTGACTGACGAAGTGTTTCTGGCTTTAAACTTGGATTTGTGCTCCCGCCTCAATGCTTCTAAATTTCTATCTTTCACCTTTTCACCTATCAACTAAATACTTGATTGCTCATTCCCTTTCTACAAACGGCTGATTCTCCTGCTAGGCAAGTACTACTGAGCACCTGCATCTCCCGCTTCACTTTCCAAACCTAGACTCTCTGTCAATTGATAGCTTTGAGAGTTTTTATTTTTAAAAGAAAAACCGACCTTCTGACCATCCTCTAAACGGTAATAAATCGATAGAGTAGCATTGCTCAAGATTCCCCCATGCCAATCGAGGCGCTCTGGAAGTCCCAACTGACTGACAATCTCTTGATAGGTCTTTCCTTTCCCTATACCAGAAAGATCTTGACGAGTGAGCTGAGCATTTCGGTTAGGCAGTTGCGTACTACTGAGATGCGTACATTTTAGGGATTCCAACTTAAGAGTTTCAGAAGGACCAAGATAGCTCTTAAAAGAGAGGTTAACTTTCGCTTCTGTCCCTGCTTGTGAATAGTTTAAATCTATTGTCTTGATTAGGTCATCTTGGTTCGTTTCCCTACCAGATTCAGCTTTCCCTAACTTTGCAACCACCTCGTCGACCTTTGTCAGATTTGGAACCGATGAAGTGAAGTCTGAGAATAAAGAAGTGATATCATCATAGGTGATATGAAACTGATACTCCTCTTTCTTAGCAATCCATTCTGGACGATTATCAGATTTTAAATCTTGATCCTTTCCATATGAGTCTAACATACGAGAAATAGCTGCAGCTTCTTCCATGCGTTTTATATCATCATTCTTTTTCCACTGCTCTACTATGCTATACATTGAGGCTATAATCCCCAAACTAGAAAGTAGCATCACCCTTATCTTAGAAAAGATTCCTCGTTTTTTCTTCCTAAACTCTACTTTATCTGTCTCTCTAGCAAGCTCATTGGAGCTTATTCGCGGAGAAAGCTTGGTCTGCTTTGCTTCAGTTACAAGGCCTGACATCGGCTGGATAGCTTGATTTCCACGAAGGAGTTGGTTCTGTTTTTTAGCTTTCAGTGATTCTAAGCTAGAAATGAGACGCTTTAGCTCCCTCTGCTTTAATTCCAACAAATTCTTTGACAGAAGCGACAGAGGCTCCTTCACCTGCTGAGCTCCTTCTAACTGCTCAGAAAACACCGGCTGGTCTTGAGAATTTATTTTAGTCCCATAGCCGTTTTTGTCCTCTATCGAAGAAATGTCAGACAGCTCATTGCTTGAGCTCTCTATTGGAAATACCACTTTTGATGGAGACCAAACGGAGGAACGAGCTTGATTTTCTTCTGCCCCTCCCTGCGCTTCTTGCAATCCCGCAGACGGTTTGATATGTTTGTCTCCCTTGGTTTTCCATTTGGATAGAAAGGATGGTTGGCTATCTGCTGGCTTTTTCGTTTGAGCCTTCTTGAATTTCGATTGATGTTTCTGCCTCAAAGCTTCCAGATTTCTCTTTCCCATAACTCCTCCTCTATTGGCTCTTCTATCATTGAAAAGACGACCCTATTAACCGTTCACAATGCCTCTTCGCTGAATGCTGCTATTCTCTTTTCTATACCATTCATACTGGGGGTAACATCCAGCGATTGTATGCACCATGAAACTTGTCATGCTAATATAACTTTATTCCAGTATATCATATTTTGAACTGCCTTAGCTTGAAAGCACACAAGCAAAAAGGCACGAACTCTCGTCCGTGCCCACAAAACCAACTATATATGACTATTTTTGTTTCACTTGTTCAGCCAAAAATAACTTCATCCGAACTCCTTTCCAATCTTGGTCTTCTGTTTTTCTAGAACCGTCCAAATAGCAGCCAGCTCAACTTTCTAGATAAAAGTCTATCACATTGCTACTGCATCTTCTCTGATTGTAACATATAATCAGGGAAAGGAAAACTGCTGCTGAATAGATAAGTAAGTAAAAGACAAGCTAGATAGCGAGCTAACTAACAAAACATGATAAAATCTATTTTTTAAAATAGCAAAAAACCTCCTAGAAGGGAGGTTGTGCCTAGTTTTAGACTTTTATTTTTCTAAATTGCTTGATTTGAAATTTTATTATGGTCAAGCAGTTTCGAAAATCTGAATGGTAGAGCTCTTTTCAATTACTACTGCTTGGTTTGCTGCAACATGGAGAGTGCCCGGCAGGCTGCCCTCTTTTGAACCATCAAAAGAAATCGTGATATGGCCCAGTCCAGTTAAATTTTTTTCTACTACATTTCCTACGGCAGTAATCGAATATTCCTGACTATCTACGACTAGCTTTCCACCTTCTAGTATTGCACCTAGAAGATTTTTGTTATCGATTTTAAAACAATACTCTGCTAAGTCTTCCGGAGCTTCTTCTCCAAACAAAATGAGCATATTGGCATCTTGAATCATATTCTGAGCTTCAGGCCCCACTTGAATTACTTTAGCTTCAAAAATTTTCTTCATCTAATTCCTATTCATCCTTTCTCAAATCTGTCATAAACTTATGCTTATAGATAAGTTTAACATAATAGTTGCTATGTTTACGTGCATCTATCAAAGGTCTACTGATAAAGACCAATACTAGCTATCCAAGCTACTAGCACCCGCGGAACACCATTGAGGAAGCGTGAATAAAGCACAGACGGGACACCAACCTCAACTGTTTCAGACTTGGCTTCAGATAGACCGAGTGCTACAGGAATGAAATCACAACCGTTTTGAGTGTTGATAGCAAATATAGCTGGCAGAGCCATTTGGGGCGGAATATTCCCTTTGCCGATTTCAACTCCAATTAAGGTTCCAATAATCTGACTGATAACAGCTCCAGGGCCTAACAAAGGAGATAGGAATGGCAAGGAACAGATAAAGCCAATCAAAATGAGTCCCCAGATGTTCCCTGCTAGGGGAACCATTAATTTTGCCAGCCAATTTCCAACACCGGAACCTTGAATAACCCCAATCAGCAAGGAAACAAAGGCCATGAAAGGAATGATTGTGTTGAGCATTGTTTGGATGGCTTCACGAGCAGCCTGGTTGAAAGTCGCAACGACCTTCCCAGCGCCCATCCCAATTCGTGCTACAATACTTGTTTCAGCTTTTTGCTCTGTAATTTTTTTAGTAGTATCGTAAGTTGGCTTTTCTGTTACCACAGTTGTCTCTTTTTCATCTTCATTAGCAGCAGAAATTTGATTAAGGCCAACTGCTGACACATAGATTTCCTCAGTGATATATTGAGCTAGAGGGCCACTTTTCCCTGTAGCGACGATATTGATTGTAGGGATCCCCTTTTTAGGATAAATACCGCAGCGAAGAGTACCGCCACAATCCACGATTGCTAAAGCAATTTCCTCATCAGGGATAGAAGTTTTAAACCCGTTAACAGCTTCCATACCGGTCAAATCAGCAATTTTATCTACAATATCTGGCTTTTCTCCGCCGCCAGTGATATAGATAAATTTGTGCTTAGCCTCACTAGGTGTAATGACCAAAGGTCCTCCGAAGCCGCCATTTCCTTTAACAACTTTTATACTCTTATATGACATAATTTCACTCTTTCTATCAATCAAATGTTTTACTCAAGGTAACACCTTGCTGTTTTGCTACATAAGCAGTTGTAAAATCGGTCACCCAACCGCCTACAAAGTTCATGACAAGCCCAACAAGCATGTAACGAATGGCTAAGTCCATTTGACTTAAACCTAAAGTTTGAATTCCTGTTGCAATTCCCATCCATACAAACAATTCCCCAGGATTGATATGCGGAAATACACCATTTGAAGTGTGGCAGAACTGCATCTGAGCTGCTACAAAACTAGGTTTATAATATTCTGGTAAGAAACGTCCCATACTGATTGCCATCGGATTCCCCAGCATAAAGGCTGAAATGAAAGGTAAAATCATATACCGGCTAACAGGATTTTTGGCAGAAATCTTAGCCAGGGAATTGACCTTCTCTTCTCCCAAGAAAGCGATAAGTGTATTCATTGCAATCAATAGCATTAAGACAAGCGGTACAATATTTGTCATCCAGCTAATAAAGGTTTCTCCACCTAATTGGAAGAGTTTCATAAAACTCTCTGCAAAATTTGTAATGTGATTCATAAGGAACTCCCTTTCTTATTTTTTTTAAATAACTGTTTAATAGATAATTGTAAGTAATTCGCATAAAAGCCGAATCCCAGAAAAGAATCAGATGAACTTGTCTCTTTCTCAATACCTGCCTCATGCCAAAGATAGACTTTTCTAGCATCTTCTATGGCTGATTGCATCAACTTATTTTCTTTTCTCACAAGAGGATTATACTTGTCAAAATAATGGATGTCTTCTCCAACATAATCGTCCATATTTTGAAAACGTGCTAAGATTGTGACTCCTTGCATTTTGCTAGCTTTAAGAACCCGACCGTTTTCATCAACCGCGAACATGACAATCGTACCGGATTTGATTCTTCCGGACTCCCTGCCAATCGCTACGCGCCCCAGTTTTCGGAGCATCGTATAGGTCTTATTGAAGTCTTTAAGTTGCTGCCAGCCGAGGAACATTTGAAATACATAAGCTGCCATGACAAATACAGCGAAAATTATTAGCGAACTCATTAAAATACTCCTTTACTCTTAGAAAATGATAGAAACTCTGTCTCTGTTTCTACAGCCCTCAATGCTTCTTTTAGAGAAGGCTCTCCTGCAATTCGAAAAATATCGTCATACAATTCCAGCAATTCACTTTCCATTTTTCTTTCAATTTCTGAGGGAATGGCGACTAGAAAGATAAATTCAATCCATTCATCTTCTTTTTGATAAGGCTCTTCTAGTTTTCCGAACATTAAAATAGTCTTTGCATAACCCTGGTTAATTGTATGGGGGAAGGCAATTCCTCCACCAAAAATGGTTGATTGCTTTTTCTCCCTATCAATTATCCGATTTCTAAACCCTTCATCAATCATCTGAAGCTTCTCTAACTCTGCAACCATATTTAGCAAGTATTGCTGATAGGTTTTTTGGGGGCTCAACCGAAGAAAGCGTAAGCTGACTGTTTCTAGATTTTTTTGATGAAAAGCATTGGCCCTCTGCCATTCTTCCTGCAGCCATTGATCATCAAAAAGATGATTAACTTGAATGACTGGAGATTTGGAATTTTTATATTTCAGAGGCACCGTCGTAAAAATTGCAAAATATTCCTGGTTCAGCTCTACATTAAAATCCTCTTCAGAATGTTGGGTAATGTCTATATCATTTCCAAGGACTCGCCTGAGTTGCTGAATAATCATCGCAGCAGTTCCTCTTCCTGTTGTGCAAACTACAGCTATCTGCTTGCGAGAACCCTTAACAGCAGAATTTTGCTTTCTTAAAATCATTTCAAAATACAAAGCCAGATATCCGATTTCAGATAATTCCAATTCAGAACCAAAAATTACAGATAGTTCTTCTCCAGCTATTTTTGCCATTTCAAAAGCAAAAGGATATTGAGTTTGAACCTCGCCATGAAATATATCATTAGCTTGCACATGGAAAATCAGTCGATTGATTAAGGGGCCTAGATGAGATTTGATTTCTTCAAATAATTCTTCATCATCAAAGTGAACCAACATTGTTTCTTTGACTTTCTTGACAATCCCTTGAAAAATGTTTGAAAGCTGTTCAGATTGATAAGACGGCTTGCTTAAAGTGTCAATAAAACGGACATTAAACGGAAAACACAAAAAGTCTATCTCAAACTGACTGAGGGAAATCTTATAAGTCATCTCAATATGATAGATTAATTTCTCAGCCAAATGTGTCTCTGTTAAATCATTCCTATAGTAAGGAATAGGACAATTCAACACTCTAGATGTATGAATACGCTCCACCATAATTGAAATGGTCTTTCGAAGGAGTTCCTGTGTTTCTTTAGGGATTTTATAGTCCTGAACTAGCGTCTCCAGAAAAGAAGATGTTGCCTCAGTGAGTGTCCTTCCTTCAAAGTAAGGAGCCACTTGGTGAATATAGAGCAAGCGCAAATTCAGCTCGCTCCCCAAGACCTCCAGCCCACGGTTGGGCTTTCCTGAAATAGTGATAGAGTAACTCTCTGCCAAAGATTTTACTTGTTTTAAATCCTTATTAAGGGTACTTCTACTAACACCTACTTCCTCAGCCAAGTCGTCAATAAGAAGAGGGGAGGTTGACTCAATTAAACGTTTTAGCAAATAGGCAATTCTTTTACTGGAAGAATTGAAGTCACTCTCCTGTTTTAAACTACCAGATAAAATCCTTTCCAACTCTGTATAGTCATACACTTCTAACATTAACTGATCATCTTGTGCGATAATCTGGATATTAGGAGCCAAAACATCATTTAATTGTTGGATACTCTTTTGCAAGGTTTGCAAGCTAATATCCAGTTCTGAGCGCATATCTACCAAGGAATAAGTTGGCTGCGAGACCATTTTATCTAAAATATTATACCACCGATTTACTAAGGTCAACTCTCTTCCCTACCTTCATTGTTTTAACCGCGAGTTTTACCTCCGGCAATATTTGTAGTGACACCTGTTATATAGCTAGAACGGTCTGAAATATAGAACGCTACAAGATCAGCTACTTCCCGTAGTTTCCCACTCCGTCCCAATGGAGTCGTTGAAGTTGAAGCATAACCAGCTCGAATATCTTCTACCGTCTTTCCACGAGTATAAGCAAGAGCTTCCTCATAAGAAAGAGTTCGAAGTCCCGTAGCTTCCATAATTCCTGGAGCAATTCCAACCACACGTACACCATGTTTACCAAGCTCTTTCGCCCATGAACGAGTGTAACTATAGACTGCCGCTTTCGTTGCAGCATAGGCACTTTGTCCTTCAGAACCTTCCAAGCCTGCTTCTGAAGCCATGTTCACAATTACACCTTTTCCGTTTTGAACCAGAATCCGGCCTACTGCCTGACTAACCAAATACAGACCTTTTTGGTTAATCATTGTTACTTTTTCAAACGTTTCATCGTCTAACTCGTAAGGACCTTTAGGATTTTCTGCATCAATTAATAATCTAGGAACATTAATCCCTGCATTATTGACTACCGCATCAATATTGCCAAATCTTTCAACTATTTTGGCAACACCCTCTTCTACTTCAGAGCGAGAAGTTACATCAACTTTTACAAATAATAGATTCGGGTGACGTAAATCGTTGTCGCTAAGATCAAAATTCGCTACATTGACTCCTAATTCCAACAATTCTTCGACGATTGCCTCACCAATCCCAGATGACGCACCCGTCACAAGAACTGTTTTGCCTTTAATGTCTAACCAATCATTCATTTTGATACCTCTCAAATTTTATTTACAAGGCAATTATACAGCGCTTTCATAAAAGAATTAAGACACTCTTTTTTACACTGTTCAAAAAAATAATAAACTAATTAAGAGGCTTGTACTAAAAAATCCACAAGAAATGAACCTGTGGATCTTTTTATATCCTGAATGAACTCAAAGCATATGAGAATCAAAGGCGTGCATTCAACTCAGCACCCAGCTCTTCAAAGCCTGGTTTCCCAAGAAGAGCAAACATGTTTTTCTTATAAGCCTCAACTCCAGGCTGATCAAATGGATTGATACCATTCAGGTAGCCAGAAAGAGCAATAGCTAACTCAAAGAAGTAAATAGTATAGCCCAAAGTGAACTCATCTTGCTCAGGCAGGGTCACAAACATATTTGGCACTCCGCCGTCTGTGTGAGCTAACAGCACTCCATCTGTTGCTTTCTTATTGACAAAGTCAACATCTTTTCCTTGCAGATAGCCAAGGCCATCCAAGTCTTCTGCTAATTCAGGAATCAACACATTTTTGCGAGGCTTATCTACACGAATAACTGTTTCAAAGAGGATACGAGTTCCTTCTTGAATAAATTGCCCCAAAGAGTGCAGATCTGTTGAGAAGTTGGCTGAAGTTGGGTAGATACCTTTTTGGTCTTTACCTTCTGACTCACCAGCCAGTTGCTTCCACCATTCTGAGAAGTATTGCAAAGATGGTTCGTAGTTAGCTAGAACTTCTGTCAGATAACCTTTACGGTACAAGATATTGCGTACAACTGCATATTGATATGCTTCATTTTCAGCCAACTTATCAGAAGCATAAGCCTTGCGAGCAGCATTTGCTCCTTCCATCAACTTGCTGATATCAGCCCCTGCAGCTGCGATTGGCAAGAGTCCCACTGCTGTCAATACTGTAAAACGACCACCAACACTATCAGGCACTACAAAAGTATCCCAGCCATTAGCATCTGCTTCAACCTTAACTGCACCTTTAGCGCGGTCTGTAGTTGCATAAATCCGTTTATTTGCTTCTTCCTGACCATACTTCTTAGCCAAGAGTTCTTTGAAGACACGGAAAGCAATAGCAGGCTCTGTAGTTGTTCCTGACTTAGAAATAACGTTGACAGAGAAATCTTTGTCTGATACATAATCTACCAAATCAGCCAAATAGCTTGAAGAGATAGAATTACCAGCATAGAGGATTTGAGGTGCCTTACGTTCTTCCTTGCTTTGTAGATTTACAAAAGAATTATTCAAGAAATCAATCGCTGCACGTGCCCCTAAATAAGATCCTCCAATACCGATGACAATTAACACTTCACTATCAGATTGGATTTTAGCAGCCGCCTTTTGAATACGAGCAAATTCATCTTTATCATATTCTTCAGGCAAATTCAACCAGCCTGTCATTTCTGCTCCAGGACCTGTTCCGTTTCGTAGAGCATTATCTGCTGCAGTCACTTGAGGCTGCATATAATCTAATTCATGTGGTGCTACAAACTTATCCAGTACCTTTGAATAGTCAAATTTAATATGTGTCATGTTTATCCTCCAATTGTTCTTTTCTTTTATGATAACGCTTTAAGAAAAAATAAGCAAGTACTTTTACTGTTTTAAAACGTTTACATTTTTTATTCTATACTATTTTTCCAAATAAGCTAACCCTAGGACATAACTGAGAGCAATCGTTTGCGCAAGTCAACAAATTTTAGGCCTATTGAGAAGAACAATTTTGATTGACAAGAAAACCAATATGCTTCTTAAGATTGGATGTCAGCTGAATTCATTTCAGGTCCGTTCAAACTAGATTCACTGCTCCAATATTCATCTACACCTTTTAGGCTTGATTCATCAAGAGCAATAGAAAAGAGCACACAGTTCAAATCGCTTAGGGCTGCTGGATTCCTCCCCTGACCCGCTTCACGCAGAACTGTTGCTCCATTAATTAGTATAACACAAACTTTCTTTTTTGGCTAATTTTCTTTACTTTTTCCTGCGATTTCTGAAAAAGTTCTGCATAATCGCCGCACATTCTTCTTCTAAAAGGCCACTTTCAACCTCTACACGATGATTCAAGCGCTCATCCGTCAGGATGTCGTAAAGACTACCTCCAGCCCCAAATTTCTGGTTTTTCGCCCCATAGATAACCTTGGGAATGCGAGCCAGACCGATAGCTCCGCTACACATGACGCAGGGCTCAATCGTGACAAAAAGCGTCGTATCTAGCAGGCGCCAGCTATTCTCCTGCTGATTGGCCTCCTCAATGGCCATGACTTCCGCATGCATGACCGCCCGCTGCAGCTCCTCACGCGCATTATGCCCGCGTCCGATAATCTGACCATCCTTGACCAAGACACAACCAATCGGTATTTCATCATTGGCGAGGGCAATCTCTGCCTCCTTCAGCGCCTCCCTCATAAATATTTCTTTTTCCTCTATCGTGTAATCCATCTCTTCCCTCTTCCTTTGATTCTCTGTGTTCATTATACCACAGGCAGCTTAGGACTCACAAAAAAAGCCGCCGATTGGGCGACTCTTATGGGAGATTATTATGAAAAAGTTTAGGAGGTTTAAACAAAGTTAGGAGGTCTTTGTTTATGCTTCTAGTATAGCTGGCCTATCTTAAATAAAGCTTAAGCTTTTTGAATATTGATGATTTTAGCAATATCGCTAACTTCTTGGGCAATATAAGTGGCTCCGGCTTCTTCCAATTCTTCCCTGCTACCAAAGCCATAAAGGACGCCGATAGAATCAAGCTTTTGCGCCTGAGCGCCAAGCACATCGTGCTCCCTGTCTCCAATCATGATGGTATGCGTCAAATCTGTAATCTCATTTTGCTCTAAGGCATACTGGATAACATCGCTTTTTTTACTACGTTTTCTGTCCATGGTCGCACCAGCGACAAAATCAAAATAATCATACAAACCAAAATGCTTGAGAATTTGAATGGAAAATTCTTCAGGTTTTGACGTAGCTACAATCAACTGTTTGCCAGCCTGCTTGAGAGAAGCCAGCAAGTCAGGGATGCCTGGATAGACCTCATTTTCATAAAGGCCTTTTTCGGAAAAGTATTCATGATAGTAGTCAATGGCCTTTAAACATTCTTCCTTAGAAAATCCATAAAAGCGCTCAAAAGACTCCTGCAAGGGCGGACCGATGAAAACTCTCAATGCTTTCTTGTCTGGCACTTGGATCCCATATTTTCCTAAGGCATAGGCCACCGAGTTGGTAATCCCTAGTTCTGAATTGGTCAAGGTGCCGTCTAGGTCAAATAAAATCGTTTGATACATTTTTTCCTCTTTCTGCTTTCAAAAAGAGAGTGGGACAGAAATCGGTAATTCGTTAGAATTCGATTTCGTCGTCTCACCTCCGCACAGTTGAGTAGGGCTGTAAAAGCTGATGAAATCAGCGTAGTAGAGCCCACTCAACCACTGCGTCTTGCTCGACAATCCAAAGACAATTGAGAGGCTAGGACTTTTGTCCCAGCCTCTGTCTTCATTTGCTTATAAACTTGACCAAACACTTTCCAAGATATTGGTTTGCTCGCGACCTGGTCCGACTGAGAAGGTCGAAATGCGGACTCCAACCAGTTCGCTGACACGGCGAACATAATTGCGGGCATTTTCTGGCAGGTCTTCTAGGCTGCGGACACCAGTGATGTCTTCTGACCAACCTGGCAATTCTTCATAGATCGGCTTGCAGCGTTTGAGCTGCTCCAGACTTGCTGGGTAATGGTCGATTCGCTCCCCATCCAAATCGTAAGCCACGCAGATTTTGACTGTATCCAGACCACTCAAAACGTCAATGGAATTGAGGGAAAGATTGGTAATGCCTGATACGCGGCGGCTGTGACGCATCACAACGGAGTCAAACCAGCCCACACGACGTGGACGGCCAGTCGTTGTACCGTATTCATGACCCACTTCGCGAATGCGTTCGCCCACTTCATCAAAAAGCTCTGTTGGGAACGGTCCATCACCGACACGGCTCGTATAAGCCTTGCAGACACCAACTACCTTGTCAATCTTGCTTGGACCAACACCTGAACCGATCGTCACCCCACCGGCAACTGGGTTAGATGAAGTTACAAATGGATAGGTACCTTGGTCAATATCCAGCATGACACCTTGAGCCCCTTCAAAGAGGACACGCTTGCCTTGATCCAGAGCGTCATTGAGGATGACAGATGTATCGGTCACATACTGCTTAATTTGCTGACCGTATTCATAATATTCTTCAAAAATATCGTCAATGCTCATGGCTTGACTATCGTACAATTTCTCAAAGAGGCGGTTTTTCTCAGCTAGATTCCGCTCCAAGCGCTCTCTGAAAATGTCTTTATCCAAGAGGTCTGCGATACGGATACCAACACGCGCAGCCTTGTCCATGTAAGCAGGTCCAATTCCCTTGATCGTCGTACCAATCTTATTGTCGCCTTTAGCTTCCTCTTGCAGGCGATCCAGCTCGATATGGTAAGGCAGGATGACATGGGCACGGTCTGAAATGCGCAAATTATCTGTGGTAACACCTTCTTGGTGCAGATAAGCCAACTCCTTGACCAGAGATTTAGGATTGACCACCATCCCATTTCCGATCACTGAGATTTTTTCTGGGAAGAAAATTCCTGACGGAATCAAGTGCAATTTATATTTTTTTCCGTCAATCACAATCGTATGTCCAGCATTATCACCGCCTTGGTAGCGGGCAATCACTTCAGCATTGGCCGAAAGGAAATCCGTAATTTTCCCTTTTCCTTCATCTCCCCATTGGGTTCCTACAACAACAACTGATGTCATAATTTCGTCTGAGCTACGAGAGCTCTTCCTTTCTTAATCTACAAGGCAGGAGTTTCACCCGCAAACGTATCTTACACTTTATTATAAGAAAATTTTGAATTTTTTTCAAGATTAGATGTCTTTTAAATTTGGATTTTCACATTTGAAAGCGAATAATTCTTTTTAGATTTTTCTATTTTCACGAAATATATCCAACAAATGGAAATAAAAGTTCGGAAATTCATCAAAAACGTAGTGAATAGTTGTTTTCTGGCCTTTTTTATAATAGACTGAAAGTACTATACTAAGGACGGAAAAACATGATGACTATTGATCGTTTACTCGAAAAGCTAGACCCTGCCAGCCCGATCTTACAGGCGACTTTTGGACTGGAAAGAGAATCCCTACGCGTGACAGAGGCAGGGACACTGGCATCAACTCCCCATCCCAGCTCTTTGGGCTCTCGGAGTTTTCATCCCTATATCCAGACGGATTTTAGCGAGCAACAGCTCGAATTGATTACGCCCATTGCCTCTTCAACTCAGGAGGCTCGTCGCCTGCTAGGTGCCATTACCGATGTGACTGGACGCTCTATCTCGCGAGAAGAACTCATGTGGCCCTTGTCCATGCCACTCCAGCTCCGAGAAGACGAGATTGAAATTGCCCACCTCGAAAATGCCTACGAGCTCCGTTATCGTCAAGGTTTAGCGGACAAATACGGCAAACGCCTCCAGACCATTTCCGGCATTCATTACAATATCGAGTTAGGAAAAGATTTGATGACGGCTCTCTTTGAGGCTAGCGACTTTTCTTCCTTCAAGGATTTTAAAAATGCTCTCTATCTCAAGTTAGCTCGTAATTTCCTCCGTTTCCGCTGGTTCTTGACCTATCTTTATGGTGCGGCTCCACTGGCAGAAGATGGCTTTTACGATGAGTCAGTTGAGGCTCCTGTCCGCTCACTCCGAAATAGCCATCACGGCTACGTCAATGACGAGCATATCCATGTATCATTTCGCTCGCTGGAAAGCTATGTCTCGGACATCGAGGCCTATGTCGAGTCTGGCGACCTAAGTGCGGAAAAGGAATTTTACTCACCCGTACGCTTTCGCGGGCAAAAACGAAATCTAGATTATCTGGAACAAGGCATTACTTACTTGGAACTGCGCTGTTTCGACCTCAATCCTTTCGACGTTTTAGGCATCAGTCAAAAAACCTTGGACACAGTCCATCTCTTTCTCTTGGCTCTATTGTGGCTGGATGATGTGACAGATAGTGATACACAGCTACAAGCTGCCTATGCTCTCAACGATGCTGTTGCGCTGGCTCACCCCTTGACTCCTCTACCTCCAGAGGCCGACAGCTCTACTATTCTCCAAGCTATGGAACATGTTATTCAACATTTCAATCTCCCTGCCTCCTACCGTCAATTGCTAGCGCAAGTCAGAGCTACGCTGGCTGAACCCAAGCTGACTCTGGCAGGGCAATTATTGCCTCATATTGAAAAAAATTCCCTCTCAGCTTTTGGACTGGCAAAAGCCCGGGAATATCGAGCTTACGCCTGGACTGCACCCTACGCCCTCAAGGGCTATGAAAAGATGGAGCTTTCCACTCAAATGCTGATGTTTGACGCTCTCCAGAAAGGCCTCCATCTCGAAATCTTAGATGAAAATGACCAATTTCTCAAGCTCTGGCATGGTCCCCATGTGGAGTATGTCAAGAACGGCAACATGACCTCCAAGGATAACTATGTCATCCCTCTAGCCATGGCCAATAAAACGGTCACCAAAAAGATTTTGGCTGCAGCTGACTTTCCCGTTCCGGCTGGAGCAGAATTTTCTTCTCTCGAAGAGGGTCTGGCCTACTATCCTTTGATTAAAAACCGACAAATTGTTGTCAAACCCAAGTCAACCAACTTCGGACTGGGGATTTCTATCTTCCAAGAACCAGCTAGTCTGGAATCTTATCGAAAAGCCTTGGAGATTGCTTTTTCAGAAGACGCTGCTGTCTTGGTGGAGGAATTCATCGCTGGAACGGAATACCGCTTCTTTGTCTTAGACGGTCAGTGTGAGGCAGTCCTCTTGCGAGTAGCAGCTAATGTCGTTGGAGACGGTCAACACACCGTGAGAGAATTGGTTGCCATCAAAAACGACAATCCCCTGCGGGGTCGAGATCATCGTTCACCGCTTGAAATCATTGAACTGGGCGACATTGAACTCCTTATGCTGGACCAGCAAGGCTATGGAGCAGATGATATCCTGCCTGCTGGAGTCAAGGTTGACTTGCGGCGCAATTCCAACATTTCTACTGGCGGAGACTCGATTGATGTCACAGACAGCATGCACTCATCCTACAAGGAGCTCGCTGCGGACATGGCACGAGCTATGGGAGCTTGGGCCTGTGGCGTTGATCTAATCATCCCTGACAGCTCTGCTATTTCCACCAAGGAAAATCCCAACTGTACCTGCATCGAGCTCAACTTCAACCCCTCTATGTATATGCACACCTATTGTGCTGAGGGGCCCGGACAAAGCATCACGCCGAAAATACTAGCCAAACTTTTCCCAGAAATGGACTAAGCAATAAGAATCGCAGGGTATTCCTTGCGATTTTTGCTTGCCCACTTGTGATAAAAAAGAACTCTTACGCTTGCTTGTAGGAAAGGAAGCAAAGCTCTTTCTTGATGAGGCAAATACTCTCGTCAAATATAAAAGTGCAGCTGAATATATCAATCTTTCTCCTTCAAAAACTAGCTTTTATGTTAAAATAGAGATATCACATTGAGAAGAAAGAGAAAGGTTTATGTCGAGAAGAAAGAATTATTCTAACCAGCAGCCGGAATGGTTTAGCTGGATTTGGATACTTGCAATTATTTTTGGTTCTGGAGTGGTAGCCAGCTATCTGATCCCCATTGCTATTTTGGGAGGTATTGGCTACGGTATCTATCGCTACCAAAGGCAGAAAAGAGTTCGTATTGAAGCTAAACAAGCCAGCATTGGCCGTATTGAAGATTTAAAAGCAGAGATTGGTCAGGCGGACCGCCGTATTAAAGAATTAGAAAGCTACCAAGAATACGGCAAGAAGGAAGATTACCAGGATTTAGCTCTGCAAATTCTTCCCCAACTCACCTATATCAAAAACGTTGCTAAGGAATTGCGAGATGAAATTCCTGCATCTGTCTACCAGCGCATTCAGACTAAAATTACTACTGTAACCGAGGAAATTGATAAACAACTGCAAAAGATTGAACGAGAGAAAAGACAAAAGGAAGCGCAGCCCAAGAAAACGAGTCTAGAAGAGCTAGCCCCAGAATTGGTCGCTACGGTTCGCAATATTCAGATTGACCACGAGGCCATTCTTCAAAAAATCTCTCAATCCGAAAGCAATAACAAGGAAGAGCTGACTGCCATTCATCAGTCCCAGATGGAGCACTACGAAGATATTTTAGAAGGCTACCTCAAAATCAAAGCTTCTCCCAAAGATTTTTACAATGCAGAGGAGCGACTAGCCAAGGCCAAAGCAGCTATCGAGCAGTTTGACTTGGACCTAGACGAAGCGCTGCGCCAGTTAAATGAAGCTGATTTGAGGGATTTTGACATTAGCCTACGCATCTTAGACAAGGAAAAGCAAACAGACACCGGCTTTTAAGCTAGATAAACCAAAGGAGAAACTATGAGCCAAGAATTTAATTTTGATATTGATAAAATTGCCAACAATGCCATCAGCAAAAGCGACAAAACAACAGAAATCATCGAAGCCAATACAAGTCAAGAAAACGGCCAGCTCACTTTTCTAGAAAAGCTGACGCCTGAGCAACAGAGTGCGATTACAGCTAAAGCGCCTCAGCTAGTGGATAATTTCGTATCGGACCAGAATGCCTTGCTGGACTTTGGCCAATCTGCTGTAGAAGAAGTCAACGGTACTGTCAATCGTATCTTAGCCGAGCAGAAAAAATTACAAATTCCCCAGGTAGATGAGCTCTTAAAAAACACTAACAAAGAACTCAATGGCTTTGTCGCAAAATACAAGGATGCTCAAGTAGCGGAACTGGATAAGAAGCCTAATTTCTTGGAAAAACTCTTCAAACAGAGCAAGAACACGCTTCAAGAATTCTATTTCGACTCACAAAATATTGAGCAGAAAATGGATGGCATGGCTGCAACCGTCGTCAAACAAGAAGACGTTCTGGCTCGCAATATTGTTTCTGCTGAAATGCTGATTGAGGACAATACCAAATCGATTGAAAATCTAGTCGGAGTCATTTCCTTTATTGAAGCGTCTCAGCAAGAAGCTGGCAATCGAGCGCTCAAACTGCAGAATGAAGTTGCTCAGTTAGATATGACAACTGTTGACTACCAAGTCAAATCGCAGGAATTAGCCCGAATGACAGAGGTGGTCAATACCTTAGAGCAGCAACACACTGAATATGTCAGCCGTCTCTATGTTGCTTGGGCGACAACGCCTCAAATGCGTAATCTGGTCAAGGTTTCCTCTGATATGCGCCAAAAACTTGGAATGCTCCGTCGCAATACCATTCCAACTATGAAACTGTCTATCGCCCAATTAGGCATCCTCCAGCAATCCATGAAGTCTGGTCAAGTAGCTGACGCCATCTCTAATGCGAATAACGCTGCCCTGCAAATGCTCGCTGAGACCAGCAAGGAAGTCATTCCTCAGCTGGAGCGGATTTCCCAAAGCCCTACTATCGCTGTTGAGTCTGTCACTAAGCTGGCAGAAAGTCTCGTCGCACAAAATCAAGGCATTATCGAAGCCATTGATAAAGGACGGGAAAAACGCGCTCTGCTAGAAGCGGCCGTCATCCAATCTGCAGAAACCATCAACAACTCTGTCAAACTGCGTGATCAAAAGATTATCCAAGCCCTGTTGGACCAAGGCAAGGAAGCCCAGAAAGAATTAACTACAGAATAAGTAAAAGAGCCATCCAGACTCTTTCAACTCGTAGACAAATATCAAAACTGATGTTTGTCTTTTTGTATTTTCCAAATTTTTTAGTCAAGAAGACAAAAATACACTCAACTCTTATGAAGAATTAAGTGCATTTTTTGGAAAAGTATAATTCTTTACAGACTTTTGACTGCAGCAATGGCTGCATCATAATCTGGCTCGGTGTTGATGTTATCCACATATTCAGCATAGGTCACAGTGTTGTTTTCGTCCAAGACAAGAACTGCGCGAGCCAATAGGTGCCATTCATTGATGAGGACAGCATAGTCGCGACCGAAAGAATGGTCAAAGTAGTCTGATAGCATGACAGCATTTTCGATGCCTTCAGCAGCACACCATTTGCCTTGGGCGAAAGGTAGGTCAACTGAAACCGTGATAACAACGGTATTATTCAAGTCAGAGAGTTCTTGATTGAAACGACGAGTCTGAGTTGAGCAGACACCAGTATCGATAGACGGTACGATGCTGAGGACTTTCTTTTTACCAGCAAAGTCAGCCAGAGTTTTCTTTGAAAGGTCAGTAGCTGTCAGGCTAAAATCGTGGGCCGTATCGCCGACTTGAAGTTGCTGACCTGTAAAGGTTACAGGATTTCCGAGAAAAGTTGTCATAGGGAGTCTCCATTCATGTTTGATATCTCCATTGTACTGCGAATAGTGATTTTTTTCGAATAATTTGACCGAAAATCTGAGAGCGACTCCATGTGAAGCTTGTTCTTCAGAAATAAAGAGGTTAGGATTTTATCTTCCCAACCTCTTACTATTATTTAGACAGACCTTCTGCGATCTTTTCTAAGTTGTATTTCATCATGCTGTAGTAGCTATCACCCTCTTCGCCTTTATCAGCGATTGAGTCAGTAAAGATTTTAGCGTAGATTGGAATGTTGGTGTCTTTAGAAACGGTCTTCATCGGACGGTCGTCTACACTGGATTCGACAAAGAGAGATGGCACTTTGGTCTTGCGTAGTTTTTCAACCAAGGTTTTAATTTGGTCTGGAGTCCCTTCTTCTTCAGTGTTGATTTCCCAAATGTAGGCAGATGGCACATTGTAGGCCTTAGAGAAGTATTTGAAGCAACCTTCGCTGGTTACAATCATTTTCTTTTCTTCAGGAATGTTGTTGAACTTCTCTTTAGCTTCCTTGTCCAAAGCGCTTAGTTTTTCCACATAAGCTTTAAGATTTTTCTCGTAAGTTTCTTTGTTAGCTGGGTCTTTTTCGCTCAAGCGCTTGGCAATGTTTTGAGCATAGATGATACCATTTTCCAAGTTGAGCCAAGCATGTGGGTCTTCTTTCCCTTTTTCACTTTGGCCTTCCAAGTAAATCACGTCCACGCCTTCGCTGACAGCATAATAGTCCTTGTTTTCCTTCTTCTTAGCATTTTCTACTAATTTTGTGAACCAAGCATTACCACCTGTTTCAAGGTTGATCCCATTGTAGAAGATCAGATCCGCTTGGGAAGTCTTTTTGACATCTTCAGGCAGAGGCTCGTATTCATGTGGGTCTTGGCCGACAGGTACGATACTGTGCAAATTGATCTTATCGCCAGCGATATTCTTTGTAATATCCGCAATAATCGAGTTGGTTGCAACAACATTCAATTTTGAAGAACCAGTCTCGGTACTGCTTTTTTGACTAGAGCAGGCTGCTAGGCCGACAAAAGCCAGCAAAAGCAGAACTAAGAAACGACATTTTTTCATTGGAAATCCTCCATAAATATATTATTTTACTTTTCTTTTTAAATACCGCTGTTTTGGTGCGATAAAAAATGAAACCAAAAAGATCAGGGCAGAGGTTAGAACGATACTCGAACCTGCTGCAACATTAAAACTATAACCGATGAAGAGACCTAAAACAGATGCACCAGCCCCCAAGGCAGATGACAATAAAATCATGGTCTTGAGACTCTTGGCATAGAGATAGGCTGTCGCAGCTGGTGTAATCAGCATGGCCACAATCAGAATCGTTCCGACACTTTGCATAGCTGTGACAGAAACCAGAGTCAAGAGAATCATCAGCAAATAGTGGTAAAAATTAACCTTCATTCCCATAGCCTTGGCCAAAAGTGGATCAAAGGAAGTCAACAAAAGCTGCTTGAAGAAAATGGCAATGACCAGCAGCACCAAGATGCCCACACCAATACTAATCCACATATCAAGGTCTTGCACCGCCAAGATATTCCCAAAGAGGATATGGAAAAGGTCGGTCGAACTCTTGGCAACACTAATCAAAATGACCCCCAGAGCCAAGAAGGAAGAAAAAGTAATCCCGATAGCTGTGTCACTCTTGATAATGGAATTGCCCTTGATGTAGGTGATAATAATAGAAGCTAGTAAGCCAAAGGTAATGGCACCGATGAAGAAATTAATCCCCAAAATGTAAGACAGGGCCACGCCAGGCAGCACCGCATGAGAAATGGCATCCCCCATGAGTGACATGCCCCGCAGAATGATAAAGCATCCAACGGCACCGGCCACCACCCCAATCACAATGGCCGTAATCAACGCATTTTGCAGGAAATGAAAATCATGCAATCCTTGAATAAATTCCTGGATCATCCTAGTCACCTCCATTCATAAAGAGCTGAGAACCGTAGGTCTTCTGCATATTTTCTTTGATGAAGGTGCTCTCAGTTGATCCGAAAGCAATGACTTCCTTGTTAAGCAGCAAGACTTGATCAAAATAAGCGACTACCTTGCTCAAGTCATGATGAACAATCAAAATCGTCTTCCCAGCTTTTCTTAGCTGGCGGAGGGTCGCCATGATAATCTCTTCACTGACTGAGTCAATTCCAACAAAAGGCTCATCTAGGAAGATATATTCAGCCTCCTGGACCAAGCAACGGGCAATCAAGACCCGTTGAAATTGCCCACCAGACAACTGGCTAATCTGCCGCTCAGCAAAATCTTCTAAACCAACGATTTTCAAAGCCCGAGCAACCTTTTCCCAGTCAGAGGTCTTGAGGCGTTGAAAAAGCTTGATCTTAGGATATAACCCCAGAGACACACACTCCTTGACCTTGATCGGAAAATTATAATCAATGTGAATTTTCTGCTCCACATAAGCAATCTTGCTTAATTCTTGCTTCATGGGTTTTCTATCCAGAAAGGTCTGCCCCTCACTCTCAACAATTCCTAACATACCCTTTATGAGAGTTGACTTTCCAGCCCCGTTTGGTCCGATAATACCTATGATAGTCGGCCCTTTTATTGTTAAAGAAGTTGGTTCTAAGGCCAGCTGTCCTTGATAACTGACACTTAAATTTTTCATTTCAATCATTGTTATACCTCTTTCATTTTAATATACATTAAAATGAAAATTAAGTCAAGTTAATTTTTAAAAAATCCTTAAAATCAATATAAGAAATATTTGAAAAAAGGAGCTAATTTTGATAAGGTTATATCAAAAGCATGAAAGTGAGAACAAGATGACACGTTTACAAGATGATTTTTATGACGCCATTAATGGCGAATGGGCCAAAACGGCCGTTATCCCAGATGACAAGCCTGTCACCGGCGGCTTCACAGATCTGTCAGATGAGATTGAAAAGCTGATGCTCTCCACTACTGATCAATGGCTGCGGGGTGAGGAAGTTCCTGATGATGCTATTTTGCAAAACTTTATCAAGTACCATCGTTTAGCTGCTGACTATGACAAGCGGGAAGAACTCGGTGTCAAGCCTGTTTTGCCTTTGATCGCAGAATACCAAGCACTCAACTCCTTTGCAGAATTTACCACAAAGATTGCCGAGTTTGAGCTGGCTGGCAAGCCCAATTTCTTTCCTTTTGGTGTAGCACCTGACTTTATGGACGCCCGTATCAATGTTCTTTGGGCAGATGCACCAGGTACTATTCTCCCAGACACAACCTACTATGCCGATGGACATCCTCAAAAGGACAAGCTCTTGAAAAAATGGCGCGAATCTTCCGAAGCTTTGCTGCAAAAATTCGAATTTTCAGCAGAAGAAATCCAAGATTTGCTTGATAAGGTTTTAGAGCTGGATGCTCGAATTGCCAAAGTCGTTCTGTCACGGGAGGAAAGCTCAGAATATGCCAAGCTTTATCACCCTTACGAGTGGGAAGACTTCAAGGCCTTAGCACCAAATCTACCTTTAGATGCCATCTTCACCCAACTCATCGGGCAAATTCCTGACCAGATTATCGTACCTGAGGAGCGTTTCTGGCAAGCTGCCAACCAATTCTACTGCGAAGAGACTTGGCCCCTGCTCAAGGCCGTGCTTATCTTTAATGCTATCGCGTCAGCTGAATCCTACTTGACTGACGAAATCCGTGTCCTAGCAGGCGCTTACCGTCGCGCCCTATCTGGAACACCTCAGGCGCAAGACAAGAAAAAAGCTGCCTTTTACCTAGCTCAAGCGCCTTTCAATCAAGCCATCGGACTCTGGTATGCTGGACAAAAATTCTCCCCTGAAGCCAAGGCCGATGTGGAGCAAAAAGTAGCCAACATGATCCAAGTCTACAAGGAGCGCCTCGCCAGCAATGACTGGCTGACACCAGAAACTCGGGACAAGGCCATTGTCAAACTCAATGTCATCAAGCCTTATATCGGCTACCCAGAGGAGCTACCTGAGCGCTACGCAGACAAGCTTGTGGATGAAAATCTCAGCCTCTTCGAAAATGCTCAAAAACTGCGACAAGTGGAAATCAAGTATGGTTGGAGCAAGTGGAACCAGCCCGTGGATTACAAAGAATGGGGAATGCCAGCCCACATGGTCAATGCCTACTACAATCCTCAGAAAAACCTGATTGTCTTTCCAGCGGCTATCCTGCAGGCACCTTTCTATGACCTGCACCAGTCTTCTTCAGCCAATTATGGCGGTATCGGTGCGGTTATCGCCCATGAAATTTCTCATGCTTTTGATACCAATGGCGCTTCCTTTGATGAAAACGGCAGCCTCAACAACTGGTGGACGGAGCATGACTACCAAGCCTTTACTGAGCGGACTCAGAAAGTCATCGACCAGTTTGAAGGTCTAGATTCTTACGGTGCCAAGGTCAATGGCAAGCTGACTGTTTCAGAAAATGTGGCGGACTTGGGCGGTATTGCAGCGGCTCTCGAAGCAGCCAAGAAAGAAGACGATTTCTCTGCGGAGGAATTCTTCACCAACTTTGCTCGCATCTGGCGGATGAAGGGACGCGAAGAGTACATGAAGCTTCTAGCCAGCGTCGATGTCCATGCGCCAGCTAAACTTCGTACCAATGTCCAACTGCCTAACTTTGACGACTTCTTTACGACCTTTGATGTCCAAGAAGGAGACGGTATGTGGCGGAGTCCAGAAGATCGCGTGGTGATTTGGTAAAGGACTTTAATAACATTTAATCACTCAAAAAACCTGCTCAGGAAGGGCATTAGATCCTTCCTAAACAGGTTTTTATAGTTCTTTGATTTCTTTCATATAGCCTGCTGTGATGATATCAGCGGGCAGAGCCACAATGGCGATTCCTAAAAAGGAAGAAATCATGGTAATCATTTTCCCAGTAGTTGAAACTGCATAAATATCACCATAACCAACCGTCGTCAGGGAGATGGTCGCCCAGTAGAGGGCGTCAAAAAAATTAGAAAATGTGCTGGGCTTGACATTAAAAATGATAAGGGCAGAAATGAAGATATAGCCGAGAGCCAAAAGACCCACGATCATCAAACTGTCCTTCTGCTTTTTTAAGACATTGGTCAATATTTGAACATTTTTAGAATAGCGAATAAACTTAAAGACCCGCAAGATACGAAGCATGCGCAAAATCTTAAAGAGCCGCAAACTATTATTTAACAAAAAGAGAGAAGACAAAATGCAGAGCAAATCAGCCAGCGCCAGAAAGGTAAAAGGATAGAGGAAAAAAGAAAGCTTCCCCTTTCCCAATTTATAATCAGCCGTTAGAAGCCGAAGAATGTAGTAAATAATAAAAATAATCGTTGACACAAAATCCAACCACATGAAGTCCGGTGTGACTTTTGGTGGTCAGGGGGATCAGGCTGACAATAATAGTCAGGAACATAAAGACATCATAGGCTTTTTCAATCGCATTTTCCTTTTGATGGGGCTCAATGATCTGAAATAAAGTCTTCCTTGTCATCCTCAACCTCACTTTTTTAAACTTGCTTTCATTCTATCTGTTTTTAAAAATAAGTCAGGGTCAAGCCGCAAAGATTTTCTTCATTCTCCTTCGTCGGTTGCTTTCAAAATCCCTTGAAAATGGTATAATAGATAGAAACGTGTCTAGAACACAGAAAAGAGCGTTGGAGAGTAAATGATTATGGCAACTTACAATCACAAAGAAATCGAGCCCAAGTGGCAGAAATACTGGGCTGAGCACCATACATTCAAGACAGGTACGGACAAGGACAAGCCTAACTTTTATGCGCTGGATATGTTTCCTTATCCATCAGGAGCTGGTCTGCACGTAGGACACCCTGAAGGCTACACAGCGACGGATATCCTCAGCCGCTACAAGCGCGCGCAAGGCTACAATGTCCTTCACCCAATGGGTTGGGATGCCTTTGGTCTGCCAGCCGAGCAGTACGCTATGGATACAGGCAATGACCCGGCTGACTTTACAGCAGAAAACATTGCCAACTTCAAACGCCAAATCAATGCACTTGGTTTTTCTTATGACTGGGACCGGGAGGTTAATACAACTGACCCCAACTACTACAAGTGGACCCAGTGGATTTTCACCAAGCTTTATGAAAAAGGTCTGGCTTATGAAGCTGAAGTCCCAGTAAACTGGGTTGAAGAGCTGGGAACTGCTATCGCCAATGAGGAAGTTCTGCCAGACGGCACATCTGAGCGCGGTGGCTATCCAGTTGTCCGCAAACCAATGCGCCAATGGATGCTGAAAATCACAGCCTATGCAGAACGTTTGCTCAATGACTTGGAGGAGCTGGATTGGCCTGAGTCTATCAAGGACATGCAGCGCAACTGGATCGGTAAATCAACCGGTGCTAATGTAACCTTCAAGATTAAGGATACAGATAAGGACTTCACCGTCTTTACGACTCGTCCGGACACCCTTTTTGGTGCGACCTATGCTGTTTTGGCTCCAGAGCATGCTCTCGTTGATGTCATTACAAGTACAGAACAAGCCCAGGCAGTAGCAGACTACAAACACGCAGCCAGCCTCAAATCCGACCTAGCTCGGACTGATTTGGCTAAGGAGAAGACCGGTGTCTGGACAGGAGCCTATGCCATCAATCCTGTCAACGGCAAGGAAATCCCCATCTGGATTGCCGACTATGTGCTTGCAAGCTACGGAACAGGTGCCATCATGGCCGTTCCTGCGCATGATGAGCGCGACTGGGAGTTTGCTAAGCAGTTTAACTTGGAGATTATTCCGGTTCTAGAGGGTGGCAATGTTGCTGAAGCTGCTTACACAGAAGACGGTCCGCATATTAACTCTGGCTTCCTAGATGGCTTGGACAAGGCTGCCGCTATTGAGAAGATGGTTGCTTGGCTGGAAGCAGAAGGTGTCGGAAACGAAAAAGTCACCTATCGCCTGCGCGACTGGCTCTTTAGTCGTCAGCGCTACTGGGGTGAGCCAATTCCAATCATTCATTGGGAAGATGGGACTTCAACGGCTGTTCCTGAGAGTGAATTGCCACTTGTCTTGCCTGTAACCAAGGACATCCGCCCTTCAGGTACTGGTGAAAGCCCTCTGGCCAATCTCACCGACTGGCTGGAAGTGACTCGCGAAGACGGTGTCAAAGGACGCCGCGAAACCAATACCATGCCTCAATGGGCTGGTTCTAGCTGGTATTACCTGCGTTACATTGACCCACACAACAATGAGAAATTAGCAGACGAAGAGCTGCTCAAGGCTTGGCTGCCAGTTGATATTTACATCGGTGGCGCGGAGCATGCCGTGCTCCACCTCCTCTACGCTCGCTTCTGGCATAAATTCCTCTATGATATCGGAGTGGTTCCGACCAAAGAGCCCTTCCAAAAACTCTTTAACCAAGGAATGATTCTGGGGACTAGCTACCGTGATAGTCGCGGTGCTCTGGTGGCGACTGACAAGGTCGAAAAACGTGATGGTTCTTTCTTTAACATCGAAACGGGAGAAGAACTGGAGCAGGCGCCTGCCAAGATGTCTAAGTCTCTGAAGAATGTGGTCAACCCAGACGATGTGGTGGAGCAATACGGTGCTGATACACTTCGTGTCTATGAAATGTTCATGGGGCCGTTGGATGCATCCATCGCTTGGAGCGAGGAAGGTCTGGAAGGCAGCCGCAAGTTCCTAGATCGTGTCTACCGTTTGATTACAAGCAAGGAAATCGCTGTGGATAACAATGGTGCTCTCGACAAGGTCTACCATGAAACAGTCAAGGCTGTCACAGAGCAGATTGAGGAGCTCAAGTTTAACACAGCTATTGCTCAGCTCATGATCTTTGTCAATGCAGCCAACAAGGAAGAAAAACTCTATGTCGAATATGCCAAAGGCTTTATCCAATTGCTAGCGCCTTTTGCACCGCACTTGACTGAAGAACTCTGGCAGGCAGTCGCTCAAACTAGCGAGAGCATTTCCTATGTAGCTTGGCCAACTTATGACGAAAGCAAGCTGGTCGAAGCAGAGGTCGAAATCGTAGTCCAAATCAAGGGCAAGGTTCGTACTAAGTTAGTCGTAGCCAAGGATCTGAGCCGTGAAGAACTGCAAGAAATCGCTCTGGCAGATGAGAAAATCAAATCCGAAATCGCCGGCAAAGAAATTGTAAAAGTGATTAGTGTTCCAAATAAACTGGTTAATATCGTAGTAAAATAAGCAGTTTGGTGCAACATTATAGTGATTAGAAAAAAGAGAGCGGGACAGAAATCGGTAATTCGCTAGAATTCGATTTCGTCGTCCCACCTCCGCACAGTTGAGTAGGGCTGTAAACGTTGATGAAATCAGCGTAGTAGAGCCCACTCAACCACTGCGTCTTGCTCGACAATCCAAAGACAATTGAGAGACTAGGACTTTTGTCCCACTCTCTTTTTTGATAAGAATTTTCCCTTAAATCGTCGGACTTTTCTCATTTTCCGACTTTCACTTGCCTTCCTCATTCTTTTTATTTATAATCATTATAAATAAAAAGAAAAGAGAAAAGAGAAAAGAGAAAAGAGAAAAGTTTCAGAATGGAAGAACATAAGATTGACAAAAATTTTAGCGGACGCCTAAATATTTTGCGGGCTGGGGTTTTGGGAGCCAACGATGGTATTATTTCTATCGCAGGGGTGGTCATCGGAGTGGCCAGTGCGACGGAAGATGTTTGGATTATCTTTCTATCTGGTCTGGCTGCTGTCTTTGCCGGTGCATTTTCTATGGCAGGCGGGGAGTATGTATCCGTCTCCACTCAGAAGGACACTGAGGAGGCTGCAGTAGCTAGAGAGCGAGAACTCTTGGAAAAGAATCCCGATATTGCCAGACAGTCCCTCTACGCCTCCTACGTCCAAAATGGTGAGTGCGAGACTTCTGCCCAACTCTTGACCAATCGCGCCTTCTTGCAGGATCCGCTCAAGGCCTTGGTCGAGGAAAAGTACGGCATTGAGGTCGAAGAGTTCACCAATCCTTGGCACGCAGCCATATCCAGCTTTTTAGCTTTTGCCGTAGGTGCAATTTTCCCTATGCTGACCATCGTTCTGCTTCCGGCTGCCTATCGGATCCCAGCGACCGTCCTTGTTGTAGCTCTTTCCCTCTTGGGAACCGGCTATACCAGTGCAAAATTGGGGCAGGCACCCATTAAAAATGCCATGATCCGTAACCTCACTATCGGACTTTTGACCATGACTGTTACCTATCTCCTAGGCCAGTTCTTCTCAATTTAAAAGAAGAACTATTCAGGCCAGAATAATAAAAAGATTGAAAAGAAATTATTTTCTCTTCAATCTTTTTTGTTTTAAACTTAGATTAGTTTTGGCCAAGAGCAGCTGCCATTGTTGCTGCAACTTCTGATTCGAAGTCGTTAGCTGCTTTTTCAATACCTTCACCAACTTCAAAGCGAACAAACTCAACTACTGAAGCATTCACTGATTCAAGGTAAGCTTCAACTGTCTTGCTATCATCCATGATGTAGACTTGTGCAAGAAGTGTGTAAGCTTGGTCAACTTTAGTGTTGTCAAGCAAGAAGCGATCCATTTTACCTGGGATAATTTTGTCCCAGATTTTTTCTGGTTTGCCTTCAGCAGCCAACTCAGCTTTGATATCCGCTTCAGCTTGTGCAATCACTTCGTCAGTCAATTGAGCTTTAGAACCGTATTTCAAGTGCGGAAGTGCTGGCTTATCAACCATAGCGCGGCTTTCATTGTCTTGATCGATAGCATGGTTCAATTGTGCCAATTCATCTTTAACAAATTGCTCGTCCAATTCTTTGTATGAAAGAACAGTTGGTTTCATCGCTGCGATATGCATAGAAATTTGTTTAGCGAGAGCGTCATCGCCACCATCAATCACTGATACAACACCGATACGGCCACCATTGTGTTGGTAAGCACCGAAGTGTTGAGCATCAGTCTTTTCAACCAAAGCAAAACGACGGAATGAGATTTTTTCTCCGATAGTTGCAGTTGCAGATACGTATGCAGCTTCAAGAGTTTCACCTGAAGGCATTGTCAATGCAAATGCTTCTTCGTTGTTAGCTGGCTTGCCTTCTGCGATTACTTTTGCAGTAGCATTTACCAATTCAACGAATTGAGCGTTTTTCGCAACAAAGTCAGTTTCAGCGTTGACTTCAACGATAGCTGCAACGTTACCATCCACGTAAACGCCTGTCAAACCTTCAGCGGCAACACGGTCAGCCTTCTTAGCTGCTTTTGCCATACCTTTTTCGCGAAGCAATTCAATCGCTTTTTCGATGTCACCATCAGTTTCAACCAATGCTTTCTTAGCGTCCATGACACCAGCACCAGATTTTTCGCGCAATTCTTTTACAAGCTTAGCTGTAATTTCTGCCATTTTTCTTCTCCTATGTTTACTATTTTTAAATAAAGGGGCCGGGCTGAGCCCCGCCCCTTTAGGTTAATTGACTTATGAAAATTATGCGTTGTCGCCTTCTACAACTTCAACGATTTCTTCGATTGAGTCTGCTTGAGTTTCAGTTGCAGCAAATTCTGCTTCAACAGTCGCTACAGCGTCCTCACCTTGACGACCTTCAATAACAGCATCAGCCATTTTCGCAGTGATCAATTTAACGGCACGGATAGCGTCGTCGTTAGCAGGGATAATCACATCGATATCGTCTGGATCAGTGTTTGTGTCAACCATCGCAACTACTGGAATACCAAGTTTCTTAGCTTCCTTAACAGCGATTTGCTCTTTATGAGGGTCAACGATGTACATTACATCTGGGATACGAGGCATATCTTCGATACCACCCAAGAATTTTTCAAGACGAGCACGTTGTTTGTTGAGAAGTGCTACTTCTTTCTTAGGAAGAACTTCGAAGATTCCTTCTTCTTCCATACGTTTGATTTCTTTCAAACGAGCAACACGTTTTTGGATAGTTGTCCAGTTTGTAAGAGTTCCACCCAACCAACGGTGGTTGATGTAGTATTGACCAGCACGTTCTGCTTCTTCTTTTACAGCTTCAGCAGCTTGCTTTTTAGTACCAACAAACAAGATAACTGCATCGTTTGCAGCTGCATCACGCATGAAGTCGTAAGCTTGATCTGCGTATTTTACAGTTTGTTGAAGGTCGATAACGTGGATACCGTTACGCTCAGTGAAGATGTACTTAGCCATCTTAGGGTTCCAGCGACGAGTTTGGTGACCAAAGTGAACACCAGCCTCAAGAAGTTGTTTCATTGAAATTACTGCCATGAGTAAATTCTCCTTTTTGTTTTTTCCTCTCTTAGATTTCAGCTCGCAGAGCTACCGATCGGCAACGGCTCCACAATTCATCTAAAATGAGTATTTCTGCCGTTTAAACGGCATCTACTATCATATCAAATTTTCTAGCTTTTGACAAGTCTTTGGGCAGTATTTTCTCGCTTTGATTCAGCCCATCTGCTAGCCATCCTTCAAGAAATTCTCACTTAAGTCGGGTCAGGCTCTTGACGAACAGGCCATTTTAAGGTAGAATAGTAAGAGTTGTGGCGGTATAGCCAAGTGGTAAGGCACGGCTCTGCAAAAGCTTGATCGTCGGTTCAAATCCGTCTACCGCCTTTTTTATCGGTTTAAATCCGACTTTATACTAACCAAGAGGCTGGGACAAAAGTCCTAGCCTCTCAATTGTCTTTGGATTGTCGAGCAAGACGCAGTGGTTGAGTGGGCTCTACTACGCTGATTTCATCAGCTTTTACAGCCCTACTCAACTGTGCGGAGGTGGGACGACGAAATCGAATTCTAACGAATTACCGATTTCTGTCCCACTCTCTTTTTTGTTTGTCTTTTTTACATCATTGGTCAAGTTTAATGAATTGCAAAGATACCAGAATGACCAGCTTTTATCTAACACCTCAGCGCTGCTAACAAAAAAGAGCGGAAAGTGCTTTCCGGCTCCTTTTCATGCATTCAAAAATTATAATTCAGCAATTTGGCTGAGGTTGACTTCTGCAACCGTGTCATTTCCAAACATAGAGATAATCATCTTGACCTTATTATTGTCAATTTCCGTGATTTTGCCAGTATAGTTAGCAAAGGCACCGTCAATGATGCGAACTGTATCGCCCACTTTGACATCCAAGTCAAATTCTTGAACTGTTTGTCCCATAGAAATCAGAATGCTGCGGATTTCTTCTTCCAAGAGCGGAGTTGGTTTCGAACGGTTTCCGTGTGAACCTACAAATCCAGTTACGTTTGGTGTATTCCGCACGACAAACCAAGCTTCGTCCGTCATGACCATCTCAACCAAGACATAACCTGGGAAGCGGTTTTCTTCGACTTCCTTGCTCTTGCCGTTTTTCTCGACTTGCACGGTCTGAGTCGGAATTTCCACGCGCAGGATATTCTCCAGCATATTATAGGTCTGGGCACGTTGCAAGAGATTTTCCTTTACCTTATTTTCATAGCCTGAGTAGGTTTGCAGTACAAACCAGCCTTTATCAAAACTGTCCATGTTTTGTCCTTTCCTAAATAAAAAAGCCTAGGGCTTCTGCTTGATATTCTAGCCTTATTATACCATAAAATCTAAAATTACAAAGCATTTTGATAAATATTTTACAGACAAAAGAGAGTGGGACAAAAATCGGTCATTCGTCAGAATTCAATTTCGTCGTCCCACCTCCGCACAGTTGAGTAGGGCGTAGAGCCCACTCAACCACTGGTCTTGCTCGACATTCCAAAGACAATTGAGAGGCTAGGACTTTTGTCCCAGCCTCATCTTTCTTATGAAAACATATTGATTATGCGGAAGAGACCGCTGGCAACCACCTTATCAAAAATATAGATGACAACAGCAAAGAATGCTGTGTATTCCATTACGGAAAGGAAATCAGTCCATCTTTCTTTACGGGTAGGCCAAGTTGTATCTCGTAGCAAAACGAAAACATCTTTAATGAATTTCACAACTATCTCCTATCTGGTTTCTTTATGCAGCGTATATTTACTGCAGTGTTTACAATATTTGTTCACTTCTAGACGCGTAGGTTTTGGAGTGCTACTAAGTTTGATTGAGTAGTTTCGTGACCCACAAACTGTACACGCTAGACTCGCTTTTTTTAATGCCATGACGCCTCCATTCCCCTTATTATAGCAGTTTTCTACTTCTTTGACAAGCTGTTTGGACGATTAATGGAACCAGCCAGTAATGGTATCCCATAGATTTTTGGCTTTTTCAGTAATCCCAGACTCATCGATAGCTTTCTTGGCATCATCTACCAGGTTTTGCGCTCTTTCTTGGACTTCTTTCAAAAAGTCTTTATTTTCGCTAGTCGTATTCGTTTGACCAGTACCGTAGGTATCGACTGGGGAAATTCCATTTTCAGCATAAGCATTTTTCTGACCCGAGAAGGATGTTCCTTCCGTATAAGGCAGGATGGTGTTGGCTACATTGCGGAAAATAGCCGAAGCTTCATTGGCACTCGTACCAGTCAGATAGTGAGTTTCATCCGTCTTAGGGAAGCCCAACCATTGGCTGATAACCACATCTGGTGTGTAGCCGATGACCCACTGGTCTCCTGACAAATCAGGGTTAAAGTCAGTCTCTGTCGTTCCTGTCTTTCCAGCCATTGTATAGCCATACGGAGCCGCATAGACTCCCGTTCCATTTGAGAAGGTTCCCAGCATCATACTGGTCATCTTTTCTGTGGTTGAGCGATTGAGAACGCGGGTAGAAGTCTGCCGGTGGGTTTTGACAACCTGACCACTAGCATTTTCTATCTTGGTGATAAGATGGGCGTCATTCATAACTCCATCATTCGCAAAGACTGAATAGGCTTGGGCCATCTGAAGTGGATTGGTCGTCACGCCGCTTCCCAGAGCCACACCTAGATTCTGTTCTACCTTGTCCATATTAAGACCAAACTTTTTGCCGTATTCAAAGGCCTTGTTCACGCCTAATTCATCCACCGTTGAAACCGCGGGGATATTGAGGGATTCAGCCAAGGCTTGATACATTGGAACCGTCGGTGAACTTTGGATATTGCCGTAGTTATTAACCTTATAGTCACCAAAAACTGTCCGACTATTATCTAGTTCCTTATCCGTTGACCAGCCGGCTGCTATAGCTGGACTGTAGGCCACCAAAGGCTTGATGGTTGAGCCTGGGCTACGAGCAGACTGGGTCGCATAGTTGAAAGTCCGAAAAGCAGAGCCATCAGCACTGTTGACACGACCGACCAGAGCCCGAACACCACCCGTCTTGGGATCCAGCGCTACGCTTCCGGACTCGGCCCTCGTCCCGTCTTCAGCCAGTGGGAAGAGATCGACATTGCTATAAATAACCTGCATGCTGGCTTGGTAATTTTGGTCCAATTCGGTGTAAATCCGATAGCCGTTGTTGACGATTTCTTCCTCCGTCAGACCGTAATCATTGACCGCTTCATTGATAACCGCATCAAAATAAGATGGGTAACGATAGTCTTCTGACTTACCTTCGTAGGCATCGACTAGCTGGCCTCCAATGCCAATCGTCGCAGCCTGATCCGCCGTCGCCTGATCAATGTAACCTGCCGCTACCATATTTTGAAGAACGGTGTCACGACGATTGGTCGCATTCTCAATTGAATACAGGGGATTATATAGCTCTGGTCCTTTGAGCATGCCAGCTAGGACCGCTGATTGATCTAGGCTGAGCTGACTGGCAGATACACCAAAATATTTCTTGCTGGCATCTTCCACGCCCCAAACCCCATTTCCAAAATAAGAGTTATTGAGGTACATGGTCAAGATTTCCTGTTTGCTGTATTTTTTGTTAATTTCTAAAGCTAGGAAAAATTCCTTAGCCTTACGCTCAATGGTCTGATCTTGAGAAAGATAGGCATTCTTGGCCAGCTGCTGCGTGATGGTCGAACCACCACCAGAGCGCCCCGCAGTCAAAATAGCTAGAAAGAAGCGACTGTAGTTAATCCCGCCATTCTTATAAAAAGAACGGTCTTCTGTCGCAATCACAGCGTTCTGCAAGTCCTGACTAATCGCGTCTAATTCGACATAGGTTCCCTTTTGCCCAGACAAGCTGCCCGCTTCGTTTCCATCCTTATCATAGATCAAAGTCGTGGCTTTAAGAGCATTCTGCAAGTCTTTGACATTGGTCGTCTTGGCTACATAAAAAAGATAGCCACCAACCACTAGACCAAAGGTCAAGCCGAGAATCAAGAATATCTTGGTCAGATGGAACCTGCGCCAAAAGCGGCGGAAGGGATGCTGAGACAGGGGCTTCTTACGATTCTTACCAGAGCGGCTATAGCTAGGTTCAGGTGTCTCGCCTTCCAACTCCTCAGCAACTTTTTTCTGAGGATGATCCGTTTTAAACATATTGACTAATTTTTCAAATATATCATTTAATTTCTTCATAAAACATATTTTATCACCTTATCCATGCAGACACAAGGCACGACTCCGCTACTTTCTACTCCTTTTAGCTTTCTTTAAGGAAATAGCAGATCTGCTTTCCTCTTTCCAACGAAGCATTTCCAAATGGGCTAGTTTTTGCTACAATGAAAACATGAAATTTACTATTACCATTCCCGCAAGTCTACCTTCAATGACCATCAAAGAATTACTAGAAGGCCAACTGCTCATTCCTCGTAAGATTCGTCACTTTCTCCGAACCAAGAAACATGTCTTGGTCAACGGTGAGTCCATCCATTGGCAAACTTTGGTCAAGCCTGGCGACAGCATTCAACTGACCTTTGACAAAGAGGACTATCCAGAAAAAGAACTACCTGCAGGCCAGCCTCATCTGGTCGAGGAGCTTTATCAGGACGAGCATCTCATCATCGTCAATAAGCCCCACGGCATGAAAAGCCATGCCAATGAGCCGACGGAAGTCGCTCTGCTCAATCATGTTTCAAGCTATGTCGGCCAAACCTGCTATGTCGTCCACCGACTGGACAAAGAAACCAGCGGCGCTATCCTGTTTGCCAAAAATCCCTTTGTCCTCCCCATTCTCAACCGCCTCTTGGAAAACAAAGAAATCTCCCGCGAATATTGGGCCCTTGCCCAAGGGAAATTCCCCAGCAAGACCATCGTATACAAAGATAAAATCGGACGCGACCGCCATGACCGACGGAAACGCCTCGTTGATCCGAAAAAGGGGCTCTACGCCGAGACTCATGTAGCCCGACTCAAGGACTTTGGCAACACGACTCTGCTCAAATGTCAATTGAAAACAGGACGGACTCACCAAATCCGCGTCCATCTCGCCCATCACGGCCATCCCATCATCGGTGACCCTCTCTACCATCCCCAACCCCAAGGTCGCCTCATGCTCCATGCCCATCGCCTAACATTGACTCATCCATTCAGCCTAGAAACCATCAACGTGGAAGCACCGTCAGAGAGTTTTGAAGCAGAAATCAAACGGCACAGAAGCAAGGCTAGAAATCGATAGCTTGCCTGATTGCCGAGTCTCCAAGGCTAGCACTCCAGACACTCAACTAGCTGCAGCCTCTAGAAGAGTCAGATTTTTTACCAAAAAATATAAGTAGCTTCAAAGACGATTCCCTACCGGACATCGTCTTTTTCTTCTCCTCTAATTAGCAACTTAGCACGCCAGATACAAACAAGCATCTACCCGTTCTTTATAGATCATCTACCTTGTGTCAAATTGATTTCCAGTCCATACTTGACTATTAGTTCTTACTGCTACAAGCCCCGACCCGCTTTGAATCATCCTATCTGACCAAAGAATAATCACAAAGTCATAAGAAAAAGCTCAGCTAGGCTGAGCTTTTTGATTATTGATTTTTAAAACGTTCTACATCACGCGCAATGACTAACTCTTCATCTGTCGGGATAACCAGAACTCTGACTTTAGCAGCTTCTGTTGAAATATCTCCTGTAGCACCAAAGAAATTCTTCTCTGGATCAACATCGCAGCCAAACCAAGAGATCCCTTCGATAACCATGCGACGGATAGTCACAGAGTTTTCACCGATACCAGCTGTAAAGATAATGGCGTCTGCTCCATTTAAAACAGCTAAATACTGACCAATGTATTTTTGAATGCGATCCACAAAAATTTCATTTGCCAATCGTGCCTTTTCATCACCCGCACGCATAGCTTCATGAATATCGCGCATATCACTTGATTTCTCAGAAACGCCCAACAGTCCAGATTCACGGTTCAGAATTCGACTAATATCTTCTGGAGTGTTAAAGTCATCTGTATGCTGCATCAAGTATGGAATAATCGCTGGGTCGATGTCACCTGTACGTGTTCCCATCATAACTCCACCAAGAGGAGTGAAGCCCATAGAAGTATCCACTGAGCGCCCCTTATCAACTGCTGTGATGGAAGCACCGTTTCCGATGTGGCAAGTGATTAGTTTCAATTCTTCAATCGGTTTACCCAAAAGTTTTGCAGCTTCGTGGGCTACATACTCATGGCTGGTTCCATGTGCTCCGTATTTACGGACCTTATTTTCAGTGTAGTACTTAGTTGGCAATGGGTAGCGATAAGCTTTTTCTGGCATAGTTGTGTGGAAAGATGTATCAAAAACAGCCACACTGGTAATGTCTGGAAGAATTTCCTTGAAAGCACGGATACCGTCAGCATTGGCAGGATTGTGTAGAGGAGCTAGCAGGGACAACTCTTCAATCTTTTTCAACACATCGTCCGTCACAAGAGCTGATTCCTTGAAATACTCGCCTCCAGCTACGACACGGTGCCCAACACCTGTGATTTCATCATAAGATTGAATAATTTCAAATCGTTTCAAATCATCCAATAAAATTTTCACAGCTTGTGTATGGTCAGCAATATCTAAGGTTTGGCGTTCAGAACGACCATCAAATTTAACCGTAGAGATTGAGTCCTTGAGACCAATCCGCTCAATCAAACCTTTAGCCAGCACCTTTTCTTCTGGCATTGAATAAAGTTGCCATTTTACACTCGAACTTCCAGCATTGATAGAAATAGTTTTTGACATCTCGTCACCTCTTTAAGCGTTTTCAAACTATTATATCAGAAATTTGTTCGAATTTCACTAACTTTGACCCAGTTTTGAAAACTTTCACGAAACTTTAAGATTTCATCCTGACTCTGCAAGTCCTTCAAAGGGTAGATAAACGGCTGGATGTCTGATTCGCATTGTTTTCGCAGGACAAATAGTGTCTTGGCACTCTGACGGCTTGCGAAAATCTTTTCTGGCAGGGAAATCATTGCCAAGAGCTGAGCGCTAGACAGTAGCCATTTTTTCAGCAGGTGACTTTGAGGGCTCGTCAGCAGATTGTTTGGCGCGAGAAAGATAGCATAGCCCCCCGGTTTCAAATATTTTAACGATTGCTCCATCAAGAGATGATGGGCGTAAGTATGCTCGTCTGGACTGGCAACTTCATAACGAGCCGCCACGGCATCATCTGGATAATAGCCCACTGGCAAATCACTGACAATCAAGTCGCTTTCTTTCAGAACCTGAGGCCGCACCGCATCCCCTTGAGCAAAGTGTGCCTTAGAATTCATAACTTCGGCAATGCTAGCAGACAAATCAATCAGCAAGTCGTCAATTTCTAGGCCTAGATAATCCATATTCTTTTGCGTGTGGTTGAGCAGAGTCTCTGCCAAATTGCCTGTCCCACTGCCAACCTCCAGCAAATCAACTCTCTCGTCTTGGACCAACTGGTCAATCAAAAAACTCAGCAAGAAGCCGACCGAATCAGGTGTGAACTGATGATTGGCTTGGAGTGACTCTGTCTGAGAAGCCTTCATAAAAATAAACTGATAGGCCCGCCGCCACTCTTCCTTGGTCAAATGCAGGGCACGAAGCTTGTCATTATTTTTCAGAATTTCTTGTAAGTCTGTATCTCCATCTAGATAAATCCCATTTTGCTCAATCAGGGCATCATAAAAATTAGTTCCCAGCGCATTTTGGATATTTTGCACATTTTCTAAAAGCAGGTAAAAAGCTCGTTCTATTTTTTCAAATTTCATGGCATCCTCCGTTGTCTTATGATACCAAAAAGAAGCCCTCTTTCCAAGGGCTATAGGATTACAAATCTTTTACATTTATATTAGTTGTTTGTCTTGTCAGTTGAAGGAGGGGCCTCTTTATTTTTTTTACTTTCTTTAGCATTTTTGAAGTCTTTGCCATCTTGAGCCTTCTTCTCTGGCTCCTTCTTGCTCTCAAAATAGAAAGAATAGCTCTTCTGATTGGCGAGTTGGCTGCTGACCTCCAGCATGTTTCCCTGCCTGCGATAATGGGTGCTCCCTTGGTCGAAGGCTAATTGCCCGCTCTCCTCTGTGGCAGTCTCCTTGGTCAAAACGGCCAAGGCATAGGCTTCTGTCCGCTCCCGATTGGCTTGAAAGAGACGCTGATTGGCTACCTGCCGATTCAGATAAAATTGCAAGAGCAAGCTAAAGACCGCTGCCATAAAGAGGGCATAAAGCAAGATGCCCGCCTTAACTTTTATCTTGAACACGATAGATGTACTCTCTTTCTAAATCATTGTCAAACCGGAAGCGAAAGCGAACTAGGTCCCCCTCCTGACTGACCGGAGCAGCTTTAAGTCCATAGATCATGGGCTGATAGCCACGTCCCGAAGCATCCGTCTTTCGGAAATCATCACTCCTAGATTTACCCAAAGCTATATTTTTGCCATCCTGTTTGACGTAGATTTTGTCGTTTTCGACTCGGTCAAATTGGCTGCGCGATAGCTCCGTCTCCAACTGATCGACAAATAAGAGCCATTCCTGCTGCTTATTTTCCTGTTGATGTCGCAGTTCAAAAGCCAGAAGCTTGGTCATCGACTGAAAGACCAACATACCACCGCTCAAGACCAGCAAGGCGACTAGAGTCTCTAAAAGTGTAAAAGCTTTGATTTTAACGTTTTTTAACACTGAGCACCTTCTCCTCCTGATGATAGACGATTAATTGCTGGTCGGTCTTGACCTGGCGGACTGTAATGCCGTTGACCGTCAGATTTTCCTGTCCCGTCTGCATGGCCATCCGAGCAACCCGTAGGACTTCCTCCTCCTGCAATAAACGAGTCTGTTCCTGCCGCGACTGACTAATCTGGCCAAGCAGTAGGCTGGCAATAGCCGCAAAAACCGCCATTGCCACCAGAGCCTCCAGCAAAATGCTAGCCTCCATTCGTCGTCTTTTTAAACTTTCCATTACCCATATAAAGCTGGTAAACAACCTTTTTATCCTCCGTTTGAAAAACAATCTTGCTGAGCGAAGAATTTCCGCCAGCCTGATCAAACTGAATGGTCTGAGGAGCATGTTCCTGCAAAGTCTTGGGAAACTCCACCTGCTGGTAGCCGTTGGAGATGTTGCGCTCCGAAATGGTCAATTTAATCTTTTCATGTCCAGCCATACTTAGCTTTTGGCTCTCCTGATAAAGATGCTCAAATTCCATGAAAAACAGCTGCTCCTGCACTTGATTGAAACCGGCCTGAACAGAGCCAGATAAACCTAATAAAATGAAGCTGACCACAAATAGAGCCAGAAGACTTTCCAGTAGCGTAAAAGCCTTAATCCGCAACTGAGCGAGTTTCACTGCTGTTTTTTCCATAGTAAGCCTTATAGGATGCCACCTGCTTATCAGTAATCCGACCATCAGCAACCAATTTCCCTAGTGTGGCTTTTTCATTAACATTCTTCAATTCATAAAGCTCAGCCTGACTTTCCACCACCTTGACTACAGCTGCGTTGCCCGTATCTGAAACAGCATCCTTCTGCTTAGTCAAATTCGGGACAAACAAGAGCATCAAGACGCTGATGATTAAAAGAACGACTAACATTTCAATAAAAGACACTAAAATTCTCTATCTAATATAAACGAGGGAAAACAAAAACAGACCGACATCGCTGTCGGCCTGCCAAGTCTATCGCTACGGAAAATTTTAAATTTTCCCATTATAACAAAAAAAGCCCCAGCCTTTTCGGCCGGGGGGTAGATTAAAATTTAAGAAAAAATATTTATTTTCCGCAGTTTCCGCTGCGGTTTTTTAGCTCAAATCACCCCAGAGAGTGATGCGATTCCCTGC
>NZ_RJPS01000002.1 GCF_003943505.1 Streptococcus cristatus
CAAGTATCTTGGGCACAACGCCTTGAAAATCGTTGGGCAAGACCCAGCTGGCAAGGACGGCGGAAACCCTAAAATCACTTATCCAGCTACTGGGCAATATGGCAAAGTAGCGCCGGGAAGCATGACCAATCAGAATGTGACCATCAGCTTTTATGCCAAAGCAGAAAATGCTGGAACGATTTTACGGTCAAGACTTGGAAATATTGGTTATAAAGACGGGAATGTGACCTTGACCACGGAAGTCAAGCGNTATGTGGTTAANNTNNCGANNNNTTGGACTGGGTTGTCNAANTTAACGACNAACGAATGGCTGTTNAATCTCAACAGAGCNGACACGGTCTGGATTTGGATGNCAAAATTTGAAGTAAGCGACACAGATACGCCTTACTCAGAAGCCCCTGAAGATGTCGAAAATCAAATCTCAGCTGTTGNATCCAGTTTTAAACAACGAGCNGACTCNNTCGAAGCTGGCGTATCTAGCTTGCGTGAGGGGCTCAAGACTAAGGCTGACAGTAGTGCCTTGAACTTGCTCTCAGACAGGATATCGGCCTCGGTCAAGTCTTTAGAGACCGACACACAGAATAAGCTGNACTCAAAATTGAGCACAGCTGAGTTTGANGTGCGAGCGAATCGAATCAGCCAAGAAATCATCAACGCTACCAAAGACAAGGCTGATAGAGCCTTGGTCACAGCAGAGGCTGGGCGGTTGCGTGAGGAACTTGCGAGCCTGTCGGTTGGCGGTCGGAATTATTTTTTAAATTCCGACTTCGAAATCACATCTGGAAACAAAGGAATCAAGGTCCATCCTGATTTTGTCAAGCATGCAAAAGGAAAGAAAATTGTGATGAGTGTGCAGGTTTCGGGAGAAAATGTTGTTGCCCAAAACCAGGGAAGATTTGGTTTATCTGCATCCGCAGGAATTGCTGGCTCAGTACACAGAGATTGGCCTGAGGTTTGGGAGACGGGAACAGGAAATATCTCTAAGAAACGAATCTATCAGGTCTTTGATTTCAAAGATAATTGGGTTGATTTTGTTGCGAACCTATACATCCAGACTGGAGCTGGAGCAGTTGCCGGCTATCCAAAACTCGAAATTAGTACAGTACCGACTGACTGGTCACCCGCCCCTGAAGACGCAGACGGCCTCATCACCGAGGCCAAGGCTACCTTTGAGCGCACGGCTCAAGGCTTGCGCACAGACTTGTCAGCGGTCCAAGCCTACGTCAACTCTGACGGCACGAGAGCAGAAGCCTTGCGCACTTTCTCCCGTGAGGAAACAGCACGCCAGCTAACAGCTGAGCGTAAGGCTATTGAGGCTGGCTACGTTGCCAAAGCGCAGCACACTGAAGACGTGCGGAGCATAAGCAGACGCTTTGAGGAGCTGGCAGTAGGTGGACGAAATCTTGCGTTAGGAACAAGCAAAGAATGGTCTACGCCTTTTACAAACTTTTCTGGGAATGCGAATGTTTGCCCATCTCTCTACAAAGTTTTGACTGACGGCTTGCAAGTCGGAGACACATTGAGGTCTAAGATCATACTCAAATATACTGATGTCCGACCAGCGACTGGTAAAACGGCGACTGTCTGGATGCAAGGCAATGGAAATGTGACTGGATGGACAGCTGGATCTTACAATGGTAGCCCTGCTAAAACCATTAGCGGTAGCGGAGAGATCACATTCGAACACTCTTTTAAAATCACAGAAAATCATCTGAAGAATGCCTACTGGAATTGGATGTTTAGGACTGATTTTATCGCGAGCGGATCGCTTGAGTGGCGACTTGCCAAGGTTGAGAGCGGGTCAGTGTATACGAGCTGGTCACCCGCTCCAGAGGATGCAACGAGCTACGCAGACACAAAGCTGGCTGAATTTAGGCAAGGCATAGACGGCCAACTGGCCAGCGTGCAAGCCGCCCTCAACACAGCCAACGGCTCATTGACGAGCTTTAATACGTGGAAACAGTCGGCTCAGGAAACGCTGAATAAAGTCGGCAGGGTCGAGACTGGCCTAAACGAAACCAAGACTAGTTTGGCGGAGTTTAAGCGCACGGCAGAAGGTCAGCTGACTACGATTACTCAGCAAATCACAGGCAAAGCCAGCCAGACTGACTTTCAACGCGTACAAGAGACTAGCAAGCTCTATGAGCGATTGATTGGCTCGACTGAAAAAGAGGTCGCAGACAAGGTCTCTCGCATGACTCTGAGCAACGAGCTGTTTCAGGTCGAGGTCTCGAAAAACCTCGGTCTTCGAACAGTGCAATATCAGATAGCAAATGCCTGGGCAGTGCAAAACCTAAATTCGAATGGCGATATCGTCAGTCAAATCAATATGACTGGTCCGAACGTCCGCATCCAAGGTGAGTCTATCCACTTGGACGGGAAAGCTTTGATTGACAACGGGATCATCAAGAATGCCATGATTGAAAGCATGCTGGCTGATAAAATCACAGCAGGAACGCTCAACGCAGCGAATGTCAACATCATCAATCTGAATGCTAATAAAATCGTCGGTTTAGATGCGAATTTTATCAAGTCCAAGATTGAGCTAGCATTTATCGAGTGGATGAAAGGTAAGGTCATTACGGCGCAGAATAATGCGATGCAAATCGACCTCAACAATGGACAAATCAATTACTACACAGATCGAGCTGCCATGAGACGGGTTTTAACAGGTTATCCTACCCAATTCGTAAAATTTGAGACTGGAGCCGTCGTTGGCAAAGGCCTTGCTGGCGTTACGGTAATTGGGTCTAATAGAGGAGGTAACGAAGATGCTAATAATGGCGGTTTCGTTGGAATCCGTGCTTGGAACGGACCTGATGTTGACCAAATTGATGTTGTAGGGGATTTAGTCAGATTGACTAGTTCTCCGTACAATTCGCCCGATGGGTGGAATGTCATAACATTGCCTAATAAATTGGGAATTGACGCTTACAACGCCTCTGATCGTCCTAGTTCGCTTTTAAGCATAGGTGATGTGAGATTGTACCAAAACGCTAAAACATACACAAGCTTAAAAAATATATTGAATCAATTTAATACAAACTTTAAACATTTAGTAAACATCACAGGCCGAGGTGATGTTATTCGTACTTGGGACTCGATTTAAAAAGGAGAAAATATGAACGAAAATATCCAATCTAAGCTAGCGATTGAAATCGCTAGTAAATCATTAACAATTGCAAAACTTGAAGCTCAAAAAGAAGAGCTGCAAGCGCAACTGCAGCAGGCTTTAGAGCGTAATGCAGAGCTTGAAAACTCGCTTGAAACAAGCGCAGCACCAGAGACAGAAAAAGGGGAATAATTATGACTACAACTGCTGAAAACACTTTACTCGATCTTAAAAACATCACAGAACCTTTTGATTTGGCAACCGCCCTCAACTACATGAAGGAAAATGGTGAGTTTATCCGCTGCAAGAATGCTACGAATGACTTTTATATGTACCGAGATGTCCAAAAGCGCCCTGTCATCGTCAATGGCCGTCGTCAATTTAAAGACGTAGAAACTGTCTGGGCATTTACTCAATGGGGCGGTACAACTACCACAATCAACGTCTCAGACCTGTTTAACCTTGAGTACCACATCATGACTTTTGACGCAGAGGGTAACCCAGATTGGACAGAGCCAAAAACAGAACATAAAGAGTAGGGGTGTATATGCAAATTGAATTTTTCAATTTTTTTAGAAGTGTAATCCAGACTGAAGATGGATTGGTATTGTACGCCCTGGCATTGATTGTATCAATGGAAATCATTGATTTTATAACAGGTACGGTTGCGGCTATTGTGAATCCTGACATTGAGTACAAGAGCAAAATCGGCATCAATGGACTCCTTCGCAAGATTTTAGGAGTCCTCTTGCTGATGATTCTCATCCCGATGTCCGTGCTGTTGCCTGAAAAAACAGGCTTCGCATTCTTGTACTCGATTTATCTCGGGTACATCGCATTTACATTCCAATCACTCATCGAAAATTACCGAAAATTAAAAGGAAATGTCACTATTTTTCAGCCAATCCTGAAAGCATTTCAGAGTTTGCTTGATAAAGATAATGATAAAAACAAAGGAGAGTAATACATGCAACAAATCACAGAGCTTGTTTTAAGCTCAGCAATTGGCATTCTGACTATTTTAGCAGGAGTCGCGGTTAAGGCGGTCAAGGAATTTTTGATCGCAAAAGGTGGAGAGAAATCAATCAAAATTGTCGAAATCTTGACCAAAAACGCAGTAAATGCTGTGGAGCAGATTGCGAAAGAGACCGGATTTAAAGGTGAGCAGAAGCTTGCTCAGGCAAAAGGGGCGATTCTCACCGAGCTGGAAAAATATAACATCTACATGGCAGATAAAGACCTCGATGTCTTTATCGAGGCCGCAGTAAAAGAAATGAATGAAAATTTGAAAGGAAAATAAAAAAATGACAAAAGTAAAAGTAACTGAATATGCAGAAGGAAATTTTCGTTTTGGCTTCGGGTCAAAACTCTATCTAGCTCGAAATGAAGAAGCTCAAGTACGAGCTCATATCTCTACACCAGCGACGCAACGCTGGGATAACGGACAATATACCTTGACCGAAAGAATCGCAGAAGGCTTTAAGCCTGCGCATCCTGTAACATTTACAGCTAAGGTGATTTCTCAAGGTAAAATTCATCCACAAGCTACGATTGATTTTGTCTTAATGCCAGATGGACGTGTGCTGGTCAATGCTAGCAATGTGCGTCAATTGCCTACACCGCTGCAAATCGTGGGCGAGGTGACTTACATCATTGATGCTAGCCAGTTTGATAAATAGGAGGAGAAAAAACAATGGGAATTAACGTCGAACAATCAATTGCATGGATGGCAGCTCGCGAGGGAGCAGTTACCTACTCCATGGACTATCGAAATGGTCCATCTAGCTATGACTGCAGCTCGTCTGTTTACTTCGCCTTGCGCTCTGCTGGGGCATCTGACCACGGCTGGGCGGTCAACACGGAAGCTATGCACGACTGGCTCACTCAAAATGGCTACGAGCTAATCGCTGAAAACCAAGGCTGGGATGCCCAGCGGGGTGATATCTTCATCTGGGGACAACGCGGCTACAGCTCAGGAGCTGGCGGCCACACAGGTATCTTTGTGGATGCAGATAACATCATCCATTGTAATTATGGCTATAACGGCATCACAGTCAACAGCCATGACCAAATCTGGGAGTACAACGGATGCCCGTACATCTACGCTTACCGATATACTGGCGCGGCAGCACCTACGCAGTCGGCACCAGCTATCCAGCAAGCTGCCACATCTCAATTCGAGCATGAGCTAGATGTAAATACCCCACTGGCAAATTCGGATATGCCTTATTACGAAGCGAGCTTAGCAGATGATTATTGGGTCGAATCCGCTCCAAATTCTGCTAGCCCGGATAAGGAATTTCTGCCTGCAGGTACTCGGGTGCGAGTCTATGAAAAAGTCAACGGTTGGTCACGGATCAACCATCCTCAATCTGATCAGTGGGTAGAAGATGCCTATCTGGTTGACGCTACAGAGATGTAGACGCAGCGGAAACTGCGATAAACAAAAAATATAATTTCTTAAATTTTAATCTACCCCGGCCGAAAGGCTGGGGCTTTTTTCTGTTATAATGGAAAAATTTAAAATTTTCCGTAGTGATAGACTTGGCAGACTGGCAGCGATGCTGGTCTGTTTTCTCGTGATTTTTCACGCGAAAGCCAAGCGATTTGATAATCTCCTAAAATGTGATATACTATTAAAGTTAAAGGAGCTTCGCGGAATTTTGAAAGAGAGTCAGAAAAAGAGTTACAAATCAGAAAATAAGCTGATTTAACTGAGATTTCGACACTCCCACCGGCTCCATTTTTGGTTTCTAAACCTTTCTAAAACTTCTTAAAACGTTGATTTATCAGCGTTTTTTATTTTATACTTTCTAAACCTTTTTAAACTTTTTGAAAAAGGGATACAACAAGAGGCTGGGACAAAAGTCCTAGCCTCTCAATTGTCTTTGGATTGTCGAGCAAGACGCAGTGGTTGAGTGGGCTCTATTACGCTGATTTCATCAGCTTTTACAGCCTTACTCAACTGTCGGAGGTGGGACGACGAAATCGAATTCTAACGAATTACCGATTTCTGTCCCACTCTCTAAAAATCAATATAATTTGCTAAGCGTTCTCTCATATCCTTCTTTGAAAATAGAATAGAGCGCATGAAACAGATGTTCTTTATAATGTCCTTCAACCTATCAAAGTAGACCAACAGATATCTCGGTCTGTTTTCGCAAAAATTAAACGATTTGATAATCTTTTAAAATATGATATACTAGTAAAGTTGAAGGAGTTTTTCGGATTTTTTAGAAAGAGTTAGGAAAAGGACTAGAAAACAACAAATGTATTGATTTTAAAGCTTTTCTGACTTCTCCATTAAGCTCCATAGGGATATGTAAATGAGGTTTTTAATGATATGAGTTTTTTTGGAAAAATCTTAGGGAAGAGTCAAGATAGTCATCTACCCATTGAGGAAGTTTCTGTTGATTTAGAAAATCTTCCGAATGAATGGGGCTCTTTTTCGACCCTTATTGATGACCGAATGGCTAGTATCCGTCTAAATTTAGCGTTGAATTCTATTGCTCCCTATCCATCCTATACTTATGCACTACGTTTGAGAATTGCTATTTTGAATGTTGATCCAGAAACAGGGTTTCCAGATTATGACGAATTTTCTAATTTGAACCTCATCGAAGATCGTCTTTCAGAAGCGATGAAGCGCATTGCGGCTATCTATGTCGGAGTAGTCATCACAGATGGTCATATAGAATTTTATTACTATTTGAGAGATAGAGAGCGGCACATGCCGATTATTGCTCAGGTAATGGAGCAGTTTTCGAAGTATCAATATAATTCAGCTACTCTGGTGGATCCTGAATGGAAACAATACTTTGACTTCTTGTATCCAAATGAATATGAGTACCAATCTATTTTAAACCAGCGTATCTGGTATCGCCTAGAAAAAGAAGGGGACGACCATAATCAACTACGGGAAATCAGGCATCAGTTTAGTTTTGAGACTTACGATGATCGTGTTTCCTTTATGGGGGATGCCTCTGCTCTTGATTATGATATTTCTTCTAGGAAAAAAGAAGAAGGCGATCCTCGTCCTTACAAACTAGAAATATCCCGATTCGATACCACAGAGCTCCCTAGCATCAACCAACATGTTTGGGAATTAATAGAAATTTCGAAAAAATATAACGGAAAGTATAGCGGCTGGAGCTGCAATGTGGTATAATGGATAAAGTTTTGAGAAAGCAAGTCTTTCTCTTGTATGGAAGATTACTCAAGAGGCTTAAGAGGCTGTGTTGGAAACGCAGTAGGCGTGTAAAAGCGTGCGTGGGTTCGAATCCCATGTCTTCCGTTGTATGTCAAGAAGCGCCTAAAGGCGTTTTTTTTGATAGCAGGACGAAGAACGATAATCACTTTGTTTAATGCTAGATCCGCGGAATGCAGAAGCAAGTATAGTTGTAAGCAATCAGATGGATTCGTTTCCATCTTTTTTATTTTAGAAAAACCTTGAAATTTTTCTGAAAAGGAGTAAACTGTACATAGAAAGTTTTGGAGGTTCTGCATGAAGTTATATGTCCAGTTGATGATTATTTTCTCGATTTCCATCATTGGAGAGGGGATATCAAGTGTCTTCCATCTTCCCATTCCAGGTAGTATTATCGGCTTAATCTTGCTATTTCTTGCTCTGCAGTTTAAGTTATTGAGACTCCGCCACGTCAGTATGGTCGGCAATTTTCTGTTAGCCAATATGACCATTCTTTTTCTACCTCCGGCAGTTGGGATTATGGATAAATTTCATGTGATTGCTCCTTACCTGCTACCGATTATCTTGATTATCCTTGGTGCCATTGTTTTAAATGTGATCGTCATTGCCCTTGTCGTACAGTTCATCAAGCAGCATTTTGAAGGCGATTATGAGGAAGGAGGGATGGATCATGTCTAATCTTTGGAGCAATCCACTATTTGGTCTCGCCTTGTCCATTTTTGCCTACCTCATCGGGATGCTGATTTTCCGTAGATTTCCTCATCCTCTGACAACGCCTCTCCTTTTAGCAGCGATTTTGGTCATTGCTTTCTTGAAATTAACAGGTATTTCTTATAAGGACTACTATGTCGGTGGGGCTTATTTGAACAATTTAATCGTACCGTCTACGGTTGCTTTAGGAATTCCGCTTTATAAAACCTTCCACCTGATGAAACACCATGCTCGTAGTATTCTGCTAGGAACCTTTGTGGCTGTGGTGGTCAATACGACTTTCACGGCTCTACTTGCAAAATTCTTTGGGATGGATTTCTTTTTAGCGATTTCCCTATTTCCAAAATCTGTCACAACAGCGATGGCAGTAGGCATTACTGATAAAATGCAGGGGCTGACAACTGTTACCTTGGTGGTTGTTGTGGCGACAGGTATTTTGACAAGTGTCATGGGACCGACCATTCTTAAACTGCTAAAAATTAAGGATCCAGTAGCGATTGGTCTGGCTTTAGGAGGGACTGGTCATGCGGTTGGTACGGGAACGGCCTTTAAATATGGACAGGTTGCAGGAGCTATGGCCGGCCTTGCAATCGGTGTGACAGGAATCATGTATGTGATTGTCAGTCCAATCGTCGCAGCCATCATTTTAAAATAAGAAAAAACATGGAGCAGTCTTTCTGAGAAATTTTGCTTCATGTTTTTTTATTTTATCTTAGTTGATAGCTGCTAGGAGGGCATCTGCTTGGGCAGATAGCTCAGCAAGCTTGTCTTCTGCAAGGACTAATTGACCAGTTCCCCAAGCTTCTGGATTGATACCGACACCAGTAAATTGGTCAACCACATTCATGCGAATAAATGGAAGGAGGCTACGGTAGTGCTTGAAGACTTCGTCAGGTGAAGTGCCGTTAGCAACAGATGAAACAGTCACCACTTTGGCATTGAGGGCAGAAGGGCCGCTTGGGTCTGACAAATCAAGTGCGCGTGAAGTCCAGTCGAGCAAGTTTTTTACAACGCCTGGGATAGCCCAGTTGTAGACAGGTGAGAAGATCCAGATAGCATCAGCTGCAAGGATTTCTTCACGAACCTTGGCAACAGCAGCTGGAGCTGGACTTTCGAGGTCTTGGTTAAAGAATGGTACATCCTTGTAATCAAGGTAAGCTACCTCAGCTTTACCAGCTAGAGCCTTTTCTGCTTGAGCTGCCAACTGATGATTGAATGAACCTTGACGAAGTGAGCCAACAATAAATAGTACTTTAGACATAAGTGTGTCCTCCATTTTATCTTTATTTAAGAGGTGCTCCTCTTGTTACTATCTATGTTACAACAATTGTCACTAATTAGCAATAATTTAGCTCAGCTTTTTGAAAGTTTTTAAAATCCGCACTAAATCTTCTTTGTCGTTTTGGGAGAGGAGGTCAGTTATGTGGCGGATATTGGCGATGTGCTCTGGCAAGACAGTCTCGATCTTTTTCTGGCCTTGGTCGGTTAGTCGGATGAGGAAGGAGCGGCGATCATTGGGATCGCAGCTGCGACTTATCCAGCCATCTCTTTCCATGTTTTTGATAACAACCGTCATATTTCCCGAAGTAGCCAGCATGCTATCAATCAAATCTTGAATCCGCAACTCTCCTTTACTATATAAGGTTTCCAAGACGGAAAATTGGGTAGGCGTCAAATTGTGCTTTTTAAAAATTTGAGCTTCGAGATTTCGAATAGTGCGCTCCGCCTTATGAAGAACGATAATTGTCTTGAGGTCAAGTAGAGTCTCGTTATCTAGGTTTTCAGTTATTCTCATAGCAATATTTTATCAATAAATAGTAATAAATGCAAATGTGATAAAAGTCCTAGAAAAATCAGGCTATTTGTAGTATAATGATTCAGTGAAACATAAAATTAAAGAAAGGGCTAAATTTCCTATAAGGCACTATGCCATTGGGCTTTTCCTAGTCCTAACGGCGCTTGTTTTTTCATTTTTTACGATCTTGCACCTTGCTATCGAGCCTTGGCAGTCAGCCAAGGAAGGTTCTCAAAAAATCGCTAAGGAATATGCAGATTTGGAAAGTCTGACGAGCTTTGCGATTTACAATGGCAAAGAGTCCTACTATAGCTTGATTGGGACAACTAGTAAAAAAGAGGAAGAAGCTGTTCTGATTTCCAAAAATTCCAACAAAATCCATGTCTATCGCTTGCAAGATGGGATGAGTCAGGCAGAGGCAGAACAAGCAGCCAAGGAAAATGGAGCGACTTCTATTGATAAGACCACTTTTGGTTACTTAGACGGTCAGCCTGTTTGGGAAATTAAGTCTGGAAGCACTTATTACAATATCGGATTTGAAAGTAAGACATTGCTCAGCAAGGAGGGGCTATGAAATTATCCAATCGTGTTTTAAATATGGAAGAAAGCGTGACCTTGGCAGCGGCAGCTAGAGCGAAAGCTTTAAAGGCTGAAGGCAGGGATATCCTTTCTTTGACCTTGGGAGAGCCGGATTTTCCGACGCCTAAGAATATCCAACAAGCAGCGATGGCAGCGATTGAAGATGGCAGAGCTAGTTTTTATACGGTAACAAGTGGTCTGCCTGAGCTGAAAGCAGCGGTTGTAGACTATTTTGCCAAGTACTATGGCTATGAGATTCAGCCTAATCAAGTGACAGTGGCAACGGGTGCTAAGTTCTCTCTTTACACCTTCTTTATGAGCGTGATTGATCCAGGGGATGAAGTCATCATTCCGACGCCTTATTGGGTTAGCTATGCTGATCAGATCTTGATGGCCGAAGGAAAGCCTGTTTTTGCTCAAGCGACAGAGGAAAATGACTTTAAGGTGACGGTTGCCCAGCTGGAAGCTGCCCGCACTGAGAAGACTAAGGTCTTGGTTCTGAACTCGCCATCCAATCCGACTGGTATGATTTATACAGCAGAGGAGCTGCTGGCTATCGGAAATTGGGCTGTTGAGCATGATATCTTGATCTTAGCCGATGATATTTATGGCCGCTTGGTCTATAACGGCAATAAATTCACACCGATTTCTAGTCTGTCAGAGGAAATTCGTAAGCAAACAGTCGTCATCAATGGTGTTTCCAAGAGCTATTCTATGACGGGCTGGCGGATTGGCTATGCTGTAGGTGAGCCTGAAATTATCTCAGCGATGAGCAAGGTTGCAGGGCAAACGACTTCTAATCCGACAGCGGTGGCGCAATATGCGGCTATTGAGGCCTTGACGGGTAGTCAGGATACGGTCGAAAATATGAGATTGGCCTTTGAAGAACGCCTAAATACTATTTATCCTTTGCTGGCTCAAGTGTCTGGCTTTGAAGTTGTCAAGCCTCAGGGGGCCTTCTATCTCTTCCCAAATGTTAAAAAAGCGATGGAAATGAAAGGCTATACCGATGTGACGGCCTTTACCACAGCGATTTTAGAAGAAGTAGGTGTGGCTCTAGTGACAGGTGACGGATTTGGTGCGCCAGAAAATGTCCGCCTCAGCTATGCGACTGACATGGATACACTAAAAGAAGCGGTTCAACGCCTCAAGGATTTCATGGAGAAGTAAGAATGATTGATCATTTTGAGATTAAAGTAAAGGATTTACAAATTTCAAAAGACTTTTATATAAGCTTTCTTGCTCCTCTTGGCTACGAATTGGATTTTAGAACTGACTCTCTACTCAGTTTTGTTGCCCCCAACAGTCCTCATCCTGGTGGAGATTTTTGGTTAGGAAAGGGAGAGCAGTCTCCTATTCACTTTGCTTTTTTTGCAGAAAACCACGAGCAGGTTCGAACTTGCTACAAGGCGGGTTTGAAGGCAGGTGGAAAAGATAATGGTGCACCTGATTATCGGAGTGATCATCTACCTTATTATGCAGCTTTTATCCTAGACCCAGATGGAAATAATGTCGAAGTAGTCTGCCACAAAGAATAAAAATAGAAAAGAGAAAAAACGTGTCGAAGAAAAATGTAACAATTATTGATGTGAAAAATCATGTTGGTGAAGAAGTAACGATTGGTGCTTGGGTAGCCAACAAGTCAGGAAAAGGGAAAATTGCTTTCTTGCAGTTGCGCGACGGTTCTGCCTTTTTCCAAGGTGTAGCTTTCAAGCCTAACTTTATTGAGAAATTTGGCGAAGAAGTAGGACTTGAGAAGTTTGATACTATCAAACGCTTGAGCCAAGAAACGTCTGTTTATGTGACAGGGATTGTCAAAGAAGACGAGCGCTCAAAATTTGGCTACGAGCTTGATATTACAGATATCGAAATCATCGGTGAATCAAATGACTATCCAATCACGCCAAAAGAACACGGAACTGATTTCCTCATGGATAACCGTCACTTATGGCTGCGTTCTCGTAAGCAAGTGGCTATGATGCAAATCCGCAATGCCATTATCTACGCTACCTATGAATTCTTTGACAAGAATGGCTTTATGAAGTTTGATAGTCCAATCTTGTCAGGAAATGCGGCAGAGGATTCGACTGAACTCTTTGAAACAGACTACTTTGGAACTCCAGCATACTTGAGTCAGTCAGGTCAGCTTTATCTGGAAGCGGGAGCTATGGCTTTGGGCCGTGTTTATGACTTTGGACCTGTATTTCGTGCTGAGAAATCAAAAACTCGCCGTCATTTGACAGAGTTCTGGATGATGGATGCGGAGTATAATTTTGTTACTCACGATGAGTCACTCGACTTGCAGGAAGCTTATGTCAAAGCCTTGATTCAAGGTGTATTGGACCGTGCTCCTCAAGCTTTGGAAACATTGGAACGTGATGTAGAACTCTTGAAACGCTATATTGCTGAGCCTTTCAAGCGTGTTAGCTATGATGAAGCGATTGACCTCTTGCAAGCGCATGAAAATGATGAAGATGCAGACTATGAGCATTTGGAACATGGTGATGACTTCGGTTCACCACATGAAACATGGATTTCAAACCACTTTGGTGTACCAACCTTTGTCGTGAACTACCCAGCAGCCATCAAGGCTTTCTATATGAAACCAGTTCCTGGAAATTCAGATCGCGTCCTCTGTGCAGACTTGCTTGCTCCAGAAGGCTACGGTGAAATCATCGGTGGCTCTATGCGTGAAGAAGATTACGACGCACTGGTCGCTAAAATGGAAGAGCTTGGTATGGATACATCAGAATATGAATTCTACCTAGATCTTCGTAAGTATGGATCTGTTCCACACGGTGGATTTGGTATCGGTATCGAACGGATGGTAACCTTTGTAGCAGGAACCAAGCATATCCGTGAAGCCATTCCATTCCCACGTATGTTACACCGTATTAAACCATAAAAATGAATCAAACGCCCGTGTGGCGTTTTTTCAACAATGAACTATGAAATAATCCAAATATAGAATTTTAGAGAAAGAAGAGGTAGGAGTCATGTAAACAGCAGATTAACAAGTGACAAAGGATAGAAATTAGAAAACACTTGTTAAAGGAGAAAATATGTTTAAAAGAAGTTATCGGAAAAATATCGGTCTTATGGCCGGAGTAGAATTTTTTGCCTTTCTAGGCATTACCAGTTTTTGGATTTTATTTCTAAGTCAAAACGGCATGTCTCTTTGGCAGATTGGGCTTTTGGAAAGTATTTTTCATGCGACTAGCGTTATTTGTGAAATTCCTTCTGGGATGTTGGCGGATCGCTTTTCCTACAAGACCAATCTTTATCTGAGCCGGATAGCCGGGATTGTGTCTTCTGTTCTCATGTTGGCCGGGCAGGGGAACTTTTGGGTTTATGCACTGGCTATGATGATCAGTGCTTGGTCCTATAATTTTGATTCGGGGACAAGCGCAGCTATGGTCTATGATTCGTCCGTAGAGGCGGGACTCAAGGAACGGTATCTGTCCATCTCCAGTTTCATGTCTGGAGTGGCTGAAGCGACCCGGTCTTTGGGAACGGTCTGGGCTGGATTTTTTGTCCATGGGCAGTTGCATCTGACCTACTATATCATGATTGGCACCTCTATCGTCGTTCTTTTCTTGACTTGGATGCTGAAGGAGCCAAGTGTCAAAGCAGAGAAAGCGGAACGCCTGACCATGAAAAAGATTATCTGGGCTGTCAAAGAGGAGTTGCAGAGAAATCCCAGCCTTTTCATCTGGATGATTCTGTCCCAAATCATCGGAACACTGATGTGTATGTTTTATTTTTATTATCAAAATCAATTGCCTGATTTAAAAGATTGGCAGATTTCGGTGGTCATGCTGATTGGCAGTGTTTTGAATATCTTGGCAGTCTATCTGGCCAGCAAGGTCGGAAAGAAGTATTCAGCCTTGAAACTTTTTCCATTATTAGTCCTTCTGACTGGAGTGACTTACCTATTGTCCTACTTTGGAACGCCGATCATCTATATTTTAATTTATCTAATCAGCAACGCCTTGTATGCACTTTTTCAGCCGGTTTTTGACAATGATTTGCAAAAGCAGTTGCCAAGTGAGGTACGGGCGACCATGCTCAGTGTCTATTCTATGATGTTCAGCCTGAGTATGATTGTTATTTTCCCTCTGACAGGCTGGTTGATTGATCGTTTTAGCTTTGACTGGTCTTTCATTGCTTTGGGCATATTTTTATTAGTAGTGACGCCATTTTTGTATATGGGTCTAAAGAAAATAAGCCAGAGCTTACAAAAAGTCTAATATCAATGTTCTCTTTCTGATGTTCAGAAGGAGAATATTTTTTACCCTTTGAAAATTATGGTAAAATAAATACAGTTTAATGGAGAAGAAGGCAGTATGAAAGATTTATTGAAATATTTCAAGGGCTATATCAGGGAGTCTTTGCTGGGGCCCTTGTTCAAGCTTTTGGAAGCTAGTTTTGAACTCTTGGTTCCGCTTTTGATTGCGGAAATTGTGGACGAGACCATTCCTAGACACGACAGCTCCCATCTTTACTGGATGGTTTTTCTTTTGATGGGCTTGGCTGCGCTGGGCGTGGTGGTAGCAGTGGTAGCCCAGTATTATTCGTCCAAGGCGGCAGTGGGCTTTACCCGCCAGATGACGAGTGACCTCTATCAAAAGATTCTTCGCTTGCCCAAGGCTAGTCGGGATGAGCTGACGACTTCTAGCTTGGTGACTCGACTGACCAGTGACACCTACCAGATTCAGACGGGCATCAATCAATTTCTTCGTCTCTTTCTGCGGGCGCCTATCATTGTTTTCGGCTCTATCATCATGACCTTTACTATCAGTCCGGTTATTACTTTGTGGTTCTTGCTCATGGTGGCGGTGTTGACGGCTATTATCGTCCTTATGTCTCGTCTGATGAATCCTCTCTATGCCAAAATTCGTCAGCTGACAGACCAACTGGTCAATTTGACGCGTGAGCAGCTACAGGGCATGCGGGTCATACGCGCTTTCGGTCAGACCCAGCGCGAGGTTCAGACCTTTCGCAATCGTAATGAGCTCTATAAAACTTGGCAAATCAGGACTGGAGCTCTGGCTAGTCTGATTAGTCCTCTGACCTTTCTCACAGTCAATGGTACTCTGATTGCTGTGATTTGGCAGGGGAATGCTTTTATTGGCAAGGGATTGTTGACCCAGGGGATGCTAGTGGCCTTGGTCAATTATTTATTGCAAATTTTGGTGGAATTGCTCAAGCTGGCGATGCTGGTCAACTCACTCAATCAAAGCTATATCAGTGCAGGCCGCATTAGTCAGGTATTCGAGCAAGCAGAAGAAGATGTCCTGCAGGAATTAGTGCAGGAAACAGCTCTGCTAGATCAAGCCATTAAAGCCCAGCAGGTCAGCTTTTCTTATCCAAATGCAGCTAGTCCAGCCCTGATAGATCTGACTTTTGATTTGAAAAACGGCCAAACTTTAGGTGTTATTGGCGGAACAGGATCAGGTAAGTCTACCCTGGTTCAGCTGCTGGCTCATCTTTATCCTGTGGCTGCTGGTCAGTTGACCATCTTTTCCCAAGGACGCAGTCCTAAAAATCTGAGTGAATGGCGGTCTTGGATCAGTCTGGTACCTCAGAAGGCAGAGCTTTTCCAAGGAAATGTTCGCTCCAATCTGACTTTAGGACTGTCAACTAAGCCAACAGACGCAGACTTGTGGCAGGCTTTAGAGATTTCTCAGGCGGCGGACTTTGTCTCTCAGAAGAAAGGTGGCTTGGATGCGACTGTAGAGGCCTTTGGTCGGAATTTTTCTGGCGGTCAGCGTCAGCGTTTAACCATTGCCAGAGCTGTCTTGCGGAGGGCACCTTTCTTGGTTTTAGATGATGCGACCTCAGCTCTGGACTATTTGACAGAGGCTAGACTCTTGCAGGCTATTAAGAATGAATTGACTGAAACCAGTCTAGTATTGATCTCTCAGCGGACCAATAGCTTGCGCTCAGCTGATCAAATTTTAGTCCTAGATAAGGGAGAACAGGTGGCTCTTGGTCGCCATGAGGAACTCTTAGCTAGCTCTGCTATTTACCGAGAAATTCATCACTCACAGCATAGTCAAGGAGAGGAGGGTAAGCATGAAGCATAAGACATCACCTAGCAGCTTGAGGCGTTTGACTCGAGATTTGCTGCAGTCGCGCTGGCTCTTTCTCCTAGCTAGTCTGGGAACGGTGGCTCAAGTGGCTCTGACTGTTCTTCTACCAGTTTTAATCGGGAATGCGGTTGATAGCGTTCTTCTCCCTCAAGCGGAGCAGCATTTGATGCCGATTTTGGGCCAGATGCTGCTGGTTATCTTAGCCAATACGCTGATTCAGTGGCTCAATCCCTTGCTCTATAATCAGCTGGTCTATCGCTATAGCCAGCAGCTCCGCCAAGGCGTTATCAAGAAAGTACACTATCTCCCTTTGGCCTATCTGGATCGGCAGGGAACCGGCGACTTGGTTAGTCGGGTGACGACGGACTTGGAGCAGCTCAGCAATGGCCTACTTATGGTCTTCAATCAATTTTTTGTTGGTTTGCTGACAATTTTAGTGACTATCATTAGCATGGCCAGATTGGACCTTTTCCTCCTGCTTTTGGTTCTGCTTTTGACGCCCCTTTCTCTTTTCTTAGCGCGCTTTATAGCCAAAAAGAGTTTTAGTTTTTTCCAACGGCAGACGCAGGCGAGAGGGGCACAGACCCAGTTGATTGAGGAAAGTCTGACCCAGGAAAGTTTGATTCAGGCTTTTAATGCTCAGGAGCAGTTTGATACAGCTTTTACCCGCAGTAATCAAACCTATGCTGACTATTCGCAGGCGGCTATTTTCTATTCTTCGACGGTCAATCCTTCGACTCGTTTTATCAATGCCCTGATCTATGCTTTGATTGTGGGCTTTGGGGCTGTCCGTATCATTCAGGGAACAGGCTTTACGGTTGGGCAGCTAGTGACCTTTCTCAACTATGTCAACCAGTACACCAAGCCTTTCAATGATATATCGTCAGTCATGTCGGAATTGCAGAGCGCTTTAGCTTGTGCAGAGCGGATTTACAGCGTTTTAGACCAAGAAGAAATAGCGGAGTCTGGTCAGGAAATTCTTCAGTCTGAAGATGTCGAAGGACAGATTAGCTTTGAGCATGTGGCTTTTGGCTATGAGCCTGGCAAAGAGTTGATTCAGGATTTGAATATAAGGATTCCAGCAGCTAGTAAGGTTGCTATTGTCGGGCCAACTGGTGCGGGCAAGTCAACCCTGATCAATCTCCTCATGCGCTTTTACAATGTTGATAGTGGTCTTATTTCGCTAGACGGTACTCCCATCAGTCATTACACCAGAGCCTCTTACCGTCAGCAGTTCGGTATGGTACTGCAGGAGACTTGGCTCCAGACGACGACCATTCATGACAACATAGCTTTTGGCCGGCCAGATGCTAGCCGAGAAGAGGTCATTGCAGCTGCCAAGGCGGCCAACGCTCATTTCTTTATCCAGCAACTGCCTCAGGGGTATGATACCTACCTGGCGGATGCAGGGGACTCCCTTTCTCAAGGTCAGCGACAGCTCTTGACCATTGCGCGTGTCTTTTTGGCTGTTCCTAAAATCCTAATCTTGGATGAGGCGACTTCCTCTATCGATACTCGGACAGAAGTCTTGATTCAGGAGGCCTTCAGCAAGCTTATGATAGGACGGACTAGCTTTATCATCGCCCATCGCCTGTCTACTATTCAAAATGCTGACATCATCCTCGTCATGGTAGATGGCAATATCGTCGAACATGGTAATCATCAGGAGCTCATGACAGCCAGAGGTGTCTATTACCAAATGCAGACGGCGCAGGAGTAGAAGGAGAGCTTTATTAAAGTTCATAGATTGATACTAAACAAAACGAAAAGAGTTGGAATTTCCAACTCTTTTTGCTTATAGTTTAACTTCCTCCAACCCTGTTTCTGTCAGTTTATAAATCTTCTGGCAGACTTCTTTGAGAAAGATGCGGTCGTGGGAGACAGCGATGATGGCGCCAGGATAGGTCGCCAAAAGCTGGCGAACCTGAGGCTGAGAGGTGGGAGAGAAGTTGCGGGTTGGCTCGTCCAGAAGGAGGACATTGGGACGGTCTAAGACTAGTTTGAGCAGGAGGAGCTTGGCTTTTTGACCTCCGGAAAGCTGCCCAATCGGGTGGCGGGCCTCGTCGCGCGTGAACTGGAGACTAGCTAGATGGGTCAGAATTTTCTCCTCCTGAGCCTTGTCGCCAGAGGGAGCCAGAAAGACCAAAGGAGAGCTTTCGTCATCCAGCAAGTCGCCATAATGCTGGGGCATGTAGCCCACTCGCATGTCTGTCCGCTCGCGCAGAATCCTCCATATTTCCTTAAGTAGAGTAGATTTTCCTGCGCCATTAGCACCAATCAGTCCGATTTTTTCCTGACCGCAGACCTCTAGAGTCAGGTTTTCCGCTAACTGTCGTCCGTCTGTTTCCAGTTTCATGCCTTCTAATTTTAGGATTCTTTTGGTCAATGGCAGAGCTTCTATGTCTGAGAAGTGAAGGCTGATGGCATCTTCCTGTGTCGGGATTTCGGTCATTTCAGCACCTGCCTTTTCAAATCGTTTGCCCTGCGAGAGGACGTTTTTCATCTTCTTAGCTAGTAGTCGGCCTTGGACATCATTTTTGGTATTTCTCAAGGCATTCTCAACATTTTGCTTAACCTGTCGGTGTTTTTCCATGGTCTTAGCGTGTTCTTCCCGTTCTTTCCGTGCCAATTGACCTTGTTTTTCAAAAGCCTCCTGACGCTGATGGCGGTAATTTTCATAGTCCAGACTTTTGACGCTGGTTCTAGCCTCCTGTTTCTTTTTGATTCGCTCCAGATGAACAATCTTGGTCGCAGCTTGAGTGAGGAAATGCTCGTCGTGAGAGACGAAAAGGACCGTTCTCTGGCTGTGGCTGATAAAGTTTTCCAGCCAAGTCAGAGTTTCGAGATCGAGGTCATTAGAGGGCTCGTCAAGAAAGAGAATGTCCCAATCACTGGCTAGTTTCTTGATAAGCTGAACTTTAAGCTTTTCTCCTCCAGATAGACTAGAGAGCAGCTGTTGACTGGCAAAACGTTGGCTGTCAAAGTTGAGCTCTCCAGCATAACGGTAGAGCTTGGCATAGTCCAGCTCTGTATCAAAATCAGCAAAGAAATAGTCATTGAGGGTCAGTTGGGCATCTTCTGAAGGCAACTGCTGGGGCAGGTAGACAGCAGCAGTATAGGACTTATCAATCTGTCCGCTGTAGCTGACATAGGAGCTGACCAGTCGCTCGTCTAGCAGGAGCTTGAGTAGGGTGGACTTGCCATTGCCCTCCTCACCGATAATAGCGACCTTGTCTCCTTGATTGATGGTCAGTGTCAGATCTTTGACCAGCTCCTTCAGGTCTTTTAGGTGGGTAATGGTTAGATTTCTTATTTGCAGCATAGATGTCTCCTTCGTTTTATAATACAAAATACAGCCCTGCTTTATTTAGCAGAGCTGTTGAGATTGCACAAAGAAGACACTTGAGTGTCCAAGTAGGATCATTCGTTTCTGGGCTTTCATCTTGCACTGTCATAGGAGCGACAGGATTGATCTAAAGATAAGCAAATAGATGCTTGAAAGCACAAAAAAACGAAAGTCCCGCGGATATGCAGAAACATGACAAAATCTACTAAATAAAGTTTCCTTTAAAAAATAGACTTAATTTTTCATGTCTCCGTGTACCTCCGAAATCATTCTACCCTTAGTCTAGCAAAAAGGGCAGCATAAGTCAATAAAAATCCTGAAAGATTACTTCCAGGATTCGTCATATTTATACGTTGAGTACCTTGTCCAAGAAATCCTTGAGACGTGGATGCTGAGGGTTATCGAAGATTTGGTCTGGTTTGCCGTCTTCTAGGAATTCACCGTCAGCAGTGAAGATGACGCGATTAGCAACCTGACGAGCAAAGCCCATTTCGTGAGTCACGATCAGCATGGTCATGCCCTGCTGAGCCAGATCCTTCATAACGTTGAGAACGTCACCAACCATTTCAGGGTCAAGGGCGGAAGTCGGCTCGTCAAAGAGCATGATGTCTGGGTTCATAGCCAATCCTCGAGCGATGGCCACCCGCTGTTTTTGTCCTCCTGACAGGCTATCTGGTTTGGCATCAGCCTTGTCTGCCAGCCCAACCTTCTCCAAGAGCTCCATACCAAGCTTGTCTGCATCAGCTTGGCTCATTCGCTTGTGCTCAACAGGAGCGAAGGTGATATTTTGCAAGACAGTCATGTGTGGGAAGAGGTTGAAGTGCTGGAAGACCATCCCAATATCTTCACGAACATGGTCCACATTGGTAGCCTTGTCTGTCAAATCATAACCGTTGACAGTAATGGTTCCACTGGTAACTTCTTCAAGCAGGTTCAGGCTGCGTAGGAAAGTTGATTTACCTGATCCAGAAGGACCAATGATACAAACAACATCTCCCTCATAAAACTTCGCACTAATCCCTTTTAGCACTTCATTTTCCCCATAGTATTTATGTAAATCATTAACATCAATTTTTAATTTAGCCATTAGTGAATCCTCTTTTCTAAGCGTTTAGCCAATCTTGTTAAGAGTGTGATGATGACCAAGTAGAGCACTGCTAGGATAGCATACATCTTGAAGCTCTGATAGTTACGGGCAATGATAATTTTACCTGTTTGGAAGAGTTCAACAAGTCCGATAGCTGATACGATAGTTGTATCCTTGAGAGCGATGACGAACTGGTTGACAAAGTTTGGTAGCATGATCTTGGTTGCTTGAGGCAGGATAATCTTGCGCATGGTCTTTCCATACGAGATACCTAGACTTCGGCTAGCTTCCATCTGTCCGACTGGAACGGCTTGAATCCCTCCGCGAACAATCTCAGCGATATATGCACCAGCATTAAGTGACAGAGCAATTGTTCCTGCAACGAAGTCGTTAATCGGACTTTGGTGACCAGTCATAGATTCAATGAGGTTTGGAATTCCCCAGAAGATGAAGGCAGCCAAAATCATAAGTGGAATACCTCGAATAACGTCAACAAAAATTTCTGAAATGATGCGAAGCGCTTTGATAGGGCTGACGCTGAACATTCCAAAGATAATCCCGATTACCATGGCAATGGCAAAGGAAATCAGTGCTAAAGCAATGGTAATTCCAAGTCCGCTCAAAAGTTGTTTGTAGTTGTTTTGGAGAAGTCCCCAGATAGTTGTTTCATCAACGGTTGTGGAATTATCCTTCTCAGCTGAGAGATATTTATCAAGGATTTCTTGGTATTTACCATTGGCTTTTAGATTAGCCAAACCATTATTGAACATTTCGATAAGCTCAGGGTTGGTGCCTGCTTTTACTGCAAAAGCAACTTCACCACTTGGTGTTCCTTCGATTGGCGTCTTCATTTTCTTGCCTTGGTTGATGGCATATTTGACAACAGGCTCATCGTCCATAATAGCAGCGACAGAGCCGGAATTCAGACTATCATACATAGAAGAACCGTCTGAAAATGTTTTGATTTTGTAACCGTATTTGCTTTGATTTTCGACGAGGAATGTTTGAGAGGCTGTACCGTTCTTGACTCCGACGGTCTTTCCTTTCAAGTCTTCATAGGAGCTAATAGTGCTTGATTCTGTCACCGCAAGGATAGAGTTAGCAGTGTAGTATGGTTCAGAAAAATTAAAGGTTTCTTTGCGGGCCTCTGTCACGGACATCCCAGCAATCATCCCGTCGGCCTGTCCAGATTGAACGGCATTGATGGCAGCGTCAAAGCCAGGGTTAGAAATTTCAAGTGTAAAACCTTGGTCTTCGGCAATGGCTTTGATCAAGTCCATGTCAATACCAGTGTATTGGTTGCTATCATTTTGGAAAACGAAAGGAGCAAAGGATGAGTCACTGGCAATCGTATATTTAGCTTTGACTGGAGTGGCTTTTTGTCCAGACTTGGTTGTGGTCTCTGGTACTGCTGAATTGGTTGAAGTTTTGGAAGCAGCAGTCCATTTGTTGATGATGTCCTTCAAGGTGCCATCTTTTTTCATCTGAGCCAAGGCTTCGTTAAACTCAGTTACCAGATATTCGTATTTGCTGCCTTTTTTGACACCAAATGCGAAGCTACCAACGGCCTCACCCTTCATTGAGATTTTCAGATCTTGCCCTTGACTGATTGCATACTCGATAACGGGTTGGTCATCCATGGCTGCGTCAACCGCTCCGGCTGCTAGGCTGTTATACATGAGGTCGCCTGTATCAAATGTTTTGATAGTAAAACCGTACTTGTCCTTGATTTTTTCAAGAAAACGTTGCGCGGCAGTACCGTTTTTGACACCGACTGTTTTTCCTTTAAGTTGATCGTAAGACTTTATTGTATTCGCCTTGGTCGTTGCAATGACAACTTTTGTGTCATAATATGTGTCAGACATGGTAAAGACTTTTTCGCGTTCAGCAGTCTTGGTCATACCTGCCATAATGGCATCGGCTTGTCCTGCTTGAACCGCATTAACAGCCGCATCAAAGCCAGGGAAGGACATTTCATATTCCCAGCCTTTGATGTCAGCTACTTTATTGATAATATCAACATCAATTCCTTTATATGTCTGGTCTACATCTTTAAATTCAAATGGGGCATAAGCCGTGTCAGATACGATTTTGATGGTATCTGCATGAATAGTTGTTCCTAATGCAAAGATAGGGAACAATGCTAGCAGAAAAGCTATGATTTTTTTCTTCATACTTTCTCTCCTTTGTTAGAATATTGTCTGATTATATCAGAAAAATTTGAAAANGGCAAATATTTTCTGTTTCGATGTCATATCTTCTGACATAACAACGAATATTGGCTCTTATACTATTATGATAAAATGTGTTATAATAGATAAATCAAGAAAGGAGATTTCTATGTTTAAATCACGCATGTTAGATAATGTGAAGCTGTCGCGCTATATTCCGCCGATTTGGTTAGCAATTCTGATCTCTATTGGCTTTATCCAGCTAGGAGAAATCCTTGCATTCATTGGAATGATTCTGATTGGGATCATCATTGGAACTGTACTTGCCATGGTAAATCCTACAGCTGACCGAGCAACAGTTATGGAAGTGTTCGGGCATTATAGTATCTTTTTTCAGCTGGGTAGTTTTTTCTTTATGGCCTTACTTGTTTTTCTGTGGGTCAAGTTTCGAGAAAAGAGACCTTTCTCCAGTCTGGGCTTCTTTAAGGAAGGATGGCTGAAAGAACTGGGCAAAGGATTTCTGATTGGTTCGATACAGTTTTCGCTTATCGTTGCCCTGCTCTTGCTGACCGGATCTGGGAGACTAGAATTGGCAGAGCTTAGTTTAGAGCCAGTTCTCTTTATTCTTGCCCTGATACCTTTTTGGATTCTGCAAGGTGGCACGGAGGAGTTGGTGACGCGTGGCTGGCTTTTTCCAGCGGTTAGTGCCAAATCAAATATTCTTGTCGGTGTCTTGGTTTCCAGCGCTCTATTTGGGGCAATGCACCTCCTCAATGCTGGTGTGACTGTCCTTTCTATTGTTACTATTATCTTGGATGGGATTTTTGCCTGCCTACTCATGATCAAGTATGATAATATGTGGGTCTTGGCTGGTATGCATGGCGCTTGGAATTTCGTCCAAGGAAATGTCTATGGCATCCAGGTCAGCGGGAACGGAGCTACTGCCTCTGTCTTTAATTACACTTCTCAGACTTCTATTGATTGGCTTTCAGGAGGAGCTTTCGGTGCTGAAGGATCTATTTTTGCTACTATCGTTCTGATTGGCAGTATTGCCTATCTTTACTGGTCGCTCAAGAAGGAAAATCGCCTACCTCAGGCATTGATGTTTAAGAAATAAAGACATCGCTCAGCTTAGCTGGGCGATTTTTGATGTTAATGAATGATCAGAATGCAAGACTAGCCGTTCTTAGAGATTAGTTACTAAATCAGAGCCAAAGGCAGAGAAAATGAGGCAAATATGGTAAAATGATAGAAGCACAATTTAAGGAATAAAAGATGATTAACAGAATAACAGATAATAAATTTGAATTGGTTTCTAAGTACGAGCCTTCAGGTGACCAGCCCCAAGCTATCGAGCAGCTGGTGGACAATATTGAGGGAGGCGAGAAAGCCCAGATTCTCATGGGAGCGACTGGTACTGGTAAGACCTATACCATGAGTCAGGTTATCGCTCGGGTCAATAAGCCGACTCTGGTTATCGCCCATAATAAAACGCTGGCCGGCCAGCTTTATGGTGAGTTTAAGGAGTTTTTCCCCAATAACGCGGTGGAATACTTCGTTTCCTACTATGATTATTACCAGCCTGAGGCCTATGTGCCTTCCAGCGATACTTATATCGAAAAGGATAGCTCGGTCAATGACGAGATTGATAAGCTCCGTCACTCAGCGACATCTGCCCTCTTGGAACGGAATGATGTGATTGTCGTGGCTTCGGTCTCTTGTATCTATGGTCTGGGATCGCCTAAGGAATACTCTGATAGCGTGGTTAGTCTGCGCCCTGGTCTAGAGATTTCCCGTGACAAGCTCCTTAATGACTTAGTAGATATCCAGTTTGAGCGCAATGACATTGACTTTCAGCGGGGGAAATTCCGGGTTCGTGGTGATGTAGTGGAGATTTTCCCAGCTTCTCGTGATGAACATGCTTTTCGGGTGGAGTTTTTCGGAGATGAGATTGACCGGATTCGTGAGGTTGAAGCCTTGACTGGTCGAGTTTTGGGCGAGGTGGACCATTTGGCCATCTTCCCAGCTACTCACTTCGTGACCAATGAAGACCACATGGAAGTAGCCATTGCCAAGATTCAGGCGGAGCTGGAGGAGCAGCTAGCTATCTTTGAGAAGGAAGGCAAGCTTCTGGAAGCCCAGCGCTTGAAGCAGCGTACGGAGTACGATATCGAAATGCTGCGTGAAATGGGCTATACAAATGGTGTTGAAAACTATTCTCGCCATATGGATGGTCGAAGCGAAGGAGAGCCTCCTTATACCCTTCTGGACTTTTTCCCTGATGATTTCTTGATTATGATTGATGAGAGTCACATGACCATGGGACAGATTCGGGGTATGTACAATGGTGACCGCTCTCGCAAGGAGATGCTGGTTAATTATGGTTTCCGCTTGCCGTCTGCCTTGGACAACCGCCCGCTGCGCCGAGAAGAATTTGAGAGCCATGTTCATCAGATTGTCTATGTATCGGCTACGCCGGGTGACTATGAAAATGAACAGACGGATACAGTTATTGAGCAAATTATCCGGCCGACAGGGCTTCTGGATCCAGAGGTGGAAGTTCGTCCAACTATGGGACAAATTGATGATCTTTTGGGTGAAATCAATGCCCGTGTTGAAAAGAATGAGCGGACCTTTATCACAACCCTGACCAAGAAGATGGCGGAAGACTTGACGGACTACTTCAAGGAAATGGGTGTCAAGGTCAAGTACATGCACTCAGACATTAAGACCTTGGAACGGACCGAGATTATCCGAGACCTGCGCCTGGGTGTCTTTGACGTTCTGGTTGGGATTAACTTGCTGCGCGAGGGAATTGACGTGCCTGAGGTTAGTCTGGTGGCAATTCTTGATGCAGACAAGGAAGGTTTCCTCCGCAACGAGCGTGGTCTTATCCAAACCATTGGCCGGGCAGCCCGCAACAGTGAGGGGCATGTTATCATGTATGCGGACACCATGACCCAGTCCATGCAGCGTGCTATCGATGAAACTGCCCGCCGTCGGGCAATCCAGATGGCTTATAATGAAGAGCATGGCATTGTACCGCAGACCATCAAGAAAGAAATCCGTGACCTGATAAGCGTGACCAAGGCAGCCCTGCCAGACAAGGAAGAAACTGTCGAAATCGAAAGCCTCAATAAGCAAGAGCGCAAGGACATGATCAAGAAACTGGAAGGTCAGATGCAAGAAGCTGCCGGACTTCTGGACTTCGAACTAGCCGCACAGATTCGCGATATGATTCTGGAAATAAAGGCGATGGATTGAGGAATATCAAGGAGAAAAATAAATGGTCATCACTATCAAAACAATGGAAACAGCTGACGAGATAGAAAGTAAATCCAGAGTTCATTGGCAGACATGGCGAGAAGCTTATGATGAGATTTTGCCTGCGGAATTTCAAGAGCAGATGACCTTGGATAAGTGCCGATTTTATAGTCAAAAGTATCCTGAAAATACCTTGATCGCTTTGGATGATACTAAAGTGGTTGGCTTTGTTAGCTACGGTGATTTTCGAGATCCAGCTACGATAGCGGGTGAAATTATCGCTTTATATGTCTTAAAAGATTATTGTGGCAAGGGTGTAGGACATCAGCTCATGCAGGCTGCATTTGTTGCCTTGGATAGTTATCCAGAGATTTTATTATGGGTGTTAGAAGATAACAAACGTGCCATCGCTTTCTATGGAAAAATGGGTTTTGTTTTTGACGGCGAGGAAAAGGTCATTGACTTAGGAAAAGCCATGAAAGAAAAACGGATGATTTACATGAGAAACTCGAACAGTTAGTCTGAAAACAATAGATATATTTTTAAGGAGCACATATGCGTTATGCACTTTTACTTCGCGGCATCAATGTCGGCGGAAAAAACAAGGTCGTTATGGCTGATTTGAAGAAGGATTTGGCTGGGTTGGGTTTTGAAAATCCGGTTTCCTATATCAACAGTGGCAATCTTTTCTTTGATAGCGAGGAGCAGGAGGAGAGGATTCGGGAGATATTGTCGGCTTATTTCAGTCAGTCTTATGATTTTCCTTTGCCTTTCGTCCTTGTCAGCTCTGCCATGCTTCAAGAAGAAACAACCAATTTGCCTACTTGGTGGCAAGATGAGACAGCCTTTCGACGCGATGTTCTCTTTTATCTGCCGGAGACAGACAGGGAGAGTGTCCAAGAGCTGGCTGGCAGCTGGGCGAATGACAAGGAGCAGCTGCATTTTGGGCAGACGGCTTTCTTTTATAGCAATGCTGATCAAGCGGACTATCTTAAGTCCAACTATCATAAGAAACTCCTCAAATCCAGTTTTTACAAGCAACTAACTATCCGAAACGGCAAGACTTTCCAGAAGATTGTGGAGTTGGTTGGAAATGAGTGAGATAAATTTGGAAGATACAAGGGAAGAAAAAGCGAAGCGCTGGAAGTTTTCTAAAGTTATTTGGCTAGTGCTCTATCTCTTGTTGTTTATCTTTGTCTTGCTGCATTTTGGGTTGAGTCCGTTGGGCTTGGCCTTTACTCCGCTCCTGTGGAACACATGGCTTTTTCTTCTGTCCGTGGTCGTATTTTGTCACTTATGGTTTCTCTTTTTGAAAAAGAGAGAGTTTCGCTGGTTTCATCTCATCTGGGGGATCCTAAGTGTACCTCTTACATTGTTTATATGGTTTACAATTTTCTTTCATTTCTCTATAGCCAAATCAGAAAATTCTGTCCCGATCAATATGGATTACGGGATAGATGGAAATGAAGTTATTTTACGAAAAGGCTTTTTATTTGGGGAATATGATGAATACCATGATTTAGCCAATCCCTATATTATGAAAACCAAGGTCAATCGTGTTCGCTATATTGATTGATGCAAGTCTTGTCAATGAACTTTAGCTCCAAAGTCTGTTCAAACAAGCTAGTAGAGGGAGGTGTGTGAATGTGAATAGAAATAGGAATGAGTGGACTTGGCTAGATAAAGTGAATACATGGCTCAAATGTCATGGGTTTCTAGCTTGCTTATTGGATTTCTCCGTCCTTATGCTTTTCACAATGATTACGGGCATCCTAGTTTTTCAAATCCCCTTCCTCCCTACATATTTAAAGAGTAATTATGTTTTTCCCTTGTTTATAAATATTCTTGTTTTACTGTACTATGCCTATGGTTCTATTCTCCGTGAAAATAGTGCAAAGATGGGCACTTCTTTGAAAGACTTAGTTAATCCCCTTCTTTATATAAATCCTATAGCTCTTTTGTTTCATTACTTTGGAATGAAGAGCCGCCATCATAGAACTATTTTGTTACCATTGCCTACTTTGGATCATCGCTATGTCTGGTTCCCGATTGTCACTTATATTATTTTCTTTCTGATAGCAGTAGTCATTACGATTGCAAGCAAGGGGAGTAAGAAAAAATAGAAAAGCCGCTTTATGTACTAAAGTGGCTTTTGTGCTTGGTCTGATAAATCTAAGGGCATAAAGGCGGCCATGACACGGCCGATGACCTTGGGTTCTTCTTGATGCGGGATAAATTTGTCGCTGTATTTTTTATTGAGAGAGATGAGGCGGATGCCAGTTGGATCGTTGAAAACTCTTTTCAAAATGGTTTGCCCGTCATAATCAATGGCATAGATAGCGCCTGCAAATTCAAAATGCGTATTCTTGACAAGTGCTACAGATCCCTGTGGATACTTGGGTTCCAGCGAATCTGTCCGAATCCAGAGGGCGATATCATAGTCAAGCTCTTTGTCTAACCAGACGATGTCAGCTTGTTCGGGCTTGTTCAAGAAAGTCTGGAAGCTTTCATAGACCTTGTAAGGAAAATAATCATCTTTTAATCTTTCCTCAGTCGTTTGATTTTCCAGCTCTTTTTTAGCAAACTCTGTTACAGCCTGTCTGTGGGTCTGGTCTAGGGCTTGGAAAATATCTGCGAACTCTAGCGAAAATGACGTAGGGTTATGAACTGATAAATAGCGAGGATCTAGCTCTTGAACGTCCATATCAAAGAAGTCTGCAATTTTTTGCATATTTTCTAGGACAGGCAGGGAATTTCCTTTGATATAGCCAGTAAGAGTGCTGGCTGGAATTCCTGTTCCTCGGGAAAGTTCAATTTGTTTGATTTGCTTTTCCTTCAATAAAGTTTTGATTTTTTTAGAAATGAGTCGCATTGCCTCCTTATCTTGGGGGCTGGCGACACCGCGTCCTCTTGCCATGACTTTTACTCCTTTTCTTTCTTCTATTTTAACGAATTAAATCGAAAAAGTAAAGAGCTGAATACGGATATTCAGCTCAAAAAGGAGAGGATTAGATTTCGTAGCCCATCAAGAGGCCGCCTTCTTCTGCGTAAAAGCTGCAAAGTCCAGAAGTTGGTAGGAATGAAATGTCGGCAGCTGGGAATTTTTCCTTGATGACTTCTGTAAATTGCTGGCAAAATTTCTCGTTATTGCGATGAGCAATGATAATGCGGCCGCCCCTATATCCAGCTTTCAGAACTTCATCGACAGCAGCGGTCAGAGCCTTTTTAGCCCCTCTAGCTTTTTGGAGGAGCTCCAGAGTACCGGTATCGCTGGCTTCGCCGACCATGCGAATATTGAGGAGGCCGACAACCGCACCGATTAGCTTGCTGAGACGACCATTTTTGACCAGATTATCTACCTTAGCCAGGACAAAGAGAAGCTTTGTGTTTTTTTGGTAGTGGGTAATGGCTTCCACGACTTGCTCGAAAGAAAGTCCTTCTTTGATGAGGTCGTTCAATTTTTTGACGATCAGATCGACCTCGCCACCAGCCGAAAGGCTATCAATGACATGGATATTTGCTGTTGGATGTTCTTCTAAGAAGAGCTTTTTGGCTAGCTGGGCGCTATTGTGGCTACCAGAAAGGGAGCCTGTAATCGTCACGACAAAGATATTTTCAGCTCCTTCAAAGCTTCTGAGGTAGTCATCAGGGCTTGGGCAGGCTGATTTTGAAGCGGTTGAAGTAGCGTACATTTTTTCCATCATGTCATCAATATCGAGATGAGCGTTATCTACAAAAATCTCATTATCGATCTGAATGGTCAGCGGCACGCTCTCAAACCTTGTCTGGTTGGCCAGATCTGTGATCTCACGGTAGTCACAGCCAGAATCGGCAACAATTTTCCAAGTCATTTAGTTTCTCCTGCTCTATCAGTTCTCTACATTGACAAAAAACATGTCTTTTCTTACAATTATAACATGAAGATGCTTTGATATAAAGCCTTAATTCTCAGCTGATACAGGAAGAAAGAAATTGTTATGGCGGAAAAGAAAATATCAGAAAAATCCCTTGCAAATTTAAAAACTTATAATCAAGAATCTAATCGAATTACAAAGGAATCCTTGGAAATTTCTCTGATGCAACTGTTAGAGAAAAAAGATTTGAAAAAGATTACCATCTCTGAATTAGTCGAGCGGGCTGGGGTTTCGCGCGCAGCCTTTTATCGTAACTATAGCTCCAAAGAAGAAATTCTAGAGGGAATTTTCAAAAATACGGTTCAGGGAATTGTCGACAAGCTGGAGCAGTTTAATTTCAAGACAGAAATGTACCAGATCTGGCTTTTTCTTTTTAAGGAAGCCAAGAAGGAAGCACGTGTCATTAGTCTGGCCATTGACTATAATTTTGAAAAGTTGCTGACGCAGGCGGTCTTTGATTTCCTTGAAAAGCGTAGCAAAGGTGGGAAGAAGACAGCTAATTCCTATATGAATTCATTTTGGAGTTCTGCGGTTGTTTCGGTGCTTTCCAAATGGATCAAAGAAGGCATGAAGGTTCCAGCTGAAAAGATTGCTGCTTTGGGCATGCCCCTTTTCCCACAGAAAAAGAAAAAGTAAGAGTTCGTACAACTGTTTGGTACCAATACATCAGACTGAAATAATAGATCGAGGCTGGGACAAAAGTCATAGCCTCTCAATTGTCTTTGGATTGTCGAGCAAGACGCAGTGGTTGAGTGGGCTCTACTATGCTGGTTTCATCAGCTTTTACAGCCCTACTCAACTGTGCGGAAGTGGGACGACGAAATCGAATTCTAACGAGTTATCGATTTCTGTCCCACTCTCTTAGTGCTTCTGAGACCATTTAAGACTTCTCAGCTACCATTTAGGATTTGGGAGTCATTTGCGATGCGACCTGTGCTATGCTAGAGCAAAGGAGATAGACAAATGGCTACTATCATAATCAAAGACGGCAACGCCCTTCGAAAGCTGGAACTTTCGACAATTTACTATATCCAGTCTCATCCTCAAAAGCCTCACATCGTTCTTATCGTGACTAGACAAGGCAACTACAGCCATAGGGCTTCTCTGACTGAGCTGGCTAAGCTCTATCCTGATGCGCTGGTTCACTGTAATCGTCAAACACTGGTCAATTTAGCCAAGGTTCAAGGATTTGACAGGGAGCGTAAAAGCTTGTTCTTTGAGCAGTCTGACTTAGGAGATATTGTCTGCTCAAGGCGTCATTTATCCAGTCTCATCAAGCGCTGGTCTCAGGAAGGAAGAAAATAAGATGAAAATTTTTGTATTAGAAGACGATCTTAAGCAACAAGCCTATATGGAGTCAACCATTCAGGGAATTTTGGAAAAGAACGGCTGGGAATGCCAGTTTTTAGAAATCTATGGCAAGCCGGACATGCTGATTGATGCAGTAAGGGAACGGGGGAGCCATCAGATTTTCTTTTTGGATATTGAGATTAAGCAAGAGACGCAGAAGGGACTAGAGGTGGCAGGAAAGATTCGCAAGTTGGATCCCTATGCTCTGATTGTATTTGTGACGACTCACTCAGAATTTATGCCCTTGACTTTTCGCTATCAGGTATCAGCTTTTGACTTTATTGATAAAGGTTTACCTGAGGAAGATTTTATCAAGCAGATTGAGCAGGACCTAGCCTATCTTTACGAGAGAAAGGACAGTTTTCAAGCTGAAGAGACTTTTCTCTTTGAAAATTCCAAGTCAGATTTTCAGGTGCCTTTTAATGAAATCTATTATTTTGAGACATCAGAAGTGCCTCATAGACTAGTTCTCTACACCAAGAAAGAGCGCATCGAATTTTACGGACAGCTTTCTGAGATTACAAAGCAGGACAAGCGTCTCTATCGCTGCCATCGCTCTTATGTGGTCAATCCAGCGAATATCTCTCAGCTGGATAAGATAGAAAACATAGCCTATTTTCCTAATGGCGCTAGTTGCTATGTATCACGCCTCAAGATGAAAGGATTACGGACAGCTTTAAGGCAGTAGGGAAGTACTAAGATAGAAGTGGGAGAGGAATTATGGTTATAGGATTAGAAATTGTTTTAGATCTTATTCAAATTTTAATATTATTTGTTATATATTCACGTATTAGTGGTAATAGTTTGAGCCGATATCAATATATTCTGGCGATTATAGTTTATTATGTTTCTGGCTTTATAATAGTATTTTTCTTTTATAGCTCTATTCTTTCTTTAGTGTCTTATTTATTTATGCCTCTTTTCTTTTTGATTTTTAGCTTAGTAATAAGTAAAAATGTATCAAAATATTTATCGATTTTTTATGGTCTTTTCCCAGTTGTCCTTTGGAATCTACTGCATCGCTCTATAACTTTTTTTATCCTACCTGGCTTAGGTTTTTCGAATATTCAGCAAATTAGCCATAATAAAACTCTATTAACTATCTCAGCACTGACTGCAAGTATTCTCTCATTTGTAATTCCTATTGTGCTCCAATATAATTTTGAAATATTGAATAAACAGCAGAACCCTAGAGAAAATAGAAAAATAATAATCTTTTTGAATATTTCCATGTTAATTTATTATTTACTAGTTCAAATTTTTTCTTATTTGGAAGTGATGTATAGAATAGACGCTTTATTATATAGAGAGTTGGTCGTAGTTATTTACATTATTATTTTCCTTATCTCGCTTAATATCCTAGATCGTAATTTGCGAGAGCGAATTCAACAGCAGTTAAGTGAACAAAGAGAGTTACAGTTGAGAAATATGTCCGATTACAGTCAGCATATTGAAGAACTTTATAATGAGTTGCGAAGTTTCCGGCATGATTACATCAATATTTTAAGGAGTCTGAAGTTGGGAATTGATACGCACGATTTACCAGCCATCGAGCAGATTTATAACCAAGTCCTTAAAGACTCAGGTCAAGCGCTCAACCAATCTAAATATGATTTGGGTCGTCTGTCCAATATCCACAATGATGCTCTCAAGAGCGTCTTGTCAGCAAAATTTCTAGAAGCTCAGAGCAAGGGAATAGAAATTGGCTTGGAAGTTCCTCAAGAAATCAAACCTCAAGGAATGGAGTTGCTTGATTTTATCACGATTGTTTCCATACTGGCTGATAATGCTATAGAAGCAGCAGTGGAGACTAGTCATCCAGTGGTTTCTTTTGCCTTTTTAGAGCATGAAGATAGACAGATTTTTATTGTTGAGAATACAATAAAAGAGTTTTCTATCCATTCCGATACTATTTTTAAAAAGGGCTTTAGCACTAAAGGAGAAAATAGAGGGCTTGGTCTCTCCAATGTTCAAAATATTATCAGCCACTATCCCAATGTTTCTCTGCGTACCACTAGTCATGATCACTCTTTTAGACAAGAGTTGGAGATAAAACGAATTTATTAGATTGCGAATGATTAGATTTTCTACTTGATTTAACTCAATGAGATTAACAAGAACTGTTTATGAGTAAAAAAAGACAATTTAAGGTTTTTAGTGCCACACCTGTTTAAAAGTGCTATAATTAATATAGGGTTTAAGAATACGAAGGCACTAAGAGAAATACCTTGTTTAGAGATAAATATAACTTAAACTCAAACTGTTGTCTGGTTTTTTTGTTATTTAATTGTTAGGAGTGACAAGAAATGAAGAAATTATATAGCAATACATATCTAATGCGATTTTTAACTGCCCAGCTTCCTAGTCTGGCTTTATTCGTTATGATTTTAAGTAACCAGATTTTTAAAGCATCGCTTCTAGTTCAGATTTGTTTTTATTTGATACTTGTGAGCAATCTTGTGTTGAATCTTTATTTTATGAACCAAGTGAAAAAAGAAAGCAGTTCCGACATCTTATCAAACCAAATTTTCTTTACTATTTTGACTTTGGCTCTGTTTATATTTAGTTCTTACAGACTGATAACGATTAGTGATGAATTTCAAAAATTAATTGCTCTGATATCCACTATTTTATTATTTATCTTACTTATTCTACTTATTTGGGGAATAAAATATGCCAAGGTAACTAGTAGAAAACATAAAACAAATTAGATTTGCTAAATTGAACAGTCTATCGCTATACTCTCTCTGTCTTACTTTTTCGTGATGTTTTCTAAGAATATTTCTTATAGCATTTTTTTCAAGAAGACGATACGGAATATCCTGCTGGTCAATTCTTTCTCATGCTCTTTGTAATTTTATAGTTTTGACTTTATTATTTCAGTAAAACCAGCATTTGCTTCCAGCAAGTGCTGTGTTTTTTCTTTAAATGACCATTTAGGATGAAATACAGACTGTTTATGATTTTCGGCTTGTTATTTGGAGAAAGTGCGCTATAATCTAAGCAGATTAAGATTGACTTTGCAAATGGTTGAAGTCTGTTAAGACAAAAAAACTTTTAATCAAAAATTTATGTTATAATAACAGTATAATAATCGTTTGTAATTTTGGGAAAAAGGTGATTTGCTATATCTAATGGCGCTTTTTGGAACGGAGGGCATCTATGAAGTTAGAAATGATAGGCATCAGCAAGAGCTATGGCTCTAAGTCTGTGCTCAAAGATATTTCCTGTGAATTTACTGAGGGAGTTTATGGTTTGCTTGGGGCAAATGGTACAGGTAAGACGACCTTAATGAATATCATTTGTGATCTCATAAAGCCGAGCCGAGGAAGGATAAAGTTTGATAAGGTCTCACATACAGAAGACTATATCCAGTATCTCGGATTCTTGCCTCAAGATTTTTCTTATTACCATAACTTTACTGGGATCGATTTCCTTTTATATATGGCTGCTCTTAAGGGGATGACGAAGAAACAAGCCAGAGAAGAGAGTGATAAGTTTTTGAAACTTACTGGTTTATATGATGTTCGGAAAAAGAAGATTGCTTCCTATTCGGGTGGGATGAAGCAAAGACTCGGCATTGCGCAGGCACTTCTCAATAATCCCAAAATATTGATTTTAGATGAGCCAACCGTGGGTCTAGATCCTAAGGAAAGGGTGAAATTCAGAAATATTATCAGTGAGCTATCGGCTGATAAAATCATCCTCTTATCTACCCATATCGTATCGGACGTAGAAGCGATAGCCAAGGAAATCCTAATCCTAAAAGATGGAAATTTTGTGGAGAGAGGTAGTGCTAAGGAACTTCTTTCACTCATTGAGGGGCAAGTTTGGGAATTTCGTGTTTCCGAGCGTGAGTGGCAGCGTTTTGCAAAGGATTATGTCATTGTGAATGAGCGGATAGAACCAGATGGTATCGTCTTGCGGGTTATTAGCGATGATAGTCCTTTCAAAGGGGCGCAACGGATAGTGCCAAGTCTGGAAGATTTGTATATTTATTACTTTAGAGAGGAGGTAAATGGATGATAGCTTTAGTTCCTTTTGAATTGAAAAAATTATTAAAAAAGAAATCAGTTTTAGGTGCAGTCATGGCTATTATGTTGGTTTTAGCTGGATTGTTTTATGCAAATTTTTTTAATGATGGTCAGATTAGCGGGTCTTCAGCTGATCGAATACATGGAAGACAAGCGGTTGTGATCAAACAAAAGATTGCTGAAGAGCATACTGGTTATTTATCTGATGATTTAATGGGTAAAATCGTTAATGACTATGCAGCCAATATGCCCTATTTTAAACAGAATGATTTGTATGATATGTTTTCCTGGTATGCCATTGATCGTCTCGTCCCCAATTCTCAAGAAATTTTAACAGATACCTATAAATCTGATGATGTCTTACATTATGACCAGATTAGTCTCAAGTCACAAGAAGAGCTGCAATCTCATTTCCCTTTAAAAACGTTAAAGCTGGGAAATTTTGCTCCTTGGCATAAGTTGTTTAATACCTTAAATGCTGCTTTTAGTTTAATGGTGGTATTTGTGATCTATATTTGCTGCTCTGTTTTCTCAGGTGATCGAGCAAGAAAGATGGATTCATTGCTTTTGACAACTAAATATGGTCGCAANCAGTTAACGATTGCAAAAATCNTATCTGTTTTTGGAATTGCTACTTTAACATTTGTCCTTGTTAATAGCCTTGTTTTGCTGGTATTTGGTACCTACTTCGGTTGGAGTGGTTGGGATACCAGTGTCCAGATGAATTTGGAATGGATTTCAACCATTTATAATATTTTGCAATTTCCTGTCCAGATGAACCTCTTAGAATTGTTAATTCGCCTTATTCTATTCCAGTTTGTTGGTTTACTCTTTATTCTTGGGGTGATGGTTCTCATATCTAGTTTGACAAAGTCGCCTCTAGCAACATTTGCAAGTTCTGTAGGGATGTTCTTGGCTCCAGACTTTTTGATGAATATCTTCAGAGATGGTTTGATGAATAAGATACTAACTATTTTTTCAATTTCAACCGATGGAACGGAAGGAATCTTATTGAAACTTTCCAATAGCAAAGGATTTTTCTTCAATGATTTTACCGCAAATGGTGTCAGCGTGATCATTATCCGGCTCTCTCTCATGCTCCTCTGCTGTCTGATTACTTATCGGATCATCCGAAAAAGAGGACTTTAAACTAGCTGTTGTCTATTTTAGTTTATTTTAGAAAAGTAGTTTCGCTTTTCTGATGGAATATACAAGGAAAAAAGAGGTCACTAATATGGAAAAAAAATTGTTTTATAAAATTGCTCTGCTTATATCTTTTGTGCTAACGGCAGGAGGTCTATTATTAACACTCTGTAATTATTTATTTTTTAATTATCCGTTTTTAAACCAAACTACGGTAGGCCTAATTGTCTCGTTTTTAATGGTTTTGCTTATATTTTTTAGTTCTCATCATAGAAATAGGGATTGATTTTTTGATTACTTGAGAATAAAAAGAAAAACTGCTAAAGGCATTCTTTGCAATTATCTTTTAAGGGAGTTGATTTTATGACTAATACTAGGCGAGCAGTAGTTGCTACGAGCTTAGGTTTCATCTTATTGTTAGCAGTGGGAATTCTACTGCAGATTCGCTTTGGGAGCATGGTCTTTTTGCTAAGTCTATTCTGTTTCGCGGAAGCCTTTATCATCTGGTACGCGAAAAGTAAGTCTAAGTCGCAGATCAGTGGCAGTAGGAGCATTGAACTCTTTTGTCTCTATATCAAGCAGTTAAAAATCTTTTATATCACAATTTTGTGTCTTGCGATTCCTTTCGTTTTCCTGTCCTCTGAGCCCTCTTATAATTTATTTTTTGTGCTTGGCTTGTTAGTATTCTTGCTCTTAAGCAATTATATCTTTAGCTCTCATGGCATTCAGCCATCTAAGAAAGAGAGAAATGTAAAAGATTAGTTGTTTTATCTATAGCAGTTATTCAGCTTGCTGTTTTCTACAAAAGAAAAGAGGCTGGGACAAAAGTCCTAGCCTCTCAATTGTCTTTGGATTGTCGAGCAAGACGCAGTGGTTGAGTGGGCTCTACTAGGCTGATTTCATCAGCTTTTACAGCCCTACTCAACTGTGCGGAGGTGGGACGACGAAATCGAATTCTAACGAATGACCGACTTCTGTCCCACTCTCTTTTGTAACATGTGCAGGCTTAGTGTGCTACACGTTTGCGAGCGGCTTTCTTACGGTTTTCTTCGATGAAAGCTGCTTTTTGTTCCTCAGGTTCGATGACTTTTTTCTTAAAGGCATAGACTGCACCAGCAAGAGCAGCGACAGTACCTGCTACACCTGTAAGAACGCCTTTTCCAAATCCTTTAGCCATGTGATTTCTCCTTTTCTGAACTTTTATTATTTATGTTATAATTAATAGTAACGAAAAATCAAAATTTTTTCAAGGAAAAAAGATGAAAACCAAAATAATTGTGATAGTGGGGCCGACGGCAGTTGGGAAAACGGCTCTGAGTATCGAGGTAGCCAAGCGCTTCAATGGCCAAATTATCAGCGGTGACAGTCAGCAGGTCTATCGTGGCTTGGATATTGGCACGGCTAAGATTCGTCCTGAGGAGCAGGAGGGCATTCCCCATCATCTGCTGGATGTGAGGGAGGTTGGCGAGAGCTATTCGGCCTATGATTTTGTGACTGAGGCGGCTCAGGCTATTCGTGAGATTGAGTCTCAAGGTCAGCTTCCCATCATTTGCGGTGGCACAGGGCTCTATATCCAGAGCTTGCTCGAGGGCTATCATCTGGGCGGCTCCGTCCCTCACGAGGAGATTCTGGACTATCGGGCGCAGCTTGATAGTTGGTCAGATGAAGCTTTGTTTGGGAAAATAGCAGAGCTGGATATCAAGATTCCTCAGATAAATCGACGCAGGGCGATGAGGGCGCTAGAGATTGCTCAGTTAGGTGGGCAACTAGAAAACAGCCAGCCAGATTATGAAGCTTTGTTGATTTGTCTAGATGATGAGCGGGAGCGACTTTATGAGCGGATCAATCAACGGGTAGATCTGATGATAGAAGCCGGACTTTTAGAGGAAGCCCGCTGGCTTTATGAGCAAGCCCCGACCAGTCAAGCCAGCAAGGGCATCGGTTACAAGGAACTTTTCCCCTACTTTGAAGGTCAGATGAGCCTAGAAGAGGCGGTAGACAAGCTCAAGCAGAATACCCGCCGTTTCGCTAAGCGGCAACTGACTTGGTTTCGCAATCGGATGGCAGTGACCTTTTATCAAGTGGGAAATCCAGACTACAAAGAGCAGGTTATGGAAGACATCAAGAATTTTCTGGACAAGTAGCTGGCTGACCAAGTCTTAGTAAGGATAAGTAATGATAGAAACAGAGAAAAAAGTAGAGCGTGTCTTTTTGGTCGGTGTGGAACTAGCAGACACGGAAAATTTTGACCTATCCATGGAAGAACTGCAAAGTTTAGCCAAGACTGCAGGTGCAGAAGTAATCGGCTCTTATAGCCAGAAGCGGGAAAAGTACGATAGCAAGACCTTTGTCGGATCTGGCAAGTTAGAAGAAATCCGACAGATGGTTGATGCCGAAGAGATTTCGACAGTTATTGTCAATAACCGCTTGACACCTCGCCAAAATGTCAATCTAGAGGAAAGCTTGGGGGTCAAGGTCATTGACCGTATGCAGCTGATTTTGGATATTTTTGCCATGAGGGCTAGGAGTCATGAGGGGAAACTTCAGGTGCATCTGGCCCAGCTCAAGTACCTGTTGCCTCGCTTGGTTGGGCAGGGGATTATGCTCAGCCGTCAAGCTGGTGGAATTGGTTCTCGCGGGCCTGGTGAAAGTCAGCTGGAGCTCAATCGACGCAGTGTCCGTAATCAGATTCATGATATTGAGCGCCAGCTCAAAGCAGTGGAGAAAAATCGGGCAACCGTTCGTGAAAAGCGGCTAGAGTCCAGCATTTTCAAAATCGGCCTTATCGGCTATACCAATGCTGGCAAGTCCACTATCATGAACTGCTTGACCAGTAAGAGCCAGTACGAGGCAGACGAGCTTTTTGCGACGCTAGATGCTACGACTAAGAACATCAACCTCAGTGGTCAGCTCAATGTCACGCTGACAGACACGGTTGGCTTCATTCAGGATTTGCCGACAGAGCTGGTATCCAGCTTTAAATCCACACTGGAAGAGAGCAAAAATGTCAATCTGCTGGTACATGTTATTGACGCCAGCGACCCTCATCATGAGGAGCATGAAAAAACCGTCCTCGACATCATGAAAGAGCTGGACATGCTGGATATTCCCCGTCTGACTCTCTATAACAAAGCGGACAAGACGGAGGATTTCACCCCGACCCTGACTCCCTATTCTTTGATTTCGGCTAAGGCGGACAATAGCAGAGCTCTTTTGCAGCAAGTCCTGCTGGAGCGGATGAAAGAGCTCTTTGTGCCTTTTACCATCAAGGTAGCGCCGTCTAAGGCCTACAAGATCCATGATTTAGAGAAAGTCGCAATTATCGGAAATCGAGAATACATAGACGATATCGAAGCTATTTCAGGCTGGATTGCCGAAAAAAATAAATGGAAACTGGAAGAATTTTATGACTGATTTTATTGACTTGGCCCTCAAATACGGCGGTTTTACGAGCCTAGACAGGGTCTACTTAGAGCAAGTATTGGCTGGCCTGACGGAAGAGCAGAAGCTGAGCTTTATCACACCGCCACCTAGTGTTATCAACGCTTACTTTGCTGAGCTTTATCAAAAGAAAAGTCCGGAAGCTGCCACAGCTTATTTTCTAGAAATTACGCAAGCGCTGGATTTGTGGAATGCGGAGCCTAGCTTTGTAGAAAGCAAGCCTTTTGTCCGCCTCAATCTTTCTGGCAAGTCCTATGGATTTTGCTATGAGAGTGAGGAAGTTGGCTTGGTCTTTCCTGAAAAGCCAGAGCCGGTAACAGCTGGCTTGCTCTTTGAAATCGCGCAAGTCTTTCCCCAGTACTTGGTCTACGAAGAAACTGGGAGAATAAAAATGCTACCTCTCAAAGTCGAGTCTCAAGTCGTGGATAGTCAGGCGCTGACTGCCTTGACTGATTGGCAGCAGCTGGCGGATGGCAGCCAGAGAGTTCTGGGTTACAATCAAGATGAAGTCAGTCAGCTGGCCCAGTCCTATGCTGGCAGAAAATACTATCACTCGCAGAATCGCTCTGCCATGATTTATATCATTTAGAAAGAAAAATATGCAATTACAATTTTTAGGAACCGGAGCCGGTCAGCCGTCCAAGGCCCGCAATGTGTCTAGTCTTGTCCTCAAGCTTTTGGAGGAAATCAATGAAGTCTGGATGTTTGACTGCGGCGAGGGCACCCAGAATCAAATCTTGGAAACTACCATCAAACCTCGTAAGATTTCAAAGATTTTCATCACGCACCTGCACGGCGACCACATTTTCGGTTTGCCGGGTTTCCTCTCTAGCCGAGCTTTTCAGGCCAATGAAGAGCAGACGGATTTGGAAATTTATGGACCTGTCGGTGTCAAGAATTTTGTGATGACAAGCCTGCGCGTGTCTGGTTCCCGCCTGCCTTATCGGATTGATTTTCATGAGTTTGATGAAAACGGTCTGGGCAAGATTTTGGAGACGGAAAAATTCACTGTTTATGCAGATAAGCTAGACCACACGATTTTCTGTGTGGGTTATCGGGTGATGCAGAAAGATTTGGAAGGAACGCTGGATGCGGATAAGCTGCGTGAGGCGGGCGTTCCTTTTGGTCCTCTCTTTGGAAAAGTCAAAAATGGTCAGGACATCGTCCTAGAAGACGGCAGGAAGATTATTGCGGCTGATTATATCTCAGCTCCTCGCCCGGGTAAAACTATTACCATTTTGGGTGATACCAGAAAGACCGACTCAAGTGTTCGCTTGGCTGTGGCTGCGGATGTTCTGGTTCATGAAGCGACCTATGGCAAGGGAGATGAAAAGATGGCTCGCAAGCATGGCCATTCGACCAATATGCAGGCTGCGGAAGTGGCTAAGGAAGCCGGTGTCAAACGCCTCCTGCTCAATCATGTCAGCGCACGTTTCTTATCGAAAGACATTAGCCAAATGCGCCGCGATGCAAGTAGCGTCTTTGACAATGTCCATGTGGTCAAGGATTTGGAAGAGGTTGAGTTATAGTTTTCCAATTTAGGACAGTTTTGTTGAGAGGAAAATAAGATGGCAGTTGAAAATCGTTTATTCGATAAAGCTGATTGGTATGTTGAGGATGCATTAACCAACTATCTTTATGGTTATAACTTAGAAAATGAAGAATTAACACAAGATAATTACCGTGTGATTCATCGTTGGGCTGCGAATCACATTGGTTTCTTCGTGACCTGGCTCATCCAGCATGACGCAAAGGAAATGATGTCTCCTGATGAAGAAACCTCATTCCAAAGTGTTAAAGACGAGCAAACTTTGGGAGTCGATTATATTCTAGACTGGTGTGACGGAAAATTGGGAACAATGGATGTCAAAAAGGATTTTCAGACTTTTGTGAACGACTATTATGAGCATCAGTACATGAAGGATTATTCCGAATTTGTAGTCAATGACTTGTACGACCTACCTTTGGAATTTTTAGGTAGCTGGGATGATTATCATCTTTTTGCTCCAGTCATTGATCAAGCTTATGCTGACTATTTAGCTGGAAAAAGATTTCATTAATTAACAACATGAAAGGCAGAATAATGCGTACCATCATCATTACAGGAGCTAGCGGTGGGCTGGCTCAGGAAATGGTTAAGCTCTTGCCCGACGACCGACTGATTTTGGTTGGTCGGAGCAAGGCCAAACTGGAAAAACTCTATGGGGAAAATGACAATCTTGACCTAGTGGAGATGGATATTACAGACAGCTCAGCTTTGGAGAGCTTTGCTGAGCGGATTGACAGCCAATACGGCCGAGTCGATGTTCTAGTCAATAATGCTGGCTATGGGATTTTTGAAGAATTTGACAAAATCAGCTCCAGCGATATCGAGGCCATGTTTGAAGTCAATACCTTTGCCCTGATGAACCTGTCCCGTATCTTTGTGGCTCGCATGAAGCAGGTAGGTCAAGGTCATATCGTCAATATCGTTAGTATGGCCGGCCTCATTGCAAGTAGCAAGTCTAGTCTGTATTCGGCGACCAAGTTTGCGGCTATTGGCTTTTCCAATGCCCTGCGTTTGGAGCTTCTGCCTTTTGGGGTCTATGTCACGACGGTAAATCCCGGTCCTATCAAAACAGCCTTTTTCGATCAGGCAGATCCTGACGGTTCCTATGTGAAAGCAGTGGACAAATATATGCTTGAGCCTGACTTCGTAGCGAGTAAAATTGTCAGCTCCTTTGGCAAAAAGAAGCGGGAAATCAATTTACCTGGCATTCTCAATCTAGCCCACAAGCTTTATACCCTGTTTCCAAGAATTGCCGACAAGATGGCAGCCAATATGTTTAACTATAAGTGAGGTTTTATGACAGCTAATCTACAAGCTTACAAGGCACATCTGCAGGCGCCTTGGGGAAAACTGCAATATGATATTGTTTTAAGCTTTCTAGGGTCATTGGAAGATCAGAAAATTTTAGATTTCGGTAGCGGTTTTGGTATTGTGGCTGATTTTCTAGCGGAAAATAACCAAGTAACTGCCATCGAGCCGAACTCAGAAATGATTGCCGAGCGCAAGCAGGACTTTTCCTATGAACAATTGCAAGGTAGCCTAGAAGTTCTGCAAACATTGCCAGACCAGTCTTTTGATGTCATCGTCTGTCATAATGTCTTAGAGTATGTGTCAGAACCAGCCCTCTATTTGACAGAATTTTCCCGCCTCTTAAAAAAGGACGGCAAAATTTCTCTGGTCAAGCATCACGAGGTTGGGCGCATTATGCATACGGTGGTTTTTGAAAATGACCCAGAAAAGGCTCAGCAGCTTTTGGCGGGTCAGGAATATCAAACCCACAGCATGGGAGCTGCTAAGGTCTATCAGGTTTCGGAAGTGATTTCAGATTTGCCATTAGAAGTTGAGGATTATCAAGGAGTACGGATTTTTTACGGGTTGCAATCCAATGACTATAAAACTGCCCCTGACTGGGCTGAAAAGATGCTTGAAATGGAGCTGGCTGTCTGCAACCAATCGCCTTATCGAGACATCGCTGCCTTTCAGCATCTTTGGTTAAGGAAGGATAGAGAGATTTAAAATAAAAGGACTTACATGAAATTTTTAAAGAAACAAAAGGATTATTTTGCTTTATGCTACATTTATAGTTGGTTAGTTTTACTAATAGCCCCTCTATTAAGTATTTTTGCCTTATTCCTACTTGCTTTCGGTTTTGGCCAAGCATTTAGTACAGGCCAAACTTCTTCTTTAGAGTCTGGTATACTAATAGGTTTTCTTTTTTTAGTTTTGATTTGTATTTATGGAATTTTTTACTTTGTAATGTGGTTTAAATCACTAAGAAATTCGTTGAAAATGGGGAAATTCTCTTTTTTTGCAGCTCCAATAAGCTTAATAATGACGATGATATGTCAGTTACCTGTGTTTATCCTTATCTGCAAAGGTTTTTACTTACTCAGTCAGTACATATCAGAAATTTTCCTAGGTCAACTATACTCTGTGTTGGCATTTTCTCTTTATCTCTATTGCCAATATGGGAGAAAAGGAAAGAAAAGCAAAAAAATTCTATATCTTTCCCAAGTTATTAATTTTTTACTAGTTTTTCTTCTAGCTTATCATGTTTACTATCCTATATTTTTTAAATAATAGAGTTTGCAGATCTAAATTTTTAATAGAAAGTAGTAAGACAGGTAGACTGCTGCATTTCAGCATGTTTGGCTGAGCAAGCACTAAATCTATTTATTAAACATAATCTTCCTAGGGAGAATATTTATGGCAGAAAGAAATGTCAGAGAGACGGAGCAGTCGGTCAACTACGCCATGCTCAGTTTGTTTCAGTACATGGCTTCAATTTTGGTAATCTTGGTGCATTGCCAGCGGCTTTTTGAGAATGAAATCCTGCATTTTACTCAGAAAAGTATGTTTGGTCGTATGGCAGTGCCCTTTTTCCTGATTTCATCAGCTTTTATGCTTAAATCCGGCTTGGCTAAAAAGCAGGACATGAGGCTGTATATTAAGCATGTTTTGAAACAGTATCTTTTGTGGAGCGGGATTTATGTCCCTTATGCCTTGGCGTATTTTTGGACCTTGCCAGTTCAAAAACATTACGCTCCTTTGGCCTTGTTGGCTGGGCTTTTGTATATCGGATTATGTTATCAACTTTGGTACATTCCCGCCTTTCTCTTAGGGCTTTTACTTGTCCACTATGTTTATAGAAAATGGGGTGCCAGAAAGACGGGAATATTTTTACTCTTGCTTTATGTAATAGGCTCGATCGAGACATACTATGCTTATTTCTCAAATAGCTGGCTTACCCAGTCATTTGATGTCTATGCCAAAGTTTTCTTCACCACTCGAAACGGCATTTTCTATACTCCCATTTTTGTTTACTTGGGTTATCTCCTTTATGATTATCGGCATTTCAGCCTTTTCAGGGACAATGTTGGGAAAAAGCTATTCTTGTCTGGCCTTCTTTTGCTGCTAGATGGGTGGATTGTCTTTATTCATCAAGGGATTGACAAGAACTTCTTTTTGGCTTTGCCCCTCTTTGCTCTATTTCTGGTTAATTGGATTTTGCGTACAAGAATTGGTCAAAACTGGCATCTGTATCACCTTAAAGAATTGAGCGTTTTATATTTCTTTTTGCATCCAATTTTTATAGAATCCTCTTTTTATCTGCTCCAAAAGACTGATTTTGCCAAATGGCAGCAGGGAAGAATTGTATTTTTGCTAACCTTGCTCTTGACTCATCTAAGTGCAGAAGTCATTTTATTGACTCGGAAGCGCTTGTTCTTGAAGCAAAGACTTACAAAGGGAATAGGATGACGAAAGAAAGCTAGTGAGTCGGATATGATGATCGGAGAAGTCCTAGCTGGTAAGAGAAAATCCAGCAAAATTGCCCATGCTCAAATTTTAATCCAGTGAGGAAGTAAAGCATAAAGTGATGGAACAGAAGAAATATTCCGTACCTTTTTCTTCTGTTCTGTCGCTTTTTCATGTTATAATATTCAGACAAGATTGAACGGAGAAAGTGTTTCACTTATCATGATTAGCTCAAAATATGACTGGCAGTTTGCCACTAATTTTACAGACGAAAAATTTTTAAAAAAGGCTAAGAAAGCTGGATTAGAACCTGCAGCTGCCAGTCTTCTTTACCAAAGAGGTGTGCAGACTGAAGAGGCTTTACAAGAATTTTTGGAGCCTAGTTTGGACTTGCTTCACGACCCTTATGACCTGCATGATATGGATCGGGCAGTGGAGCGCATTCGTGCAGCGATTGAGAATTATGAGCAGATTTTGATCTATGGCGATTATGATGCTGATGGGATGACCTCGGCATCTATTGTCAAGGAAGCCTTGGAGCAGCTTGGAGCTGAGTGTCAGGTCTATCTGCCCAATCGCTTTACGGATGGCTATGGCCCTAATAGCAGTGTTTACAAGTATTTTATTGAAAATCAAGGCATCTCGCTCATTATCACGGTGGATAATGGAGTAGCGGGCCTTGAAGCTATCGAGCTGGCCCAGTCTCTGGGCGTGGATGTCATCGTGACGGATCACCACTCCATGCCTGAGGAGTTGCCAAACGCCTATGCGATTGTCCATCCGGAACATAGCGGAGCAGATTATCCTTTCAAGCATCTGGCTGGTTGTGGGGTGGCTTTTAAGCTGGCAACAGCCTTGTTGGAAGAAGTCCAAGTCGAACTTTTGGACTTAGTTGCTATCGGTACCATTGCCGATATGGTCAGTCTGACGGGAGAAAATCGAATTCTGGTCAAATACGGCCTTTCCGTTCTCAAAAATACCCAGCGGGTGGGTCTTCAGGAACTCTTCAAAATTGCAGGAATTCAGCCTGATGAACTGGATGAAGAAACAGTTGGTTTCCAGCTTGCTCCCCGACTCAATGCCTTGGGACGGCTGGATGATCCCAATCCAGCAGTTGAGCTTTTGACTGGCTTTGATGACGAAGAAGCTCGTGACATTGCGCTTATGATCAACCAGAAAAATGACGAGCGCAAGGAAATCGTCCAGCAGATTTATGAAGAGGCACAAACCATGCTGGACCCTAAGAGACCAGTGCAGGTGTTGGCCAAGGAAGGCTGGAATCCCGGTGTGCTAGGGATTGTCGCTGGGCGCTTGCTGGAAGAGTTGCACCAGCCAGTCATAGTGCTTAATATCGAGGATGGTATTGCTAAGGGCAGCGCCCGCAGTATTGAAGCGGTCAATATTTTTGAGGCCTTGGACAGCCACCGTGACCTCTTTCTAGCCTTTGGTGGGCACGCTGGAGCAGCTGGAATGACTCTTGAAGCAGACAAGCTGGCGGAGCTGTCTAATATTTTGACGGCCTACATTTTAGACAATGATTTGGATTTAACTGGCAAAACAGCTCTGTACTTAGACGAGGAGCTACACTTGCCAGAACTGACCCTTGATACACTCAAAAGCTTTGAAAAACTGGCGCCTTTTGGTATGGATAATAAGAAGCCGCTTTTTTACCTCAAGGACTTTAAAGTGGACAATGCTCGGACTATGGGGGCTGGCAATAGCCATCTCAAGCTGAAAATTTCTCAGCAAGATGCTACTTTTGAAGTAGTAGCTTTTGGGCAAGGAAGCCTGGCGACAGAGTTTGCCCAGACCAAGAATCTGGAGCTAGCTGTCAGCCTCTCTGTCAATAAATGGAATGGACAGACCAGTCTCCAGCTCATGCTGGTAGATGCCCGTGTGGATGGCGTTCAGCTTTTCAATATCCGAGGAAAAAATGCGACGCTGCCTGACAAGGTTCCAGTCTTGCGTTTCACAGAGGAGTTGCCAGATTTGACAAATAGCAGAGCAGTTGTGGTTTATGACCTGCCCGATGACTTGCAGGATTTGAAGAAGATTCTTCAATCTCAGGATTTCGAAGCAATTTACTTTAAGAATGAGATTGCCAAGCCTTACTATCTGACAGGTTATGGTACTCGTGAGCAATTTGCTAAACTTTACAAGACCATCTATCAGTTCCCTGAGTTTGATGTTCGCTATAAACTTAAAGAGTTGGCGGATTACCTGAAAATCGACCCAATTCTCTTGGTCAAAATGATTCAGATTTTTGAAGAGCTGGGCTTTGTCAGCATCACCGAAGGTGTCATGACAGTTAATAAGGAAGCTGAAAAGAAAGAGATTGACAGTAGTCATATTTACCAAGACCTCAAGCGCGTGGTCAAAGAACAAGAACTCATGGCTCTGGGCACCGTGCAGGAGATTTACGACTATCTCATGGATTGCTAGGGAAAAGGCCTCCTTGTTTTACAAATCTTTCATATCTAAAAAAATTGAAAGACTGTTAGAGCCTTTTTGAATAAAACATGGTATAATAGAGAGTAAAAAATTTTTTGAAAGAAAGAACATTATGAATTTAAAAGATTACATTGCAACCATTGAAAACTACCCAACGGAAGGGATTCTCTTCCGTGATATTAGCCCTTTGATGGCTGATGGAAATGCCTATAGCTACGCTGTACGTGAAATTGTTCAGTATGCGACTGACAAGGAAATCGACATGATCGTCGGTCCAGAAGCGCGTGGCTTTATCGTAGGATGTCCAGTTGCCTTTGAATTAGGAGTTGGCTTTGCTCCTGTCCGTAAGCCTGGCAAACTTCCTCGTGAAGTTATCTCAGCTGACTATGAAAAAGAGTATGGTGTAGATACTCTGACTATGCATGCGGATGCAATTAAACCTGGCCAACGCGTTCTGATTGTCGATGACCTTCTTGCAACTGGTGGAACAGTTAAGGCGACTATTGAAATGATTGAGCGCCTTGGCGGAGTTGTTGCTGGCTGTGCCTTCCTTATCGAGCTGGATGAGCTCAAAGGTCGCGAAGCAATTGGTGATTATGACTACAAGGTGTTGATGCACTACTAAAGATATAGCTTATTACTATATCTAGTTAGAGAAAAAGTATAATTGAAAACTATATCTCCTTTGAGTATAATNNGTATATTAAACAAAAGGAGATATTTTCATGCCTATCAANATTGATAAGAAGCTTCCCGCAGTTGAAATTTTAAGCTCTGAGAATATCTTTGTCATGGATGATGACCGGGCAGATCATCAAGATATTCGTCCCTTGAATATCTTGATACTCAATCTTATGCCCCAGAAAATGGTGACGGAAACTCAGATTTTACGTCATTTGGCCAATACGCCCTTGCAGCTGACCATTGAGTTTCTTTATATGACTTCTCATACGTCAAAGACCACCCAAGTGGAACATATGCAAACCTTTTACAAGACTTTTGATGAGGTCAAACATCGTTTCTTTGATGGCTTGATTATCACAGGAGCGCCAGTAGAGCATCTGCCCTTTGAGGCGGTAGACTATTGGGAGGAATTCCAGCAGGTGATTGAATGGTCCAAGACTCATGTCTTTTCGACTTTACATATCTGTTGGGGAGCTCAGGCTGGCCTTTATGCCCGCTATGGCGTGGATAAGCACCAGATGGAAGAGAAACTCTCAGGTGTTTACGAGCAGTCAGCTCCAAGCAATAATCTGCTTTTCAGAGGCTTTGATGATGAATTTATCACGCCTCATTCAAGGCATACAGAAGTACTGAAAGAAGATATTCTTAATCTGACTAATCTAGAGATTCTCTCCGAAGGAGAAGACACGGGCCTGTCTGTTTTGGCGAGCCGAGACTTGCGAGAGGTGTATAGCTTCGGTCATATGGAGTACGACCGTGATACCCTTGCCAAGGAGTATTTCCGTGACTTGGAAGCGGGCAAGGATCCTCATATTCCTGAGAATTACTTCAAGAATGATGATGTGAATGCAACTCCTTGTCTGCGCTGGAGTTTGGCGGCAGCTCTCTTTTTCAGTAACTGGGTCAATTATGCAGTCTATCAAGAAACGCCATTTGATTGGCAAAGTCCAGAGAATGATGCATCCTTCTTTGCTTATTTATAAAGAGGTACTATGACTTATTTAGCAGCTTACAAAAACGGCAACTTGGTTCTTCCAAGTGCCCTCTTTTTGCATTTTAAAGACATTTTTGATTCCAGCGATGATTTTTTGGTCTGGCAGTTTTTCTATCTGCAAAATACTACTTCATTGGAGGAGTTTGCGCCCAGTCAGATTGCGGAGCATATTGGCAAGACCTTATCCGAGGTCAATCGTTCCATGTCTCATCTGACAGAAAAGGGCTTGCTCCAGTACAGAACCATCGAACTGAATGGGGAAATTGAGGCGATTTTTGATGCTTCACCAGCCTTAGAAAAGCTAGATGAGATTCTAGGTACTTCCAGTCCTACTGGGTCAAGACAAGTGTCTGATGGCAACCTTCTCAAGGAACTAGTTGAAACCTTCCAGCAAGAGCTGGGGCGTCTTTTGACTCCCTTTGAAATAGAGGATTTGACCAAGACTATTAAGGACGATCAAACCAATCCTGACTTGGTCAAGGCTGCCTTACGCGAAGCGGTTTTTAATGGCAAGGCCAATTGGAAGTATATTCAGGCCATCTTGCGAAATTGGCGGCGAGAAGGCATTACAAGCCCAGCTCAGGTAGAAGCCAAACGGGCGGAGCGTGAAGCAAGTAATCCACAGAATGTAACGGTTTCGGATGATTTCCTCAATGCCATGAATTTGTGGAAGGACTGACTTTATTAGATTTGCAGTGGCCTGTTAGATATGACAGGCCCTTGATTTTATAAAAAAGGAGAAAAGTATGACCTATCAATTACCAAAAGTCTGGTCTGCTGTGGACAGCGACCAAGGAAAATTTTCAGGTATCAATCAGCCTACTGCGGGCGCGCGTTTTGAACAGAAGCTTCCTGTCGGTAAAGAACCTTTTCAGCTTTATTCACTTGGGACTCCAAATGGGGTCAAGGTGAAGATTATGCTGGAGGAACTACTGGCAGCTGGTGTGACAGAGGCAGCCTATGACCTCTATAAAATCAGCATCATGGATGGCGACCAGTTTGGCTCAGATTTTGTGAAAATCAATCCCAACTCCAAGATTCCAGCTTTGTTGGATCAGTCTGCTGATAAGCCGATTCCTGTCTTTGAGTCGGCTAATATCCTGCTCTATCTGGCAGAGAAGTTTGGAAAGCTGATTCCGTCAGATTTGGCTGGTCGGACTGAGGTGCTCAACTGGCTCTTCTGGCAGACAGGAGCGACGCCCTTCTTAGGTGGCGGATTTGGTCATTTCTTTAACTATGCTCCAGAAAAGCTAGAATATCCCATCAACCGCTTTACGATGGAAGCCAAGCGACAGCTGGATTTGTTGGACAAAGAATTAGCCAAGAAAGCTTATATCGCTGGAGATGACTACAGTATTGCTGATATTGCTATCTGGTCTTGGTATGGGCAGTTAGTACAGGATAAGCTCTATCCAGGAGCAGCTGAATTCTTGGATGTTGCATCTTATAAACACTTATCTGCTTGGGCGGAGAAGATTGCGGCTCGTCCGGCAGTCCAGTGCGGTTTAGCTGCTGAGTATCAAGAAATCAAATAAAAAATGACAAGTGGCGAGACAAAATCAGTTTATCGAAAAGCTGATTTTTCTTCCGCTGCTTTTTTTATACCCTTAAAAATGATATACTGAATAAAAGAACGTTTAGAAAAGAGTAAGCAATGCAAAAAAAGACTATTTCCCAGCGCTTGGAGCGAGTGGCTGCTTTTGTGCCGGATGGGGCAAAGTTGCTGGATGTTGGGAGCGATCACGCCTATCTGCCTATTTACCTGATTCAGCAGGGACGGATTGAGAAGGCTCTGGCCGGTGAAGTGGTAGAGGGGCCTTTTCAGTCTGCCCAGAAAAATGTGGCAGAGCATGGACTGACGGAGCAGATTGAGGTTCGCCTGGCCAATGGTCTGGCGGCTTTTGAATCGGCAGATCAGATTGACACCATCGTTATCGCTGGCATGGGCGGTCGCTTGATTTCAGAGATTTTGGAAAATGGAAGAGCTAAGCTTGGGTCTATTTCCCGCTTGATTTTGCAGCCCAATAACCGAGAGGATGAGCTCCGCAGCTGGCTGGTATCTAACGGCTTTCGTTTGCTGGCTGAGGATATCTTAGAAGAGGCTGGTAAGTTTTACGAAATCCTAGTGGCAGAAGCTGGCCAGCAAACTTTGACAGAGCAAGAAAAGCGCTTTGGGCCTTTCTTGCTAGAGCAGCAATCATCTGTGTTTAAACTAAGATGGCAAAAAGAACTGAAGAAACTTGAAGGAGCTCTAGCCCACATCCCAGAAAAAAATGAGCTAGAACGCTCTGCTATGTCCCAAAAAATCGAAAGTATCAAGGAGGTACTCCATGCTAGCAAGTGAAATCATCGCCCGTTATGAAGCCTATTGCCCGCAAGAACTGTCCATGGAGGGTGACATTTCAGGCCTGCAAATCGGGACCTTGGACAAAGAAGTGGACAAGGTTCTAGTGACATTGGATATTCGCGAGCAGACGGTGGCGGAGGCTATTGAAGCAGGTGCTGGACTGATTATCGTTAAACATGCGCCTATTTTTCGCCCGCTCAAGGACCTAGTGGCAGATAAGGCGCGAAATCAGATGATTCTAGACCTCATCAAGCATGATATTGCTGTCTATGTCAGCCATACCAATATTGATGTCGTGGAGGACGGGCTCAACGACTGGTTCTGCCAGCTATTGGATATTGAGGAGACAAGTTTTCTCAGTCATACAACCCCAGAACATGGTATTGGTCGTGTGGGGAAGATTGTGCCTCAGACTTTTGGGGACTTTGCAGCTAAGGTCAAGGAAACTTTTGGACTGGATAGTGTGCGTCTGGTCGCTTATGAAGAAGCGGATCTCAATCGTGTGATTGAGCGTGTAGCTATTTGTGGCGGCAGCGGTCAGTCCTTTTATCCGGAGGCTATTGCCGAGGGAGCGCAGGTCTACATAACAGGTGATATTTACTATCACACTGCCCAGGAAATGCTGACAGAAGGACTTTTAGCGCTGGATCCTGGACACCATATCGAGGTTCTGTTTACGGAGAAATTAAAAGAAAAGCTTGATACCTGGAAGGCAGAAGAGGGCTGGGAGATTGAGATTCTGGCTAGTCAGGCTTCGACCAATCCTTTCCGACATATTTGAGAGGGAGCGACATGAAAAAAGTAGCAGTAATTGGAGCTGGGATTGTCGGATCAACAGCGGCTTACTATTTGTCCAAATCCCCAGATGTGGAAGTGACTGTCTTTGATGACGGTAAGGGGCAGGCAACTAAGGCAGCCGCTGGCATTATCAGTCCTTGGTTTTCCAAGCGTCGCAACAAGGCTTGGTACAGGATGGCGCGTCTGGGCGCTGATTTTTATCAGGACTTGATTAGGGAACTGAAAGCGGCTGGAGTCCAGACGGACTTTTACCAACAGACAGGTGTTTATCTGCTGAAAAAGGATGAGAGCAAGCTACAGGAACTTTATGATTTGGCTTCTAATCGTCGTGAAGAGTCGCCGCTAATTGGGGACTTGAGTCTTCTCAGTCGTCAGGAAGCCCAGGAGAAATTTCCAGAATTGCAAGGCTTTGAGCGACTTCTCTATGCTTCCGGCGGTGCTCGTGTGGAGGGGGCGCTCTTGACGGAGACGCTTCTGAAAGCCAGCAAGGCAGAGTTGGTTGAGAAAAAGGTAAGCTTGACAGTAGAAGGAGAGCAAGTTCTGGTGGATGGTCGTAGCTTTGACTGTGTCATCTTAGCTGTGGGGGCTTGGTTGGGAGAAATCTTGCAGCCACTGGGTTATGCGACAGATGTTCGCCCGCAAAAAGGTCAGCTACGTGATTTTAAACTGGCTGAAAAGACGGACGACTACCCTGTTGTTATGCCTGAGGGCGAGCTGGATATCATTCCTTTTCTGGCGGGCAAGGTCAGTGTTGGTGCCAGCCATGAAAATGATCAGGGCTTTGATTTGACGATAGATAAAAAAATGCTGGATCAGTTGCAGCAAGAATCAGAAACTTATTTGCCAAGGTTGGCTACTGCAGGGATTTTAGGCGAGCGCGTGGGAACGCGGGCTTATACCAGCGACTTTTCTCCTTTCTTTGGCGCTGTGCCAGACTTGCCGCATGTTTACGCAGCCAGCGGTCTAGGCTCTTCTGGTCTGACAACTGGTCCGCTCATCGGACGCCAATTGGCTCAGATGGCTCTAGGAGAATCAGGACTGCTAGATCCAGCAGACTATCCTATTGAACGGTACGTGGAGAAGAAGATACTTAAGGAAAACAAATGATTATAATAATCCTCGTTTTACTTTTACTAGTAATATCAATATCAATTTCAATCCCACTTATTCTATTTACTAGACACAAAAGTCGTTCTCAACGTCCTCTTATTGCTCAAAATAATGGAGGAAATCAGGAACTAGCAAAGAATACAAAAAAGAAAATAGGTTTTGGAGTTTTGGGCTGCTTCCTATCTAGTGTGGTGATCGTTTGTTTCATGGCTCTTGTCTCTATGTTTCTGAGTTTCATAGATATGTGGGGAATTTTTGTACGGGTGCCGAAATATGAAATGGTACAGGCTGTTCAGCGCCCATATAAGCAGAGTGGTTTTGAAGGAACGGTCAGAGTTATAGATGCTAATAAAAACTATACCTCTTTTGCTGGTTATTTAATCAGTGCTGAGTATTCTGAGGAAATTGAGGGGAAAACGGTTAAGATCGGTGACCGAATTGAGTATTACACCTCTCGAGATGAGAAAAATGGAAAAACAGATATTGACCTACAGCTTGAAAAGGGAGACGCAATTTATCAAGCTTTCCCTAGTATCGCTTATAGGGGACTTGAGCTGAGTCCAGGTTATAGTGAAACTTTAGAGACTGTAAAAGATAGTTTTACAAAGGCAGATAAGAAGAAACTATATCTTGAATCCCTTGATTTTATGATAGATAAGGATGCACCAAATATTGATAAATACGAGGCTCTTATAAAAAAGAATCAGGAAGAAGGCCAGCCTTTGCAGGGCTTGTACCCAATCCCTATTTCTGACATGTTGGAAAAAGAGGCTCTTGCCATTGAAATGAAGGTAATTTTGAACGTGGAGCAAGACGATAGATCTATCATTGGTATTGGTCAAGACCAGAAGAATGATGATAAAATCAAGCAGATTTTACAAGAGCAGCTAGATTTAACGAAGCTACCAAATGCACGTTATCTTATGGTCATTAGTGTCGGGAAACATAGCAAGTATTTTGGATTTGGTAAATATGAAGTCATTGTTCAAAATCATCAGATCGTTCGATTTTCTATCCAAAATAAAGAATATTGAGTTGGAATAAGTTTTTTGGGGTGCTTGCTTTTAATTACAGCTTGTGGTTGTATAAGCATCATGAACGCGGTTTTCCTAGAGTTACTAGTTCCATGTGGAGAAGGTTTGATATGACAGAAACTATTTTGAATTGGGTCAATATTTGTGTAAAAAAAGATGATGAAATCCTACTGCTCAATCGCCAGCATGATAACTTTAAAGGGTGGATACAACCAGGTGGGAAGGTGGAGTTTCCAGAATCTTTTTTTGAAGCTGCAATGCGCGAGTTAAAAGAAGAAACGGGACTGACTGCTCTAAACTTGGAATTGAAGGGAATTTCAGGCTTCACTAATCCGAGTAAAAAAGAACGGTATGTGTATTACGATTTTCTTTGTACTGCCTTTGAAGGACAAGTCAGGGGAAACGATCATGAAGGGGAGCCCAAATGGTGGAAGATTTCGGAACTTGACCAAATAGATATGCAGGACGACATACGTGAACGTTTGCCTCTCTACTGGCGGAAAGGCTCTTTCGAGCGGATTCATTACTGGAATGAGGAAGAACACTGTATCGGGGCAACCAAGACGATTTTGTATGATTGATTTGAGAGGATAGGGAGAAGTTATGGACTGGTTACGGTCGCAGTCTGTGGTTATGCAGGCGTTCTTGGCTGGGCTTTTTACATGGAGATGTACTATTATTTAAAGAGAGTGAAAAGGATGACATCCGCTTTCAAAAATGGTAGAATAAGGAGAATACATTAAGAGAGGAAACTCATATGAAAGGTATTATTCTTGCAGGTGGTTCTGGTACACGTTTGTATCCATTGACCCGCGCTGCGTCAAAACAGCTCATGCCGGTTTATGACAAACCCATGATTTATTATCCACTGTCAACTCTTATGCTGGCTGGTATCAAGGACATCTTGATTATCTCCACTCCAACAGATCTGCCTCGTTTTGAGGATCTGCTGGGAGATGGCTCTGAGTTTGGTATCAAGCTTTCTTATGCAGAGCAGCCAAGTCCGGACGGGCTGGCACAAGCCTTTATCATTGGGGCTGATTTCATTGGAGATGACCGCGTGGCGCTGATTCTTGGGGATAATATTTACCATGGACCAGGTCTGAGTAAAATGCTCCAAAATGCTGCTGCTAGGGAAAAAGGAGCAACTGTTTTTGGCTACCATGTCAAGGATCCAGAACGCTTTGGTGTCGTAGAATTTGATGAAGATATGAATGCTATCTCCATCGAAGAAAAACCAGAACAGCCGCGCTCTAACTATGCAGTGACAGGACTGTATTTCTACGACAATGATGTCGTTGAAATTGCCAAGAACATCAAGCCAAGCCCTCGCGGAGAATTGGAAATCACTGATGTTAACAAGGCTTACTTGGATCGTGGTGACTTGTCTGTTGAGCTCATGGGACGTGGTTTTGCTTGGTTGGATACAGGAACCCACGAAAGTCTCCTAGAGGCAGCACAATATATCGAAACAGTTCAGCGTATGCAGAATGTTCAGGTGGCAAATCTAGAAGAAATTGCCTATCGTATGGGCTATATCACTAAAGAGCAAGTGCACGAATTGGCGCAGCCGTTGAAGAAGAATGAATACGGACAATACTTGCTCCGTTTGATTGGAGAAGCATAAGAAGATGACAGAACAATTTTTTGATAAGGAATTAGCAGCACGTGAGGTTCCCGGAATTCCTGGAATGCTAGAATTTGATATTCCTGTTCGCGGGGACAACCGAGGCTGGTTTAAGGAAAATTTCCAAAAGGAAAAAATGCTGCCGCTAGGCTTCCCTGAAAGCTTCTTTACAGAAGGGAAACTGCAAAATAATGTCAGCTTTTCTCGTAAAAATGTCCTGCGTGGTCTTCATGCTGAGCCTTGGGACAAGTACATCTCTGTTGCAGATGACGGTAAGGTGCTGGGTTCTTGGGTCGACCTGCGTGAGGGCGATACCTTTGGTAATACCTACCAGACAGTAATCGATGCCAGCAAGGGAATTTTTGTGCCACGTGGTGTAGCCAACGGCTTCCAAGTTCTTTCCGATACCGTTTCTTATAGCTATCTGGTGAACGACTACTGGGCTTTGGAACTCAAACCCAAGTATGCCTTTGTCAACTATGCAGACCCAGCTTTAGGCATCCAGTGGGAAAACCTAGAAGCAGCAGAAGTCTCAGAAGCAGACAAGAATCATCCACTACTCAAGGATGTCAAACCTCTAAGAAAAGAAGATTTATAAGAAGAGTGAATGTTTATTTTTATCATTTCCTTCTTTAACTTTTTAGGAATTCTATTTTCTGCTTTTTTAATTGCTGTTGCTCTTTTAATGTTGCAAAAATTATTCCTGATTCTAATTTCATTTTGGAGACAAGAAAATCAATGACTGAATACAAAAAAATTATCGTGACAGGTGGAGCTGGATTTATCGGTTCTAACTTTGTCCACTATGTTTACAATAACTTTCCAGATGTCCATGTGACAGTGCTGGACAAGCTAACTTACGCAGGTAATCGTGCTAATATTGAAGAAATTTTAGGCGACCGCGTTGAGTTGGTTGTTGGAGATATTGCTGATGCAGCCTTGGTAGATAAGCTTGCTTCTGAAGCGGATGCTATCGTTCACTATGCGGCAGAAAGCCACAATGATAACTCGCTCAATGACCCGAGTCCATTTATCCACACCAACTTCATCGGAACTTACACGCTTTTGGAAGCATCTCGTAAGTACGATATTCGTTTCCACCATGTGTCGACTGACGAGGTTTATGGAGACTTGCCTCTGCGTGAAGACTTGCCAGGTCATGGAGAAGGTCCAGGTGAGAAATTTACCGCTGAAACCAAGTACAATCCAAGCTCGCCTTACTCATCAACCAAGGCAGCTTCAGACTTGATTGTCAAAGCTTGGGTGCGTTCATTTGGCGTCAAAGCGACTATTTCTAACTGTTCAAATAACTATGGTCCTTACCAGCACATTGAGAAGTTCATTCCGCGCCAAATCACCAATATCTTGAGCGGTATCAAGCCAAAACTTTACGGTGAAGGTAAAAACGTCCGTGACTGGATTCATACCAATGACCATTCATCAGGTGTTTGGACGATTCTGACCAAGGGACAAATCGGCGAAACTTACTTGATCGGTGCTGATGGCGAGAAGAACAACAAGGAAGTTCTAGAGCTGATTCTCAAGGAAATGGGACAGCCAGCAGATGCTTATGATCATGTGACAGACCGTGCCGGCCACGATCTTCGCTATGCCATTGATGCCAGCAAGCTCCGCGATGAGCTTGGATGGAAGCCAGAGTTCACCAACTTTGAAGCGGGTCTCAAAGAGACAATCAAGTGGTACACAGACAATCAAGACTGGTGGAAATCTGAAAAAGAAGCAGTCGAAGCCAACTATGCTAAGACGCAACAAGTGATTAAGTAAGCCTTGTTATACAGGCAATATGCGATTAAGAGGCTGGGATTATTTGTCCCAGTCTTTTTTATAGGATTGTTAGCCTTTTAATCTGTTTGTTACAGAAAATGATGTAAAAATAGTGTAAAATGAGATAAATCCTTTCTGTGTTTTCAGCTAAGGATATTTCTCAAAGTAAAGGAAGACAAAAATGAAATTGATCAAAAGATTGGTAGGAATTGTCTTGGTGCTGTTGCTTGCAGCAGTGCTATTTCTGGTTCCTTCTTCTATCAATCCGAATGAACAACTAAAAAATGTTCAAGCGAATACTTCGTGGGAAAGTATGATTGAGCCGACTTTGAACAATGCTAATGTAACGGCTCAGGGAGTCAGCACAGAGGTCTCTCTCAATAGTGTCCAGCTTAATCAGGTGCTCAAGTCTTCGCTGACTGACTCTGAGAATCAGGAGCTGCTGAACAGTGCTTACAGTATTGAAGGCAATAAGCTGCGCATCCAGTATCCAGTTAAGTTATTTTTTATTGACAGTAAACTGGATCTAGAGGTGGATGTGACGGTGAAGGGGAGTGCCTTGTACATCACAATCGATAACGCCAAGCTAGGCATCCTTCCTATCCCTAAATCTTGGGTGACTGGCATGCTGAAGCAGCAACTGCAGACCTCTAATTCGACTATCACGACGGAGGGAGATAGTTTTCTTCTACCTCTGCCGCAGAGTCCATTCAGCATTGACAAAATCAGCCTGCAGAATGGAGTTGCTAAAATCCAGATCAGTATAGCTTATGGAATTCAATGATTTTTAAATCTAATTCATAACAAATTTCTAGATTGAAGAAAAGATCTATTTTAGATGATGCTCTTCAATCTTTTTATATTTAAGAAAATTGATCGAATAGAGCATGATGAAAATACCATATTTTTTAACTTTGTAGGCATCAATTAGGAATATTAAAAAATTCTGACAATTCTTTAAAATTATGCTAAAATGAAGAAAAGGAGGGAAAACGATGAAATTTTACTCAATAGATCCAAATGTTGATGTGGTTGAAACTCCGGTTGAAGAGCAAGGACGTCTCATCCGCCATTTGCACCTTGCTAAAGGAAAACAAATTCCTGAACATAGCGCAGATGCTCTTGTTACAGTTGTCTGTCTAGAAGAAAAAGTAGATTTTACTGCCTTTGGAGAAACTGTACAATTGGTGCCGGGAAGTTTTCTGACAATGGAGCCGAATGAACTTCATAGTTTATATGGTGTGGAAGAGAGCCATGTTTTAGTGATTCAGCAGTTGCTTTATCCCTGATCTACTTGAACAGATGCTCTTTCAACATTAACTCAAGGAATTTTTCTATTTCTTGAGTTTTTTTATTCTATTTTCCAAGAGGGCTTTGTTGCTAATTTTATGCTATAATAAATACTATGCAAACTAAACCAACTTCTGCCTATGTGCATATTCCTTTTTGTACTCAGATTTGTTATTACTGCGATTTTTCCAAGGTTTTTATCAAAAATCAGCCGGTAGATAGTTATCTGGAGCATTTGATTGAGGAGTATGATTCCTACGATATCAAAAAGCTCCGTACCCTCTATATCGGTGGTGGGACTCCGACCGCTCTATCAGCGCCTCAATTGGCCTTCTTGTTGGAAAAGCTGACAGACAAGCTTGACTTGTCTTGTCTAGAAGAGTTGACCATCGAAGCCAATCCTGGGGACTTGGATCAGGAGAAGATTGCTGTACTTAAAGACTCGCCTGTCAATCGGGTTTCGCTGGGCGTTCAGACTTTTAATGACCGTATGCTTAAGCAAATTGGTCGCAGTCACTCGGAAAAGGACATCTATGAGAATATTGCCAATCTCAAAAAAGCGGGTTTTGACAATATCTCGATTGACCTGATTTATGCCCTGCCCAAGCAGACTATGGAAGATGTAAAAACCAATGTTGCCAAGGCTATTGCTCTGGACATTCCTCACATGAGTTTGTATAGCTTGATTTTGGAAAATCATACGGTCTTTATGAATCGGATGCGGCGCGGAAAGTTGCCCCTGCCTAAAGAGGATTTGGAAGCGGAGATGTTTGAATATATTATAGCTGAGCTGGGAAAAGCAGGTTTTGAGCATTACGAGATTTCCAACTTTTCCAAGCCAGGCTTTGAGAGCCGTCACAACCTCATGTACTGGGACAATGCGGAGTATTATGGTATCGGTGCGGGAGCGTCTGGCTATGTTGATGGTGTTCGCTATAAAAACCACGGCCCCATTCGTCATTATCTGCAGGCGGTGGAAGCAGGCAGTGCCCGTGTGCAGGAAGAAGTGCTGACGCTGCATGAAAAGATGGAAGAAGAGATGTTTCTCGGACTGCGGAAGAAGTCAGGTATTTCTAAAAAACGCTTTGAGGAAAAATTCGGTCTTTCCTTTGAAGATCAATACGGAGCTGTTGTGACTGAACTGACTGAGCAGGGTTTGCTAGTGCCAGACAAAGACATCGTGCGCATGACCAAACAAGGCCTCTTTTTGGGCGATACGGTTGCTGAGAAATTTATATTGGAGTAAATCATGGGCTTAACTTATCAAATGAAAATGAAAATTCCTTTTGATATGGCAGATATGAATGGCCATATCAAGCTACCGGATGTCATCCTGCTGTCCTTGCAGGTATCAGGCATGCAGTCGATTGAGCTTGGTGTCAGCGACAAGGACATGCTGGAGCAGTATAATCTAGTCTGGATTATTACGGACTACGATATTGATGTGACACGACTACCGCGATTTGCAGAGGAAATTACCATCGAGACTGAAGCATTGACTTACAATCGGCTTTTTTGCTACCGTCGCTTCACGATTTTTGATGAAGCGGGCGAGGCTATTATCCAGATGATGGCGACTTTTGTCCTTATGGATCGTGATAGTCGCAAGGTTCATGCAGTTGAACCTGAAATTGTTGCACCTTACCAGTCTGACTTTTCTAAGAAATTGCTGCGCGGTCCCAAGTATCCAAACTTGGAAAATCCTATCAGCAAGGACTACCATGTGCGCTTTTACGACTTGGATATGAATGGACATGTCAACAATAGCAAGTATCTAGACTGGATTTTTGAGGTCATGGGCGCAGATTTCCTTACCCAGCATATTCCTCAGAAAATCAACCTGAAGTATGTCAAGGAAGTCCGACCAGGTGGTATGATTGCCTCTAGCTATGAACTAGACGGTCTGCAGAGCACGCACCAGATTTCTAGTGATGGCGATGTCAATGCGCAAGCTATAATCACTTGGCAAGAAATTGAAAAAGATTAGAAAGTAATGTATGACTTATAAAGGATATTTGATTGACTTAGACGGGACGATTTACAAGGGAAAGAGCCGAATTCCGGCAGGAGAGTCCTTTGTACACGAGCTGCAGAAGCGTAGCATTCCCTATCTTTTCGTGACCAATAACACCACGCGTACGCCAGAAGCTGTTCAGACTATGTTGGCTGAGAATTTCAACATTGAGACGCCGCTTGAGACTATTTACACAGCAACTTTAGCGACCATTGACTATATGAAGGAGAAAAATCTGGGCAAAAAAGTCTATGTCATCGGTGATGTTGGGCTTAAACAGGCCATTGAAGAGGCTGGCTATATAGAAGACACAGAAAAACCAGACTATGTGGTAGTGGGTCTGGACTGGGAAGTGGACTATGAGAAGCTGACAATAGCGACTCTGGCTATTCAAAAAGGCGCTCACTTTATCGGAACCAATCCCGACCTCAATATTCCGACTGAGCGAGGTTTGCAGCCAGGAGCGGGTGCTATCAACTCCCTCTTGGAAGCAGCCACTCGGGTTAAGCCGACCTTTATCGGCAAGCCAAACGCCATCATCATGGAAAAAGCCATAGAGCATTTAGGGCTGGCGCGTGAGGATGTAGTCATGGTGGGGGATAACTACCTGACAGATATTCGAGCGGGAATCGACAATGGCATTCCGACCCTCTTGGTTACGACAGGCTTTACCCTGCCAGAAGAGGTACCAAATCTGCCGATCCAACCGACGCATGTATTGTCTAGTCTAGCGGAGTGGGACTTTGATGCGTGATAAGTTAAGATTTTCAGCCAGCGTTTTGTGCTTGCTGGCAGCAGCTATCTTGCTGACTATTTATCTGGCTTGGCTGTTTTATCCGCTGGAAATTTCCTATTTTACTTTGTATGATAAGGTTCATTTGAAAGCAGAGACCATCCAGTATAATTTCAATATTTTGATGAATTACTTGACCAATCCTTTTAGTCAGAAGCTGGCAATGCCGGATTTTCGCTCGTCAGCAGCTGGGCTGTATCATTTTCAGGCGGTCAAGTATCTCTTCCACTTGGCGCAGGTTGTCTTTGTACTAACCTTGCCGGCTTTTATTTTCTTTATCCAAAAAGTGGTCAAAAAAGGATTTTTAGCTCTTTATCAAAGAAGCTTGTTTATCTTGAGCGTATTGCCCTTTGTCATGATTTGCTTGGCTGGTTTGATTGGTTTTAACAGCTTTTTTACGCTTTTTCATCAAGTGCTTTTTGTGGGAGATAATACATGGCTATTTGATCCAGCCAAGGATCCAGTCATCTGGATTTTGCCAGAAGAATTTTTCATGCACGCCTTTATTCTTTTTGCTCTTCTTTATGAGGGAATCTTTTTAAGTTTGTATTTTTTCAGTAGAAAGACTCGTAGCTAATAATACCAAAGGAGATTTTATGAATACTTTACCTGAGCCTTTAAATCCCAAGAAAGATTTGGGGAGATTTTCAGCAAGCTGCTTCACTTATTCTATCGTGATGCTAGTGGTTGTCATACTTTATACTGTCTTTTCCTATTTCTTTGTTCTTTTTCAGCAGGGTTTTGATATAGGTAAGACTGAGGAATTTGTAAAAAGTTTTATGGATAAAGATGGCGGTTCCTACATTATCGCTTCTTGTGTGGGAGTGCTTATTTTCACGATTTTCAGGGGCAAGCAGCTTTTCACGCGAGATTTGCGCAAGAAAAATAAAAAAATGACAGCCAAAGTCTTTTTCTTCATGATTTGTTTCTTGTTTTTCTCTCAGCTATTTAGCACTTTGACGAGTCAGATCATGAATGCTATTTTGTCTCTCTTTGGTTTGGATCTTTCTGAAATTTTATCACAGGATTTTAGCTCTCATTCAATCACCATGTTTATCTATACCACCATCATGGCACCGATTACGGAGGAGATTATTTTTCGGGGAGCAGGTTTGCGGGCTTTGGAAAAACACGGAAAAGTTTTTGCCATTATCATGACGGCTCTGCTTTTCGGTCTATTCCATGAAAATCTCTATCAGGTGTATTTTGCTGCTATGATTGGTCTGGGCTTTGGTTACATCGCTTTTGAATATTCTATTTTCTGGGTGATCTTCTTCCATATTTTCAATAATTTGGTCATCGCAGAAGGACTTGATTTTCTGACCAACTATATCCCAGAAAGAATCGTGAATCTCATAAATTATGGATTGATGACTGTAGGAACAACGGTAGTATTGATTGTACTCATCCTAAATAGGTCGAAAATTAAAGCTTATATTACTGAAAATAGATCTCAGCCGGGAACATATAAGCAAGCTCTTAAATCAGTTTGGTTCTGGGTATTTTCGATCTTATGTGTGCTTGCTGCCTTTTTACCGATCCTTCTTGTCTATATCGCTACAAGATAATAAAGAAATTCAAAGAAGTCTAACAGGCTTCTTTTTTCTATATTCAAACAAATGATTTGTTTTTGATAGAAAATGACAGAAAATGCTTGACTTTGAAATTTAATCTTGTATAATAGAACTGTAATCGATTGCAGAGGAGGTGTTCTATGCTGAAGTCGAAAAGAAAGCAGCTGATTCTCGAGAAAGTTATGAAAGATAAATTTGTTTCTTTAGAGTATCTAGTAAAAGCTTTAGACACTTCAGAATCAACTGTTAGAAGAGATTTAGATGAGCTTGAAAGCGAGCGGAAGTTGAGGCGTGTACATGGTGGTGCTGAGAGTCTTCACTTCTTGCAGGAGGAAGAAAGCAACCAAGAAAAATCTATCAAAAACATTCAAGAAAAAACCAGGATTGCTCAGAAAGCAGCGAGCTTGATTCAAGAATACGATGTCATTTTTATTGATGCAGGGACGACCAATGAACTCTTAGTCAATGAATTGCACGATCCGAGCGTGACGGTGGTGACCAACTCTATCCATCATGCGACTAAGTTGGTGGAGCGCAACATTCCCACTGTGATCATTGGTGGTATCGTGAAACGTTCGACAGATGCCAGTATCGGTGGTGTCGCTCTAAATCAAATCGGTCAGCTGAATTTTGACAAGGCTTTTATCGGAATGAATGGAATCGACGATGGATTTTTCACGACTCCGGATATGGAAGAAGGAGCGGTGAAACGCGCTATTCTTGAAAATGCTAAGAGAACTTATGTTTTGGCTGATGCCTCAAAGTTAGGTCAGACATCTTTTGCAAAAGTGGCCCCGATATCGCGCGCAAGGCTTATTACAAACCAAACTGAATCTGAAGTGATTCAAAAGATTAAAGAAAAAACGGAGGTAATAGAAGCATGATTTATACAGTCACACTCAATCCATCCATTGACTATATCGTTCGCTTGGATCAAGTCCAAGTTGGCAGTGTCAATCGTATGGATAGTGATGATAAATTTGCTGGTGGGAAAGGAATCAATGTCAGCCGTGTTTTGAAGCGCTTGGATATTCCAAACACAGCGACTGGATTTATCGGAGGCTTTACTGGTAAATTTATCACAGATACATTGGCAGAGGAAGAAATCGAGACACGCTTTGTCCAAGTAGCAGAAGATACTCGTATCAATGTCAAGATTAAAGCCGACCAAGAAACAGAAATCAACGGAACGGGTCCAACTGTCGAACCAGCTCAGTTAGAAGAATTGAAAGCTATTTTATCTAGTTTGACAGCAGAAGATACAGTTGTGTTTGCGGGTTCGAGTGCTAAGAACCTAGGCAATGTTATCTACAAAGATCTGATTGCATTGACACGCAAGACTGGTGCGCAAGTGGTTTGTGACTTTGAAGGACAGACCTTGATTGATAGTTTAGACTACCAGCCACTTTTGGTTAAACCAAATAATCACGAACTTGGAGCTATCTTTGGAGTCAAGCTTGAAAGCCTTGATGAAATCGAGAAATACGCACGAGAATTACTGGCTAAGGGTGCTCAAAACGTCATTATTTCTATGGCTGGGGACGGTGCCCTTTTGGTAACATCCGAGGGAGCTTACTTCGCTAAACCAATCAAAGGAACAGTGAAAAATTCAGTAGGAGCTGGCGACTCTATGGTTGCCGGATTTACAGGTGAGTTTGTCAAATCCAAAGATGCAGTAGAAGCCTTCAAATGGGGAGTGGCTTGTGGAACAGCAACCACCTTCTCGGATGACTTGGCAACAGCGGAATTTATTAAAGAAACATATGAAAAAGTTGAGGTAGAAAAACGATGAAAATTCAAGACCTATTGAGAAAAGATGTCATGTTGCTGGATTTGCAAGCAACTGAAAAAACAGCCGTCATCGAAGAGATGATTAAAAGCCTGGTCGATCACGGTTATGTGACAGATTTTGAAACCTTTAAAGAAGGCATTTTGGCGCGTGAAGCCTTGACTTCAACTGGTTTGGGTGAGGGGATTGCTATGCCGCACAGCAAGAACTCTGCTGTCAAAGAAGCAACAGTTCTCTTTGCCAAGTCAAACAAGGGTGTTGACTATGAAAGTTTGGATGGGCAACCAACAGACCTCTTCTTCATGATTGCTGCTCCAGAAGGTGCCAATGATACTCACTTGGCAGCCTTGGCAGAACTGTCTCAATACTTGATGAAAGACGGTTTTGCAGACAAATTGCGCAAAGTATCTTCACCAGACGAAGTTATTGCTCTTTTTGACCAAGCGTCTGAAAAGGCAGCTGAACCGGCAACTGTTGCTCCTGCCAACGAATCTGGTGACTTCCTCGTAGCTGTTACAGCTTGTACAACAGGGATTGCCCACACTTACATGGCTCAAGAAGCCCTTCAAAAAGTAGCTGCTGAAATGGGAGTTGGCATTAAGGTTGAAACTAATGGTGCTAGCGGTGTTGGCAACAAACTGACAGCAGAAGACATCAAAAAAGCTAAAGCAGTCATCATCGCAGCAGACAAGGCTGTTGAAATGGATCGTTTTGATGGCAAACCTTTAATCAGTCGTCCAGTTGCAGACGGCATCCGCAAGACAGAAGAACTGATCAATCTGGCTCTTTCTGGCAATGCTGAAGTTTATAAGGCTGCTAATGGTGGCGCTGCAGTAGCTAGCAGCAATGAAAAACTTAGCTTGGGTGGAGCTTTTTACAAGCACTTGATGAGCGGTGTTTCTCAAATGTTGCCATTCGTTATTGGCGGCGGAATCATGATTGCCATTGCCTTCTTGTTGGATCAGATCTTAGGTGTGCCAAAGGATCAGCTTTCTAATCTGGGAAGCTATCATGAAATTGCGGCTCAATTTAAGGCAATTGGTGGTGCAGCCTTTGGCTTCATGTTGCCAGTATTGGCTGGTTATATCGCTTATTCAATCGCTGAAAAGCCTGGTTTGGTTTCTGGTTTCGTAGCCGGTGCAATTGCTAGCAGTGGCGCATCATTTGGTGGTGTTGCCTATGCTGCAGGTGGTGAGAAGACACTCTCTCTAGCGGGTGTATCATCTGGTTTCCTTGGAGCTCTAGTCGGTGGATTCTTAGCTGGTGGTGTGATTTTAGTACTTCGCAAATTACTTGCAGGTCTGCCTCGCTCACTTGAAGGTATTCGCTCCATCTTGCTCTTGCCACTTCTTGGTGTTCTTGTGACTGGATTCCTTATGCTGGCAGTCAATATCCCTATGTCAGCAATAAATACAGCCCTCAACGATTTCCTTGCTAGTCTGAGCGGAAGCTCTGCTGTCCTCCTCGGTCTCTTAGTCGGTGGTATGATGGCAGTCGATATGGGTGGACCAGTCAACAAAGCAGCCTATGTATTTGGTACAAGTACGCTGGCAAGCACTGTCTCAACTGGTGGTTCTCCAGTCATGGCAGCGGTTATGGCAGCCGGAATGGTTCCACCGCTTGCAGTATTCGTGGCAACTCTGCTTTTCAAAGATAAATTTACTACTGAAGAACGTGATTCAGGTTTGACAAATATCGTTATGGGTCTTTCCTTCATCACAGAAGGTGCGATTCCATTTGGAGCTGCTGACCCAGCCCGTGCAATTCCAAGCTTTATCGTAGGTTCAGCTCTTACAGGTGCACTTGTCGGTCTATCTGGCATCAAACTTATGGCTCCTCACGGAGGAATCTTTGTCATCGGTTTGACTAACAACCCAATCCTTTACCTTGTGTATGTCTTGATTGGTGCAGTTGTCAGCGGTATTCTTTTCGGATATTTGCGTAAACCACTGGAAAAATAAAACCGACGCGAAAGAATCTTGATGGTTTGTCAAGGTTCTTTTTGCCATAATTTGAATAGATGGGATAAGATTATGAAAACATATACAGATAAGTTAGTTGTGAATATGAAAGCAGACATTGCTTGGGAAGCATTGAAAATGATGGATAGATGGCTCCCTAGTTTGTCAACAAATCAAGCCATTTACTTTGAAGGCGGAGAAGACTTTTTCTACGAAGGAAGAAAATACGATGTTGTGACAAAAGAAGGGATAAAAATGGCTTGCGAAATAAGCGAGGTCAAAGAGGAAAACTTTTGGATTGAGATACATGCGAGACATTCTCTTCTACATTCGATTTTAAATTGTCAAGTGGTTCCTTTGACTTCTTCGACCTGCCAATTGGTAAGAATACAATCTTATCCAGGCTTTGTTGGATTTTTGTTTAATCTATTCTTTAAGCGTAGAGAAGCAGGCGAGACAAGTGAGTATTTGGAAGTATGGAAAAATTACGCCCAAAATCAGTTTCAGACTTTGTGATAATTCGTCACCATCTCCTATCTAATAGAGTTCTGAAAACAATTATCGCTAGAAAGATACATCAAATTATGTTATAATGGACTATCGTATATTTTTAGGAGAATAGTAATGGAATTACAACGTGAACAAGAATTTGTCAGCCAGTATCATTTTGATGCACGCAATTTTGAATGGGAAAAAGAAAATGGAACACCAGAAACAAAAGTTGACGTGAATTTTCAGCTGATTGAAAGAAATGAAGAAAAGAATTCAACATCCATGATTGTGATTTTGACTTTTATGATTGTGTTTGATCGTTTTGTGATCAGTGGAACGATTACGCAGACAAATCATATTCAAGGACGTTTGGTNNAGGAACCTAGTGANTTTGANCATGAAGAAGTGGAAGAATTGGCGCGTCCTTGCTTGACNATGCTCAATCGNTTGACTTATGAAGTNACTGAGATTGCGCTAGATTTACCAGGTATTAATTTGGAGTTCTAATGATGAAATTAGCGGTTATAACGGATTCGTCCGCTTTTTTACCGGATAGCCTTCGTGGAAATGACCATCTTTGTGTGCTCGATATTCCAGTAGTGATTGCTGGAGAGACTTATGTAGAAGGAAAAAATCTGACAGCTAGTGAGTTTTATGAGAAAATGGCTGCTGCAGATGAATTGCCAAAGACAAGCCAGCCTAGTGTGGCAGAGTTGGAGGAGACGTTGACGCGCCTTGCCAGCGAGGATTACACGCATGTACTAGGGCTCTTTTTATCCAGTGGGATTTCAGGATTTTATCAAAATATCCAGTATCTCAAGGATGAGTTTCCTGATTTGAAAATCGCCTTTCCTGATTCAAAAATCACCAGTGCTCCGCTGGGGCTCATGGTTGAAAATGCTTTGACTTGGGCTGCTGAAGGACAGGATTTTGAAGAGATTTTGATCAAGATTCAGCAGCAAATTGATGGAACCAGCGCCTTTATCATGGTTGACGATCTCAATCATCTGGTTAAGGGCGGTCGCTTGTCCAATGGCGCAGCTATTTTAGGAAATCTCCTAAGTATCAAGCCGATTCTGTATTTTAACGATGCAGGTGTCATTGAAGTCTTTGAAAAGATTCGGACGGAAAAGAAGGCGACCAAGAGATTGATTGAAGTAGTGGAGGAAAAAACTGCCTCTGCTTCTTATCAGGTCATGGTGATTCATGGGAATGCTGAAGAGAAGGCGGAAAGCTTACGCCAGCAGCTTATAGAGGCTGGTATAGCGAACGATATTCCTCTTGCTACCTTTGGTAGTGTGATTGGAACTCACTTGGGCGAGGGTAGTGTCGCTTTAGCCTACATTCCGCTGGTCTAGAGTTTTGCAGAGCGGTTAGTCAAGAATAGAGAGAGGTTCTAGATGAGTATAAAAGTCATTATTGCTGGTTTCAAGGGAAAGATGGGACAAGCAGCCTATAAGATGGTAACAGAAGATCCTGAACTAGAATTAGTTGGACTGCTGGATCCTTTTACAGATGAAAAGGAAGTGGCGGGAGTTCCAGTTTTCAATACCAAAGAAGAACTTGCAGGCCTTCAAGCAGATGTCTGGATTGACTTTACGACTCCCAAAGTGGCTTATGAAAATACTCGCTTCGCTCTTGAGAATGGCTTTGCTCCGGTGGTCGGAACGACTGGTTTTACGCCTGAGCAGATTGAAGAATTGACCCAACTATCGCGTCAAAAGAGTCTTGGTGGATTGATTGCCCCGAATTTTGCTCTGGGAGCCGTTTTGATTATGCAATTTGCAGCCCAAGCAGCCAAGTATTTTCCAGATGTGGAAATTATTGAACTGCATCATGACAATAAAAAAGATGCACCAAGCGGTACGGCTATCAAGACAGCTGAATTGATCAGCAAAGTTCGGACGAGCAAGCAGCAGGGAGCAGCTGATGAGGAAGAATCCTTGGCTGGTGCCCGTGGGGCAGCCTTTGACGGCATGCGGATTCACTCAGTGCGTTTGCCTGGCTTGGTGGCCCATCAGGAAGTTATCTTTGGTAGTCAAGGAGAAGGACTGACTTTGCGGCATGACTCCTATGACCGGGTTTCCTTTATGACTGGGGTAAATCTGGGTATCAAAGAGGTAGTCAAGCGCTCTGAATTGGTCTATGGATTGGAACATTTACTATGAGATTAGAGAAGATGCCTTCTGAGTTTCAGGAGGCTTTGCCAGTATTAGAGAAGATTAAAGAGGCTGGTTTTGAGGCTTATTTTGTCGGCGGTTCTGTACGAGATGCTCTGTTGAATCGGCCGATTCACGATGTGGATATTGCCAGCTCGGCCTATCCCGAGGAGATCAAAACAATCTTTCCTCGGACAGTTGATGTCGGCATTGAGCATGGAACAGTGCTGGTCTTGGAAGGCCAGGGGGAATACGAGATAACGACCTTTCGGACCGAGGATGTCTATGTGGACTACCGCAGGCCTAGTCAGGTCTCTTTTGTGCGCTCTTTGGAAGAAGACTTGAAGCGCAGGGATTTTACAATCAATGCTCTTGCTTTAAACCAAGAGGGAGAGATTGTGGACCTCTTTAACGGTTTGGCAGATATGAAAAATCGTACTCTGCGGGCAGTCGGAGTAGCTGCAGAGCGTTTCAATGAAGATGCCCTTCGAATCATGCGGGGCTTCCGTTTTCAGGCTGGTTTAGACTTTGATTTGGAAGACTTGACCTTTCAGGCTATGGCAGATTGTGCGCCGCTTTTGGAGAAGATATCGGTAGAGCGGATTTTTATCGAGTTTGACAAGCTCCTGATGGCACCTTTCTGGAGAAAAGGTCTAGAGAGCCTGATCAACGCTGCTGCCTACGACTTTCTTCCTGATATGAAAGATTCAGCAGAAGCTTTGCAGGAACTACTAGACGGTTTAGAAGAAGATTTTCAATTTGCTAGTTCCGAGCAGGCTTGGGCTGCGCTTTTGCTGGCTTTGAAAGTAAAAGATGTTCGGAAGTTCTTGAAGCATTGGAAAACGTCCAATGACTTTCAAAAGCGAGTGAATCAGCTGGTAGCTGTTTATGAGATTCGGCAGGAGCGGAGTCTTTCTAAGCGTGATTGCTATCAGTATGATTTGGATTTGATTCTGCAGGCAGAAAGTTTGAGACAGGCAGCAGGCTTACCGGTTGAGTTTGAGGCCGTCGAATCAACACATGCTGCTCTGACCATTCATGACAAACATGAGATTGTGGTGACGGGCAGTCATTTGATCCGAGATTATGGCTTTAAACCCGGACCAGAATTGGGACAAATCCTGACTAAAATTGAATTGGCCATTGTCGACGGAGAATTGGCAAATAGCAAGGAAGAGATTATGAACTTTATTAAGGAGCAAGTTGGATGAGTGACTTTATCGTTGAAAAGCTGACCAAGTCTGTTGGGGATAAGACCGTCTTTCAAGAGATTTCTTTTATCGTTCACGACTTGGATCGGATTGGACTAATTGGAGTCAATGGGACAGGAAAAACCACTCTTTTGGATGTCTTGTCTGGCAAATCAGGCTTTGATGGTGATGTATATCCTTTTTCAGCAAAATCTGACTATAAAATCTCCTATTTAACTCAGGAACCAGACTTCGATGAAGAGAAGACAGTCTTGGATACTGTTTTGTCCAGCGATTTGCGAGAAATGCAGCTCATTCGAGAATACGAACTGCTCATGGCAGCTTATGATGAAGCCAAGCAAGCTCGTCTAGACAAGGTCATGGCAGAAATGGATTCGTTGCATGCTTGGGAGATTGAAAGTCAGGTAAAAACCGTCCTATCCAAGCTCGGTATCTCAGATTTGGCAGCAAAAATCAGCCAGCTTTCTGGTGGTCTACGCCGGCGGGTGCAGTTGGCGCAGGTCCTACTTTCAGAAGCGGACTTGCTGTTGTTGGATGAGCCGACCAACCATCTGGATATTGATACGATTGAATGGCTGACAAATTTCCTGAAGAACTCAAAGAAGACGGTCCTCTTTATCACCCACGACCGCTATTTTTTGGACAATATTTCCACGCGGATTTTTGAATTGGACGGTGGAAACTTGATAGAGTATCAGGGCAACTATCAGGACTATGTCCGGCTCAAGGCTGAGCAGGATGAGCGCGATGCTGCCCTGCTCCACAAGAAACAGCAGCTTTACAAGCAGGAGTTATCTTGGATGCGCCGTCAGCCTCAGGCGCGAGCGACCAAGCAGCAGGCACGTATCAATCGTTTCCATGATCTTAAAAGTGATTTGGCTGGTCAGACCAATCAGACGGACTTAGAGATGAACTTTGAAACCAGTCGTATTGGGAAGAAGGTTATCGAGTTTCAGGATGTGGATTTTGCATACGGAGACAAGCAGATTTTGTCGCATTTCAATCTCCTGCTGCAAAATAAAGATCGACTGGGCATTGTCGGAGATAATGGAGTGGGTAAGTCTACTCTGCTTAACCTAATTGCTGGTCAGTTGCAGCCTCAGTCTGGTCAGGTCATAATTGGCGAGACAGTCCGAGTAGCTTATTTCTCTCAACAGATTGAAGGCTTGGATGAGTCCAAGCGGGTCATCAATTACTTGCAAGAAGTGGCGGAAGAGGTTAAGAGTGGTAGCGGGACGACATCCATTGCTGAGCTATTGGAGCAGTTTCTCTTTCCTCGCTCAAGCCACGGCACTTTGATTGAGAAGTTGTCTGGTGGAGAAAAGAAGCGGCTTTACTTGCTCAAGCTTTTACTAGAAAAGCCCAATGTCCTGCTTCTGGACGAGCCGACCAATGATTTGGATATCGCAACCTTGACAGTTCTAGAAAATTTCCTGCAGGGCTTTGCAGGGCCGGTGATCACAGTTAGCCACGATCGGTATTTCCTAGATAAGGTAGCCAGCAAGATTTTAGCTTTTGAGGATGGACAGGTCCGAGAGTTCTTTGGCAACTACACGGACTATCTGGATGAAAAGGCTTTTAGACAATCCAGCGCAGCCATTTCCCAAAAGAAAGAAAAGGAAAAGCCAGCCAAGGCGCGGGAACAGAAGAAGCGGATGAGCTACTTTGAAAAGCAAGAGTGGGAGACCATCGAGGCGGATATCGAGGAGCTGGAGGCACGTATCGCCACCATTGAGGCGGAAATGGAGCAGAACGGATCGGACTTTACCAAGCTATCGGAACTTCAGAAGGAGCTGGATGACAAGAATGAGCAGCTTCTTGAAAAGTATGAGCGCTATGAGTATCTGAGCGAGTTGGAGTAGGATAGTACGTAGTATATTCGTTATGGATACAAGTTTGTGAGGGAGAATGATGGAAATTAGGATTTATAGCCAGCCCAGTCAGGAAATCAAGGATCAGCTTTTTGAGCTGGTTCAAAGCTGTCACGTTACAGATGGGACTTATCGACTTCCTTATCTGGATAATGCCTATAATTTTGATGGGGATATGCCAGCTTTTTTTCTGGCCAATCTAGATCATCAAACGGTTGGTTTTTTATCGGTTTATGCGGATGAGCCGGGTCAAGCAGAGGTATCTGTCTACGTATTGCCTGACTATCGCAGACAGGACATAGCGAGCGCCCTTTTACAGGAATTTTCCAAAATTGCAGAGAAATACGATTTATCCCAAATCGAATACATCAGTGAAGTCAAGTTTTTAGCAGACCATCCGACCTTTGCTGAGAAGTTTGACTATGATTTGAAAGAGACGGAAATCTGGCTGGAGCAGGCGGCGGGGACTTTCCCTCAAGAAGAAAAAGAAGGAGTGGAAGTCTTACTTGGGAAAAAAGAAATGGTTGCGGAGATTGCAGCGTTTCAGTCGCAGATTTTTGAAATGCCCATGGATACTGCGCTTCACTATGCCAGTCAAGCGCTGGAGAGCCCAGATAGTCTGCTCTATGTCCTGAAAAAAGACGGTCAAATCGTAGCGTCTTGCTCAGTGGATACAAGTTTTGGAAGTAATCATCTGTTCGCCTTAGCTGTGGATCAGGCTTTTCAGGGACAGGGACTGGGGAGTCACCTAGTCAGGTCTATCTTGAATGACCTTGCTAGCTGCAATGGACAAGTCTGCCAAATCGTCGTAGAAGCTCAAAATACAGGTGCCCTGAGGCTATATGAAAGATTAGGCTTTAAACGAAAATCGGAAGCAGTTTATTTAAAGAGAAAATAGAAGAATTATCTTTCGAAGAAAAGAGCTTTTAAGGTTAGGAGATCTATTGATGATAAAGAAAAAAGAGCCATACTTGGTTCAGGCGGGCTTGGTGCTGGGCTTACTAGCCTTGGGAAATTTAGTCGGTGATGTCAGTCAGTTCTTGCGCTATCTTTTAGCAAGTCTGGCATTCTTGTTTTTCCTCCATCTAGTGATGGGAATGCTGACGCATACCAAGCAAGTCAAAGAGCAACTAGGTCAAGCGCTAGTGGCCTCGGTCTTCCCGACTTTTTTCATGCAGGGAATGGTGGCTTCGACCTATCTAGCGAGCTGGACTTTTTTGGGAAATTTTGCCCGAATTAGTGCGCAAGTGCTGTGGTGGCTAAGCTTTGGCGGGTTGGTTTTCTTGATGGTCTATTATATCCTGACCTTTGTCTTCCCTTTCAAGTGGGAGAATGTTTTTCCCGCTTGGACGGTCTTATTTGTCGGGATTGGTGTCGCTCCTCTGACAATTGCAATTCCTCAGCAGTTAGCTTTGGGGCAGCTGGTCTTTTGGTACGGCCTTTTAGCGACCATCTTGGTCTTGCCAATCGTCCTTTATAAGACCTATAAAATTGGCTTAGCAGAGAATGTTCGTCCAAATACGACAACGATTTGTGCGCCTATTTCCTTGGTGACAGCGGCTTATGTAGCTACTTTTTCTCAGCCAAATCCTGTCTTATTGAGCTTGCTCTTGATTTCAGGACAATGCTTATATGCTTTTATTTTGTGGCAATTGCCTCGTTTGATCAATCGTCCTTTTTCAGCAGGCTTTTCGGCCTTTACCTTCCCCTTGGTTATTTCGGCTGTGGCCTTGAAGCAGTCTTTAAATGTATTAAATTTCGGTCTAGCAGGGCAAATTCTGCTTGCTTTTGAGGTCTTGATAGCTTTGTCTGTCGTTCTTTATGTCACCTTCTTATATACAAAGGACATTTTAGGCAAATGAGGCAGATTTCAGAGATGTATTTCAAAGAGGAAAGTCACTGCCTGCCTTTGAGGAAGGCTGATTTTGTGGTATAATTAGGAGTATTTGTAAAAGGAAAAAGATATGAATATTCAACAATTGCGTTATGTAGTGGCTATTGCCAATAGCGGAACTTTCCGCGAAGCAGCAGAAAAGATGTATGTCAGCCAGCCCAGCTTATCTATCGCGGTGCGAGATTTGGAAAAGGAGCTGGGATTTAAGATTTTCCGCCGGACCAGTAGCGGAACCTTTTTGACCAGACGGGGGATGGAATTTTACGAGAGAGCTCAGGAATTGGTCAAAGGATTTGATGTCTTTCAAAATCAGTATGCCAATCCTGAAGAGGAAAAGGATGAATTTTCCATTGCCAGTCAGCACTATGACTTTTTGCCACCTTTGATTACGGAGTTTTCTCAAAAGTATCCAGAATATAAGAATTTCCGGATTTTTGAATCAACAACCGTGCAGATTTTGGACGAAGTGGCCCAAGGCCACAGCGAGATTGGGATCATTTACCTCAATAATCAGAATAGCAAGGGCATTATGCAGCGGGTGGAGAAGCTCGGCTTGGAGGTCATTGAGCTAATTCCTTTCCAGACCCACATTTATTTGCGGGAAGATCATCCTCTGACTCAAAAGGAGGAACTGGTTATGGAGGATTTGGCTACCTTGCCAACCGTCCGCTTCACACAGGAAAAGGATGAGTACCTCTATTATTCTGAGAATTTTGTCGATACCAGCGCTAGCTCCCAGATGTTTAATGTGACGGATCGAGCAACGCTGAATGGGATTTTGGAGCGGACGGATGCTTATGCGACTGGATCTGGCTTTTTGGATAGCAACAGTGTAAATGGAATCACTGTCATCAAACTACGAGACAATTTAGACAATCACATGGTTTATGTCAAGAGGGAAGATGTGGAGCTGAGTCAGGTTGGAGAAGCCTTTGTAGCCGTTATGAAAGAATATTTTGCACAGAAAAGAGAAGTATGAAACGAAAGATTACCATTCCTTTTTTAGTTGTTCTTTTGATTGCTCTTGATCAAGCGGTCAAGTATTATATTGTTTCCAATTTTTCCTTGGGGCAGGTCAGGAAGTTTATTCCTAAGATTGTCAGTTTGACCTACCTGCGAAATACTGGTGCAGCCTTTTCTATCTTGGAAAATCAGCAGTGGTTTTTCGCTCTGATAACTTGTATCGTGATTGGAGTTGCCGTTTGGTATTTGTTTAAACATATTCAGGGCTCCAAATGGTTGCTGACGGGACTAATTCTAATTATTGCTGGTGGCTTGGGCAATTTCATTGACCGGATCCAGCAGGGATTTGTAGTGGATATGTTCCAGTTGGATTTTGTCAATTTTGCTATTTTTAACGTAGCGGATATGTACCTTACTGTTGGAGTAGCGATTTTATTACTGGTAGTTTTGAAGGAAGAAACAAATGGAATTGAAAATTGATGCAGCAACCGCAGGCCTGCGTTTGGATAAGGCAGTGGCGGACCTGACGGAGCTATCTCGTGGTTTAGCCAATGAACAGATAAAAAATGGCCAGATTTTAGTTAATGGAGAGGCAAAAAAGGCCAAGTATGCTGTCAAAGAGGGCGATGTCATTTCCTATGAAGTACCTGAGCCAGAGGTAGTTGAGTATGTGGCAGAGGATCTTCCGCTAGAAATCGTCTATCAGGATGAGGATGTAGCCGTCGTCAACAAGCCTCAAGGCATGGTGGTTCACCCGTCAGCTGGGCATACCAGCGGCACTCTGGTCAATGCTCTCATGTATCACATCAAAGACCTTTCTGGCATCAATGGTGTGTTGCGTCCGGGGATTGTCCATCGGATTGATAAGGATACTTCTGGCCTTTTAATGATTGCCAAGAATGACCAAGCCCATCTGGCACTTGCAGACGAGCTCAAGGATAAGAAATCCCTCCGTAAATACTGGGCGCTTGTCCATGGAAATCTGCCTAATGACCGTGGAGTGATTGAGGCACCAATTGGCCGCAGTGAAAAAGATCGCAAGAAACAGGCGGTTACAGCCAAGGGGAAACCCGCTCTGACACGTTTCCAAGTCTTGGAACGTTTTGGGGACTATACCTTGGTTGAGTTACAGCTGGAGACGGGGCGGACGCATCAAATCCGTGTTCACATGGCTTATATCGGCCATCCAGTCGCTGGAGATGAGGTTTATGGACCACGTAAGACCCTGAAGGGCCATGGTCAATTTTTGCACGCACGAACACTGGGCTTCACCCATCCTCGGACTGGTGAAGTGCTGGAATTTACAGCTGAAGCGCCAGCTATTTTCCTAGAAACTCTTGAAAAACTCAGAAAAGTCCATGACTAATCGTCTCCGTATTTATGAGACTCTAGATAAATGGAAAATTAAGTCGACTGTCTTGGTTACAGTCGTTTTTATTTTCGAAAAATCATGATATAATAAATAGAATACCCTAGAAGGAAGAGAAAAATGAATTTAGAAGATTTGAAAAAACGTCAGGAGAAGATCCGCAATTTCTCCATCATTGCCCACATTGACCATGGGAAATCAACCTTGGCTGACCGAATTTTGGAGGCGACTGAGACGGTTTCCAGCCGGGAAATGCAGGCCCAACTCTTGGACAGCATGGACTTGGAGCGGGAGCGCGGTATCACCATTAAGCTCAATGCTATCGAGCTCAATTATACTGCTAAGGATGGGGAGACCTATATCTTCCACCTCATTGACACGCCGGGACACGTGGACTTTACCTATGAGGTGTCACGGTCATTGGCGGCCTGTGAAGGCGCCATTCTGGTTGTGGATGCTGCTCAGGGGATTGAAGCTCAGACTCTTGCTAATGTTTATCTAGCGCTGGACAATGACTTGGAAATCCTGCCAGTTATCAATAAGATTGACTTGCCAGCTGCGGATCCTGAGCGGGTGCGGACAGAGATTGAAGACGTGATTGGACTGGATGCTAGCGAAGCCGTATTGGCTTCTGCCAAGGCTGGTATCGGAATTGAAGATATTTTAGAGCAGATTGTGGAAAAAGTTCCAGCTCCGACTGGAAATGTTGAAGCACCACTCAAAGCCTTGATTTTCGACTCAGTCTACGATGCCTATCGTGGGGTAATCCTGCAAGTGCGGGTGATGGATGGTGTGGTCAAGCCGGGAGATACCATTCAGCTCATGAGCAATGGCAAGAACTTTGACGTAACTGAGGTCGGTATCTTTACACCGAAAGCTATTGGACGTGATTTCCTAGCGACAGGGGATGTTGGTTATATCGCAGCTTCTATCAAAACGGTACAAGATACTCGGGTCGGAGACACAGTGACCTTGGCGGACAATCCAGCATCTGAGCCATTAGACGGATACAAGCAGATGAATCCTATGGTTTTCGCTGGTCTCTATCCGATTGAGTCCAATAAATACAATGACCTACGTGAGGCGCTTGAAAAGCTCCAGCTAAACGATGCCAGTCTGCAGTTTGAACCAGAAACATCTCAGGCATTGGGATTTGGATTCCGCTGTGGTTTCTTAGGCTTGCTGCATATGGATGTCATTCAGGAGCGTTTGGAGCGTGAGTTTAATATTGATCTGATTATGACGGCGCCGTCTGTTATCTATAAGGTTAATCTGACAGATGGTGAAGCTATTGATGTCTCTAATCCGAGTGAGTTTCCGGATCCGACCAAGATTGATTCCATCGAGGAGCCTTATGTCAAGGCGCAGATTATGGTGCCGCAGGAATTTGTCGGAGCTGTGATGGAGTTAGCTCAGCGCAAGCGCGGTGACTTTGTGACCATGGACTATATCGACGATAATCGGGTCAATGTCATCTATCAAATCCCGCTTGCTGAAATTGTCTTTGATTTCTTCGACAAGCTCAAGTCCTCTACTCGTGGCTATGCTAGCTTTGACTATGAAATCTCTGAGTATCGCTCATCCAAGCTGGTTAAGATGGATATCCTCCTCAATGGCGACAAGGTTGATGCCCTCAGCTTTATCGTTCACAAGGAATTTGCCTATGAGCGTGGTAAGCTGATTGTAGACAAGCTCAAGAAAATCATTCCTCGTCAGCAGTTTGAAGTACCCATTCAGGCAGCCATCGGACAGAAAATCGTGGCTCGGACTGACATCAAGGCTCTGCGTAAGAATGTTTTGGCCAAGTGTTATGGTGGTGATGTTTCCCGGAAGCGCAAACTCCTAGAAAAACAAAAAGCTGGTAAAAAACGGATGAAAGCGATCGGATCTGTCGAAGTCCCACAAGAAGCTTTCCTCAGCGTCTTGAGTATGGATGAGGAATAAAGTTGACTTTGAATGCCTGAGTCCAGCATTACAAAGTGAAGGAAAAAAAGTCAATCTGTTCCTGAAAATAAAATAGGGAAGCAGTCTTGGGTAGTTGGATTCTATCTATAATGTGTGGATAGTATGGAAATATAGATAGTTCAGGCTCATGTAGTCTAAAAAGGAGATTTCTTATGGCAAAAAAATATTTTCTTAGTTTTTTGACGGTCTTGGTTGGTCTTTCTCTGTCCTCTTGTGGCCTTATTAAAAATTATGGTAATCGGAAATCGTCTACTTCTAGTAGTACATCCAGTCAAGTTTCTCAAAAAGATAGCAGCAAATCTGATAAAGCTAGTGACAAAGATGTTTCCACTACGACCAAAACCAAGCGCATTGGTTCGGCTGACTATGGCTATATCGATATTCCAAGTAATTGGATCAAGTTCACCGACTTAGATGGTGGCGACAGCGTTCAGTTCACGGATGGCTCAGCTTATAATATCGTTACCATGAATGGCTATACTAGAGAAAAAGCTCATGTCCAAGATGGGGAAACTTTCAATGCTGAGCTAATTGCCCAGCGACTAGCCTATAGTTGGAATGATAATAAAGATGTAGAAAAAATGTGGGGAGCAAAATCCACTGTTTCTGGCAATGAAGCTTTCCAACTGAATGTAATTATGAAATCAGGGCAGTTAGTTGTTTCTTGGGTTTTCCAAAAGGACGACAAGGTCTATTTAATCTCTTTTGAAGGCGATCGGGAAACTTTGGCTTCTGTCATTTCCTACATAGAAGAAACATGGAGCCTTGACGAAAAAAGGGCCGGCTAACAATATTTAAAACAAAGTAAATGAGAGTGGGATAGAAATCGGTAATTCGTTAGAATTCGATTTCGTCGTCCCACCTCCGCACAGTTGAGTAGGGCTGTAAAAGCTGATGAAATCAGCGTAGTAGAGCCCACTCAACCACTGCGTCTTGCTCGACAATCCAAAGACAATTGAGAGGCTAGGACTTTTGTCCCAGTCTCATTTTTTTGAGATTTATGATATAATGCTAACGAAAATTAACTGATTAGAAAGTAGTTTATGACTCAAGAAATCGACCTTGAAAAGTACCATCAGCTAGCCCTGCAGAAGCAGAAAGAGCACCGAAAATTTTTAGCCAATCTCAAGAAAAAGCCACCAAAAAACCTCGATAAGATTGCCCAGCAGATCCATGATGAGGTCTTTGAGGAGATTGACTGTACAGCCTGTGCCAATTGCTGCAAGACTTTAGGACCAGACTTTAAGGAAGCCGATATTGTCCGTATTGCGAAGTATTTCAAGATGAAACTGCCGGCTTTTGAAGAGGAGTTTCTGCAGGTGGACGAAGACGGTGACAAGATCTTCAAGGCCATGCCTTGTCCTTTTTTAGGTGGAGACAATCTCTGCTCGATCTACGATGTTCGTCCCAAGGCCTGCAGAGAATTTCCCCATACAGACCGCAAGAAGATTCATCAGATTAATCATCTGACAATCAAAAATACCCTGACCTGTCCAGCGGCCTATCTCTTTGTGGAGAAGCTGCGGGATAGGTTGTAGAATCGCCCTCTAAATCTTGTACAAAAATTCTAGGGCGGAAGTATCTGAAATCTGTTAGACTATAGTCAAGAGGTGAAAAAGAATATGATGCATCAATTCAATCGAACCATGGAATATCTGGAAAGCAAGTTGGACGCAGAAGTGGATTTGCAGCAATTTCAGCAGCTATCGGGTTATTCTTATGCTCTCTTCAGCAGGCTCTTTTCCATTCTAGCAGATATGACTTTAGCGGAATACCTACGCAATCGCAGGCTGTCAGAAGCTGTGATAGACTTGCGGGGAAGCTCTGAGAAAGTCATTGATATAGCACTGAAATACGGCTATGACTCTGCGGATGCTTTTAGCGCAGCCTTCAAGAAATTCCATGGTGCGACCCCCTCAGAAGTTCGAAATGGAAAACCTTATCGGGTCTTTCCAAAACTTCAATTATCCTTAAAGATTACAGGAGGAAAGAACATGGATATCAAGATTCAAAAGAAATCTGCTTTTACCGTGGCAGGCGTCCTATTGGAAGCTATCGATAATAGCCAATGCCCATCTGCTTGGGAGCAGCTCTATGGAAATCACAGCTTTGAAAGCTTAGAAAGTATGGGCAGTGGCCAATCCTTTGGCCTCTGCTCTGATGTCAAAGAGGGTGAAATCATTAACTACATGGCGGCTTATGATGTGACGGATAAAGCGAAAGCAGAAGCCCTAGGCCTTTCTATCAAGGAAATCCCAGCAGCTGAATATGCCATCGTACCAGTCAAGGGGGCTATACCAGCCAGCATCCACCATGCTTGGAAATATGTTTTGGAAGTCTTCTTCCCAGAAACAGGTTATCGCCACTCAGGAGCACCAGATTTTGAAGTTTACACTGAGGGAGACATGTCCTCGCCAGACTATCAAATGGAACTCTGGATACCTGTGGTGAAATAAAGTGAAAATCAGCCGTTTATTTTTGAGCGGCTGGTTTTTATGCATTGTGGTATAATGTCCACACTTTACTTAGCAGTCCTAATTTTATATATAGATTGAGTCTCAGATCGCTCTTTTAAATATCAGCAATACATATGACTTTGAATAACTCGCTTCAACTCATTGTTTTATGAGTAATTTAAAAAATATATTTTTCGATGATTGTTTCATGCCTAATTAGGTAAATTAGCCATTCTTCGCGCGGTCGTATTTATATTTTTATCGTTTGAGGGAAGATCTTACCGTTTGCAAATTGATGGTTAAGTCGATATATTCTTCCTTCTCAAATATTTTCTAAATCATTTAATCTTTTTAAAGATAAGAACCGCTTTCTAATTAATCAAAGACTACTTTAAATTTTTCAACTCTTGATAACATGAGAAAATCTCCGTAAAATGATTCAATTTATTATAGCAAAAATAGACAATCTATAGAGTTAGGATTAAATGAAATTGACATTTGAAAGCGCTAAATGTATAATTTTTGTTAAACAAGAAAGAATGAGGTAACGATATGAATAAAACAGAATTACTATTACAAAGACTAAATGATATTGGTCAGTCTCTAAAAGATTCTAGACAAGCACTAGCTTTGCTGGCACTTGGTTCTTGCGGAGCAGAAAGAGAACGATTGGATCAGTACTCCGATTTGGATTTCTTTGTTATTGTAAAAGATGGCTACAAGCAGGCCTATATCCAGGACCTAACCTGGTTAAGTAATCTAGAACCAATTGCATTTCACTACCAAAATACAGTGGACGGACATAAAGTTCTATTTGAAGATGATGTTTTTTGTGAATTTGCTATCTTTGAAGCTCATGAACTAGTAAACATTCCCTTCGCTGAAGGCAAAATTATCTGGAAGGAGGTCGGTTTTGATGGAACAATCTGCCAGCCACAAAGATTGCCATCAAAAGAAAATAGAGATCGTGAATGGCTGTTGGGAGAAATTTTATGCAACCTATATATAGGACTAGGTCGCTATCAACGAGGGGAAAAATTGGCTGCTTATGATTTCATCCAAAACAGATCTGTCAAGCTCTGGACTGAACTAATCAATTTGGAAAAAACTTCTAAATCTNATTTTATAGATATTTTTAACAGCAACAGACGATTTGAAAAAGGTTATCCAAATGAAGCCAAACAATTACCCTACTTTTTGCAAGGTTACGAACGAATTTCTGAATCTGCTCAGGCACTCCTAGAATATCTTGATAAACACTATCCTCTTAACGCATTTATAAAAGAAAAAATTCGTAATTTATTATAAAAGAGACTTTCCAAAAAATAATCTAAATCCCAAAAGTTAGGTATCTTTGTCAACTATAATGGATTAATGAAATTTTAAAACCTGTAGAAGGTAATCGACGTCCTCTCCTTTCTTATGTTCAGAGTGAGAAAGATTTATTTCTTAAAGTTACCAAAGTTATCAAATTCAAAGGTATTATATTTGATTGGTTTAATCAGAGCCTAAAAAGCGCCTTTGAGGTTACTTTTTTAGTTGAGCTTAGCGTTTACTTTAGCTATTGGACTGCTGGGTACAGTCTGTGTACAGTATGATATAATAAATCTACTACAATTGCAGAAAGGATTTCGATTTTGTCATACAAATTTCTACTTTTCGACCTTGATCATACGTTGCTGGATTTTGATACGGCAGAAGACATCGCGCTGACGCATTTTTTGGAGGAGCAGGGCGTAACGGAGATCCAGACCTACAAAGACTATTATATTCCCATGAACAAGGGGCTTTGGCGGGATTTGGAGCAGGGGAAAATCACCAAGCCAGAGCTGGTCAATACGCGCTTTTCTCGTCTTTTTGCTCATTTTGGCATTGAGAAGGATGGGGCCGAGCTGGCTCTTCTCTATCAGCAGCATATTGCTCAGCAAGGACAAACATACGCTGGTGCTAGCGAGCTTTTGGACAGTCTGACAGCAGCTGATTATGAGATTTACGGAGCGACCAATGGCATCACGGCTATTCAGACCGGTCGCATGGCTCATTCTGATATTGCGCCCTATTTTAATCACATTTTTATCTCGGAGCAGATGGGGACTCAGAAGCCTGAAGCTTTATTTTATGAAAAAATAGCAGAGCAGATACCAGATTTTGATCTGTCTCAGACTTTGATGATTGGAGACTCCTTGACGGCAGATATTGCTGGCGCCAATAATGCAGGAATGGACTCTATCTGGTACAATCCCAAAAAGTTGATTAATAATAGCAGTGCGCAGCCGACTTATACGGTATCTTCCTATGGAGAAATTAAAAAATTACTACTTTGAAAAAATTTTTAACTCTGTCAAGAAAAAAACTTGACAGCTGTTTTTAATCTGCTATAATAGAACATGTGCTAAATAGCTCAGCTATTTCACCGAAATAAAAAATAAGAAAAGAGAAATTTTAAAAATGGCAGTAAAAATCCGTTTGACTCGTATGGGTTCTAAGAAAAAACCTTTCTACCGTATCAACGTTGCAGACTCACGTTCACCACGTGACGGACGTTTCATCGAAACAGTTGGAACTTACAACCCACTTGTTGAAGAAAACCAAGTGACTTTGAAAGAAGATCGCGTTCTTGCATGGTTGGCTGATGGAGCTCAACCTTCAGATACAGTTCGCAACATCCTTTCAAAAGCTGGTGTTTTGAAGAAATTCCACGATTCAAAATACTCTAAATAATAGAAGTGCAGGTTGATATATGGACACGATTGAAAATCTCATTATTGCGATAGTGAAACCTTTGATTTCACAGCCAGATGCCTTAACTATCAAGATTGAAGATACGCCTGAGTTTTTAGAGTATCATCTTGATCTTGATCCAAGCGATGTTGGACGTGTGATCGGTCGTAAAGGTCGTACTATCTCCGCTATAAGGACGATTGTTTACTCTGTCCCAACCGAGTACAAAAAAGTTCGCATCGTCATTGATGAGAAATAAGAAGCAGCGGGGCTATGTGTCCCGTTTTTTCTATGGCCCTTAATGAAACAAGCCGTTAGGCGTAGTTGAATTTAGGGCCATTGATGCAGTTCGAGCTCAGCGAGAACTACGTTCCTTATTATCCTTAATGAAACAAGCTGTTAGGTGTAGTTGAATTTATGGCCATTGATGCAGTTCGAGCTCAGCGAGAACTACGTTCCTTATTATCCTTAATAAAACAAGCCGTTAGGTGTAGTTGAATTTAGGGCCATTGATGCAGTTCGAGCTTTGCGAGAACTACGCTCCTTAATCTCCTTGCCGAAACAAGCCGTTAGGCTCAGTTGAATTTAGGGTCATTGATGCAGTTCGAGCTTCGCGAGAACTAGGTACTTCATTTAAGATAAAAACGAAATGCAGGGGCGAGTTTAGAGAAATTCGAAACCGGAGGACATATGAAGTCAGAAGATTATGCTTGGAACGCTCATGAGCGCAAGTCTTATGAGAATGATCAAGTGATTTTACCGAGCCCTTACAAGCTGAAAATTCTGGATGATAGTGAGAAGAGACTGGAATTGGAGCTTGTTTTGGAGCAGCTTCCTCAGGGGCAACTGGCTCGATGGGCTATGAAAATAGCGTCAAGCTTTATAGATCTGATTGATGCGGAAGATGAGTCTGAAAAGCAGAATATTTTGACTCAGGTAAGAGAGGTTTTTCAGGCTCGACTTGATGGGAGGGCATCTGCCTATGAAGTAAGGCAGGCTGGTTTCTTGGCTAACAAACTGTCGCAGCAAGCCCAATCACAAATCGGTAAATATGCTGCGCGTGTTTTTGCCCAAGGAGTTGCAACAGGCCACATGCGGGGCCATGCTATTGTCGCAGCGGATTATGCCATCAAAGTCAGAAACTTGCAGAGTCCAGATGATTTGCAGCGGGCTGTCAAGGAAAGAGAAGGGCAGATAGAGTTAGCCTCTGCTTTTATTAGATCAGGAAAGGAAACTTTATGAAGCATTTATTTTCACGCTTGTCACCAGCGCAAAAGATTATCTTGTCTTTTCTTCTGGTGATATTCTGTGGCTCCTTGCTACTCAGTCTGCCTTGGGTGCAGACGGCTAGTTCCAAAGCGGGCTATCTGGATCATCTTTTTACAGCTGTCTCGATGGTCTGTGTGACAGGGCTTTTTACACGATCGGTTGTGGATACATACAATGTCTGGGGACAGCTCCTTTGTATGCTGCTGATTCAGATTGGTGGTTTGGGAATCCTGACTTTTATCGGATTTTTCACCATGGAAAGTCGGAAAAAGCTCAGCCTCAAGGATCGCCGTATTCTGCGGGATAGTTTTAGTTATGGTCACAATCGTACCCTAGGTCAATTTGTCCGTTCGATTTTTATCACGACTTTTACTATCGAAGGACTGGGTGCGCTCCTTCTCATGATTCGCTTCATTCCCAAGTTTGGTCTGAGAAAAGGGATTTTTAATTCTATCTTTTTAGCCGTTTCTGCATTTTGTAATGCGGGCTTTGATAATTTTGGTAATGATAGCCTACTAGGCTTGCAGACAGATGTTTTGGTCAATATCACCTTGGCTCTCCTCATTATTACTGGAGGACTTGGCTTTATGGTCTGGTTTGACTTGGCGACTAAATTGGGAGGAAAACAGAAGGGGCTTCACTTTCATACCAAGGTAGTCTTGCTGCTGACTGCTGGTCTCCTCGTCTTTGGGACGGTCACGAGTCTCTGGACGGAGTATAATAATCCTGGAACGATTGGCAATCTTTCCTTTGGTGATAAGCTACTGGTCAGCTTTTTCCAGACAGTCAGCATGAGGACAGCTGGCTTTGCTTCCATAGATTATACGGCTGCTCGTCCAGTAACCCTGTTTATCTATCTGCTCCAGATGTTTTTAGGAGGAGCTCCGGGTGGTACAGCGGGCGGTCTGAAAATTACCACCTTCTTAGTTATTTTGCTTTTCGCTCGTAAGGAGATTTTGAGCTTGCCACATACCAATCTTGGTCGGAGAACGCTGGCTCCTCAGCTAGTGCAGAAGGCTTTTGGTGTGACAGTGATTTTTCAGCTGACATTTCTGCTTGGTCTTTTGGCTCTTGGGCTAGTGACCGATAGCAGTCATCGTTTTATTTACCTGATATTTGAGACTGTGTCGGCACTGGCTACAGTTGGTGTGACAGCCAATATCACTACCAGCCTCAATACAGCTGGTATGGTTGTGATTATGTTGCTGATGTTTATTGGACGGGTGGGGCCGCTGACTCTTATGGTCAGTCTTAACCATTATCAACCGAAGAAGGCGACTACCTTGCACTACAGCAAGGCGGACATTATGATTGGATAGGAGAAAAGAAATGGCAAATCAAACAGTTGGAATTCTCGGCTTGGGGATTTTTGGACAGAGTATCATTGAGGCTTTGATTTCTCAGGATGTAGAAATCATTGCAATTGATAATCACGAAGAGACAATCAATCAGTATGAAGACATGATTGCCGTCGGTGTGATCGGGGACATTACTGATATGGAACTTTTGGAGGCGGCAGACGTTGGTTCCTGTGATACGGTCGTCGTGGCGACTGGAGAAAGTCTGGAATCCAGTGTTCTAGCGGTCATGCACTGTAAGGCATTGGGCGTTAAAAATGTCATTGCCAAAGTCAAGGATGAAGTAACCCAGCAGGTACTGGAAAAGGTGGGAGCTGATTTGGTTATCCTGCCTGAAGTGGAGGCTGGTATTTCATTAGCTAAGACCATTCTCTTTAACCATTCGATTGAGGTTTTCCAGCTGGATGACGATGTAGTGGTGGCTGAGTTTGAACTGCCTGCTAGCTGGGTCGGGAAAACGGTCCGTGAAGTAGATGCTCGTAGGCTGTATCATCTCAATATTATCGGCTATCGTCTGACAAAAAATCAGCCTTTGGAAAGCCAGTTTACTCCAGACTTTGTCTGGCCGGAAGGAGTCAGCATTATGGCTGTGACTGATAACCAGCATTTGGATAATTTACGTGAAATAGTGAAGTAGCGGCTAGAATAAGAACCCTTCGTTAGGAAGTCTGATCAGCATTAACGATCAGTAATTCCCAGAAAGTCGATACCTACCCTCAAATGAATACCTAAGAGCTCTTTCAGGGCTCTTTTTTGAAACCAGTTATAAAATTTGTTATACTATCACTAGAAAAGGAGTGATTTTATGAGCTTAACCAGCCAGATCATTACAGCAGATTTTCCAGATTTGGATAAGGTAGAAGCCTTGAATAATGAAGCTTTCCCAGAAGAGGAAAGGATACCGCTCAGTGAGTTTTTACGATATGAGGATCAGGAAGATGCTAATTTTTTCGCCTTTTATCATGAAAAGGAGTTTGTTGGTTTTGCCTTTGCCATTTCCAACGCGCAAGCCTTTTATGTTAGTTTCTTTGCGATTATGCCTCACCTGCGCAGCCATGGCTATGGCGGTGAAATCATTGAAAAGCTGGTCAATTTCTATCAGCGAACCATGATTTTAGAAATTGAGCGCCTAGACGAGCCCTGTGACAATCTTGAACAGCGTCAAGCTCGCTGGGATTTTTATCACAGCAAGGGCTTCCGTTCAGCCAATGCCTTTCTGGAATATGAGGATCTTAGCTTTGAAATTCTGTATCGAGGGGATTCTTTTGACGAAGAAGCCTACCGAGACATTTTCCACCGACTTCAAGAGGAGAATTATTTCGACTTTGAAATCAAACATAGACGTTTCAGCGATTATTAAATGGAAGTTCTCTGGAGCTCAATGGCGATTTGGAGCAATAAAAGATTGCTTTGTTTTTACTAAAAGGAGGTTAGAATGAGACTCTGGCATCAAGCACTGATTCCCAAGCTTCCCCGTCCGCAACTACTTGGCCAGCATCGGGAATGCTGCGCTCTTCGTGGCAATGGCTGGGGCAAGAAACATGCGACCGTTGACTATGTTTTTACTCACTCTCCTTACTTGCTTTATCGCTACCATGAGCTGATTATGGAGGAGATGAGCAAGCGAGGTTATCGTGTGTCCCCAGAGTGGCTGGAGCGGGACTATCGTGGCAAGACTTGTCTAGCCTATGTGCATCTGGAAGAAGTGGCTGTGGCGAGCCCTATTTACTCCGAGCATGATGCGGCTTACTATGAGGAATGCCTGCAAAATCTCAAAGAAAAAGGCATTGACTTATAGGCTTTTCCGCTGTCTGAGCCAGCGGCCTGCCTTGAGAAAAAGCCAGCAAAATGATACAATAAAATGAATAGTAAAAAGATTAACTGGAGTAAAAATGAAGTATTTTAATGTTGGGAAAATCGTCAATACCCAAGGTTTGCAAGGCGAAATGCGGGTTTTATCAGTGACAGATTTTGCGGAGGAGCGTTTTAAAAAAGGCAATAAACTGGCTCTTTTCGATAAGAAGGATCAGTTTATCATGGATGTGGAGATTGCTAGCCACCGCAAGGCCAAGAACTTTGATATTATCAAGTTTAAGGGGATGTATCATATCAATGACATCGAGAAATTTCGTGACTTTAGTCTGAAAGTGGCCGAAGAAGACTTGGCTGATTTAGAAGATGGCGAATTTTACTACCATGAGATTATCGGCCTTGAAGTCTATGAAAATGATGTTCTGCTAGGTACGATTAAGGAGATTCTCCAGCCAGGAGCCAATGATGTCTGGGTGGTCAAGCGTAAAGGTAAGCGTGATTTGCTGCTGCCTTACATTCCGCCAGTAGTGTTAGGCATTGACATCGAGCAAGGTCGGGTTGATGTAGAGATACCGGAAGGACTGGATGATGAAGATTGATATTTTGACCCTCTTTCCAGAGATGTTTGCGCCTTTGGAGCACTCGATTGTGGGTAAGGCGCGAGAAAAAGGACTCTTGGAAATCAACTACCATAATTTTCGAGAAAATGCGGAAAAATCTCGGCATGTGGATGACGAGCCCTACGGTGGCGGTCAGGGCATGCTGCTGCGGGCTCAGCCAATTTTTGATGCCTATGATGCCATTGAAAAGAAGCAACCGCGTGTGATTTTGCTGGATCCTGCTGGTCGGACTTTTGATCAAGCCTATGCTGAGGAGCTGGCTCAGGAAGAGGAACTCATCTTCATCTGCGGTCATTACGAAGGTTATGATGAGCGGATCAAGACCTTGGTGACGGACGAGATTTCGCTGGGTGACTATGTCCTGACTGGAGGAGAATTGGCGGCTATGACCATGATTGATGCGACAGTTCGCCTAATTCCAGAGGTTATTGGCAAGGAAGTTAGTCACACGGACGACAGCTTTTCGTCTGGACTATTGGAGTATCCTCAGTACACTCGTCCTTATGACTATCGGGGCATGGTTGTTCCAGAAGTACTCATGAGCGGGCACCACGAAAATATCCGCAAGTGGCGTCTCTATGAAAGTCTAAAAAAAACCTATGAGCGTCGTCCAGACTTGCTGGAAAACTATGAATGTACAGCCGAAGAAGCCAAAATGTTGGAAGAAATTCGAGCCAATAGTAGGGATAGTGAACACTAGTCCTTTCTATAAAATAGTAAAATTTGGATACCGATTTCTCAAAGCCACGTTTGTGGCTTTTTTATTTGGATGAATAGTTGGAAAATTTTTGAAAAAATTCAAACTTCCTTCTTGACAGAAAAAATAAAAAGGAGTATTATCTTAACTAGTTAATAAACCAGTTAACAAATCAAGTTGTTTTTTAAAGCAATTCTTGGCAAAGAATGTTTTGAAAATAGTTATTTCTTTGAATGATTGCTAAACTGGTTAAGGAGTTGAAATGAAAATCAAAAGAGTTTTGATAGCTTTAAGTCTAGTCTTACTGGGGCTTGGCCTTGCTTCTTGTATCAAAAAGGAAGCAAGTGGTGCTGGCAGCAAACGCGGGCTCAATATTGTCACGAGTTTTTACCCGATTTATTCGATGGTCAAAGAAGTCTCAGGAGATTTGAACGATGTACGGATGATTCAGTCAGGCGCAGGAATTCATGAATTTGAGCCATCAGCCAGTGATGTAGCGGCTATTTATGAAGCAGATATCTTTGTGTATCATTCGCGGACTTTGGAGTCTTGGGCTGGTAGTCTGGATCCTAGTTTACAAAAGTCCAAAGTAGCGGTCGTAGAAGCTAGCAACGGGATGCAGTTGGACAAGGTGGCTGGCTTAGAAGAAGTGTCTGCTGAGGAAGGGATTGATGAAAAGACCCTCTATGATCCACATACTTGGCTGGATCCTGAAAAAGTGGCAGAAGAAGCACAACTCATCGCTCAAGCATTGTCCAAGCTAGATAGTAAAAATGCGGATACTTATCAGAAAAATGCTCAAAAATTTGCAGAGAAGGCAAAGGCCCTGAGCCAAAAATACCAAGGAGTCTTTAGTGGGCTAGATGAAAAAACTTTCGTGACCCAGCATACGGCCTTTTCTTATCTAGCCAAACGTTTCGGTCTCAAGCAACTAGGGATTTCAGGGATTTCGCCAGACCAAGAGCCTAGTCCAAGGCAGTTGACGGAGATACAAGACTTTATCAAGACCTATAAAGTCAAGACGATTTTTGTCGAGAGCAATGCTTCTTCTAAGTTGGCTGAAACCTTAAAGAAGGCGACAGGAGTCAACCTAAAGGTGCTAAATCCTCTCGAAGCAGATCCTGAAAATGATAAGACTTATCTTGAAAATTTAGAAGATAATTTAGAAATTTTAGCGAAAGAATTAAAACATTGAGGTGGTATATGAAAAAGAAATATATTATTAGTTCAGTTGCGGTACTAGCTACACTAGGTGTGTGCGGTTATGCGATCATGCAGTATCAAGCAGATAAGCCACAAGAACAAGCAACAAATCGAGTGGCTTATGTAGAAAAGAAATCTACAAATAAGCAGGACAATAAATCTCAAAAAGCCGAGAAATTGACACCTGAGCAAATTCAGGCCAAAGAAGGCATTACTGCTGAGCAAATCGTTGTCAAGATTACGGACCAAGGCTATGTGACTTCACATGGTGATCACTATCATTACTATAATGGCAAGGTTCCCTTTGATGCAATTCTGAGTGAAGAGTTGATNATGCGGGATCCAAATTATCAATTGCAGGAATCAGATATTGTCAACCAAGTGAAAGATGGCTATATTATCAAGGTTGCAGGCAAATATTACCTCTATCTGACCAATGCCAAAGAAACCAGCAATGTTCGTTCAGTTGATGAAATCGCACGGCAAAGACAAATTCATCCTAGCAAGGAAGAAGTCGAAGGCGGTTCAGAAGCTAAATCGAGTCAAACTGTTAGCAGAAAAACGCAAGACTTCAGTCGTCCAAGTGCTGCTTATGCTGCAGGAAAGAGAACCTATCAAGCAGAAGGCACTGCATCGAGTCGGAGCAATGGCGCCTATACAACAGATGACGGCTATGTTTTCAGTCCATCTGATGTGATTTCGGATACAGGAGATGGCTTCCTTGTGCCACATGGCGGTCATATGCATTATATTCCTAAAAGTGATCTGTCGCCAGGTGAGTTAGCGGCTGCCCAAGCCTACTGGGACTCCTTGCAGCGAGGCAAGCAAGCAGCTAGTCCAGCTGAAAATCCTAATACAGGAGGAGAGGCTTCTGGTCCTACAGGTAAAGGATCAGAAAATCAACATGCAGGAACTGCGACTAAGCCAGCGCATCAAGCTGACAAGGGACAGACTGCTAAGCTAGCTCAACCGTCCAAACCTGTCCAATCAGATGCTGGGCACGGAGCTAAACCAGCTGAAAAAGCAGAAGATGCACCATTAAGTTACCAAACCTTACTTGAGAAGCTCTACCATACACCAAAAGAAAAACGCTATGTTGAAAAAGATGGTCTTGTCTTTGATCCAAGCAAAATCGTTAGACGGACTGCAGAAGGAGTGGCCATTCCACATGGAAATCACTATCACTTTATCCCTTACAGCAAACTGTCTGCCCTAGAAGAAGAAATAGCTCGGAACATTCCTGTTGCTGGCCAGAAGACTTATCCTAAGGCTGCTGCAAGTACACCAAGCCAGCCTAGCCAACCAGCAAATCCAAGTCAACCAGCCAAACCAGCTGATAAAGACGAGCACGACCATGGTTTCCATGCTGAGCATGTCATCTCAAAAGATGAGGAAGGTTACGTTGTCCAACACGGCGGCCATGCACATTATTTCTTCAAAAAAGATTTGACCAAAGATCAAATTGCAGCGGCAGAAGCGAACCTGGCTAAGCACAAAGATTCAAGCCAATCCAGTCAAGTCAGCACAGAATATGACCGTTTTTCTCGTGACGCAAGTGACGAAGAGAAAATCGCTTATATTTCCAAGACTTATGGCGTACCGCGTGAAGCAATTAAGATTTCAAAAGGCTTCTTTGTCTTTAATAATCCGGATCAAGACTACGATCCGACACATATCCACCCCTATGCTGTTCGAAAAGAGCATGTTCGGATTCCTCTAGAAACTGGAAATCCAGAGCTGGACTTCCTAAACGAGCTTTATACAACAGCCCTGCGTTCGGGTCTGTCTCCATACAGTATTCAGGTTGAAAATGGTCAGTTTGTCATTCCTCATGGCGATCACAACCACTACATCCGTGTCCAATCCAAAGGATTGAATCTAGGCTTGAAGAATAAAATTCCAGCCTTGCAATCGGCTTATCAAGCAGGAGCTTATGATGAAAAGGCCGTCCTTGAAAAGGTGGATGCTCTGTTGGCAGCTAGCCGAACCATTTATGCTAAAGACTTACTTATGCAACGTCGAATCGAACTAGCTCTCGGTAATTTTGTAGAAACCATGAAGCAATTGCCAAGCAACTCAACAGAGGGATATTTGGCCAGCCTAGATCAATTTGATAAGCACTACATTCATGTTGATGAAAAAGCGAAAGCGGAAGAGCTGACAGAAGTTGATAAAAAATATCAAGAATTGGTTGACAAGATCAAACGTTTGGAAACAGACAGCTACAATGTGAATAAAACCAGCTTGCTCGCTGAATTGCAGGAAGCTAAGGTAGAAAAAAATGAAGCTAAGATGGCTGAGATTGAGCAGCTATTGGCAAGTCTGCAAGATTATCAAGATCGGACAGGAGTGACCTCCGTCGAGTATCTCAAAGCTTTCTATCTTGCGGTTGACGATGCACGTTTGCAGCCAGAACTTCGTAATAAAGTTGCTGATTTGACGCTCAAGCTTTATAAATCTCAGGCTTTTATTGAAGCGGTCGACCTGAAAGCTCTTTTCTTGGAACTCTATCAAACCAAGCTCGAAGTTGATAAGGCTCTGGCAAGTGGTGAGGCTGCTACAGCTAAGGATAAAACAGTTCTAGATACAGAAAAGTTGGACGACCACAGTTATAAGACGGCTATTTATGGTTTCTTGAAAGAATTGTATGGAGAATTTGCACCACAACCTACTGAGGAAATCTCAGAAGAAACTCTCCAAGCTCTCTTCCAAAAAGGACAAGAACTTTTGGAAAAAGTAACAGATTCGACTCTGCAAGAAAATTATCAAAAGCAACTCGCAGCACTTCGAACTGATTTGCAAGAATCTCGCAAAGATAGAGAAATCATCTTAGCAGAAACGAAAACGCTCTTGGCTCAAATCGTTGAAACCTTAAAAGAACAGCAAGCATCTGCAGCGCTCAAGGATAAAGAGACTTATCTGAAAATTTACAATTTGCTGATGTCCGCCCACAAGATGCTTGAGGAACAACAGGGGACAGATGAGCAATTTGCCAAGGTAGATGGTCTATTGGATAAATTATCCGATCCGAATGAGGACAAAGCAGCCTTGCTAGCCGAAGCAGAAGCGTTCTTTAATCAACTTCAAGCCAACAAGCCGGCTCCTACTGAGGCTAAAACTGAGACGGAGGCTAGTCCGACTGAGGAGACTAAGGAAGAAAAAACTAGCGAGTCTCCTAAAGAAACAGTAGAAGAGTCAAGCTCACCAGTCATTCCTGAAGTAGAAAAATCAAATTCAGCAGCTCCTTCAGAAAAAGCTCCTGAAAGTCAAGTGACATCAGAAGAAAATAAACAGTAAAGATTTTTTCGAAATAAATGGAATAAGGAGCGGAAGAAGCTTGAAAACGCTTTAAATCCGCTCTATTTCCACTTTATTAGGATGAAGCGTTCGATTTTTGTCATAGAATTGTAATAAAATTTCTATTTAAATGATATGGTTTTGACTGGTTTAACCAGTCATTTTATGTTAGTATTATAGCGTAGGACTAAAATATGAAATGATACATGTGCTATTAGAAGGAGATGTCTATGGACAAGAAAATTGGTAAATCCGTTGTAGCAACTGGCATTGCAGCGACAACGATTATTTCTGGTGCGCTTAGCCATCAGGTAAAAGCGGATGAACTCGTTGAGTCAACGGCTACGAAACCAAAGGCAACAGCAGTTACCGAGAAACCAATTACAACAGCGGATGTAGCAGAAGCGAAGGAAAAAGCAGATGCTGCCAAGAAAAATGTAAATCAGCAACAAGAGCAAACTAAGAAAGCTGAAGCAGACCTTGAAGGAGCCAAAACAGCAGTTTCAGAGGCTCAAGAGAAAGTGGCTACAGCTACTGAAAATGAAAAGGCAGCAACTGAAGAAAACATTTCTCAAGCAGAGACCAGTGTTAAAAAAGCTGAAGAAGAAGTAACAGCAAAATCAGAAACTGTCAAAGAAGCAGAAACTGCAGTCCAGGAAGCAAGTCAGGCAGTTAAAGACCAAGAAAATACAATTGCTGGTCAACAATCATTGGTGGATGTGGCAGAATCTGAACTAAACAAAGCTAAAGAACCAGTTCATGCAGAAACTGCAGCTGTAGAAACTGCTAAAAATCAGGAAAATCAAGCTCAGACAGCTGTGGATCATGCTAAAAATGAACTTGCAAAAGCAGAACAAGAAGCAAACGCTGCACCACAAAATCAAGCAGAAATCCAAAACAAAATCAATCAAACTCAGGCTAACTTAGAGCAGACCAAGCAATTGATTGCTGCAACAAATACAGAGTTGGTGCATGAGCAAAAAAACGCAAGTACGGCGCCAGTTGATTTACGGAATACGACCTATTCGCAATTCTTGGAAAATCTTCGAGATAATTCGAATAATGAAGCTGTGAGAAATGCTGCAGCTGATGCTTTAGCCCTTTACAAACGTGGTCAGAATGAATTCAAGATCACGGTTGGTTCAGATCCATCTAGCCCAGCTAGCTTGGAAAATAACTTGCAGGCTTTGGAATTGGTTAAGGCTATCAATGCCTACCGTCGTAATGCAGGACTGCCAGAACTTTTGGTGGATCCATATGCCAATGTTGCCAGCCAAATTCAGACCTTGTACTTTGAGAAGGCTAACTGGCACATGGGCAAGCTGATTGGCAATGAAAACGTAGCCATCAGCTTCAATCCTCAAGGTGCGGTTAATTTCTGGCATAGTGAAAAGGCCCTGTATCAGAAGATTGCTGCTCAATACGGCCTGCCAACTGATGAAAGACAACTGGATGCCAATGCCATTTATATGAAGGTGGGGCCTAACGTCTTTGCGCAAATCGGTCACTATGTCCAAATGATGGATAACAAGGCCAATGCAATCTCTGCTGCCTATGACACTCATCCAAATCAGTTTGGAACTCCATACGGAACTTCAGAAGTTGGATTCCACAATGTTCGTAATTTCAACCAAAGAGTCAATAATGGCACACTGCTAACAGTTGAAGAGATGGAGAAACTTCTCCGCAGTGGCGGCAGTCGTGGAGCTGCCTCAAGTGCCAATGTGACAGCCTTGAAGAATCGTTTGGCAGAGTTGCAAGCGCAGAAAGTTAGTCAAGAGTCTAGCCTGAATCTTTTAAACAATCAGTTGACAGATTCATACAAGGCACAGAAAGATCGTGCGGCTGCTGTTGTAAAAGCTAAACAGAATCTTGAAGCTGCTGAGAAAGCCTTAGCTCTGACTCAACAAAACTTGTCAGATAAAAAGGCTGCTTTGGAATCAGCGACAGCAAGAATCGCGTCTGCAATTTCTCCATATCAGGCTAAATTGCAAAAAGCTCAGGCAACCTTAGTAGAGGCTAAGAATCAGCTCGCAGCTTTGAAGACGGCTGAGGAAAACAAGAATAAGGCCTTAGAAGCAGCTAAAGCTGAATTGGTCGCTGCTCAAAATCGTGTAGCAGCGGCTCAGAAGAAAGTTTCAGATCTCAAAACAGCTCCACAACAATTGGAAAAAGCTAAGCAAGACTTGGCTGCAGCAGAGGCTGACCTGAAGGCTAAACAAGTTGTTGCTGAGGCTGAGAATGCAAAATTAGTTGATTTGCAAACAGTCTACAATGAGTTGCTAGCAAATTACAATTATTTGCTAGACCTTCTTCCAAAAGAAGAGCGCCAAGCCCTAGCATCGGCCACTACAACTACTTATCAGGCAAATGGTGGACTTAATTTTGCTGCAGCAGGTGCGGGAAGTCAAACGCTGCTGACTTCGAATGCAAATCCAGTTTCTCAAGATGAGAAGGATGCATCGGTTGAAACATTGGCTAACGTAGCTACTCAAGCTCAGCCAAAAACTGATAATAATACTAGTGCTACACCAACGCCAGCAGCTCCTAAAGCTTCAGCCAACAAAGCAACCGTCCTTCCTAATACAGGAACGGAAGCTGAGCTATTAGCTTTCCTTGGAATGACCCTCGGTGCAGCTCTTCTCGCAGGTGCAGTGAAACATCGCCGCAGAAAAACTTTATAGTATATAAGACTGAAGTGAGTGTTACATCTCACTTCATTTTTTATTGGTGAATTAGTTTGATTGAAACAAATTTAAGAAGAAAATTTTTTGAGACCCAAATAATTCTTAATTTTGCTAGAAAACATTCCTTTTATCTGCTTTTCAGGGGATATCATGTTATAATAGCAGAGGATTTTATACAAAAAGAGGAACTTATGACTAAAAAAGCTATTCTAATGATGACCTTTGGATCGCCAGAGGGCTATACTTTTGAGGATATTGCAGAATTTTTTACGAATATCCGTCGTGGCGTGCGACCTACTGATCGGGAGATTCAGCACCTTCATGATAATTATCAGCGTATTGGTGGCAGCCCCCTGCAACGCATCACGCGGACAGAAGTTGAGCTGGTGAAAGAAGCTTTAAAGGGGGAATATGCTGTCTATTTTGCTAATAAATTTTCTCGCCCCTTTATTCCAGATGTTATTAAGCAGATGGAGAATGACGGAATTGAGGAATGTATCTGCTTAATTTTAGAACCGCATTATTCTTTTTACTCTGTTATGGGGTATGAAAAATTTATTACGAGCCAGACAATTAAATTCCATATTATCAAAGAATGGTATCAAGCTGAGGACTTGCTTCGCTTTTGGGAGGAAGAAATCAGGAAAATCTTGCAAACGCAAGGCAAAGATGAAAGTTTTAAGGTCATTTTCTCAGCTCACAGTGTACCAGTTTTAGCCCTTGATTTTGAAGATCCATATATTGATCAGATTATTGAAAACTCACAGTTGATTGCACATCGGCTGGGTTTGGCTCCATCTGAATATACCAATACCTGGCAGAGCGAAAGCGATATTGGCTTGCCGTGGATCAAGCCAGATGTCTTAGAATATCTCCGAGATCAAGCGAACCACCCGCAACATTATATCTTTGTCCCAATCAGTTTCATCAGCGAACATATCGAGGTACTGTTCGATAATGACGTGGAGTGTCAGGAATTGTGTCAAGAACTCGGTGTGGCTTATCATCGTCCACCAATGCCGAACACAGACTCCCGTTTGATTGATGCATTATTAGCAACTATTCGTCAGCATGAAGCAGAAGAGCTTCGATACATGCATCCAGAAGAAACAACCTTTGACGAATTGGCCCCTTCAGAAGAAAGTAATCAAATTTTAAGCGAAACGGAAGAACTTCAAATGCCTGAATTTGTCAAAAAGTTGATAGAGAAAAAGGGCAGAGAAAATGTCAAAATGCCTTATTTTATAAAGAAAATGTTAGAAAAAAGGGCGCAAGAATCAAAGTAAGTCTAGCCTAGAAATAAACATTTGTAACGAGCAACGAGCAATGATCATGAATTGTTAGGGAAGTACATGTTCTAGGAAAATGAAAAATTTCTATTGAAAAGATAGGGTTTTGGAGAAATATGTCTATAAACAAGCTAATTCAATCCAAGCTGGAACTGTTGCCGACCAGTCCCGGCTGCTACATTCACAAGGACAAAAACGGTACTATTATCTATGTCGGCAAAGCCAAGAATCTCCGTAATCGGGTTCGCTCTTATTTTCGTGGCAGCCACGACACCAAGACGGAGGCCCTGGTTTCCGAGATTGAGGATTTTGAGTTTATTGTCACTGAGTCTAATATCGAGGCTTTGCTCCTAGAAATCAATCTAATCAAGGAAAATAAGCCCAAGTACAATATCATGCTCAAGGACGATAAGTCCTATCCTTTTATTAAGATTACCAACGAAGTCTATCCGCGTCTGATTATCACGCGCCAAGTCAAAAAGGATGGCGGTCTTTATTTTGGGCCTTATCCAGATGTCGGTGCAGCCAATGAAATCAAGCGCCTGCTCGATCGCATTTTTACGTTCAAAAAGTGCACCAATCCACCTGCAAAAGTCTGTTTTTATTATCACTTGGGACAATGTGAAGCCCATACGATTTGCAAGCGGGATAGCCAGTATTTCAAGAATATGGCTCAGGAAGTGTCGGATTTTCTGAAAGGGCAGGACGACAAGATTATCGATGAGCTGCGTGATAAGATGAATAAAACAGCTGCAGCCATGGAGTTTGAGAGAGCGGCCGAATACCGTGACCTGATTCAGGCTATTGGAACCTTACGTACCAAGCAGAGGGTCATGGCTAAGGATTTGCAGAATCGCGATGTTTTTGGCTATTATGTGGACAAGGGCTGGATGTGCGTGCAGGTCTTCTTTGTGCGCCAAGGCAAGTTGATTGAGCGTGATGTCAATCTTTTCCCCTATTACAATGATCCCGACGAAGATTTCCTGACCTATATTGGCCAGTTTTACCAAGAAAAGTCCCACCTCAAGCCCAATGAAATCTTGATTCCAGCAGACATTGATGAAGAAGCTGTCCGGGCCGTGGTGGATACCAAAGTAGTCAAGCCTCAGCGAGGCGAGAAGAAACAGCTGGTTAATCTAGCTATTAAGAATGCTCGGGTCAGCCTCCAGCAGAAATTTGATCTTTTGGAGAAATCCGTTGAGAAAACGCAGGGCGCTATCGAAAATCTAGGGAAGCTCCTTAACATTCCGACGCCCGTTCGGATTGAGTCTTTCGATAACTCTAACATCATGGGGACCAGTCCTGTATCGGCTATGGTGGTCTTTGTCAATGGTAAGCCTAGCAAGAAGGATTACCGCAAATACAAGATCAAGACCGTGGTAGGGCCGGACGACTACGCCAGTATGCGAGAGGTTATCAAGCGCCGCTATAGTCGGGTGATACGTGACGGGCTGACGCCACCAGATCTGATTGTCATTGACGGTGGACAAGGTCAAGTCAATATTGCTAAAGAAGTTATCCAGAACCAGTTGGGGCTTGATATTCCTATCGCTGGACTTCAAAAAAATGACAAGCACCAGACCCATGAATTGCTCTTTGGAGATCCTCTTCGAGTTGTAGAACTGTCCCGTAATTCTCAGGAATTTTTCCTCCTCCAGCGCATTCAAGATGAAGTACACCGCTTTGCCATTACCTTCCACCGCCAGCTCCGGTCTAAGAATTCCTTCTCATCGCAACTCGATGGCATCGAAGGCTTGGGACCAAAACGCAAGCAAAATCTCATGAAGCATTTCAAATCTCTGACCAAGATTAAAGAAGCCAGTGTCGATGAAATCGTCGAAGTGGGCGTACCGCGAGCGGTGGCAGAAGCTGTGCAGGCAAAACTCAATCAAATAGAGCCATCCCGACCCTTGTTAGAAGTTGCGGAACCGATTGTAGGCATAGATTGAAAGAAAAATTTATCTGATTTTAGAGAGATTCAGATACAGCTTTCAAATACTGAATGATATTGCTCAACCAGATTGATGGAGGATATTGTTGGTGCCAGTAGTGAAAAGAGGTAGATATGTTAAGAATTTTCCCATTTAAAACCGATGGTGTCATAACTGAAATAGAACAATTGGAGAAAAATTATTCTATTTCCTTGCCTGAAAAATATAAAGAATTTTTATTAAAGTATAATGGCGGAGATACGATTGATNCAAGNTTTAAANTNGAGAAANTTCGTTCAGATATCCACTCNTTTTATGGTTTNTCATTNGCTAACCATTTTAGTAATTTTAACTATCTAGTCGAAAAAGGCTTTTTAGAAGATTTTATTGAAAATCATTATCTACCCATAGCTAAAGANAGTTTTGGTAATAATATTTTACTTGGTGTCGGTGCTAGTAATTATAATAAAATAGGATTTTATGATCATGAAAAGCAAACGTATATTTCATTTACTATCGATTTTGCTGAATTTCTAAAAAAAACAAAAAGTCCTGTTGTTCATATTCCATCCATTGAGGAACGAATGAAAGAAATGGAAGAAATTGGAAGTTCTGTTGTAGTTGATGATGAGTTAAAAGCTTTATGGCAAGAAGAAATCGATGAATTTGTAGGCCGAGAGCAAGTGATTGTTAGGTTGTAATGCTATTTTATACTGGCTTTTTTGGTCTTTGACTTTCTGACTTGCCTCTGCTCTTGCGAAAGATGGGCAAGATGGTTTCCAAAATCAAGTACCTTAAGTAAAATAGCTCTTCAAATGGAATATATGCAACAAAGATTACAAGCCAGAAATTAAAAAGAAGAGGAAAATAAGATGAGCTTAATGATCCGTGCACTAGGTCATACCAGTGATGAGGATATAAAAGATTTGGAAGAGAAATACAACCTAACTCTTCCAGAAGATTATAAAAACTTTTTGAAAGAAAACAATGGTGGACACTGTCCTTCCTATGAGTTTGAAAATTCTATTGAGATACAGAACATCAATGAAGAAATTAATATTGATGTTTTATATGGGATTAAGACTGGCGTAAAAAACTTTGATATAGAAGATTGGACTGATGAATACTTGGATGATCTTTTTTCTAATTCAATCATTATAGGTGATTCCTTGCAACATGGTTTTCTAGTTTTCTGGTTGAGTGGTGATGAGGATGAAGGTATTTATTACTATGATGATACATATAATCTAGAAGCTTCAAGTGATGAAAATAATGCCTATTTTCTAGCTCGCACTTTTACCGAATTTCTAGAATTAGTCCAAAATTAATGGTAAAATGGGAGGGATTAGAATGTGAGAATGTGTAGTCCCTCTTTTATTTAGTACTTATTTTTAAAAAATAGTGGATTGATTGAATTGAAACTTTACAGGATAGTAAAAAATTTGGAGTTAGAAATGTTAAGAATATTTCCTTACGATACAGAAGGTGTAGATCAGGCTATAGCGGATTTTGAAGGTAAGTTTACAATTAAGCTCCCAGAAAAATATAAAGAATTTCTGATTAAATACAATGGCGGGAATAGCTTGCAAACTAGTTTTAGTATAAATCGTAAAANTTCAGACATACGAGCATTTTATGGTTTTAATAAAGCGAGTCAATACAATAATTTCCAATATTTGATTGAGAGTGGTTTTTTAGAAGAGTTTTTAGAAAGAGGCTTCATTCCCATAGCCAAGGATAGTTTTGGGAATTCTATTCTTCTTGGTGTTATAGAAAAAAATTTCAATCAGCTAGCTTTTTTTGATCATGAAGGCCAGCTTGTGCGGCCTTTAGAAATCAATTTTGAAGACTGGGTGGCTAAACTTAAAAGCAAAAAGAAAAAGATTCGCACGATTGAAGAAAGAATCGCCGATATGAGAGCCGTAGGCAGCAAAAAAGAAATTACTCCTAGATTAAAGGAAATCTGGCAAGAAGAAATTGATAAGTATGCTGGTCGTGAGCAAGTGATTGTTAGGTTGTAGTCTTATTTGATTTAATGAGAGTGGGACAGAAATCGGTAATTCGTTAGAATTCGCTTTCGTCGTCCCACCTCCACACAGTTGAGTAGGGCTGTAAAAGCTAGCGTAGTAGAGCCCACTCAACCACTACGTCTTGCTCGACAATCCAAAGACAATTGAGAGGCTAGGACTTTTGTCACAGACTCATTTTTATTTTTTCGAGAGTTTCTGTTATACTAGAGTTGTCCATCATTGACGTTCTAAGCTACTTTCCTGATGGAACTGGCATTATCAATCTATCTCAGTCAAAGATGGCTAATTTATCGGAACATATTTCTATCATGAAAGAAGATTAAAATGACAATTGAGAAAGAGTTAAATAGAATAGTAGAAAGTATTTCATTGATTCAAACGAGCCAAGCTGAGGTACCGTTTTCAGAAGAAGCTCTAGAAGACTTCACAGACTATTTAAGGGCCTACATTCCAAATCATGTAGGTTGGATAAAGAAGGGAAATGAAAAGCTGGTTCAGTCCCTTACAAAAGACAATCAGTTAGATAGAGAAGCAATTTCACAGATGATAGTAGGTCTACACAATTTATCTTTGGATTTTGAGGAATTATGTGACATATTGCTTAAACTTTCCGATGAAATAGATAGAAAAAACTGAAATTCAAGTATGCTGGCTATTCAAGATCAAAGAAAAGGAGAAAAAATGCTAAGACTTTTTCCGTTTGATAAAACAGGTGTTTCAGAGGCATTGGCTCAATTTGAAAAAATTCATGACATTTTGTTGCCGGAAGAATATAGAAGCTTTTTAATAAACTATAATGGTGGAAATACCTTACAGACAAGCTTTAAAATAAAGAAAGAGAGTTCTGATATTCGAGCCTTTTATGGCTTTGAAAATGCTGATTACGAATACAATTTCCAGTATTTCCTTGACCATGATTTTCTATCCGAGCATATTCAAGGTGGCTACCTACCGATTGCAGAGGATAGTTTTGGAAATTATATTCTTTTGGGAATTTCTAAACAAGATTATAATCTCATAGCATTTTTTGATCATGAAAAACAAAAAATTATCGCCTTCCATCTTTCGTTTAAAGAATTTCTGGCCACGATTAACAGTAAAGTGTGTAAGATTAAATCGATTGACGAAAGAATTCAAAAAATGAAAGAGGTAAATAGTCCAGTCATTGTTGACGATGAATTGAAAGCAATCTGGCAAGAAGAAATCGATAAGTATGCAGGCCGAGAGCAAGTGATTGTCAAGTTATAGTCTTATTTTGTTTAATGTGATAACCTGACGTTATCACATTTTCATTTTTCCTAGAGTTTTTGTTATACTAGTTTTATTGGACATTGATTTTTAACAACTTGCCTATTTTGCGAGAGGCAGATATTGTTTTGAAGTCAAATGCTTTCCTGAATAGAATGAACTGAAGGGCACTTATGAAACAATTATTGCAAGAATTAACAAGCGTTTATTCCAAATTAAATTCCCATTATAATGAGCATCTAATAAATCCAGAAAAAATATCGGATGTTTGTGATGAACTTCGTGAAGATTTCCAAGAAGACTTCGATAATCTTGCCAGAGGGCTTGCTACAATGAAAAATTTAGACTTAGAATCAATAACTAGTACTAATAATCAAGCCTACCTAAGTGGGATGTATGATATCTATACTTCATTGCTAAATATTGAAAATTATATAGCTGATTTAAGGGAGATTCACATTCACATTTCAAAGAAGATTAGAGAAATCAATGGCGAAATTGTTGATGAAGATGTGATTGGCAGAGAGGCTAGAAAATGAGTTTACTCGGCGAATGGATCGATTCTAAAAAGGAGCAGTCATGCATAAATTTATTGCCAAAATAAAGTCAGATAATAGCGATACGAAAATTTTGAAAATAATTAGAGATTTTAGTCATGAGCCAATCGGAGTAATCAAGGAAAAAATGACTCATCATATGGCTGTGCTTGAAACAGAATATCTGAATTTAGAGCGACTAAAGAGCTTTAAAAAGACAGTAGAAGAGATAATGGAATTGGGCGGAGAGCTTCAATTATTCCTTGATGATGAAAAGGTAACCATGCAATTTTTGAGTCATGTTATTGAGTCACAAGAAGATACTAAAAATCAAATTGAGGAAGACGATTTCTATATGTTCGATGATGCGAAGTAATGGTTCCGACTTTCCAATATAGTAATAATGCGAAATTGTTCCCTCTCAGTCAAGATTGTGGTCTCTGAAGATAGAAGTAGATGATAAATATATAAGGAAAGTATAAAGTGAAAGAAGTACTAGAAAATTTGCATCAGATATGCTCAACACTCAATGATAAATTTAATGGAAAACTGCTTGATTATGAGAAGTTAGATGATTTTCTGGAGGACATTCGTGATGACTGGGATTCAAGTTTCGAACAGTTAAAATGTGGTCTTCAGATCTTGGAAAGTCAGGCTGGATCAATTGAATCTTCAAGAAATAGCGCTTATACAAAAGGGATTCTTGAAATTTTTTGGGGACTGAGACGACTAGAGGTTTTATTGGATGATGCGGACGACTTGCTGGTAACCTTGAATAAGAAATTGATGTATGAAAGTGGAGAAATATCTGAGGAAGAATACCTGGATGATGGAATCCTAAATGTTAAATATCTGGATGAAGATAATGACTCAGACTAAATCAAGTTGTTAGAATAACTAAAGATAGGTTGACCGAGTGAAGGAGTGCTTAATGGAAGATATTTATAAAGGAGCGAATGGTGTCAATAATCTACACAAAGATCAAAATGTCAGATAATATCTTACAGGCATGTAAAATAATGAGGAAACATAGCACTTTGCCAATTGGCGAAATAAAGACGAGAATAGAGAAAAATGAGGCTTTGTTAGAAAGTGATTATCTGGATCTAGAGCAGTTAATAGTGATGCAAGAAATTCTCGCTAGTCTCATAGATTTAGGTGCAAAAATTAACTTGTACAAAGGACAAGCTGAAGTGGATATGGGATTTCTAAATAATACCATTGAAACCTATAAAAATATTGCGATTGACAGAGAAAAACTAGATGAACTCATGTTCGATAGTGAGGGATAAAAGCTATAAGTTCTAGCATCAGTAGCATTTTTAGAATGAACCTAGAATTTTTAATAGCACAATTTCAGGATTTCAATATAAATAGAAGTGAGAATATGGAGACTGAAAATACAGTATCAATTTGGATTGGAAATTTTGCAAGTAGGGAAGAGCTGGATACCTATATCGACTTAAGGTATGATGATGACGGAGAAATCGTCAGTTCCAAGTTTTATGATGCTTTTCGAATTGATATCGATGATATTGACGACTACCTAATCGAAAAAGAATATTGCGATTCCAGATTTTTAAATGTATATGACCATATAATCGGAGCCTCATATGCAGATGTCGTCATAGATAATTTAAAGAAGATTGAAGATGACCAAGCCATACCTGGAAGTAATTCCATTATTTTACTTTACAATTATAAATATTGTGGGCAAGTCAAAGAGCAGCCCAATATCAAATTTATTGCGACAGTCAATTATAGATAGGTAGAGAAAATGAATGAGCTAGTAACGAGGTATATCAGCTTTTGTGAGAACTTAAATCAGAACTTCAATGGAAATATTTTAAGTGGTGACAGCCTAGATGATTTAAAAAGCTGTGAAAAAGCTATAAATGAATGCTTGAATCAATTAAATAGCGGGCTTAGCTTGTTAGAAAAAAAGAAAAATAGAATTTCATCATCTCAAGATCCCTTTTATACATCTGGATTTGTAGATATCTTTTTAGCTCTAGACGGTCTAGAGGATGCATTTTCTGAACTAAAACACATTTCAATAGCAATGAATAAACACTTTATGTATGAAAGTGGAGAAATATCCGAGGAAGAATTTCTGAATGATGGTATTTTAAATGTAGGAATAGTGGATGCAGGAGATGAAGAATGAAGCTAGATGCTAGAGTTGAAGAAGCTTTAATCGAAATCAATTTTGTAGAGAGATATGAAGCATTGTCCCATATATTTAGTAGGAGTAGAACTCCTAAAGAAGAAGCTTTGGATTATTATGACGGTGATTTTTTGATGGAAATAATCAATTCCTTAGGTTATGAAGTGAAATTTAGCAAAAAAGAGTATTTTTTCTCGCTAAAAAAGGAAAAAAATGGTCAATATGAATTCGGCTTTAAATTTTCTTTGGAATATGGAATGGTAGAACTCATCTGGGATTTAAAAGATTCAAACCAAAATGTCTTGCTAGGAACTAATCTATTTACTATCATAAGATTGCTAACTTCACCAGACAATAAGATAATGGATCCCATTGTTTCTGACTACGTTGATTTTCGAGACGTCATGAAAATCGCCTTTGACATGTATGAGGATTTCAAGCAAGCCTTTTTGAAGGCTAATGCAGGAGATGAAGAATGAAGCTAAATACTAGAGTTGAACAAGCTTTAATAGAAATTAATTTCGTAGAACGATATGAAAATATTTCTAAAAAATACAATAGGGAGAGAACTCCAAAAGGCCAAGAATTGGATTACTTTGACGGCGATTTTCTGATGGAAATTGTTGAATTATTAGGCTATAAAGTTCAATATGATAAACGAGAGCGTTTTTTCCATATTGATTTGGAATCAGTCGAAAAATTTCAATTTGGTTTCCATTTTGCTCTTGAGCATGGTCGATTAGAATTGATCTGGGTTGTTTATGAAGGAGATAAAGTTGTCCTTGGTTCTCCTTGGACTAGATATCCAAGGTTGATGATTGCGCGTGATTATATTATCAAACAGCCCATTATTTCCGACTATGTAGATTTTCGAGACGTCATGAAAATTTCCTTTGAAATGTATGAGGATTTCAAGCAGGCATTTTTGAAGGCTGCTGCAGGGGATGAAGAATGAAGCTAGACACTAGAATTAAACAGGCATTAATCGACATCAACTTTGTAGAGAGATATGAAAAATTATCCGCGCATTATAGTCAGAAAAGAACACCAAAGGGTCAAGAGCTTGATTATTTTGACGGTGATTTTCTGATGGAGATAGTGGAATTATTAGGCTACAAAGTTCAGTATGATAAACAAGAACGCTTTTTCCATATAAAACTGGAGGAAATTGGACATTTTCGCTTCGGCTTCCATTTTTCTTTTGAACGTGGTCGATTAGAATTGATCTGGGTCATCTATGAGGGAGATAAAGCTATCATGGGTAGCCCCTTTGCATCTTATGCCAAATGGTTAATCTCAAGAGATTATATTATACTGAAGCCTGTAATTTCCAGTTATGATGATTTTGAAAAGGTCATGAAAATCGCCTTTGACATGTATGAGGATTTCAAGCAAGCATTTTTGAAGGCTGCTGCAGGAGATGAAGAATGGAATTAGATACTAGCTTGAATGCAAATAAATTTTCTAGAGCTATGATAGCTTTTGCAGCGTCCTAGATTCAGAAAGGAATCGAAATGGAATTTACTCTTAATCTCGATCTTTTGCAATTTATGCGAAAATTAACGGAACCGCTAGAAACATATATAGGAAACTCGGATTATAAGGAATATGTGCATGAAACGTTAGAAATTACAGGCCGATTTATTGATAGGCTTAGTGAGTCCGCCCCAGACTTGCTGTATGGTAGACTGGAAAATTTAGACGAGGAAGACATCTTAACCTATTCGGAGCTGGATAAAAGCACCGATCCAGCTGTGTGGAGATGTATTGATGCTTTCCTTGCGTTAGTAGTTTATCAGTCATACAAAGCTGTTGGACAGCGGTATTTGCCCCAAACCATAGAGTGTGTGGATGAAGATACGCTAGAAGATTATTTTATTCATTATAAGCAACTGGTTAAAAGCTATAGTGACATTGCAAGGAGAACGAAATTGCTTGAGGAGGAAGCCTATGTCACAGCCCCCTCTGTTAGCCCTTACCTAGAATTTTTGTTTGAGGAGTAAATGCGAGCATATGAATACCAATCAACTTTATCTCATGCTGGTCTATTCAGAAGCTATCCTAAGTTATATGAAAACAGAATATAAGCCACAAATTCGAGTTGCCTTGGATGCTTGCTGGAGTTTTGTGGAAAACAAAAACAAAACGGGAAAAGAGCTTTATAGTCTGCTAGATGATGGAACGGATTTTAAGGGAATTTTCATCTACATGCAATTAGACGAGAATGAGGATGATATTCCATCGTGGGATAATCTTAGCTATGCAATCGGTGCAACTGCTAGGGAAGCCTATCTGCTGGACAATCAGCAACAATTGCCTTCTCCTTTGGAAAATATTGATTCAAGCTTAGTAGACTTATTTATTGAAAATTTAAAAGAAATCAATATGAATTTTTATAATCATCTTGAAGAAATTAAGGGCTTTTTGAAGGATGATTGTCCTCCTTCAAAAAATACTTCCTTGCAAACATTGGAAAGCTTAGGATTATTAGAAGGGAGTTGAACATTGAAATGGATAATCGACAAATTCAACAAATAGCTGATGTTTTGTATGCTGAAAGCAATGCTAAAGCTGTGGCGAGCCTTGAGAAGCTTCAAACGGAGGATGAACTGTTTGTCTTGCTGGAGAATTTTAACTGGAATAATGGATTTGAAGTGCCAAAAGCAGTGCTTAATCATCCCAAGTGTAGTCTTTCAGTGGCTTTATTAGCTTTTTATCGTGCAGATGGCATCAGGTATTTACTTGAGGGAGAAGCAGCCTTTGCAAATTCGCTATCAATGGAGTGGGAAGGTTTTGTAAAAAATGTTTATACCAAAATTCTCAGAGGTCAATTTCCAAGTGGGACGATTTCTTTTCAGCCTGAAATAACGAAGATTCAAAAATTTAAACTAAAAAAATTAAAACTAGAAATTGATGAACGATTCCTTGAAGGCATTTCGGGCAAAGATTTGAATGTAGTCATTTAATGAAATAAATGGTAGAGCCATCCAAAGGACTAGGGATGGTTTTTACGTTTTCTGAGATATTTTGTTATACTAGATTTAAACTCAGCAATCGTTCGTGAAGGAGTAAATATGAAACATAAAATCGCAATTCTCTCTGATATACATGGGAATACCATGGCCTTGAAGGCAGTTCTGTCAGATGCTAAAAGACAGGAAGCAACAGAATATTGGCTTTTAGGGGATATTTTCCTCCCTGGTCCGGGGGAAAATGATTTGCTAGCCTTGCTAAAAGACCTTCCTATCACAGCGACTGTCCGTGGAAACTGGGATGATTGTGTCTTAGAGGCCTTAGATGGGCAATATGGTTTAGAAGATCCACAGGAAGTCCAGCTCTTGCGTATGACGCAGTATTTGATGGAGCGAATGGATCCCGATCAGATCGCTTGGTTGCGGAGTCTACCTATGGTTGCGAAGAAAGAAATTGATGGCCTGCGTTTTTCGCTCTCGCATAACTTGCCTGACAAGAATTATGGGAGTGACTTACTGGTTGACAATGATACGGAGAAATTTAACCAGCTACTCGATGAGGAGACTGATGTGGCAGTTTACGGTCATGTCCACAAGCAGTTGCTTCGCTATGGCAGCCAAGGGCAACAAATTATCAATCCCGGTTCGATTGGCATGCCCTATTTTGATTGGCTGGCCTTGAAAAATCACCGTGCCCAGTATGCCTTGCTAGAAGTTGAAGATGGGGAACTGGTGAATATTCAATTCCGAAAAGTCGCCTATGATTACGAGGCAGAGTTGGAATTGGCCAAAGACAAAGCCCTCCCTTTCATCGAAATGTACGAAGAATTACGTCGCGAAGATAACTACCAAGGCCATAACCGAGAATTATTGGCTTACTTGAATGACAAGTATGGTTACGTAGAGGATGTTAGGCAGTTTTTTCAGATAAGTGAACCAAAAGAAAATGGAAGTTGACGAGGGACGGCATTGAGTTTGGAAGGACGGGCTTAGATGTTTGAGAAGATTAAATTAGATCCGTTGAACCAGTTTTATCCAGTGAATCTAGATGAGATTAAAAATAGTGAATCAAAGCTGGGCATTCAAATCCCTGAACTCCTTAAAGAATTTTATGCAGAAGTCGGATATGGCTTTCTAAAAAGCAAGGTGGCTAATATAAACCGTATCATGGATCCAGAGTCAATATTAGACTTTAGATTGAGGCAACATGATTTTGAGTTTTATCCAGATATTGAAATCTACAATCAATTTGAGGATGATAAATTAGTTTTCTTTGAAACTAATGAAGTAGCACTGCTATCTATCGGATTTGCTGCTGAAAATAAGGGGAAAATCTACTACTATGATAAGGAAATTGCTCCTAATTTAGTAGATCTTCTAGAACAGCTTATGGAAGATGACACCTTCTATTATGACTTGATATAGCTGGAGTTTTTTTGGCGAATAGAAATCAATACCGATTTTTATAATCATGTTGAAAAGGTCGAGCGCTTTATCAATAGTATCCACTAACTTCAAAAGCTAAAAGAATTAGATAGGATGATGACAATGCCCCAATTTGAAGATAAATTTATGGAAGTTCAGGCTAGTATGATTTCACTAGCAATGGAATATGTCCAAGATCAGGCAGATAAAATATACATTTATGCAATAGCAGATGGTTTATATAGTTTTAATTTGTTTTATGAAATAAAAGGGAACGTTGTACATAAACACTTGGTAAATAATTTCTTACCAGATGATTCTCAAGTTGATATCAGTCTACAATCAATCTTACTGAGAGAAGGTATCAAGGATGTAGAAAACATGATTGAAATCTGCCAAGAATACGGTCGTGAGCACCCAACTGAAATGTGGCTTGTTTATGATGTTCAGAAAAACAGGCTTGAAAGTCGCTATAGCTATGAAGGCCGTTATGAGAAGGATGATGACTTAGAGCTACTTCCAAGTCTAGAGTTTGAAAAGTGGTTTGAGGAAGTGCAAGGCCAATAACTGTTTTCGACAATGAAATTGCATTGAATTGATGAAGCAGTGGAAAAAGACTGCATAGAAGGTAAGAAAGATTTTTGCGGTTACCTAGTTGACGAACTTGGAGAATAAAGAGAATAATGAAATTGAATCATCAAATTTTCGGTAACATAGAATTTAATAATGGCTGGACAAGACCTATTTCTATAACGATGTTCGGTAAGCAGCATGTTTTAGAGATAAATATTGATGCAGATGAAGACGCAGAATTTGAAATCAACCAAGAAAAATCCTATACATTTTTTCAAGAACACTTAGAAGAAATTGTAACAGAGGTTAATTCTGCTATTTTATCGTACTATGATCGAAAAATATCAGATATTGTTTCCAGTTTTACAAATTTAGCTGAAAAACAATCTTTTTTAAATAAAATTGGAGATGAGCAGCAAATTTATTCTCTGTTACAGCCTAAGCAAATCATGTTTCCTCTAACCTTTGATGAAAGTGTTGAAGAATTTGGTTTTTTATGTGATTGTGATTGGGATAAAGAAAATGGCATAGGAATAAAATTTACCAATGGCCTTTTGTCTGAAATTGGCTATCAAGATATACTTCTATAAGTATATCATTCATAAATTGTCTATCTTTTATATTTATTGAATAACAAGCACCTAGTCACATTTATCACATGCCTTTCAGCTTCAACCGTCTTATGGAAGACTTGTTAAAGATTTTAGAAAAATCCAAAGTTTAATAATAGACAGGAGCTAGAACCGTTTAGAAGATTGGGATAAAGGAAATCAAGCACGAATATGAAGTGGTTACATTACAAGGGTATTTCCATGGATATAATAGAAAGTGTGGAGCATAGTTGGCAGATTACTCTACCAGATGATTATAAGCAAGTCGCTTTGAAATATGATGGTGGTTATCCTAATCCCAATCATTTTAAGGTAGGCGAAAAGCTAGAAATTTTCAATAATTTAATTAGCCTAGATGAAAATGAATGTGATAATATATATGAAATTCTTGAAGATCTACAAAATCGGCTCGGCGACCAACTGATTCCATTTGCAGAAGATGGGTTTGGAAATGTATTATGTTTTGATTATTCAGCTGATAAAAGCGTAGTTTTTTGGAATCATGAAAAGAACTACAATGATTTTAAAGAAGCGACCTTTGTTTGTTCCAGTTTTTCTAGTCTAATTGAGGGCCTTTTTTAAGATGTCTAGTAGTAAATGACCATTATTTAGAATCAAAGCAATGAACTTGTTTGCTTCCATTTATGGGGGCGATATTAATATTCTTTTTCCTATGAATAGTAATATTAGCAGGGGTGGTAGAGTTTGGTATTCTATGGAGCATGCATGGAAAGCTAAATTAAATGATATTCCTCTTGAAGAATTAATCAGATAAGGAATAAACCAGGAGGTTAAAAATGTTTGAAAATCAATTAAGCCAATTGTTTAATGATATAGCAAATAATGTAAATCGTATGATTCCGGTAACGTGGAATGATTTCTACTTTAATGTTGAGTTAAAGGAAGGGGACGGAGAAGTTTTTTTCTATTTTAATACGAAAGAAAGTCCTGAAAAATATATTTTCTCACATGATATACCAGTAATTTATGATATTCCATTTCCCGAATATATGGACTCCTTTAATCAATTAATGAGTATTTCTAGAAATATTTTAGAGGTTTTAGAAGACAATAATCAACCTAAATGGTATGCAATGGTTTTAGTAGTAAAATCTCGGAAGCAATTAAAAGTTGAGTTTGATTACACTGATTGGTTTGCCAGTCCCTTTACCTCTAATCAAAGGTTGTCTTTTTTTTAAACATAAATGTTTAGGAGAAGAACCTGAAAATAATGATTTACTTCAACTTTTTAAAGAAATGGAAGAATATAAAAAACAAGGCTAAATATCTACGACGAACGCTTGAGGGAGTTGGAGTATTTTCCCTATGATTTGTTGGTGTAGGGAGATTAAGCATAGAAAGGGAGTTAATATATGATAAGAGACAAACATAAAGATCAAGCGTATTTTGAAAATCGTTTGAATCGTGTACAAAAACGTTTAAGAGAAGATATCGAGATGACAGATGAAATTTCGGAGAAGTATTTGTTGTTCCATTATCAAGATTTGGTTTTGGATAATGAAGAACTAGTGAAACTTTCCTATGCTATAGGGGCTTCGAAAGAGGAGATTTTTCCCTATTATCAAGGGATTCTGTCTCATCTCAAAGTTATTGCTTCGGAGGGAGTTTCCTTTTATCGTGCAGTTGATGTCTTTGCCTTGGGAGTTCTCTATAGTGAGCGCAAGGAAGAGTTTCTAGATGATTTGAAGGCTATTTATGAGCAAATGGATCACACAGATGGCTTGATTGAATACTACATGGTTTATCTATTCCATGATAAGATAGTCCCTTTCCATTCGATTTTAGAGTATCAAAATATGATTGAGGACACTTATGAGAGTGTAGCCAAGGCGCAGGAGTTCTGGTATTATAGTCATTCTGATGAACCTTGGTATGGAACACATAAGTATGACAATAGAGGTTATGATGGCTACTGGAGTTTTGACACCGCCGCAACCTGCAAAATCAAAGGGATTTTCGACGAACGCTTGAAGGATTTGGAATATTTTCCCTATGATTTGTTGGTGCAGGGAGAATAGAAAACGAAGCTTTTTATCTGAAAGAATAGCTTGATTGCTAGAAAGGGGATAAAGATGAAGATCCATTCAGATGTAATAAATGAATTAATAAATATAGACTTTTTGAAGGAAGAAAGAGAAACAAGTCTACCGATTACTCAGTTAAAGACAGTAAAAGAAGCAGAAAAGAACATTAATAGTTTAAAATGGGAGAATTTTGTCTTAGAAAAAGATGGTGACTTTAGTGTTTATCTTTTTAAAAATCATAGTGACATTTATAAGCACTGGAATGAACTGGCAAATAATGCAAAAGAGGAAATCATTCCTGAAATTGAAGCACGATTAGACAACCTGATTGCGGAAAGTAAACTGGTAGTATCCATGAAAGATCAGATTAAATTTGATATCATTAGCTTGGCCATCTACTTGACCATCAAAAAAGAGCTTCCTCAAGCTGAGTCAACATTTTTCGATGATTTGTATGCTTTATACCAAGCGGGCTACATTCCTTGTGGTTTTGCTAAGGGATGCTATAAGGTTTTATAAGGGTATTTTTTCCATAGAAGATGGAATGTTCAAGAATGAAATGAATCTTTTGAGAGAAAAAGATATAAAAGTGAGGATTTTTAGGAATATTTGGAGTCCTTAGAAATGAGCGAACAATACTTACCAATAAGAGATAGTTTAGGTTATCAGAATGTCAAGCAAGCTTTAGAGAAAATTTTTTCGATTNATCTTGATACGATTNCNATTNATGAAGGAGAAGATGAAAATTTTAATTTTCCGTTCGTGTATAATGGTTATCATATGACAATAGGTATTTCATCAACAGGTAACAATACGCAATTGGAAGCGGGAGAGGGTGGATTATTTAACATTTGGTTTACTCAAACTGATGGAGAGAAATTTTCAGTCACATTTTTATCCAAGCTTATTGATGATAAGAGTATAAGAAGAGTGTATGGTTGTAATAAAGATTCTATTGAACATACTTTGCATATACTGAAAGATTTTCTAAACTCAGACAAAGCGGAAGTTTTATTGAAAATATAAAAGGAATGTAACAATGACACAATTTGAAGATAAATTTATGGAAGTTCAGGCTAGTATGATTTCACTAGCAATGGAATATGTGCAAAATCAAGCAGAAAAAGCATATATTTATTGCATTTCTGAAGAAGCATTACTTTCTTTTGATGTTTTTTACAAAATTAATGGAGTTTTTGTTAAATTACACAGAGTCAACACTGTTTTGGATACTAAAGTAGATGATTCTGATAATATGATGTTTTCAGTATTACGATATGGTCTTGAAGATATACAGACAATGCTTGATATTTACCAAGAATATGACCGCGAACATCCAACTGAAATGTGGTTGATTTATGATGCTCAGAAAAATAGTCTTGATAGTCGCTATAGCTATGAAGGGCGTTATGACAAGGATGAAGAATTGCTTCCACGTTTAGAGTTTGAAAAATGGTTTGAGGAAGTGAAAAGCAAGCAACTGTAGGAGAATAAGATGACACAATTTGAAGATAAATTTATGGAAATCCAGATTGATATGGTTTCATTAGCTATGGAATATGTCCAAAATCAGGCAGATAAAATTTTTATTTATTGTGTTGCTGAAGGTTTTTATAGCTTTGATGTATTTTTTAAAACGAATAATCATTATCTGGATAGAGATGAGATTGCTGCTTTCCTTCCTAATGAAATAGATAGTTCAGATGAAATTCAGTTTAGTCTATTAACAATAGGGGCACAAGATATAGAAAGAATGGTTAAGCTGTGCCGAGAATACAATCGTGAACACCCAACTGAAATGTGGTTGATTTATGATGCACAGAAAAACAGCCTTGATAGTCGCTATAGTTATGAAGGACGTTATGACAAGGATGAAGAGTTGCTTCCACGTCTAGAGTTCGAAAAATGGTTTGAGGAAGCGAAGAACAGTACTCAAGCTTAATGCTTGCGACAATCTCTAGTTGAATGATAGAAAAGCAGAGGCAAAAAGCTTTCCATGCGACCAAGTGTGTGGCGGGACTGTTTTTGAAAAGTAAAACAAAAAGAAAGTTGAAGACATATGGGGCTGAATTTTGACAAGCATAAAGAACATTTGGAGAAGGATATCCGTGCAGAGCTCCAGAAAAAATTTGGAACTGCTTTTGAAATAGAAGGAATCTCTGATATTGTCTTGAGTTCATATTGTCCGACTTTTCTCTTTAAAATCAATCTAGAAAATTATAAAGAAAAGTTGGATATTTTAGTAGACGGCAGCGATTTACACTTGAAGTGGGGTGAAAAACCTACATACGGGATACAATACAAGTATCTGCCAGAAACCTTGGAGGAAGGACTGGGAAGAATAAAAACCTACCTAGATCAGCCAGAACAGATTTTTCTTGAACCTCTTACTCCCGAAAATGATTATCTTAAGATACGAGCTATTGAAGCAATGATTGAAAATATTTTCGATGGGAAAACGGAAACGGATAAGTGGGAAAAACCTGTCGAAAAGGGCGAAAATTATCGAATCATTATTACAAGCATAATACCTAGCTACAAAGCTTCTTTTACTCTGGAGCTGCTAGAACAAGATTTCATTGTGAGAGATATTGTCCCCTTAGATGCTAGTGCAGGAAGTCAAGAATTGCTGCTTGATTGTCCAGTCCAGTTAAATTCCTCTAATTTATCCTCTTTTCTAAGCAAGTGTAAGACTTATTTAGAAGAACATTTAGAAAAAGACAAAACTGGCATGAGTCTTTCTACGGCTTCTATGTCTGATTTGGAGCTGATTTTAAAGGCTCCTCTGAGTCTGGATACGGTTGATACAAAGGTTTTAGAAATACAGAAAATTATAGAAGAGCTGTTTTTAGGTAAGATTGAATTTGACAAAACGACGAAGGAAATGGATGGCGACTACCTTTATAGGGCCTATTTCTTTGTAAGATCTAGATTTTATCGGGTTTCTTTCACGATTACGTTGATTGGACAGCACTTTTACATCATGGTGTCACTTCCAGATCATCCAGAACTAAGAAAGAAATGGCCGTTACGCGGGTATCCCTACAAACTAACCGAAGCAAATCTGAGGCTAGTCTTAAAAGAAGTGGTGGCGTATGGTCTAAAACATAAGCCACAGACTGAAAATGAGGTGGTTCAGGAGATTCAAGCAAGTCAAGAAGTAACTGAACCTACAGCAAAAATTCAGACTCAAGAGAGAGAAGCTAAAGACGGTGGCAAAGAGCAGGCAGATAAACGGGCTTACTTAGGATTGAGAAAGCTCTGGAAACTGCAGGTCTTTATTTTCTTTATCTTGATGATTATAGCTTTTGGCTTAGAGGTTTATATGGCTGGAGCAGGTTATAAAGCCTTTAAAATGAGGATTCAGTTTAGTTGGGTATCTATGCATAGTTTTTCGTTTCTCTTTCTTACCATGTATGGTTTTTTGACACTCTATCCCAATGGGATGAAGATAAATGAATTTTTGCAGCAGTATCCTCGTTGGAAAGGTTTCCCAACCAAAGGAGTCCCTCTTCCAGAAAAAGAGACTTTGTGGACGATATTTGTCTTGTTGCTGGTTCTACTGTTTGCAGCTATTGATTTTTCCGTGCGGAAACCTGAACCAAAAGTTGAAATTCATAAGTTAAATCAAGAACTATATAGAGACTTTGAGTAGTAAAGAAACTCAAGTTGTAGTGATTTGATCAAGTGTTGCAGAGACTCAAGTAGTCAGAATGGAGAAAGTGAAACTTCTACCAGGGAATAATCTTATCAAGTGGCAAGGACAGAAAGCTTTATTTGATAGAGAATGAAAAAATCCTTTGTGAAAAACCTCTGCAAGCTCTTTCAATTTGTGGTAAAATAAGAGTAACAGAAATTAGAAAAGGAAATCAATTATGAAATTTCTTGAATTAAACAAAAAGCGTCATGCGACTAAGCATTTCAATGACAAACCGGTAGATCCTAAGGATGTCCGTACAGCTATTGAGATTGCGACCTTAGCACCAAGTGCTCATAATAGTCAGCCTTGGAAGTTTGTAGTAGTGCGTGAGCGAAATGAAGCTTTAGCGGGCATTGCTTTTGGCTCCAACCAAGATCAAATCAAGGAAGCTCCAGTGACAATTGCCCTCTTTACAGATACGGATTTGGCTAAGCGGGCACGAAAAATTGCGCGTGTCGCTGGGGTAAGAAATTTTTCTGATGAACAGCTTCAGTTTTACATGCAGAATTTGCCAGCTGAGTTTGCTCGCTATAATGACCAACAAAAGAGTGATTACTTGGCCCTTAATGCTGGCTTAGTAGCTATGAACCTTGTTTTGGCCCTGACTGACCAAGGTATTGGCTCAAATATCATCCTGGGATTTGATAAATCAAAAGTTAACGAAGTTTTGGAGATTGATGAGCGTTTCCGTCCGGAACTCTTGATTACCGTTGGTTATACAGATGACAAGCTAGAGCCTAGCTATCGTTTACCAGTTGACGAGATTATTGAAAAGCGTTAATAAAGTAAGATTTCAATACTTTGATTTAATTCAAATTATTACTTTTAAATCAAAGTGTTTTATAGAGGTGAGAAAATGACAATTGATTTTAAAGCAGAAGTTGAAAAACGTAGAGAAGCTCTGTTGGCGGACCTGTTCAGCCTTTTAGAAATTAATTCAGAGCGGGATGATTCTAGAGCAGATAAGGAGCATCCTTTTGGACCTGGTCCGGTAAAGGCCTTGCATAAGTTCTTGGAAATTGCTGAACGTGATGGTTACCCGACTCAAAATGTGGACAATTATGCTGGTCACTTTACTTTTGGTCAAGGAGAAGAAGAACTGGGTATCTTTGCCCATATGGATGTGGTACCTGCTGGAAGTGGTTGGGATACAGACCCTTATACACCGACGATTAAGGATGGCCGCCTCTATGCCCGTGGTTCTAGTGATGACAAAGGACCAACTATGGCATGTTACTACGGCTTGAAAATTATCAAAGACTTAGGCTTGCCGGTTTCTAAGCGCGTGCGCTTTGTGGTGGGGACAGATGAAGAGTCTGGCTGGAAAGATATGGAGTATTACTTTGCTCATGTAGGTCTGCCTGAGCCGGATTTCGGCTTCTCGCCAGACGCTGAATTTCCGATTATCAATGGTGAGAAAGGTAATATCACAGAGTACTTGCATTTTGCTGGTGAAAATGCTGGCGTAGCACGCCTGCATAGCTTTACTGGTGGCTTGCGGGAGAACATGGTGCCTGAGTCTGGCACAGCTGTCTTGTCAGGTCACTTGCCAAATCTAGTTGATAAATTGGAGCAGTTTGCTAAGGAAAATGGGCTTGACTTTACTTATGAAGAACTAGCTAGTGGCCAAGTCACTGTGACCATTATCGGTAAGTCTGCGCACGGTGCTTCTCCTCAGTCTGGTGTCAATGGTGCAACTTATTTAGCCAAATTCCTAACGCAGTTTGACTTTGCTGGCCCAGCTAAGGATTATCTAGATGTGGCTGGAAATATTCTCCTAAATGACCATGAGGGTAGGAACTTGAAGATTGCTCATGTGGATGAGAAGATGGGAGCTCTGTCAATGAATGCGGGCGTTTTCCGTTTTGACGAAAACAAAGCTGATAATACAATTGCCCTCAATATTCGCTATCCTAAGGGAACTAGTCCAGAAGCCATTCAAAATATTTTAGAGCAGTTGCCAGTGACCAAAGTGACCTTGTCTGAGCATGGACATACTCCTCACTATGTACCGATGGAAGATCCGCTAGTACAGACCTTACTAGCTGTTTATGAAAAACAAACTGGACTTAAAGGTCATGAGCAAGTTATCGGTGGTGGTACTTTTGGACGCCTCTTGAAACGTGGTGTTGCTTATGGCGCGATGTTCCCAGACTATATCGACACTATGCACCAAGCCAATGAATTTATCGATGTTGAAGATCTCTTTCGCGCGGCTGCAATTTATGCTGAAGCCATTTACGAATTGATCAAATAAAATAAGAACTCATTTGGCTATGCCAGGTGAGTTTCTTTTCAAGGGAGGAAATATGATGCAGACAATAGAAGATATTACCAAGGCCATTATAGCTGACCCACAGAATAAAGCTTTCACAGAACAGGGGATCACTCCACTCTTTGCGGCGCCTAAGAATGCTCGGATTAATATTGTCGGTCAAGCGCCGGGGCTGAAAACCCAGCAGGCGGGGCTTTACTGGAAGGACAAGAGTGGTGACCGGCTGAGAGAATGGTTGGGTGTTGATGAAGAAACTTTCTATCAGTCTGGATATTTTGCGGTTCTGCCCATGGATTTTTATTTCCCAGGGCATGGTAAGTCTGGAGATTTACCGCCTCGTAAGGGCTTTGCTGAGAAATGGCATCAGCCGATTTTAGAGCTCCTACCAGATATTGAGTTGACTATCTTGATTGGCCAGTATGCTCAAAAATATTATCTGCATCAAAAAGGTACTGTCAAGCTGACCGAGACGGTTCAGCATTATCAAGACTATCTGCCAGACTTTTTTCCATTGGTACATCCATCGCCCCGCAACCAAATTTGGATGGCGAAAAATCCTTGGTTTGAGGCAGAAGTGGTGCCAGAATTGCAAGCATTGGTACAAAAGATTATCCATCAATAAAGGAGGAAAACTATGGATGCTTATCAACAAGTAGCTAACAAGTTGCAAGAGTTGGGGATCACCTTTGATGTGGTGGAGCACCCACCTGCATTTACGACAGAGCAGGCAGATGGCTATATTGAAGGCATGGAAGGTGTTCGGACTAAGTCTATGTTTTTGACCAATAAGAAGAAAACTCAGTATTATCTGTTGATTATGGATGACAAGAAAAGTCTGGATATGGACTTGTTTAAAGACTTGGTCTCAGCCAACCGCATTCGCATGGCTTCAGCGGAATCCCTCTTTGAAAAAATGCAGCTGCCACCAGGAACGGTATCACCTTTTGGTTTGTTAAATAATGAAGAAAAAGACATTCTAGTTTATTTTGATAAGGACATTGTATCAGAGGATATCATGACTTTCCATCCCAATACCAATGAAAAGACGATTTTTGTCGCAACCCAAGATATTTTTAAGTTCTTGACTCATCTGGGTTATGATTATCAAATTTTGGAACTTTGATTCTGGAAAAGCCGTGGGTTTTCTTAACCTCACAGTTTTTTTGGGCTCCAAAAATTAGAGAAAGGCCCAGAATTTTTCTCAAATAGTAAAAGAAGGCTGGCAATGAAAAAAGCCTGAGTGACATTCAGGCTTTTTTGGACAGATTGGATAAGGGTCACTCTTCCAAATGTCTCTAGTTGGATGCTTGAGTGCTGGACTCTGTTGTTGTATGCTGATCTTGGCTTGTCGAACTGCTATCAGTGGAAGGAGTTGTATGGCTCGTATTCGTTTCTGCGCTTGAGGAGCTTGATGATGTTTCGGTCTCAGTAGCAGCAGAAGTTTCTGTTGGAGTCGAGCTAACAGATGTAGACTCTTTTTCTACCTCTTTGATGATGGTAGTAGTTGTTGTCGAGCTACCTGTGTCAGTTTTTGATTTTGAGTCATTGTTGTTCATGAGGTTCATGATGGTAAAGCAAGCAATGACGATTGAAAGAAGACTGGCAATTGTAGCAATAGTCTTTTGTAGGGCAGAAAAGCCAGTTTTAATATGCTGACTAGCTGGTTTTCGATTTGAAGTGCTGTTATTTTTTTCTTTGCGAGAATAGTTTTCCATGTAAAAGTCGCTCCTTTTCGTTCTTAATTTATTATACGTCTTTTATTTAGAAAAGTCTTCCAAAAATCTGAATTTTTTAAATGAAAACGCACACAAAAGAATGAAGAACAACAGCTCTAAAAGGCGGAGAGATAAGCCTCTTAGAGCTGTTTGTTTTATTAAAATGTTAGAGCTGCTTTGGTGTCCTTTCAGAGTTAAGGGCAGCTTGGGCCACAGCTAGCCGAGCTGCTGGGACTCGATAAGGGGAGCAGGAGACATAAGTGACTCCTATTTCTTGTAAGAAAGGAATGGAAGTCGGATCACCTCCAACTTCGCCACAAACTCCGATGGACAAGGTTGGATCTACTTGGCGAGCTTTTTCAATGGCCAATTTCATCAATTGGCCGACACCTTTCTGGTCAAGGCTTTGGAAGGGATCCTGCGTCAGCAACTTTTTCTCTTTATAATCTATCAGACGGAGGTCATCAATATTACAGATAAATCAATTGAAGAGACAGCTTTCCTGATTGAAGATTATTTCAAAAAATTAGATATGATTGGCGAGGCGAAGTAATCGTCTTCAGGGCTGGTTCCTAAATTTATCAGGTAGGAACTGCGCCCTTTTCTTGTTCCTAGGCTCGTTTCGTGTTACAATAGGAGTATTGATTTTTACTGATAAATACAGAGGAAAAAGATGATTTATTTAGATAATTCAGCGACAACCAAGCCTTATCCAGAGGCGCTGGCTACCTATACAGAAGTGGCTTCTAAAATCTGGGGTAATCCTTCTAGCCTGCATAGTTTGGGCAGCCAGGCAACCCGTCTCTTAGAGGCTTCTCGCCGTCAAATAGCAGAGCTTTTAGGCAAGTCTTCGTCGGAGATTTTCTTTACGTCTGGAGGGACAGAAGGGGACAACTGGGTGCTTAAGGGAGTTGCTTTTGAAAAGATTCCTTTTGGCAAACACATTATCGTATCTAACATCGAGCATCCAGCGGTTAAAGAATCAGCCCTCTGGTTGCAGAGTCAGGGATTTGAAGTCGATTTTGTTCCAGTTGATAAGGCAGGCTTTGTTGAGGTAGACAAACTAGCGGAGCTGATTCGATCAGACACCACTCTGATCTCCATCATGGCTGTCAATAATGAAATCGGCAGCATTCAGCCCATTCGGAAAATATCCGAACTGCTAGCAGACAAGCCGACCATTTCCTTTCATGTGGATGCTGTGCAGGCTGTTACGAAGATTCCGACAGCTGCTTATCTGACGGATCGTGTGGATTTTGCGACATTTTCCAGTCATAAATTTCACGGTCTTCGGGGCGTAGGATTTGTCTATATCAAGTCTGGCAAGAAAATTAGTCCACTTTTGACCGGTGGTGGCCAGGAGTCGGACAAGCGCTCCACGACGGAAAATCTAGCAGGTATTGCAGCGACAGCCAAAGCTCTGCGATTGTCCATGGAAAAGCAAGAAGTATTTGTCCAGCGGACGGCTCAGATGAAGCAAATTCTCCTTGAAGAGCTGCAGAAGTATCTAGAGGTGATGATTTTCTCAGACATGGAAAATTTTGCGCCCCATATACTAACCTTTGGTATCAAGGGAGTACGAGGTGAAGTCGTTGTCCATGCATTTGAAGACTACGAGATCTATATCTCGACGACCAGCGCTTGCTCTTCTAAGGCCGGTAAGCCAGCAGGTACGTTGATTGCTATGGGGGTCGAAAAGTCTCTCGCTCAAACTGCTGTCCGTATCAGTTTGGATCTTGACAACGATATGAGCCAGATGGAGCAGTTTTTAACAACTTTTAAAATTATTTACGAAAAAACCAGAAAAGTAAGGTAAACAATGCAATATTCAGAAATTATGGTGCGCTATGGTGAGCTGTCTACTAAGGGCAAGAACCGCATGCGCTTTATCAACAAACTCAAACGCAATATTCAGGCCGTTTTGTCAGTCTACCCACAAGTCCATGTCAAGGCTGATCGTGACCGAACTCATGTCTATTTGCATGGAACAGACTATCAGCCTGTCGCTGAGTCACTCAAGCAGATTTTTGGGATTCAGAATTTTTCACCGTCTTACAAAATCGAAAAGTCTGTACCAGCCCTAATCGAAGCTGTCCAAACCATCATGAAGGAAGTCTATCAAGAAGGTATGACCTTTAAGATTTCCAGCAAACGCAGTGACCACAGCTTTGAATTGGATAGCCGCGAGCTGAACCAGACGCTTGGAGATGCTGTCTTTAAGGCCATTCCAAATGTTCAGGTCAAGATGAAAGCGCCAGATATTGACCTACGTGTCGAAATTCGTGAAGAAGCAGCTTATATCTCTTATGAGACCATTCGTGGTGCTGGGGGACTGCCAGTCGGAACTTCAGGCAAGGGCATGCTCATGCTGTCTGGTGGGATTGACTCACCGGTGGCTGGTTATCTGGCTCTCAAGCGTGGTGTAGACATCGAGGCGGTTCACTTTGCTAGTCCGCCTTATACTAGCCCAGGTGCGTTGAAAAAAGCTCAAGATTTGACGCGAAAATTGACCAAGTTTGGCGGCAATATCCAGTTTATCGAAGTGCCTTTTACAGAGATTCAGGAGGAAATCAAGGCCAAGGCTCCAGAAGCATATCTGATGACACTGACTCGTCGCTTTATGATGCGCATTACAGACCGGATTCGAGAGGAGCGGGGCGGTCAAGTCATTATCAATGGAGAAAGTCTTGGTCAGGTGGCGAGTCAAACCATCGAGAGTATGCAGGCTATCAACGCTGTAACCAATACACCGGTTATCCGTCCTGTCGTGACGATGGATAAGCTGGAAATCATCGATATTGCAGAAAAAATCGATACTTTCCAAATCTCTATCCAGCCATTTGAAGACTGCTGTACTATTTTTGCGCCTGATCGGCCTAAAACCAATCCAAAAATCAATAATGCTGAGCAGTATGAAGCTCGCTTAGATGTTGAAGGTTTAGTAGAGCGTGCCGTTACAGGCATCATGATTACAGAAATCAGACCACAAGCAGAGACTGATGAAGTTGATGAGCTGATTGAGGACTTGTTATAAGAGTTTACGGAGTATCTTTCTGCTAAAAGAATCTGGAAGCTATTTCCATTGATGCTGAAGATAAAAGGGGATATTTATGAACGAGTGGGATTATTTCTTGAGTGGGCTCATGCGAGCATTGTCTTGGAAAGATGGACAAGATAATGCTTTGCTGTTTGGAATTCCCAGTTGGACTTATTTTATTGGTCTCTTAGTTCATTTCCAGATTTTCCTAAGCTTGTATGCTCTCTTATTTTGGGGATATCATAAAGATATTAAGGAAGCTGGCTCTGTCAAGAAGGCCATGAGAAATAAATGGAATACCATACGTCAAAGCCAAAAAAGTACGGGCAGAGCTATTTTTGTCACAATAATTGGCGTTCTTCTTATGCTTTTTATCTTTCCTGCTTATGAAGGCTATCGAATGAGCAATGGTATTTGGCGCTATCATTATTTTACTAATCAGATAACCGAGCTAAAAACGGCTTTAGTGACTGGTGTTGATACCGAGACCGGAGGAAGCAAGTCTACCTATTCTCGCATTACCTTTACTATTAATGTTGATGGAAAAGAGCGAGAGGTCAATGTTTCAGATAGTAATAAAAGTCTTGCCAGATCAGCAAAAAAACATTTGAAGCCTCCGAAAGCTATTGAGGTTTATGTCAATCAAGAAGGGCAGATTGTATATTTTAAATAAATGGAAGTACAGAATGAGGATATTTAGTGGAAAATCCGTTTTCATTAAATAAAATTACTTGCAAAAGGTTAGTAGAAGTGCTATACTAAGAATGTTGACTATGCACGGCCTGTGCAACCGCTCGAACATCGTTGCTCACATAGTGAGTATTAAGTGGTTCGTCCCACGATGCTAGGCGAGTCTTCACAAAAATACGGGGAAATCCCAAAAAAATCATAGGAGGTGCATAATGAGCACATACGCAATCGTTAAAACTGGCGGAAAACAAGTTAAAGTTGAAGTTGGTCAAGCTATCTACGTTGAAAAATTAGATGTTGAAGCTGGTCAAGAAGTGACTTTTAACGAAGTTGTTCTTGTTGGTGGTGATAAAACTGTTGTCGGAACTCCACTTGTTTCTGGAGCTACTGTAGTTGGAACTGTTGAAAAACAAGGAAAACAAAAGAAAGTNGTTACTTTCAAGTACAAACCTAAAAAAGGTAGCCACCGCAAACAAGGTCACCGTCAACCTTACACTAAAGTTGTCATCAACGCAATCAACGCTTAATTTATAGGAGAACACATGATACAGGCAGTCTTTGAGAAAGCCGAAGATGGCGAGCTGAGGAGTGCGGAAATTACTGGACACGCCGGAAGTGGCGAATACGGCTTTGATGTCGTGTGTGCATCGGTTTCTACGCTTGCCATAAATTTCATCAATTCAATTGAAAAATTTGCAGGCTACGAACCAATCCTAGAATTAAACGAAGAAGAAGGCGGATATTTACGAGTAGAGATCCCTATGGATATTCCGCCACATCAGAGAGAAATGACGCAGCTTTTCTTTGAATCATTTTTCTTGGGAATGGCAAACTTATCGGAGAACTCTTCTGAGTTCGTCCAAACCAGAGTTATCACAGAAAACTAACACGGAGGAAAAACACTATGTTAAAAATGAATCTTGCAAGCTTGCAACTTTTCGCCCACAAAAAAGGTGGAGGTTCAACGTCAAACGGACGTGATTCACAAGCAAAACGTCTTGGAGCTAAAGCAGCTGACGGACAAACTGTAACTGGAGGATCTATCCTTTACCGTCAACGCGGTACACACATCTACCCAGGTGTTAACGTTGGCCGCGGTGGAGACGATACATTGTTCGCAAAAGTTGAAGGCGTAGTACGCTTTGAACGTAAAGGTCGCGATAAGAAACAAGTATCAGTTTACCCAATTGCGAAATAATTCATTATTGATAAAAATCCCTATCTCAAGATTGGGATTTTTATTTTTGGGAAAAATTGAAATCGTTTCCTTGACATTTTCTCTTCTTAGTGCTTTAATATACCCTATAGGGGTATAAAGGAGAAAAATATGTTTCATTTTTTTACAAAAATAGATAGTATTTCAACAGATGAGTTGGAGAAGCGGTTGAAGTCCAATATCCAACTAATTGATGTACGGACACCATCCGAATTTCGTAGAGGCCATATCAAAGAGGCCCAGAATGTTCCTTTGAGCCAAATTGGTCAATTTGCTCCAGCAAAAAAGGAGACGATTTACGTTATTTGCCATTCAGGCGTGCGGAGCAAGATGGCAGCGAAAAAGCTGAAGAAAAAGGGCTATGATGTTGTCAATGTCCGCGGTGGTATGAGCGCTTGGATAGGGAAAACTATTTAAGTAGAAAGGGTTAAACAATGAAAATTATTATCATTGGTGGAGTTGCAGGAGGTATGTCTGCGGCAACGCGTTTAAGACGGCTGATGGAAGATGCCGAAATTGTGATTTTTGAAAAAGGTCCTTTTGTATCTTTTGCGAACTGCGGCCTGCCTTATTATATTTCTGGTGAAATTGCTGAGCGAGATGCTCTTTTGGTTCAAACACCTGAAAGTCTCAAGGCGCGCTTTAACTTGGATGTGCGGCCTTTTCATGAGGTGGTGAAAATTTTTCCTGAAGAGCACACGGTGACGGTGGCTCATGACGGTTCAGAGTTCACAGAGCAGTATGACAAGCTGATTCTTTCACCGGGAGCGAAGCCTTTTATTCCTGAGATTGAAGGTCTTTCAGAGGCAACTAATGTATTCACTTTGCGCAATGTACCGGACTTGGATCAGATCATGTTAGCCTTGGATGAAGAGCCGCAAGAGGCTGTTGTCATCGGTGCTGGATTTATCGGCTTGGAAACGGCTGAAAATCTGCGCAAGCGTGGCTTGAATGTGACGATTGTAGAAAAAGCACCGCATGTTTTGCCACCACTGGATGAGGAAATGGCTGCTTTTGTCCAAGCTGAACTAGTAGATAAGGGAGTAAAGATCATCACCTCCCAGTCGGCTACTCGCTTTGAAGAAAATGGTAAAGTGATCGTCTTGGAAAATGGACAAAAATTGTCTTCGGATTTGACGATTCTCTCTGTCGGAGTCCAGCCTGAAAATAGCTTGGCTAAGGCAGCAGGGATTGAAACTGGTCTTCGTGGTGGCATCTTGGTCGACGAGCATTATGAGACGAGCCAGAAAGATATTTTTGCAGTCGGCGATGCTATCCTTGTCAAGCAGGAAATCACTGGTGAAGATGCCCTGATTGCCCTCGCTTCGCCTGCTAATCGACAAGGACGTCAGGTGGCAGATGTGCTTGCTGGCTTGGAGCGGAAGAATAAGGGAAGCATTGGCACAGCTATTGTGCGTATCTTTGACATGACAGCCGCTTCAACAGGCCTGAACGAGCGTTTCCTTCAGCAAAATCACTTGCCTTATCAAGCGATTCATGTCAGCGGTAAGAATCATGCAGGCTACTTTCCAGGTGCGACTGACTTGACCTTGAAATTGCTCTTTGAGCCAAAAACTGGAAAAATCTACGGTGCTCAAGGTGTGGGTAAAAAAGGAGTTGACAAGCGGATTGATATTTTGGCGACAGCTATCAAGGGAAATCTGACGATTTTTGATTTGCCAGAGCTGGAGTTTACCTATGCACCACCTTTTGGCTCAGCCAAGGATACAGTCAATATGCTGGGCTATGCAGCTATGAATCTAGCAGAAGGCTTGAGTGAAAATATCCAATGGCACCAGCTGGAAGACGAGTTGGCTAGCGGGAAAGTCTTTTTAGATGTTCGGATGCTCAATGAATTTAAGCAAGGACGCCTGAAGACAGATAAGACAGTCCATATTCCGCTGAATGAACTCAGAGAACGCTTGGATGAGTTGGATAAAGAAGCAGAATATATCGTGAGCTGTCACAGCGGTCTGCGCAGCTATATTGCCGAGCGAATCTTAAAACAAGCAGGATTTGTAGTAAAAAATCTAGACGGAGCTTATGCTTTGTACAAAATGGTAAAACCAGAAGGAGTAGAAAAATGAAAACTATATCAGCAGCTGACCTAGAAAAGCAGTATCAATCTGAAAAATTGGCCATCGTAGATGTGCGCGAAAGACATGAATTTCAAGCGGGTCATATCCCAAATGCTGGAAATCTTCCACTCAGTGAGTTGGAAACTGACTATAAAAAGCTGAATCCTGACTACAAATACTATGTCATTTGCCAAGGAGGAGCGCGTTCAGCGACTGCTTGCCAATTTCTTGCCATGCAGGGCTTCGATGTGACCAACGTATCAGGAGGCATGAACGCTTGGTCTGGAGAGACGGAATAAAAGATAAAAGAGAGTGGGACAGAAATCGGTAATTCGTTAGAATTCGATTTCGTCGTCCCACCTCCGCACAGTTGAGTAGGGCTGTAAAAGCTGATGAAATCAGCGTAGTAGAGCCCACTCAACCACTGCGTCTTGCTCGACAATCAAAAGACAATTGAGAGGCTAGGACTTTTGTCCCAGCCTCTTTTTTCCTGTTCTTCTTATTTTCGATTTACCAGAAAATGAATAGCTTTCTCTATTCTTTCCCTTTGTTTTTTCGGATCATCAGATGGATTTTCTAGGCAATCCGTTAAATTCTCAGTAATAACCATCTCAATAACACGGTCAACGCTGGAGCGAACGGCTAATAACTGTGTTAGAATATCTGAACATTCCCTGTCCTCTTCAATCATTTTTTGAATGCCTCTTAACTGACCTTCAGAGCGCTTGAGGCGGGTAATATAATTAGAATTCACGGTGATTTCCTCGTTTGTTTACATTGAGTTTATTATATGCTTAATCTGCATATTTGTCAATTGGATTGGTTGGAGGCAGTTTTCAGAAATTTTCCATAATCACTCTATGATTCCTCTATTTACTTTTTATCAGAATTCTGGTATAATAGCTTATGTTATAAAATGTAACATAGAAATTGGACTAAGATTAATATTGGATCAAATAAAGGAATGGCTTTATTTTTACTTTTCTTATTCTTAGACTTCTCTCGATTTTTGGAGGTGTATTTATGAAAGTATCAAAAATGCTTTTAGCTACTGGAGTGGTACTTAGTGCAGGAGTATTCTTGTCAGCATGTGGCAAATCCTCATCCAGCACAACCACATATTCTTATGTTTATGCCAGCGATCCAGATAGCTTGAACTACCTGACCACTAACCGTGCAACTACATCAGACGTTATTACAAACCTTGTAGATGGTCTTTTGGAAAATGATGAATATGGAAATCTAGTTCCTTCTCTTGCAGAATCATGGACAGTTTCTCAAGACGGCCTGACTTACACATATAAGCTTCGTAAGGATGCTAAGTGGTTCAATGTTGATGGCGAAGAAGTTGCAAGTGTGAAAGCTCAAGACTTTGTGACTGGACTTAAATATGTGGCTGATCAGAAGTCTGAAGCTCTTTACCTAATTCAGGACTCGATTAGTGGCTTGGATGCCTATGTCAAAGGCGACGAAAAAGACTTTTCAAAAGTCGGAGTGAAGGCAGTAGATGATTATACTGTTCAATACACGCTGACACGCCCAGAGCCTTATTGGAACTCTAAAACTACGAATAATATCTTGTTCCCTGTCAATGAAGAATTTTTGAAGTCTAAAGGAAAAGATTTTGGTTCTGTTGATCCATCAAGTATTCTTTACAATGGTCCTTTTCTTTTGAAATCTTTGACTTCTAAATCGTCTATGGAATTCGTTAAGAATCCAAATTATTACGATAAAGACAAGGTCAGTCTAGAACATGTCAAATTAACCTACTATGATGGATCAGACCAAGAATCTTTGATTCGCAACTTCAGCGATGGAGCTTATAGTGGTGCACGTCTCTATCCGAATACTTCAGGATTTGCGGCAGTTAAAAAGAAATATGCGGACAATATCCTTTATAGTCCACAGGATGCGACCTCATATTACTTTAATTTCAACTTCAACCGTCAATCATACAATCACACTTCCAAAACAAGTGATGATCAAAAGAATGCAACAAAAGAAGCGGTTTTAAATAAAGACTTCCGTCAGGCTGTCAATTTTGCCCTTGACCGGACTGCCTATGGTGCACAAAGTAATGGTGAAGACGGAGCTACCAAGCAGTTGAGAAATACGCTTGTCCCTCCAACATTTGTTCAAATTGGCGATCAAACCTTTGGCCAAGTTGTTGCTTCTAAATTAGTGAATTATGGTACAGAATGGGTAAATATTGATCTGACAGATGCTCAGGATGCTTATTATAATCCAGAAAAAGCTAAAGCAAGATTTGCTAAAGCCAAGGAAGCTTTAGAGTCTAAGGGAGTTCAATTCCCAATTCATTTGGACCTTCCTGTAGACCAGGCTGACAAGGTGAGTATCCAATGGGCAAGTTCAGTAAAACAATCGATTGAATCAACCTTGGGTGCAGAAAATGTAGTGATTGACCTGCAGAAGATTAGTGTGGATGATTTGAACAACATCACCTATTTTGCAAATACTGCAGCTCAAAAGGATTATGATTTCTATACAGGGGGCTGGTCAGCTGACTATCAAGACCCATCTACCTACTTAGATACTCTAAATGTAAATAATGGCGCTAGCTTGCAAAATTTTGGCTTTGAGCCAGGCCAAGATATGGACAAGATGAAAGAGTTGGGCTTGGACACTTATACTAAGATGTTGGAAGAGGCAAATGCTGAAACAACAGATGTTAAAGTTCGCTATGAAAAATATGCGGATGCACAAGCTTGGTTGCTGGATAGTGGGATTATCATGCCGACCATTTCAGGAGGCGGTAGTCCTTCTGTAAGTAAGTCCAAACCTTTCAGTCGTGCCTATTCACTCGTTGGAATCAAAGGATCTGGCTTTAACTTTAAATATACCAAGCTCAGAAGCGAGATTGTAACGACCAAAGAATATGAAGAAGCTAAGAAGAAATGGCAAGAAAAAACCTTAGAATCTAACAAAAAAGCCCAAGAAGAACTAGCGGATCATATTGAAAAGAAATAAAATATATAAAGAGGGTGGGACAAAAGTCCTAGCCTCTCAATTGTCTTTGGATTGTCGAGCAAGACGCAGTGGCTGAGTGGGCTCTACTACGCTGATTTCATCAGCTTTTACAGCCCTACTCAACTGTGCGGAGGTGGGACGACTAAATCGAATTCTAACGAATTATCGATTTCTGTCCCACTCTCTTTTGATTTGACCTAGATTATAAATTTCATAAAAGGAGCCATTTAGACTTGTTTTTTTGTGAAAAATTGGTTATAATAAATAAGTTACCACCCTTAGTGTAATGGATATCACGTAAGATTCCGGTTCTTGAGATGGGAGTTCGATTCTCTCAGGGTGGATGACTGAAGTTTGGACTCGCAAGAGTCCTTTTTTGTTGTTTAAAAGGAGGAGACAGCTATGGTGGTGAAGATAATCGCTCATACCTTGATTGAGAAGAATGGGCAGTATTTGCTGATCAAACGCTCTAAAATAAAGCGCGGCCTTCCTAATGTCTATCCATGCTATTGGGATATTCCTGGCGGAAGCGTAGAAGAGAACGAACTACCCAGAGAAGCAGCTCTACGCGAGGCTATAGAAGAGGTTAATCAAAAGATTCGAATTGATAAGATTATCCATGAAGATAGTCAGTTTGACTCAAGAAAAAATGCTGTTTTTACACGCTTGGTTTATGAGGCTAGGATTATAGAGCAGCGCGATATCCTATTGGATCCAGAGGAGCATACAGACTTTATTTGGCTTTCTTCTTTGGAGTAGTTAGAGGGAGAGCTGATTGTTCCTTATTTGATTGATATTTTTGCTGATAGATCCACATAAAACAACAAAAAAACATCCCCTTTTATCAGGAGATGTTTTTCTGATTAGTTTTTAGATGCTTCTTGGAATTCTGGATTTTTCCAAGCTTCGTCAATAATTGCTTGCAATTCTTTAGCAGATGCTTGCATTTTTTGAGTTTCTGCATCGTTCAATGGAATATTTACTGGACGAACGATACCGTGTGCACCAACAACTGCTGGTTGACCGATGAAGACGTCTTTCACACCGTATTGGCCTTCTTGGAAGACTGAAAGTGGAAGTACAGCATTTTCATCGTCAAGGATAGCTTTTGTGATACGAGCAAGGGCTACAGCGATACCGTAGTATGTAGCACCTTTCTTGTTGATGATTGTGTAAGCAGCATCACGAACGCCTTCGAACAATTCGATTAGTTCAGACTCTTGAACATTTTGAGTATCTTTGAGGAATTCTTCAAGGTTTACACCTGCGATGTTTGCATGTGACCAAACAGCGAATTCTGAATCGCCATGCTCACCCATGATGTAGGCGTGAACTGAACGAGCATCAACATCCAATTTTTCAGCAAGTGCTTGACGGAAACGAGCTGAGTCAAGTGAAGTACCTGAACCGATAACGCGTTCTTTAGGGAAGCCTGAGAATTTCCAAGTTGAATAAGTCAAAACGTCAACTGGGTTAGCAGCAACAAGGAAGATACCATCGAAACCTGATTCAACAACTTGTGTTACGATTGATTTATTGATGGCAAGGTTTTTACCAACGAGGTCAAGACGAGTTTCACCTGGTTTTTGAGGCGCACCCGCAGTGATAACAACTAGGTCAGCGTCCGCACAGTCAGAGTATTGAGCTGCGTAGATCTTTTTAGGTGAAGTGAAGGCAAGGGCGTGGCTAAGGTCAAGCGCATCACCTACAGCTTTTTCATGTAATTGTGGAATTTCGATAATTCCAAGCTCTTGTGCAATTCCTTGGTTAACAAGCGCGAAAGCGTAAGATGAACCTACGGCACCGTCACCGACAAGGATGACTTTTTTATGTTGTTTAGTAGCAGTCATTTCTAAACATCTCCTTATTATTTTTGGGGTTTTCCCCATACAATTACATTCTACCACTTTTGATACAGTTTGTCACGGCTCACCGTGGAATTTTGACCTCTAAAAGGCTATGTAAACGTTTTTATATTTGGTTTTAAATACTGAAAATATAGCTAAAATGTGGTATAATGAGATAGTGATTTAATATTGAAACGAGGCATTTTTTAATGCAAGATAGAAACTTAGTAAATGTCAATTTGACCAGTGAAATGAAGACCAGTTTCATCGATTACGCAATGAGTGTAATCGTGGCTCGGGCGCTTCCAGATGTTCGCGATGGTCTTAAGCCGGTTCATCGCCGGATTCTTTATGGCATGAATGAGCTGGGTGTTACGCCTGATAAGCCTCATAAGAAATCAGCTCGTATCACAGGGGATGTCATGGGTAAGTATCACCCGCATGGCGACTCCTCTATTTATGAAGCGATGGTGCGGATGGCTCAATGGTGGAGCTATCGTTACATGCTGGTAGACGGTCATGGAAACTTCGGTTCGATGGACGGAGACGGTGCCGCTGCCCAGCGTTATACAGAAGCACGTATGAGCAAGATCGCTCTTGAGATGCTTCGTGATATTAACAAGAATACTGTTGATTATATTGATAACTATGATGCCAGCGAGAGAGAGCCTGTCGTTCTTCCTGCTCGCTTCCCTAACTTGCTTGTAAACGGTGCGACAGGGATTGCAGTTGGGATGGCGACTAATATCCCACCACATAATCTTGGTGAGTCTATTGATGCAGTTAAGCTTGTTATGGACAATTCGGAAGCAACAACTCGCGACATCATGGAAGTCCTGCCTGGACCAGATTTTCCGACAGGTGCACTGGTTATGGGCAAGTCTGGTATTCATCGGGCTTATGAAACAGGGAAAGGTTCGATTGTTCTTCGTTCTCGCACTGAAATCGAAGAGATGAAAAATGGCCGTGAGCGAATTGTCGTAACCGAGTTTCCTTACATGGTTAATAAGACTAAGGTTCATGAGCATATTGTTCGTCTGGTGCAGGAAAAACGCATTGACGGTATCACAGCTGTTCGCGATGAGTCCAACCGAGAAGGAGTGCGTTTTGTTATTGAGGTTCGTCGTGATGCCTCTGCTCATGTCATTCTAAATAACCTTTTCAAGCTGACTCAGATGCAGACCAATTTCAGCTTCAATATGCTGGCTATTCAAAATGGTGTGCCGAAGATTCTATCTCTGCGAGAGATTTTGTTGGCTTATATTGAGCACCAAAAGGAAGTGGTGACTCGACGGACTGCCTTCGATAAAGAAAAGGCAGAAGCGCGAGCTCACATCTTGGCTGGTTTGCTGATTGCGCTTGATCACATTGATGAAGTGATTCGCATTATCCGTAATAGCGAGACAGACGCAGAAGCACAGGCTGAATTGATGGCTAAGTTTGAGCTGTCTGAGCGCCAGAGTCAGGCTATCCTTGACATGCGTCTGCGCCGTCTGACTGGTTTGGAACGTGATAAGATTCAGTCAGAATATGACGAACTGATTGCTTTGATTGCGGACTTAGCTGATATCTTGGCTAAGCCAGAGCGCGTTATCGCTATTATCAAGGAAGAGTTAGACGAGGTCAAGCGTAAATATGCTGATGACCGCCGAACTGAGCTGATGGTGGGAGAAGTTCTTTCTCTTGAAGATGAAGATTTGATTGAGGAAGCGGATGTTTTGATTACCTTGTCTAATAAAGGCTATATCAAACGTCTGAATCAGGCTGAATTTACCGCTCAGAAACGTGGTGGCCGCGGTGTCCAAGGAACTGGTGTTAAAGACGATGACTTCGTCAAAGAGCTGGTTTCAACGAGCACCCACGACAGATTGCTCTTCTTCACTAATAAAGGCCGAGTTTATCGTCTTAGAGGATATGAAATACCTGAGTACGGCCGAACAGCCAAGGGGTTGCCAGTGGTAAATCTCTTGAAGCTTGATGAAGGAGAGACCATTCAGACCATTATTAATGTCCAGCAGGACAGTAGCGATCATTCCTACCTCTTCTTTACAACCCGTTTGGGTGTGGTTAAACGAACCAGCGTAACAGAGTTTGCTAATATCCGTCAGAACGGTCTCAAGGCCTTGAATTTGAAGGATGAAGACGAGCTTATCAACGTCTTTCTGACGGACGGTGCTGCAGACGTTATCATTGGTACTAAGTTTGGTTATTCTGTCCGCTTCAATGAGACAGCTGTTCGGAATATGAGCCGTAGTGCGACTGGTGTTCGCGGAGTTAATCTGCGTGACGGCGACCAAGTTGTTGGAGCCGGTGTGATTACTGAGGGTGATGAGGTGCTTGTCATTACCGAAAAAGGATATGGTAAGCGAACTCTTGCTAGTGAATATCCAACCAAGGGTCGTGGTGGTAAAGGGATTAAAACAGCCAATATCACTGATAAGAACGGACCTCTTGCTGGTCTGATGACAGTCACTGGCGAGGAAGATTTGATGATTATCACTAATACAGGTGTCATCATTCGAACTAGCGTGGCTAATATTTCTCAGACAGGTCGTTCAACCATGGGAGTTAAGGTTATGCGTCTGGATCAAAATGCCCAGATTGTCACCTTTACAACGGTTGCGCCTGACGCAAAAGACGATGAGGAAGAAGTAGAGTAAGAGGAGGATGAATGTGAAGAAATCTAAGAAGAAATTCAAGCTCAGGAATTTCATCATTAACTGTGCAGTTTTCCTTTTATTTCTGGTTGCCTTAGCGCTGATTTTCAACTCTTCTATCCGAAATATGATTATGGTTTGGCACACGAATCAATACCAGGTTAGCAAGGTTTCCAAGGAAGAAATCAAGCAAAATAAGGCAGTCGAGTCGAGTTTTGAGTTTAGCGAAGTCCAATCTCTTTCAACAGAAGCGGTCATCAATGCTCAGTGGCAGGCTCAAAAACTACCAGTTATCGGTGGTATTTCGATTCCTGAAGTGTCGATGAATCTGCCAATTTTCAAGGGATTAGATAATGTTGGACTCTACTATGGTGCTGGAACCATGAAAGAAGATCAACAGATGGGACAAGGGAATTACGCCTTAGCTAGCCATCACGTCTTTGGAATTACTGGAGCCAGTGACATGCTCTTTTCACCGCTAGATCGGGCCAAAATAGGGATGAAAATCTATATCACGGATAAGGAAAAGATTTATACCTATACGATTTCTAGTATAGAAAGTGTCGCACCAGAGCGCGTGGATGTCATCAATGATACAGAGGGAGTTGCTGAAATTACTTTAGTCACATGTGAAGATGCAGCTGCAACCAGTCGAACCATTGTCAAAGGTACGCTTGAAAGTACGATTGACTATGACAAGGCACCAAAAGACATTTTAGATGCTTTCAGTCAATCTTACAATCAAATGCAGCTATAATGCAAATATTATCAAAACGAAGTAACAAGAGTTACTTCGTTTTTGGATTGATAAGAGCTGCAAATTTCTTTCATAAAATTTAATGTTTGAGATACTGTGCAAGAATTTAATCTTTTTTTACTTAATCTCGAATTAATAAGTAAGGAGGTTGATATGTATCGTATTTCATTGCAGGATGACATAAGCATGATGCCACGTGAACGGCTAATAAGAGAAGGAGCGGATAAACTTAGTAATCAGGAATTGCTATCTATATTTTTGCGAACAGGCAGCAAAAAAGAAACTGTTTTTCAAGTTTCTCAAAGGATTTTATCATCGATTTCTAGTTTGAATGATTTGAAATATTTGACTTTGCAAGAATTGCAGACAATTTCAGGAATTGGGCCTGTGAAGGCTGTTGAGTTGCAAGCCGTTATTGAGCTCGGCTGTCGTATCAACAAAGCTGAAATGCTGGAGAGGGAGCAAATTCTTGGAAGTCAAAAACTAGCTCGCAAAATGCAGGTCGAATTGGGAGATAAAAAGCAGGAATGTTTGGTTGCTATTTATCTCAATAGTCAGAACCAGATCATCCATCAGCAGACAATCTTTGTAGGAACGGTAACTAGAAGTATGGCTGAGCCGCGCGAAATTTTGCATTATGCGCTCAAACACTTGGCGACATCTATTATACTTGTGCACAATCATCCTTCTGGAGTGACTCTACCAAGTAAGAATGACGACGAGGTCACCAAACACATGAAAGAAGCTTGTGAGCTAATGGGGTTGGTTCTTTTAGATCATTTAATTGTTTCAAAAAATAATTATTATAGCTATCGTGAAAAAACGGATTTGATCTAAAGTTTGTGAACCACATAATCAAACAAGGCTAAATCCCCTGTTCTTGTGGGAAATAGAAATTCTGGATGCCACTGCACACCAAGAAATGGACTCCCATCAGTCGAGGTAACAGCCTCAATGATCTTGTCACGAGGATCGTAGGCTATAACTTCTAGATTTTTCGCTAGGTCCTTGATACTTTGGTGATGGAATGAGTTGATTTGGCAAGTAGGTCCGTATAATTCATGGAGGATGGAGCCGTTTTTAGTGACCATAGTCTGTGTAGTATATTGAGCAGTGCTATCTTGCCAGTGATTCTCGATGTCTTGGTGAAGTGTGCCACCCATAGCAACATTGTAGAGTTGAGTGCCACGACAGACACCAAAAATAGGCTTGTTTTGTTTTCGTGCTTCTCGGATGAGAGCTAGTTCAAAGAGATCCCTTTGAAGCAGATAATCATCACTTTCGATAGTCTGTTCTTCGCCGTAGAAATGAGGCTGGACATTTTGTCCACCGGTAAGGATCAGTTTATCGATCATAGTGATATAGGTGTGAGCCAAGGCTTCATCACCAATTGGCAAGATAATTGGGATTCCTCCAACTTTATTGACTCCCTCGATAAAGCCAGTTGAAGTATAACTGATATGGATAAATTGATCGTTGGGAATATCCCTTTGGTTTCCTGTTATACCGATAATCGGTTTTTTCATAAAGTGTCTGTTTCCTTTCTTACCTTACTCATCATCTTTTCTCATGAAGTAGAGTAAGGTTTGGAGTTCGCTGGTTAGGTCTACATATTGTACAACAACATCTTTGGGGACAGATAGGTGCACTGGGGAGAAGCAAAGAATTCCCTTGATACCAGCATCAACCAAGACGGATGCAACTTCTTGTGCCTTAACGCTCGGCACTGTCAGAATGGCTGTCTTTACGTTTCCTTCTTGAATCTTTTCTTTAATTTGAGAAATTCCATAAATAGGAATTCCATCATTTGTGGTGGTCCCGACGTCAGAATAATCATCTGTATCAAAGGCCATTACAATCTTCATTTTATTCCGTTCATGAAAGCGGTAGTGTAAAAGAGCACGGCCCATATTTCCGACACCAACGATCATGACATTTGTAATCGAGTTGTCGTTGAGAAGATTAGCAAAGAAATTCATTAGTTTCTTGACATCGTAGCCAAAACCTCTACGACCTAACTCGCCGAAGTAAGAAAAGTCACGCCGAACAGTCGCAGAGTCGATTCCAATCGCCTCTGCGATTTGTTTTGAATTGGCTTTTTCAATATTTTCCGCGTTAAATCGCTTGAAAATCCGGTAGTAGAGGGAGAGCCGTTTAGCAGTAGCACGTGGAATAGAATTACTTTTTTCAGTTTTCACAAAATCACGACCTTTCTATCTTCTATTCTATAGAAAGCTTGTGAAAAAATCAACTAATTTGATGAACAAAATATTATTATACTAATAAAGATAGATAAAATAATAGAAATAAGCAAAATTCTTAGAATTTCGCTTATTGAGGTGCTTTTTCAAAAATGTCTCTTTCAACTAAACTATCCATCAAGAAATAAAATTTTTGCTGAATAATATGGTGTTTTTCTGATTTGAAGATATTAACTATTCTTAAACCAGACTTGTCCGTAATATTGATTTTAACTCCGCTTAGATCCTTATTAACGATAATCTTAAGCAAGAAACCATCGCCACTATTGGGAACAGCTTCNAGTAAACGAGAAAGCTCNTAATTACCAACTTTTGTTTCAGCAAATGTATTGTCCCGNAAGGTAAATTTCTTAACATTTGGATGGAGCGAATAGGTGAAGTCGCAGTTAGCTAAGCTAACAGATGTTTGAAAAGCCATCTTATCCTCCTAGTATTTCTTTTAGTTTTTGGCTGAATAATTTGATTTCTTGGATGCTAGTTTGGTCTGACACACTGATGCGAATGGATTCTTTTAAGCGTTCAGAGTTTGGACCATATAAGGCTTGAAGGACATGACTGGGCTGAACAGCACCAGCGGTACAAGCAGAGCCAGTCGAGATTGAAAAGCCATTAAGGTCCATTTGAAGCAAGATAAGATCATTCTTTTGGTTTGGAAATCCAATATTGACAACATAAGGCAGGCTAGGCTGACTCTCGTTTAGGTAGTAGTCTATATCCGTTAGGTTGTCCAGTAAAGTATCTTTTAACTGCTGGGCATGCTCAAGATTTTCCTCTAAATGGGCAAAATTTTCAGAAAGTGCAGTTGCCATCCCGACAATGGAAACGAGGTTTTCTGTGCCCGCCCGATGCTTGTTTTCTTGATCGCCGCCATGCATGAAATTATCAAAGTCCATCTGGTCGGCATAGAGAAATCCAACTCCTTTTGGACCGTGGAATTTATGACCTGATGCACTCAGGAAATTGATTCCCCATTCTTCAGGATAGATGGGGAACTTGCCGACGGCTTGGACTGCATCGACATGAAAGGCAGCAGGATGATCCTTTAGTAGTTGACCAATTTCTTGAATCGGCAAAATGTAGCCTGTTTCGTTATTGACAGCCATGACTGAGACAAGGATAGTATCTGGTCTGAGAGCATTCTTGATATCTTCAGTTCGGATTTGCCCATCCACTGGCTGAATAATAGTGGCTTCAAAACCGAAGTTCTCTACTAAGTATTCAACAGGCTCTAAAACAGCATGGTGCTCAATGGCCGTAGTGATAATATGCTTGCCTTGATTCTGATGGCGTAGGGCATATCCCTTGATTGCGGTGTTATTACTTTCAGTACCACCTGATGTAAAGAGGATATTTTTGCTCTGTGTGTGTAGAACTTTAGCAATATCTTCGCGAGCTTGTCGGAGCAGTTTTTTAGCTTCTCGTCCGTGGCTGTGGGTACTGGATGGATTGCCGAAGACTGTCATTGCCTGAGTCATGGACTCAATCGCAGCAGGCGATAAGGCAGTCGTAGCAGCATTATCTAAATAAATCACAAATTTATCCCTTATTTCTTTTGAAAAGCAAAAAGTGGGCTGACTGGTTTTCTTTCTTGAATACGCACGATAGCATCGCCAATCAACTCGCTAGCAGTGATATAGTGAACATTCTTCGGAGTCTTTTCTTTAGTATCAACAGAGTCAGTCACCAAGATTTCTCGGATAGGAACACTGTCTAGTAAGTCTGCAGCTTCATCTGCAAATAAACCATGACTTGAGACAGCATAGATTTCGACAGCTCCTTCACGTTCAACGATTTTAGCAGCTTCTGAGAAGGTACGACCGGTATTTAAGATATCGTCAATCAAAATTGCTTTTTTGCCTTCAACCTCACCGATGATATATCCTTCGGAGCGTCCTGCTTCATCTTCGCCATAGTCGATGATGGCGATTGGAGCGTCAAGATATTCTGCCAAGCTACGAGCACGTTTCACGCCAGAATTTTTCGGGCTAACGACGACAACATCCTCGCCAGTCAATCCCATATTGCAATAATGTTCGGCAAACAACGGAATGGTGAAGAGATTGTCAACAGGAATATCAAAGAATCCTTGTACTTGGACAGCGTGAAGGTCAAGTGAGATGACTCTATCTACGCCAGCCCCAACGAGCATATTAGCCACGAGTTTTGCAGTAATTGGCTCGCGAGGAGCCGCTGTCCGATCTTGGCGAGCATAACCAAAATAGGGCATAACCACAGTTACTGTATTGGCACTTGCTCGTTTACAAGCATCAACCATAATCAATAACTCCATCAAGTGATTATTGACTGGGAAGCTGGTAGACTGAATGATATAGATATCATAGCCACGAACACTCTCCTCAATGTTGATTTGAATCTCGCCATCAGAAAATTGGCGGGAAGAAAGTTTGCCTAAAGGTACTCCGGCAGCTTCAGCAATCTTCTCAGCAATTGAATGATTGGAATTGAGGGAGAAAAGCTTCATATTTTTTTTGTCTGACATTAGAATGACCATCCTCTTTTTGTCTCTTTAGATTTATAAATATTATTTTACCAAAAAAATGAGATTATTTCAGCATTTTTACAAGTTTTCGGCAAATCTGGCAATCTTACTTTTACCAGGCTTGTATTGGATTTGATTTTCGTTTAAAAAGTCTTTGAACTTTTGCTCCCCCTTTTCAATATCATTGATCTCTAATTCTAATTCGAAATCTTTTTTACCAAAGTAACGACTTTCGTCTAAGGCAAAAAGGCCGATTGCATCTTGTTTTTCGTATCGAATATTTTCAAGGGTTCCGAGTATTGTTAGTTTGTCAACTGGGATTTTTTTCTCTTGAAGTTTGTCTAGGATTTCTCCCTGAGGGAATTGCAATTTTTCTGTAATTTTCTTAAATTCATCTTTGGACAAGGCTTGGTTATACTCGAAATTTCCGAGTTTTTGAGGAATTTTCAGAGTGAACTCAGCAGCGTCAGGAGTGGTTCGGACTCGCAGAGCCATACGAGCTTCACGGAGAGCAAAGTCGGCCGAATCAATATAATAGTTGACTTGGAAAATTGGCTGGACATGATCAAAGAAGGTCAGAAGTCGTTTATGTTCGTCTTCTGTTAACATTGTTTTGTATTCTATTTCTAAATGGTTCATTTTTAAATCCTTTTCTTTATCTGAAAGCGATTTTATGTTATAATAACAACTGTGTTTATTTTATACAAAAAACGAATAGATGACAAGGTATGTATATGACAATAGATTGGGAAGATTTTCTGGATCCATATATTCAGGCAGTTGGTGAGTTGAAAATCAAGCTTCGCGGTATTCGTAAACAGTATCGCAAACAGCAACGCCATTCACCAATTGAGTTTGTAACTGGTCGCGTAAAACATATTGAAAGCATCAAGGAGAAAATGGAGCTTCGCGGGATAACTGAGGAAAACTTAGCCCAAGAGATGCAGGATATTGCTGGTTTGCGTGTCATGGTCCAATTTGTAGACGATGTGGACGAAGTTTTAGAAGTTTTGCGAAATCGGACCGATATGCGTATCGTCCAAGAGCGTGATTACATCAAAAACAAAAAAGCCAGTGGATATCGTAGCTACCATGCCATTGTTGAATATCCAGTAGATACAATTAATGGGAACAAAGTTATCTTGGCAGAGATTCAGATTCGTACCTTGTCCATGAACTTTTGGGCAACGATTGAGCACTCTTTAAACTATAAGTATAAAGGAGAATTTCCAGAGGAGATCAAGAAACGCTTGGAGATAACGGCCAATCTGGCCTACCAACTAGACGAAGAGATGGGAGCCATTCGTGATGCCATCCAAGAAGCACAAGCGCTCTTTGATCCTCTGCACCGCAAGTTAAATGACGGTGTTGGAAATAGTGACGATACAGATGAAGAATACAGGTAAAAAAATTGCGATTATCCGCAATCGCAAAAGGCAGAGTGAGGAAGTATTTCAAACTCTGATGCAAAAATTGCGGAAAGCAGGCTTTATCCTGACACCCAAAAATCCAGATATCGTGATTTCTGTTGGTGGTGATGGGATGCTGCTATCAGCCTTCCACAAGTATGAAGATCAGCTGGATAAGGTTCGCTTTGTTGGTGTCCATACAGGACATTTAGGATTTTATACGGATTATCGAGACTTTGAGATCGACAAATTAGTGGAAAATCTGAAATTGGACACAGGTGCCAAGGTCTCTTATCCGATTTTAAATGTCAAGCTGACCTTTGAAAATGGCGAAACGCGGACTATTCGAGCGCTTAATGAAGCAACCATTAAACGCTCCGACAGAACCATGGTTGTTGATGTGGTCATCAATAATGTTCACTTTGAGAGATTCAGAGGCGATGGGATTTCTGTCTCAACGCCGACTGGTAGCACGGCCTACAATAAATCTTTAGGAGGAGCAGTCCTACACCCAACGATTGAAGCCTTGCAAGTGACAGAGATTGCGAGTCTCAATAACCGTGTGTATCGTACTTTAGGTTCCTCGGTTATCGTTCCGAAAAAAGATAAGATTGAGCTGTTGCCGACACGTAATGATTACTATACCATAGCGGTCGATAATCAAACATTTTCTTGTAAAAATATTGTCCGTCTTGAGTACCAGATCGATAATCATAAGATCAACTTTGTGGCTTCGCCCAGCCATACCAGCTTTTGGAATCGTGTGAGAGACTCCTTTATCGAGGAGTGCCAAGAATGAGATTTGAGTTTATTGCAGATGAGCATGTCAAAGTCAAAACATTTTTGAAAAAGCATGAAATTTCGAAAGGGCTTTTGGCCAAGGTGAAGTTTGCAGGGGGTAATATTCTTGTCAATAATCAGCCTCAAAACGCTATTTACTTACTGGATATTGGCGATAAGGTGACAGTAGATATCCCTTCTGAGAAGGGATTTGAAAGCTTAGAAGCCGTGGATCGTGATTTATCGATCGTATATGAAGATGAGCATTTTCTAGTTTTAGATAAGCCTGCTGGGGTGGCCAGTATCCCTAGTGTCAACCATTCTAATACGATGGCAAACTTTGTCAAGGCTTACTATATTCGGCAAGATTATGAAAATCAGCAGGTTCACATTGTGACGAGATTGGATCGCGATACCAGTGGACTCATGCTCTTTGCAAAACATGGCTATGCCCATGCAAGACTGGATAAGCAACTGCAGAAAAAAAAGATTGAGAAGCGCTATTACGCACTCGTTCAGGGGAGCGGTGAGCTTAAACCAGAGGGGGACATTATTGCGCCAATTGGGCGCGACCCTGATAGCATCATCACCAGATGTGTGACAAAGGATGGCAAATATGCTCATACCAGCTACAAGGTTGTAGAGCAGTTTGGCGATATCTATTTGGTAGATATTCACTTGCACACTGGACGAACCCATCAAATTCGTGTGCACTTTGCCCATCTTGGCTTTCCGCTCCTCGGAGATGATCTCTATGGTGGGACTTTGGAAGCGGGAATTACACGTCAGGCCTTGCATTGCCACTCTTTATCTTTTTATAATCCATTTTTGGAAAAGCAGATCCAATTGGAATCCCAGTTGCCGATTGATTTCCAAAACATCATTACATCGTTAACAAAAAATAATTAAAATTTTAAAGGAGAAACTCATGGAAGTTTTTGAAAATCTAAGAGAATCAGTTGTTGGTAAAAATGTTCGTATCGTATTACCGGAAGGGCAAGAACCGCGTATTCTTCAAGCGGTTAAACGCATAGTAAAAGAATCAGAAGTTACACCAGTTCTTTTGGGAAATCCAGATAGGATCCGTATTTACTTGGAAATCGAAAATATTATGGACGGATATGAAGTCATAGATCCTAAAAACTATGACAGAATGGAAGAAATGGTAGCTGCTCTTGTGGAACGTCGTAAGGGCAAAATCAGCGAAGAAGAAGCTCTTGAGCTTTTAAGAACAGATGTTAACTATTTTGGGGTGATGCTGGTCTACCTCGGTATCGTAGATGGTATGGTTTCTGGCTCTATCCACTCTACAGCTGCTACAGTGCGTCCAGCCTTGCAAATCATTAAAACGCGTCCAAATGTAACAAGAACTTCAGGTGCCTTCCTCATGGTGCGTGGTTCAGAACGTTATCTTTTCAGTGACTGTGCCATTAACATCAATCCTGACTCAGAAGCCTTGGCAGAAATTGCGATTAACTCAGCAGTGACAGCCAAAATGTTTGGTATTGATCCTAAGATTGCTATGCTTAGCTATTCAACTAAAGGTTCTGGTTTCGGAGAAAGCGTTGATAAAGTGGTTCATGCGACTAAATTGGTTCATGACTTGCGCCCAGACCTAGAAGTTGACGGGGAATTGCAATTTGACGCTGCCTTTGTACCAAGCACAGCAGCCCTGAAAGCTCCAGGAAGCAAGGTTGCAGGTAAAGCAACTGTCTTTGTCTTCCCAAGCATTGAAGCAGGAAATATCGGTTATAAAATGGCAGAGCGTTTAGGTGGATTCTCAGCAGTCGGTCCAGTTCTTCAAGGATTGAATAAGCCAGTAAACGACCTTTCTCGCGGATGTAATTCAGATGACGTTTATAACTTAACATTGATTACAGCTGCACAAAGTGTTGACCAATAAAATAATTAAAAAGAGTCTGGGACAAAACTCCTAGCCTCTCAATTGTCTTTGGAGTGTCGAGCAAGACGCAGTGGTTGAGTGGGCTCTACTACGCTGATTTCATCAACTTTTACAGCCCTACTCAACTGTGCGGAGGTGGGACGACGAAATCGAATTTTAACGAATTACCGATTTCTGTCCCACTCTCTTTTTTGTCTGCTTAAGTATAAGAAAAATGTTAGATTTAAAAAATTTTGGAATTGAAATGTGGGAAGAGGAAAAAATTGCCTCTTTTCGCGAGAAATTATTGACTTGGTATGATGAACATAAACGTGATTTGCCTTGGCGTAGGTCCAATAATCCTTATCATATCTGGGTTTCTGAGATTATGTTGCAGCAAACACGTGTGGATACGGTGATTCCTTACTATGAGCGTTTTCTTGATTGGTTTCCAACTGTAGCTGACTTAGCGCAGGCTCCAGAGGATAGATTGCTCAAAGCTTGGGAAGGTTTGGGCTATTATTCGCGGGTGCGAAATATGCAAAAAGCAGCCCAGCAGATAATGACGGATTTTGCTGGAAAATTTCCTGATAGCTATGAAGGAATTGCTAGCCTCCAAGGGATTGGACCTTATACGGCTGGTGCCATTGCTAGCATTGCCTTTGGTCTTCCTGAACCCGCGGTAGATGGAAATGTCATGCGGGTGCTGAGTCGATTATTTGAGGTTGATTTAGATATTGGGCAGCCCAGCAATCGTAAGGTCTTTCAGGCTATGATGGAGATTCTGATTGATCCAGACAGACCTGGAGATTTTAATCAGGCGCTGATGGATCTGGGGTCAGATATCGAAGCTCCTGTTAATCCTCATCCAGAAGACAGCCCTGTAAAAGAGTTCAGCGCAGCCTATTTACACGGAACTATGAATAAATATCCAATCAAAGCACCTAAAAAGAAGCCAGTTCCGGTCTATTTGCAGGGCTTGATTATTGAAAACGAACAGGGACAATTCTTGCTTGAAAAGAATGAGGCTGCGGGCTTGTTATCTGGATTTTGGCATTTTCCCTTGATTGAAGTCGAGGAATTTCAAACTGAAAATCAGATCTCTCTATTTGAAGTGGCTGAAAATCAGCCTAGTCTGGATCTGTCTCCTCAAGAAAGCTTTGAGCAGGATTATGATTTGACTGTTGATTGGCAGCAGCAGTCCTATTCAAAAGTGCAGCATGTCTTCAGTCATCGTAAGTGGCATATCCAGCTGGCTTATGGCCGAGTTAAAGATAGCCAGCACGCAGCTGACGGAGAGGTCTTGTGGCTACATCCAGAGGAATTTGAGAAGTACCCTTTTGCCAAGCCTCAGCAGAAGATGTGGGAGGCTTTTAGGAACGTAAAAGATGGAAACTAAAGTCAATAGTCTGTTGTACCCGATTAAATTTACGAAGAATAGGAAATCATTAAAATATGTACCATACCTCTAGTCCTCCAGATAAAACTTTTATTGGACGTCGTAGCAAACTTGCCTGTGTCATTTATTTTATATTAGGTGCTTTGAATTTCTTACATTGCCTTCTTTATTTTCAGTGGATATTTTCCCCAACTGCGAGAACTGACTTCATCATTATTCTAACTTTTATAGGTTTAAATATTTATTTTTTGACTCGCGAGTTCATCTATAAATGCTTCCATTGGTGTGGCTATCATGCCTTAGCTGAGTTAGTCAAGTTCGGGAGCGGACGCTATTCCTTTCACTTGCCTGTCTTCGAAAGACATACCGAAAACTATAAAATCTATTACAGTAACAGATCAAAGAAACATCAATTTCTCTTCTTTGTAAGCTATATTTTATATGTGAATTTAATTTTAGGAGTTCTTTTGCTCTTCTCATGTGTATACTGGGATATGTTCATTGAGAGTTCATCGGAATTTCAAGATTGGCACGCTCTTCTATTTATTTTTTCAATAATCATCCTGTATTTCTGTATTGAAGCTTTATTTAAAAAATATAAACTTTGGTTTAAAAATTATTTTAAACTAGATGATAAAATAGTAGAACACGGCTTTCCGATATATACTTTGAAAGAAAAATAAAAGACAAACAATATAGTTTGTCTTTTTTGTTTTTAAAATAACTTATAGTCCTTCTTGCTCTGTAAAGAGAGAGGCAAATAAACTATCCTTTAGATGGAGACTTGTGCTTAAATCCCAGCAAAAGCTTTAATTTCATCTGCAGTCATAGAAGAATCACAACGAACAGATACTTGGCCGTCTTGAACATGAACAAAACCAGGAACCGTCGGGATGCTGTATTCTGAACGGAAGGCTTGCAGTTTCTCTAATTCGCTGGCTTCTTCACTGTTAATGAAGAAAATATGCGCCTTGGTATCAGCGACAACGCCAGCAAGAGTAGCAGCGAATTTACGGCAGTAAGGGCAAGTTTTGCGACCAACGAAGAAAGTTGCTGTCTCTTTGTCGGCAATCGCTTGACGAGCACGGTCAACAGTTGTGACTTCCAAGTCTTTAATATTTCGAGCAAATTGTTCCATAAATAATCCTCATTTCTTTTGATAAAACTAGTATGCCATAAAGTTTCTAAAATTGCTTAGATTTGATACGAAAAAAAGATGAGATTGGTTCGTCTCATCTTTTATAATTGCTTATTTTACAAAAGCATTGATTTCCGCTTCAATATTTGCAATCTTAGCTTGAGAATCCTCATTGTTATCGCCGACAACAGCAATGTAGAACTTGATTTTTGGCTCTGTTCCAGATGGGCGAACAGCAATCCATGAACCATCAGCCAAGGTGTATTTCAGCACATCGCTTGGAGGAGTTGTCAAGTTTGTAACAGTACCATCTGCAGCAGTAGCAGTTTGAGCCTTAAAGTCTTCTACAACAGTGATAGCTGTTGCATTCCATTCTTTTGGAGCATTATTACGGAACTTAGCCATGATAGCCTTGATTTGCTCAGCACCGTCAACACCAGAGAGGGTTACAGAAATAGTCTTTTCAGCAAAGTAACCATACTCTTTGTAGATTTCTTCGATACCATCAGCCAGTGTTAAGCCACGTGAACGGTAGTAAGCAGCAAGCTCAGCTACAACCAAGACTGCTTGGATAGCGTCTTTATCACGTACGAATGGTTTAATCAAGTAACCGAAGCTCTCTTCAAATCCCATCATGTAGGTGTGGTTGTGTTTTTCTTCAAATTCTTGAATCTTTTCAGCGATAAATTTGAAACCAGTCAAGACGTTGAACATGGTTGCACCGTAACTTTCAGCAATCTTAGTCACCAAGTCAGTAGAAACGATAGACTTACAGAGAGCTGCGTTAGCTGGCAGAGTTCCAGCACTCTTATGAGCTTCCAAGATGTACTTAGCCATGATAGCCCCAATTTGGTTACCTGAAAGGTTTAGGTAGCTGCCGTCTTTTTGCAGAACTTCTACACCAACACGGTCAGCATCTGGGTCAGTTGCGACCAAGACATCTGCACCAACTTTACGACCAAGTTCTTCAGCAAGGGCAAAGGCTGCTTGGCTTTCAGGGTTTGGAGACTTAACAGTAGAGAAGTCAGGATCAGCTACAGCTTGAGCTTCAACAACTTCAACAGAATCAAATCCAGCTTGAGCTAAAGCGCGACGAGCCAGCATTTCACCAGTACCGTGCAGAGGGGTATAGACAATCTTCATGTCCTTGCCGTATTCATCAATTAGTTTTTGATTGATATTGACATCCTTAACTTCCTTGAGGTATTTAGCATCAATAGCATCGCCAATCACTTCAATCAAGCTAGAAGCTTTTTCAGCTTCAACATCAGCGACCTCAATAGCAAAAGGATTTTCAATAGCACGGATGTAGTTAGTCAATGCATCTGCATCATACGGAGGCATTTGTCCGCCGTCTTCACCATATACCTTGTAGCCGTTAAATGGAGCAGGGTTGTGGCTGGCCGTAATCATGATACCAGCAAAAGTTCCCAAATGACGTACCGCAAATGAAAGTTCCGGAGTTGGGCGCAGACTTTCAAAGACATAGGACTTGATACCGTGTTTAGCTAAGACTGCAGCAGATTCAAAAGCAAACTCTGGTGAGAAGTGGCGAGAGTCGTAGGCGATTGCTACACCACGTTTTTTGAACTCATCTCCTTTTTCGTCAATCAAACGAGCCAAACCTTCCGTTGCCTGACGGACAACATAAATATTGATACGGTTAGTACCAGCACCAATCAGACCGCGCATACCAGCAGTACCGAATTCTAGGTTTGTATAAAAGGCATCTTCCTTAGTTTTTTCGTCCATACCTTCTAAATCTTTCCGAAGATAATCAGGAAGTTCAGCAAAATCAAGCCATTTTTGGAAGTTATCTTGATAGGTCATAGGTAGAGTCTCCTTTATATTTAAGATAGAAAATCACTGTGTGTTTTTAAGAAAGGGCACAAGATTTCCTTGTTTGTTCAATCGCTTTCATTGTAACATATTTTCATATTTTTTGAAAGTACCGACCTAAAAAATAGTGAAATACTTTGAAAAAATGAACATGCTTGGATCAAAAAAATAATCACGCTAGGTGATTATTTTTTAAGTTTTTCAAGTGCTGGAACGATTGCAACTGTAAGGATAGCAGAAATAACCATTTCTGAGATTGCATTAGCTGAAAAAATCAATGCAAGCATGGCTTTGATATCTCCATTGTAAACAGATGAAAATAGAATGAAAATTCCTCCGAGAACGAAGATTGTGTTGGTCATTGAGCCTACGGCACCAGCTAAAACCAAGCCTGGCTTAGTTTTCATCCATTTGTAGACAAAATACGGAGTGATTCCGATTAGAATACGTGGAACCATAGCGATCATCAATGAATTGATGCTACCGTTTTCTACAAAAGGACTGAAGAGGTAGCTAGTTGGCAGCAGGACAACGGTGTTGGTCACCACACTGATTACCCCCATCAGAGCTCCAAGAACAGCTCCAATTCGTGGTCCGTAGATAATACTAGCGATAATGACTGGAATATGAATAATGGTCGGTTTAATCGGAACCGGTAGTAGGTTGAAAATAACAGAGCTCAGCAGATGGAGCACTAACATAATAGCAAAAAAGATAGCAATTTGCGCGATACTAGATTGTTTTCTCATTTATAATTTCCTTTACTTTTTCTATAATAATATTGACATCAGCTAGAGCGCCAGTCCCATGATCTCCGCAAGCTAGAACAGCTTCACGCGGTTCGATAATCTCCCAGCCAAATTTTTTTAATCTTTCCAAATTGTGCTGAGTTAGTGGATTTTCATACATCTTGGTATTCATGGCTGGCGCGATGGCTTTTTTGACATGAGATGGGAGAGCAAGAGCTGTAGCGGTTACCATATTGTCTGCCAGACCATTAGCCAGTTTGGCGATGGTATTGGCTGTAGCAGGAGCGACTAAGAAAAGATTTGTTTCTTTGCCGATTTCAATATGGTTGACCTTGTCTGGCCTTGGCTCGTCCATAAGGTCAAGGGAAACAGGATTTTTTGATAAAACCTGTAAGGTAAGCGGAGTGATAAAATGACTAGCAGCTTCCGTCATGAGAACAGATACACCATAGCCTAGCTTGCCCAGCTGGCTCGTAATATCTGCTGTCTTATAGGCCGAAATACTGCCCGTGACAGCGAGAGTAACATGGGTCATGAACTGTCTCCTTTCTGGATATGGCTTAACAATTGTTCAGCAATTTCTTCCTTGGAGAAAGCTTCTGTGACAGTGTTTGCTCCTAGGAGATAGGCGTGGTGTTGCCCGCTAGAAATTTCAGTCAAATCGTTGGCTACAATTAGTTCTGCTTGATTTTTTTCAAGGCTGGCTCTAGCAGTAGCCAGTAGCTCTTCTTTAGAGACGCCTACTAGGAGCTTAAAGCCAATCAATCGAATATTGGGATTCCATTCCTTGACCTTGCCGATGATTTTAGGATTTTTATTGAGGAAAAGAACCTGATAATCATCCGCAGATGAAATCTTACTTTCAGAATTACTTTTTTCCAGAAACTCTGCCAAATCTGAACTAGCAAGAACCTCCTCAAATCCTGCCATATACACTGGTTTATAGTCAGAAACAGCCATTGAATGAATGAGCACATCATGAGCTGGTACCAGCTCTTCCATGGCTATCAGGAGCTGCTCCGTATCTTCGATAATCTTAATCGTTAGGTTTTCATGCGGTGCAGGTTTGACAGCTTTAGCCGTTGTAAGCAGAGTCACCGAAGCACCCTCGGCCAAGCAATGCTCAGCTATCATTTTTCCAAGTCGACCAGTCGAATGATTGGTGATAGAGCGGACTTGGTCGATTTTTTCACTCGTTCCGCCAGAGGTAATCAATATATTCATAGCTTTATTCTACAAGAAAAAACGAATTTAGTAAAATAAAATTAACTTAATACTCAATTTAGCCAAACTTATTTTTTTACTAGAAAAGATGCATCATGCAAAAATATTTAAAGTAATTACCGAACATTATGTTGCTATTGGAGTTTAAATGTGCAGTTTTGTATCATATTTGTTATAATAGTTTTATCAAATTAGAGGAGTTCCTTAATGAAAACAGATATCGAAATTGCTCAGAGTGTTGAATTACAGCCTATTGTGGATGTAGTAAAAAAGATTGGCATTGATTATGACGATTTGGAGCTGTACGGAAAGTACAAGGCCAAGCTCAGTTTTGACAAAATTCGTGAGGTAGCGAAAAATCCTGTCGGCAAGCTGATTTTGGTAACAGCAATCAATCCAACGCCAGCAGGAGAAGGTAAGTCTACCATTACCATTGGACTAGCTGATGCACTCAACAAAATTGGCAAGAAAACGATGATTGCCATTCGCGAACCGTCCTTGGGACCAGTGATGGGGATCAAAGGAGGAGCAGCTGGTGGCGGTCACGCGCAAGTCCTACCGATGGAAGATATTAACTTACATTTTACTGGTGACATGCACGCCATTACGACTGCTAATAATGCCTTGTCTGCTCTCATTGACAATCATCTTCATCAGGGAAATGCTCTGGGAATCGATCAACGTCGCATTATCTGGAAACGGGTGGTTGACCTGAATGACCGGGCCCTTCGCCATGTAACGATTGGATTAGGAAGTCCAGTTAACGGTATTCCACGCGAAGATGGTTTTGATATCACGGTTGCTTCTGAAATCATGGCGATTCTTTGCTTAGCTACTGATATTGAAGATTTGAAAAATCGCTTGGCAAACATTGTTATCGGTTATCGTTATGACCGCACACCAGTCTATGTTCGTGATCTTGAAGTAGAAGGGGCCCTGGCTTTGGTCTTAAAAGATGCGATTAAGCCAAATCTGGTACAGACTATTTATGGAACACCAGCCTTTGTTCATGGTGGACCGTTTGCCAATATCGCCCATGGATGTAACTCTGTTTTGGCGACTAGCACAGCGCTACGCTTGGCTGATTATACAGTGACAGAGGCTGGCTTCGGTGCAGACCTTGGCGCTGAGAAATTCCTCGATATCAAGACTCCAAACTTACCAACTTCTCCAGATGCAGTGGTAATTGTCGCAACACTTCGTGCTCTTAAGATGAATGGTGGCGTGGCTAAGGATGCACTTACAGAAGAAAATGTAGAAGCAGTTCGTGCAGGTTTTGCTAACCTTAAACGCCACGTTGAAAATATCCGTAAGTTCGGTATTCCAGCAGTCGTAGCTATCAATGAATTTGTCTCTGATACAGAAGCTGAAATTGCTGCGCTTAAGGAACTCTGTGCAGAAATCGGGGTACCTGTTGAGCTTGCCAGTGTCTGGGCTGATGGCGCTGAAGGCGGTGTGGCTCTGGCTGAAACTGTTGTCAAAACTATTGACGAAAAACCAGCACACTACACTCGTCTTTATGATAATGACTCAACTATCGAAGAGAAGATCGAGAAAATTGTCACTGAAATCTATCGCGGTTCAAAAGTAAACTTTGAGAAAAAAGCGCAAACTCAGATTCGAGAAATTGTCAAGAATGGCTGGGACAAGCTGCCAATCTGTATGGCCAAAACACAGTATAGCTTCTCAGACAATCCTGCTGCTTTGGGCGCGCCAGAAAACTTTGAAATTACCATTCGTGAATTGGTACCAAAACTTGGGGCAGGCTTTATCGTGGCTTTGACAGGAGATGTCATGACCATGCCAGGTCTACCAAAACGTCCTGCAGCACTCAATATGGATGTGGCAGCCGATGGTACAGCGATTGGTTTGTTCTAATTGAATTTAAGATATAAGAAGAGGTTGGGCTAAATAGCGCTGGGCCTCTCTTTTTTAGACTTAAATTCCAGATGTTTTGATATAATAAAGCCATATTCCCATCACCTATTTTTTGCTCATAGGAGGATGAACATTGAAAAAAAGAAGTCTCAAACAGGAATTAATTTATTTGGCCTCAGGGGAATCGATAAGTGTCGTGTTGTTCTGTATCGTGTATGTTCTGTATACGAAACCAGAGACTCGATTTGCTACATCCAGCGCCGTCCTTTATTTTCCACTGTTAATTCTTAATCTGATATTGGTTCAAGGTTCCCTCTATTGGCTTAACTGTTTAAGACGAATCCAAAAGAAGAAGGCCTTGGAAACTCAACTACTTGCACCTCTTTATAAAGGATTAAAAATGCTGGATTTTATGCTGCTGCTTGCATATATACCGATTTGGATCTGGTCTTTTAGAGTGAGTAATAGCAGTAATATCATTATTGGAGTTTTACTTTGGTTGTTTGCCATCATTGAATTTGTTAATTATTTTTACTATCGCCTATCTTACTATACAATGGGTGGCCTAGGACTGCAAGTGATGAGGCCTATCAAATTATTGTTGATGGGAAAAGCTGCCAAATCGCAAATTGCAAAAGAAATTTCCTTATACGAAAAAAATATGGAGCATAAATAATGAAAAAGAAATACCTAATAACTCTTCTTATAGGCATTGCCCTTTTGACCTTGACCGGTTGTCAGTCTGTTGAAAAGTGGTTCAAAAATGCCAAGGAGGAATGGTTGGGGTTGGAGATGACGGTTCGCACCTATGATGAGAATTCCCAACTTATAGACCAAATGTCGGGCAAGTCCCTATCCATCTCGCGTAACGAGGAGTTTGACTCAGTTGATGCGGAAGGGAATTCCAAGGAAGATTCTTCTGTGCTAAAAATAACCTTGGGTAAGTATGAGATTGACCATGTGGGCTCTTCCTTGATTGCAGAAGAAAAGGGGTTGAAAGATGTCTTTGCCCAATATCAAAAGACTGCAGATGTTGAGGAGAATAGCCATTCTGTCCCTGTTTTAAATCGTATGATTTCTGCTTTTAAAAACGACTTTAACGGCAAGAAGAAGGTCATTCTGATTCGCTCTCAAAACGGGACTCCGTTGGCTGCCTATGCTGGCGACCGTGTTTCTCTAGATAAATCCGATGCACCCAAAACTTCTGAGTTGCTGATTGACGGCAAGCGCCTAGTGATTTACCGCTGCGACTACACTATTTATGACCGTGAATTGCTGGAGTAAGCTATGGATGTAGAAGAATTGGCAAAAGAGTTAAAAGCTGTAGCTAACTCTGATGATGCAGTAGCTATGCGAGCCTATATGAAAAATAAATTTGAATTTTTAGGAATCAAGACTCCGGCTAGGAGGAAACTCGCAAAGATTTTTATCAAACAGTAGACTGACCCTGTTATTGACTGGAATTTTATAAATGAAGCTTGGAATAATCCCTATCGAGAATTGCAGTATGCTGCACTAGATTATCTGGAAATTCGCAAGAAGCTCTTGACCCCATCTGACTTGCCACGTTTGAAGAAACTAGCTCAAACTAAGTCTTGGTGGGATACCATTGACTTTTTGGACCGCTTGGTCGGATCTATCATTGCCCGATTTCCAGAAACCAAAGAGATTATTTTATCCTGGAGTTGCGATAAAGATTTTTGGTTGCGGCGATTAGCCATTGATCATCAGCTATTGCGAAAAGAGAAAACAGACACAGAGTTGCTCGAGAAAATTTTAGTGAATAATCTAAGCCAAACAGAATTTTTTATTAACAAGGCCATCGGATGGGCGCTGAGAGATTATTCAAAAACCAATCCAGACTGGGTCAGAGATTTTATAGAACGGCATCGAGCAGAAATGGCTGCACTTAGTCTTCGAGAAGGAAGTAAGTATCTGTGATGGTTGACTAATCTTTATAGCTTGACATTTTCTACGCTATAGCTTATGATAAATAGGTGCGATGAGTCGATATGCAGATTTTCTGCAAATTGAAGCATGGGAGGTCATAAACGCAGGAGCGGACCTTGATCAGTTGTGTGAACCTGCTGATCACACGAAAGTGCCCTTATCCCCAGTCTACGGATTGGGGATTTTTCTATGTCTCTTAGATTGGCGAGACCATTGGTCGAAGTTGATCTAAGAGACATTGATACTGAGACGGTCAGTATTGTGAGCGCTGAGCATTGCAACAAAATAAGTCCATAATTCTTTAGAAATATTTGCATTTTTCCTTAAAAATAGTATAATACTAGAATATACAAAATTTTTAGAAAATTCAGAGGTGGATTGTATGGGATATACAGTTGCTGTAGTCGGCGCGACAGGTGCTGTTGGCGCTCAAATGATTAAAATGCTGGAAGAATCAACACTTCCAATTGATAAGATCCGTTATTTGGCTTCTGCTCGTTCAGCTGGTAAGGTTCTTCAGTTCAAGGGACAAGATGTTACGATCGAAGAAACAACAGAAACTGCCTTTGAAGGTGTAGACATCGCTCTTTTCTCAGCGGGTGGCTCTACTTCAGCAAAATATGCTCCCTATGCAGTTAAAGCTGGTGCAGTCGTAGTGGACAACACCTCATATTTCCGCCAAAATCCTGATGTGCCTCTGGTTGTTCCAGAAGTAAACGCTCATGCACTAGATCAGCATAAAGGGATTATCGCTTGTCCTAATTGCTCAACTATTCAGATGATGGTGGCGCTTGAGCCGGTCCGCCAAAAATGGGGTTTGGAGCGTATCATCGTTTCAACTTACCAAGCAGTCTCTGGTGCTGGTATGGGTGCGATTCTTGAAACACAACGTGAACTTCGTGAAGTGTTGAATGACGGTGTGACCCCACGTGATTTGCATGCGGAAATCCTACCTTCTGGTGGTGATAAGAAACATTATCCAATTGCCTTCAATGCTCTTCCACAAATCGATGTCTTCACTGACAATGACTACACTTATGAAGAGATGAAGATGACCAAGGAAACTAAGAAAATCATGGAAGACGATAGTATTGCAGTTTCAGCAACGTGTGTACGTATTCCAGTCTTGTCAGCTCACTCTGAGTCTGTTTACATCGAAACGAAAGAAGTGGCTCCGATTGAAGAAGTCAAAGCAGCCATTGCAGCTTTTCCAGGAGCCGTTCTTGAGGATGATGTAGCTCATCAAATCTATCCTCAAGCTATCAACGCTGTTGGATCACGTGATACCTTTGTTGGTCGTATCCGTAAAGACTTGGATGCAGAAAAAGGAATCCACATGTGGGTTGTTTCAGACAACCTTCTTAAAGGAGCGGCATGGAATTCTGTCCAAATCGCTGAAACTCTTCATGAGCGTGGCTTGGTTCGTCCAACAGAAGAAGTTGTTTTTGAATTAAAATAAACTGTCTGAAAATACGTGACAGGTCGAGGATTGAATATCTGTCATTCAATCCTCTTTTCATACAAAGAGAGGTAAGTCTATGGCATACGCAGATTTGAAGAATTGTAAAATTATCACCGCTTTCATTACGCCTTTTCATGAAGATGGCTCCATCAATTTTGAGGCCATTCCGGACTTGATTGAGCACCTTTTGGCTCATCATACGGATGGGATTTTGCTAGCTGGAACGACTGCAGAGAGTCCAACCCTGACTCACGATGAAGAGTTGGAGCTATTTGCGGCTGTTCAAGAGGTTGTCAAGGGGCGCGTTCCTTTGATAGCTGGTGTTGGTACCAACGAAACGCGTGACTCCATTGAATTTGTCAAAGAAGTAGATGCGTTTGGTGGTTTTGCGGCTGGTTTGGGCATTGTTCCCTACTACAATAAACCGTCTCAAGAGGGTATGTATCAGCACTTTAAAGCCATTGCGGATGCTTCAAACCTGCCTATCATCATCTATAATATCCCAGGACGGGTAGTAGTCGAGATGACACCTGAGACTATGTTGAGGCTGGCAGAACACCCAAATATTATCGGCGTGAAAGAATGTACCAGTCTGGCAAATATGGCCTACCTGATTGAACATCGTCCAGAGGAGTTCCTGATTTATACCGGTGAGGATGGCGATGCCTTTCATGCTATGAATCTGGGGGCTGATGGAGTTATTTCAGTTGCTTCTCACACAAACGGTGATGAAATGTTTGAAATGCTGGATGCTATTGAGCACAATGATATCAAAAAAGCAGCAGCTATCCAACGGAAATTCATCCCTAAAGTCAATGCCCTGTTCTCTTATCCAAGCCCAGCCCCAGTCAAGGCCGTTCTCAATTACATGGGCTTTGCAGCAGGTCCAACCCGCTTACCGCTTGTGCCAGCTCCTGAAGAAGATGCTAAGCGTATTATCAAGGTTGTAGTTGATGGCGACTATGAAGCGACTAAAGAGACTGTTAAAGGGGTTCTAAGACCAGATTATTGATCGGCAATTTTGGTTTAGATTTTATATAGATAAGTAAGGTGTGATTAAATAATATGACAGAAGAGCATAGTAAACGAATCGAAGAGTACAAGGCAAAGCGCAGTCTGGAAAAACTTGAGGGGAAGAGAGTTTACGACAAGCCAATTATTCGAACTGGTGATAAGGCAAGTTTTTATGGCGCAGGTCTAACTTTGTTAGGATTTGGTCTGGGGGCTCTTTATCTACTTCTTAACCTTATAACAGATTGGGATTTAAAACTTTTCTCTCTTATCTGGGAAACGCTTGCTGGATTAGGGATTGTTGTCAGTCTGTTCGGGGCTTTTAAAATCGGTCGGTTAGAGTTACATACTGTGTCAATGATAGCAGACAAAGAGAAGAATTTTGACATTAAAAGAGCTTTCAATCTTTATAATGTCATCCACAAACCGACTAAGAAAGTTTTACTTCAATACGATAGTGAGGATGAAAGTTTAATTTCTCTAAACGCTGGTGGTGACTTATTAGTTGAACTCCTAAGGAAAGTTGAGGAAGAGAAATTACCTTTTAATAAGATTAACAAAACTCTAAAATTAGAAGAAGTGTCTGAAAATCATTGGAAAATGCAATATCGTTACAAGAAACAAGATATTGTATCAGAGCAAAATGGTATATAGTTTATGCCTGATTAGTTAGTCCTATCTTTTTGAAAAAAACAAGAAAAAATTGTATAATGATAGGGTAAGTTCTAGCTTGAGAGGTGATGAAATGCAGGTTCGTAAGGCAAGCAAGGATGATTGGCAACTAATCCAAAAAATATGTAGAGAAACTTGGCTGACTACCTATAAAGATATTTATTCCTCTTCCTACATAGAACGAGTGTTTGACATTTTTTATAGCCAAGAACGTTTGCATAAGGACTTGACTGAACTTTCTACCGAATGGAACGGCTATTGGCTGGCAGAAAGGAATAGGCAGGTGCTTGGTTGTATTGGTGGTGGAATGAGCGAGGACGGCAGAGCCAATGTCTACGTTCTCTATGTCTTGCCGCAGGCTCAACGTTTGGGAATCGGTCATGAGTTACTGGAGACCTTGACAAGTTATCAAAAATCACAATATCAAGCAAGAGAACAAGCCGTCACAGTAACCGAAGGAAATGCTATCGGTCTTCCATTTTATGAAAAAGAGGGTTTTGTCTTTGAGTCTGCCACTGAAAATTGGATTGATAGCAGTCAAGCCAGAGATTTACACTATATCAGAAATATATAAATAAAGGAGTATTTTATGAAAGTTATTAAACGCAGTGGGGAAGTCGTTGATTTTGACCCAGATAAAATCTATCAAGCGGTATTAAAAGCAGCTCAAACTGTTTATGTCTTGACAGATGACCTCCGTCAAAATCTAGCCTTGGTGACAAAAAAAGTCGCGTTAGATTTGGAAGAAGCTAAGGTTGAGCGGGCCACTATCAGTATGATTCAGTCTATGGTTGAAAACCGTCTCTTGGGAGCAGGTTATATCACCATTGCTGAGCATTATATTTCTTACCGCTTGCAGCGTGATTTGGAGCGCAGTGGTTACGGTGATCATATCGCTGTCCATTTGCATTTTGAGCAAATCCGATAACAATGCTGAAAAGCCCACATGGGCTTTTTCTTTTTCAAAACTCAATTTATAAAGTCACTTCAAAGTAGATTTTTCTTTAGGATTTGTAACCGTATTCAAAGATTTTTCCTAGTTTTTATTAGAAAAAGACCTTTCAAAGCCAGTAAAATCAATATGTATAATCTAAACTTATGGTCTTATTAATCTTTCTTAAGTAGACATCATAACATATTAGATATAAAATGAAAGCGTCAACAAATACTGAGCTGCAAAATGAAAGCGCTATTATTGCAAATAAAAACTATACAAAAGGAGTCAATAAAATGGCAACTAAAGAAGAAATTTTACGTGAACTATACCCTGAGGATCTTTTCCACTATGCCGATGGCTTGACATTGGGAGAAGCGGAAGTATTGCAAGAAACTCGTCGTTTGATTGAAAAACATCTTCGTCCAGTCATTAATGAATATTGGGAAGCACCTGATTTCCCATTTGAAGAATTCTATGCAGTTGCTAAAGGCGCTCAAATCATGAACAACCCTAAATTGTTCGAAGGACGCGAAGGCAACTACAAACCATCAGAACTTTACATTGCATTCTTGTATTTGGAATTAGGCCGTTTCGATGCGTCTATAGCGACTTTCTTCACAGTTCATGGTGGACTTTGCTACAACACAGTCTTGCTTGGTGGTGACGAGCGTCAACAAAAAGAGTTCCTTCCTAAGTTAGCTGCATTTGACTGGCAAGGATGTTTCGCTTTGACTGAGCCATTGTCAGGTTCTGACATTGCTGGAGGGCTTGCAACAACAGCTGAGCGTGTTGGCGATAAATGGATCTTGAATGGAGAAAAACGTTGGATCGGTGGATCAGATACAGCTGATGTTGTTCCAGTATTCGCTCGTGACGTTGAAGATGGGAAAGTGAAATGTTTCATCGTTCGTAAAGGTGCTCCTGGCTATCATGCAGAACCAATCCCTCACAAAACTGCTCTTCGTTGCGTACGTAATGGCCACATTACTATGAAGAACGTTGAAGTTCCAGATTCAGACCGTTTGGTAAACATCAATGGATTTGGCGATGTAGCTCGTATCTTGACATTCACTCGTGCTGACGTTGCTCACATTGCAACTGCTATCACTTGTGGTTCATACGTAGCAGCCCTTAAGTATGCTAAAGATCGTCAACAATTCAAACGTCCAATTGCTGCATTCCAAATCGTACAAGAAAAATTAGCTAGAATGCAAGCTAACGCAGTGGCAGTACTTTCATATTCAGCTCGTATTGCAGAAATGCAAGAAGCAGGTAACGAATTGATGCTGAACTCTGCACTTGCTAAGATGCACAACTCATTGGTAATGCGCGAAACAGTTGCACTTGCACGTGAAACATGTGGTGGTAACGGAATCACTCTTGAAACTGATGTAGCTCGCTTCTTTGCAGATGCTGAAGCAATCTACACCTATGAAGGTTCTCATGAAGTGAATGCTTTGATCGTAGGCCGTGAAATTACTGGTATTGGAGCATTTGTATAATAATGAATTTGGAACGATTGCTCAGCAACTGCTAGTAATCGTTCCGATTCTTTCTTTTTGAAGTTTATATTTTGATAGTAAATAGGAGAAAAAAATGAGTATTTCAAAAGTGATGATCATTGGATCAGGTCAAATGGGAAGCGGTATTGCACAAGTCTTTGCTCAATCAGGTTTCACAGTTTATCTCAATGATATCAAGGAAGAGTTTGTTCAAAGAGGACTAGATGGTATCGCTAAGCAATTGTCTCGTTCTGTTGAAAAAGGTCGTTTGTCAGCAGAAGATAAAGACAGCATTTTGGCAAATCTAATTCCTTCTACATCTTATGAAGATGCTAAACATGCTCAATTAGTTATTGAAGCTGCCACTGAGAATCGCGACATCAAATTGAGCATCTTTAAACAGTTGGATGAGTTGACTGATCCTCAAACTATTTTGGCTTCAAACACTTCATCTCTATCTATTACTGATATTGCGGCTGCGACAGTTCACCAGGAACGCGTTATTGGTATGCACTTCTTCAACCCAGCACCAGTTATGAAGTTGGTTGAAGTTATTCGTGCGCTTCAAACATCAGATGAAGTTGTGAAAGCTGTTCGTGAATTGACTGAAAAAATCGGTAAAACAGCTGTAGATGTGAAAGATTCTTATGGTTTTGTTGTGAACCGTGTCTTGATTCCAATGATCAATGAGGCTATTTTCATCTTAGGAGAAGGAATTGCTTCAGCAGAAGAAATTGACGAAGCAATGAAACTAGGTGCTAATCACCCAATTGGCCCATTGGCATTGGCTGACTTGATCGGACTTGATGTCTGCTTGGCTATCATGGGAGTATTAAACAATGGATTTGGAGATCCTAAGTATCGTCCTGCTCCACTTCTGAAGAAGATGGTTGAAGCTGGTAAGCTTGGTCGCAAGACTAAAGAAGGATTCTTTAAATACTAAGATATAAGGAGCGAGAAATGAAAGAAGCAGTTATTGTAGCAGCAGTCCGCACACCTTTAGGTTCTTTTGGTGGAACTTTAAAAAATGTTTCGGCTGTTGATCTAGGTAGTTTGGTTATTAAAAGTGCTATTGAACGAGCAAATTTGAAACCCGAACAAGTTGATGAAGTTATCATGGGGAATGTTCTGGGTGCAGGTCTTGGTCAAAACGTAGCTCGTCAAATGAGTGTTAACGCAGGCGTCCCAGTAGCTTCTCCAGCTTTCACTATTAACAAAGTTTGTGGCTCTGGTTTGAAAGCAGTTCAATTGGCGGCTCAAGCTGTATTGTGTGGTGATGCTGATATCGTTGTAGCCGGTGGGGCTGAAAACATGAGCCAAGCTCCTTATGTCCTTCAAAACCAACGTTGGGGCGCTCGTATGGGAGACTCTCAAGTAGTAGACACTATGCTCCGCGATGGCTTGACAGATGCCTTTGAATCCTTCCATATGGGAATTACAGCTGAAAACGTTGCTGAACAATATGGCATTACACGTGAAGACCAAGATAACTTTGCTGTGCAATCTCAAAAACGTGCAGTTGCAGCGATCGAAGCTGGTCGTTTCAAAGAAGAAATTGTTCCTGTTGAAATTCCGCAACGTAAAGGCGATCCTATCGTATTTGATACAGATGAATTCCCAAGAAAAGACGCTTCACTTGAAGGTTTGGGTAAATTGCGTCCAGTGTTCAAAAAAGATGGTACTGTAACTGCTGGTAATGCTTCAGGTATTAACGACGGTGCGGCAGCAGTAGTTGTTATGAGTGCTGATAAGGCTAAAGAATTGGGCGTTCCAGTTTTGGCAACGATCAAATCTTACGCAAGCGCTGGACTAGATCCAAAAATTATGGGTTGTGGCCCGATTTACGCATCTCGCAAAGCCCTTGAAAAAGGCGGATTTACAGTGGAAGATTTAGATTTGGTTGAATCCAATGAAGCATTTGCAGCGCAAGCATGTGCCGTTGGTAAAGAACTGAATCTTGATCCTGAAAAAGTCAATGTAAATGGTGGTGCGATTGCTCTTGGTCACCCAATCGGTGCTTCAGGCTGCCGTATTTTGGTAACACTTTTGCACGAAATGCAAAAACGTGATGTTAAACGTGGCCTTGCTACCCTTTGTATCGGTGGCGGTATGGGTACAGCGGTCATCGTAGAACGCTAGAATCTAGTTCATTTTTGAAGTTTTCCATTTGCTTCTACTATATAAACAAGTCCTATCGATGAGCTGTTTTTTGCAAACAAGCCTTGATAGGGCTTGTTTTATTTTCCGAAAAATTAATTTGAACATCAAAACTATAAGCTTAGCTTATCGATGTATAAATGATGATTAAGTAGACGAAGTGTGAGAAATGGTATATCATAAGAATGTAAGCTCTTACATTTGTAGTTTAAGTATTTGTTGACAGCATACTTAGTCATTCAATTTTATAAGTAGGAGCATAAAAATGAGTAAAACTGTTTTATTAGAAGTTAAAAACGGGATTGGATATATCACTATCAACCGTCCTGAAGCTTTGAACGCCTTGAGTTCTCAAGTTTTGGCTGATTTGAATGAAGTTCTTGATCAAGTTGAGAAAAGCGAGGAAATTCGCGTTGTCATCGTAACTGGAGCAGGAGAAAAAGCATTCGTCGCCGGAGCAGATATCAAGGAAATGGATTTAATGTCACCTATTCAAGCCTTTGAATACATGACATTTGCAAATGATACATTTACTCGCCTTTCAGATTTACGCCAACCAACGATTGCAGTCATCAATGGTTATGCACTCGGTGGTGGTATGGAGCTAGCACTTTCAACAGATATCCGTATTGGATTTGAAAAAACAGTGGTTGGCTTCCCAGAAGTTGGCTTGGGTATTATTCCAGGATTTGCCGGTACTCAGCGGATGTCTCGCTTGATTGGAACTAGCCGTGCCAAAGAGCTTATCTTCACTGCTCGTACAGTGAAAGGTCAAGAAGCCTATGACTTAGGTATTCTTAACAAACTGGTTCCTGCTGAAGAATTGTTGTCTTCAGCTGAAGAATTAGCCGCAGCCATCATGAAGAATGCACCGTTAGCTGTTGAAAAAGCAAAACATGTCATCCAAGTTGGTGCGGAACTTCCTCTTAAAAATGCAATCCGTCTGGAAACAGAAGCAGAAGCCTTGCTCTTCTCTACAGAAGACAAACTAGAAGGAATGCGTGCTTTTGTTGAAAAACGCAAAGCTGTTTTCAATCGTAAGTAAAAGAGGAGGTATCAGCATGAAATCAGTTGTATCATTATCAGACGCTATTTCTAAGGTCAAATCGGGTGATATCGTTGGAATTTCTGGATTCCTCGGTGTCGGTGAACCTTTTGAATTGATTGAAGAATTAGTAAAACAAAACCAGCAAGACTTGACTTTGGTATCGGTGGTAACATCTCATCCTGGTAAAGAAGTTGGGGTTGGACGACTTTGTGAAAATCACCAAGTGAAAAAATATATTGCAGCCCACGTAGGAACATCTGCAGCAGCTCAACGTGAGTATTTTGAAAAGAAGATGGAAGTCGAATTTACACCGATGGGAACTGTTGTCGAGCGTCTCCATGCAGCTGGAGCTGGCTTAGGAGCTGTCTTGACCCCGACAGGAGTCGGAACAATCTTAGAAAAAGATTATGAAAAAGTAGAGCGTAATGGCCGTGAATACTTGGTCTATGATCCACTTAAAATTGATGTTGCCTTAATCAAAGCGACTAAAGCTGACAAATACGGCAACTTGTATATCGATGGCACTACCAAAAACATTTCCTTGCAATTAGCTCTCGCAGCAGATACTGTTATCGTTGAAGCGAATGAAATTGTTGAAGCTGGCGAAATTCATCCGAATGATATTTATATTCCGGGCATCCTTGTTGACTATGTCGTCCAAAGCTTGACTCCAGAAGAACACCATAAGATGATGGGTGATCTTTGGACTGAGACTAAAAAATTGGCGGGGGTGAACTAATATGAAAGCAAAAGAAATTATTGCAAGACGTGTTGCACAAGAATTTAAAGATGGAGATGTTGTCAATCTAGGATTTGGTATTCCAAACGCATCTGCTGACTATATTCCTGAGGGAGTAAACGTTATTCTTCAGGCTGAAAATGGAGCGCTTCGCTTTGGTGAAACACCAACGAAAGATACTTACAATCCAAACTTAGCAAACTCTGGAGGAGCGCCAATCACTCTCTTACCTGGAGCAGCATTGTTTGACTTGCAGACTTCCTTCGCGATCATCCGTGGTGGACACGTTGATGCGACCGTGCTAGGAGCTTTGGAAGTAAGTCAAGATGGTAGTATCGCTAACTGGATTATTCCAGGTAAGTTTGCACCAGGAATGGGTGGAGCGATGGACTTGTTGGTTGGAGCGAAACGTGTTATCGGTGCAATCCAGCATACTACTTCAGACGGTGAATCTAAACTCTTGCCAGAGTGCACTTTGCCACTTTCTGCTAAAGGAGTTCTTGATTTAGTCATTACAGAGTTGGCTGTCTTTGGTTTCCAAGATGGTAAGTTCCTCTTGAAAGAGCTTGCTCCCGGTGTTACCCTAGAGGAAGTTCTTGAAAAGACAGCAGGAGAAGTAATTGTTTCAGAAGACTTGAAAACGATGTCAATATAATAAAGTTAGTAAGCAATTAATCTCCTCTTTATCTGAAAGTGTGTTACTATGTGTTTATGACAACTTGAGTGATGATTAGTTTTTAATCAGAATACTAGCAACTGGTCATCATGGTTTCGAGGGCCAGTTGCTGTTTTATTTATGGCAAATTACCTCGTGAAATTTGAAAGATGGGAGACGAAAAGTGGATATAATTCAAATGACTTACTTTATCAATATCGTCGAATGTGGATGCAATCTTTCTATCGCAGCTAAGAAAATTCATATCAGCCAGTCAGCCTTGAGTCAGTTTGTCACAAATTTTGAATCAACGGAAGGAGTCCAGCTCTTCAATCGCAGAAATGGAAGATTAGAGAGTCTGACGGAAGCTGGTGGTAAGATTTACCGCTTTGCCACAGAGATTGTCAACCGGCATGAAGAGATGCAATCAATGATTCATATGGAAGCCCTCAAACAAAAAGGCACCTTTAACTTGGGCATTCCATCATTGATTTTACGTGTATATTTTTCTAGTATTTTACCAAAATTTTTACAAGACAATCCGCAAGTTAACATTCAAGTTACTGAGGATGGAAGTAATGAATTGCGCCAAAAGCTGGTTGCGGGCGATCTGAATTTTGCGGTAGTGATTGAACCTACCAACTTAGATCCCAAGAAATATGAACAGTATATCATCCAAGTTGATGAATACGTGGCCTATATGGATAAGAATCATCCCTTGGCGGACAAAGAATTATTGGAGTGGAAAGATATAGCTCAGTACGGTTTAGCGACCTTTAATAAATCATTTACAACCTACGATTTAATCACTGAAAAATTAAAGAGTAAAAAGATAAAAGCAAATTTTGCCTATTTATCATCGACATGGGATTTCTTGATAGAGTCAACTTATCAAAACGATATGATTGCACTGTTACCTCGTCCTTTAGAATATTTTGTCGATAAGAATAAATTCAAGGTTGTGCGCTTTAAGGACCCGGTGCCTTTCAATATTTGGTTCTGCCGGCCTTATAAAGCAAGCTACAATGAGGTAGAAGCATACGTATATGAAGAGCTTTTAAAAGGTTATTATCAGCCTCTTTCTGAGCCACATCCATAGGGGGGAGAATTGATGATGAAGTCCAGTACCAAAACAGCAGCATTGAGTTCATATGTAAATACAGCCATTAGAGACTACATGAAAAATCATGATGAGTCAGTCGACTTTCCTCAGGAGATTTGGGAAGTAATGACGACGGATTTGGATATTTTTTCACCGATTTTGTCAGAAGGCGATCAGGCTTTGGCTTCTGATTTTATCAGCTCTATTCGAATGATTTCGAATGAGTTTCCAGCTCTTTCAACTATATTGCTGACCCAAGGTTGTTATGGTGTTTATCCGATTTTGAAGTTTGGTACGGGGCAACAGAAAGAGCGTTATCTGGACAAGTTGGTAAAGGGAACTTGTAAAGCAGGTCTTGGATTTTCTGAGTCTAAGCATCTAAATAGTTTAGCAGATTTGGAGACCTATGCGATTAAGACAGAGACAGGTTGGCAACTTTCGGGAGAAAAAGCTAAGGTGTCAAATAGCAGCATTGCGGACATTCTCTTGGTATTAGCTAAAGTAAGAGAGGCTGGAAAGCCTGATTCTTACGGCTTCTTCATTGTGGAGACGAATGCTTCGGGTGTGCTCATTGGTGAGCAGATAGAAAAGCAAGGTTTACTAGGACTTCCACTAAGTTCTGTTACCTTGGACAAGGTAAACCTGCCTGAAACTGCCTTATTAGGCGGAGTCTTGGCTGGAAATGAGCAATTTAATGATATCATAAAGAATATGCAACTTGGCTTGAGTGCGGTTGCTTTAGGAGTTGCCGAAGGTGCTTTTCATAAGGGTCTTGAGTTTGCACGTGTAAAAAGAGGATTCGGCAAGCGACTGATGGATGTTGAGTTGCATCAGTACAAGTTCGCAGATCTGTACAATAAAATTTGTGCTGCAGATGCTTATTTCTCATCCTATCCTAATCAAATAGAAGAAGATTCCAAGTTTGTTGCACGGATAAAGCTATATATGACTAAGGTAGCGCTAGAGGTTACAGATGAAATTCTCCGTCTTATCGGGCCTCTACAAAAATTTGATCATGTGAATATCAAACGCTATTTTAAAGATGCTGAAATTATTGAAAATTATGGACGGTCAGGAAATTCGATCAGAAAAGAAATCGCAGAGAGATGGTTAAAGGAGTAAAAGATGACAGAACTCAAATTACAAGAGTATCAGTTTGGGGAAATGAAGCTGACTTGGTTGCGTGGAGCGGATAAGCTCACAGATGCAGGCACCTTGTTTGGCCCGGTACCAAAGGTTGTTTGGTCACGTTATTATCCAACAACAGAAGAAAATATGATGGCTGAACTAACAGATCCGATTTTGATTCAATACAAGGGGCAGAATTATTTAATTGATGCGAGTTTTGATACGGCTAAGCTTTCTGATAAACAACGTCGCAATCTCGGTATTCTTTCTGAGAGCCGTGTTGAAGAAAGCTTGGCTCTCTTGGGATTAAAAACAGAAGATATTTCCCATATTTTAATGACGCACATGCACCATGATCACTCTGGCGGTTTGACTAGACTAGATGAAAACAATCAGCTTGTTTCAAAATTCCCAAATGCAAAGATTTTTGTAAATGAGGTGGAATGGTACGAAATGCGAAATCCTAATAGTCGGACAAGGGGAACTTATCTGAAGGAAAATTGGGAGCCAATCCAAGATCAAGTTGAAACCTTTACTGAATATCTGAACGTTATTCCAGAAATTCAAATGGTTCATACAGGCGGTCATAGTAATGGTCACAGCATCATCTTACTGAAACAGGGCGAGGAAACCATGATTCATATGGCTGACTTGGTGCTGACTCATGCTCATCGCAAACCTCTATGGGTTGCTGCGGTAGATGATTATCCAATGCGCTCAATCGTTGCCAAAGACAAATGGCTCAAAGAAGCTTTTGAAAACCACTATAAGTTTTTCTTTTACCACGATCAATTTTTCGCAGTTGCTGAGTTTGATCAGACTGGCGAGAAGTTTGTTGATTATGTGACTAGAATCCGTGAACCACGAGTTCCATTCACAGATAAACAAGATCGTAAACCGTCATTTTTATAAGAATAGAGAATCGCTTCTGACAGTTTGAGGGAGCGATTTTACTATTTTATTCTCTATTTTTTTGGTATAATGAGATACTAGAAGATTGTAAGAAAGAGGTTTTTAATGGCAACGATTCAATGGTTTCCAGGGCACATGTCCAAGGCTCGGAGACAGGTTCAAGAAAGTATTAAATTTGTAGATTTTGTGACGATTTTGGTGGATGCGAGGTTGCCTCTATCCAGTCAAAATCCTATGTTGACTAAAATTGTTGGGGACAAGCCCAAGTTATTGATTTTAAACAAGGCCGACCTAGCGGATCCAAACTTAACCAAGGAATGGCAAGCCTATTTTGAAAGTCAGGGAATCAAAACCTTGGCTATTAACTCTAAGGAGCAATCTGCAGTCAAAAAAGTGACCGAAGCAGCTAAGAAATTAATGGCTGATAAACTAGCTCGCCAGCGGGAAAGAGGAATTCAAATCGAGACTCTGCGGACCATGATTATCGGGATTCCCAATGCTGGAAAGTCAACGCTGATGAACAGGCTGGCTGGTAAGAAGATCGCTATAGTCGGCAATAAACCAGGGGTCACCAAAGGTCAGCAGTGGCTCAAGTCCAATAAGGATTTGGAAATTCTAGATACACCGGGGATTCTTTGGCCAAAATTTGAAGATGAAATGGTGGCATTAAAACTCGCTTTGACGGGTGCTATCAAGGACAATTTGCTGCCAATGGATGAAGTTACTATTTTCGGACTCAATTATTTCAAAGAGCATTATCCTAAGGCACTGCAGGAGCGTTTTAAGCAGCTGGATTTAGAGCTGGAAGCGCCAGAGATGATTATGGATATGACCCAGAAATTAGGCTTCAGAGAGGACTACGATCGTTTTTACAGTCTCTTTGTCAAGGAAGTGCGTGATGGCCGTTTAGGTCGCTATACACTGGATACATTGGAGGAATTGGATGGCCACGATTAAGGAAATCCAAGAGCAGTTGGCTCAAGTATCTGACTTGCAGGACCCGCTTTTTCAGGCTTTAAAGCAGGATGAGCGGAGCGGTGTTCAAAAACTCTTACTCAAGCGCCAAAAAGAAATCCAAGCAGAGCTAGATGAAGACCTGCGTCTGGAGTTTATGCTGCGCTATGAAAAAGAACTCTACAGTCAAGGATTCCAAGCCCTTGCTGGCATTGATGAAGTCGGACGAGGTCCCTTAGCTGGTCCAGTAGTCGCAGCAGCAGTCATTCTGCCTCCTAACTGCAAAATCAAAGGTCTGAATGACAGTAAAAAGATTCCCAAGAAAAAGCATGAGGAAATTTATCAAGCGGTGCTAGATCAGGCCTTAGCCGTTGGTTTGGGCATTATGGACAATCAAATGATTGACCGAGTCAATATCTATGAAGCAACCAAGCTAGCCATGGCAGAAGCTGTGGCCCAGCTCAAGATAAAGCCGGATTGCCTCTTGATTGATGCGATGAAGTTAGACTTACCCTTGCCTCAGCAGTCCATTATTAAGGGCGATGCCAATTCCTTGTCCATCGCTGCGGCTTCTATCGTAGCCAAGGTGACGAGGGACAAGATGATGGCGGATTTTGACCAGATTTATCCAGGCTATGACTTTGCTCAGAATGCTGGTTATGGCACTAAGAGTCATTTGCAGGGATTAGAGCGACACGGCGTAACTCCGATTCATCGCAAGACATTTGAACCCGTAAAATCAATGTGTGAATAAGCATGAAAAGGAGGATGCCATGCGAAGCGAATACGAAAAAATGATTGCTGGAGAGATTTACCGACCACAAGATGAAGATTTAAGAAAAATTAGAGCCCGCTCCAAAGAATTTCAATATCGTTTCAACCACGAGCAAGACAGTGACAAGCGTACGGCCATTATCAAGGAATGGTTTGGCAGTACGGGAAATAATCTTGCTATGAAGCCAGATTTGGTTTGCGACTACGGAATTAACATTCATTTAGGAGAAAATTTTTGTTCTAACTGGAACCTGACTATGCTGGATGTCTGTCCTATTACCATTGGAAAGAATGCCATGCTGGGTCCCAATTGCCAGTTTCTGACGCCGCTACATCCGCTTGACCCAGTGGAAAGAAATTCCGGCATTGAATACGGGGCACCCATTAAGATTGGTGACAATTTCTGGGCTGGCGGTGGTGTAACCATTCTGCCAGGAGTGACTCTAGGAGATAATGTGGTAGTCGGAGCAGGTGCAGTTGTGACTAAATCATTCGGCGATAATGTAGTCCTAGCCGGCAATCCTGCTAAGATTATTAAAGAAATTCCTGTTCATAAAGAATAGAAGAACTCAACCATTTTCTCAATAATTAATCGAATAAGAAACAGTGAGTGGGATAGAAATCGGTAATTCGTTAGAATTCGATTTCGTCGTCCCACCTCCGCACAGTTGAGTAGGGCTATAAAAGCTGATGAAATCAGCGTAGTAGAGCCCACTCAACCACTGCGTCTTGCTCGACAATCCAAAGACAATTGAGAGGCTAGGACTTTTGTCCCAGCCTCTTTTTTTGAACTTTTTTACGAATAAGAAAGTGAGGTGATAAGAATGAATAATTTTGAAATTTATAAAATGAAAAAAGCTGGCTTAACCAATCAACAGGTCTTAAATATTTTGAGATATGCAGAAAATAAAGAGGGAGAGCTATCTTTGCGAGATAAGGCCGTCGTCTCTGAGTGCCGCAATCCCGCACTCTTTATGGAAAAGTACAAGCGACTTGATTTACCAGCTTTGAAAGAAGAGTTTGAACGTTTTCCGTCTTTTTCAATCTTGGATGATGTGTATCCTTGGGACTTATGTGAAATTTACGATGCACCGACTTTGCTATTTTATCAAGGAAATTTAAATTTGCTAGAAATGCCTAAGATAGCCATTGTCGGTAGTCGAGACAGTAGTAAGCAGGGCAATGCTGCTGTGCAGAAAATCATTAAGGAGTTGAATAATGAGCTGGTTATCGTCAGCGGGCTGGCTCGTGGGATTGATACCGTGTCCCACATGGCTGCCCTGCAAAATGGTGGCCAAACTATTGCTGTCATTGGGACGGGGCTAGATGTCTTCTATCCCAAGGCCAATCAAAAACTGCAGGCTTATATTGGCAAAAATCATTTATTGCTGACGGAGTATGGGCCGGGTGAGCAACCCTTGAAATTTCATTTTCCAGAGCGAAATCGTATCATCGCTGGTCTCTGTCGAGGAGTCATTGTGGCGGAAGCCAAGATGCGCTCAGGCAGTCTGATTACTTGTGAGCGGGCAATGGAAGAGGGGCGGGATGTCTTTGCCATTCCAGGGGCTATTTTGGATGGAAAATCTGACGGTTGTCATCATTTGATCCAAGAGGGTGCAAAGTGCATCACATCAGGCTCTGACGTCTTGTCTGAGTTCCAATTCTAAAACAAGTTTTCCTATAGAAATAGTTACGAGTTGACATCTATCAAAAAATAGTTTACACTCTATGAGATTTATTTCTTATAGAAGGTGTCTAATTTGGTAACAAAAACAAAGAAAAAGTCTGCGGTCAAGAAGAATCTTGTCATCGTAGAGTCGCCTGCCAAGGCAAAAACAATAGAAAAATATCTTGGACGAAACTATAAGGTTTTGGCCAGTGTCGGGCATATTCGTGACCTGAAAAAGTCTACCATGTCCATCGATTTTGAGAACAACTATGAGCCGCAATACATCAATATTCGGGGTAAGGGTCCTTTGATTAATGACCTGAAAAAGGAAGCCAAGAAAGCTAAGCAAGTCTTTCTGGCAAGTGACCCGGACCGCGAAGGAGAAGCTATTTCTTGGCATTTGGCCCACATTCTCAATCTAGATGAGAAAGAGAAAAACCGTGTCGTCTTCAATGAAATCACCAAGGATGCGGTCAAGAATGCTTTTAAAGAGCCGCGTCAGATTGATATGGATTTGGTCAATGCTCAGCAGGCTCGTCGGGTTCTGGACCGCTTGGTTGGTTATTCCATTTCACCTATTCTTTGGAAGAAAGTCAAAAAAGGACTGTCAGCTGGTCGGGTGCAGTCTGTCGCCCTCAAGCTGATTATCGATCGGGAAAATGAAATTAATGTCTTCAAACCAGAAGAATATTGGACAATTGACGGAACCTTCAAGAAAGGGACTCGTCAATTCCAAGCTAGCTTTTATGGTATGAATGGTAAGAAGATGAAGCTGACCAATAACGACGATGTCAAAGAAGTCTTGTCTCATCTTAAGGGAGATGACTTTACAGTCGACAGCGTTGAAAAGAAAGAGCGTCGACGCAATGCTCCGCTGCCCTACACGACTTCCTCTATGCAGCAGGATGCCGCTAACAAGATTAATTTCCGGACTCGTAAGACTATGATGGTAGCTCAGCAGCTTTATGAAGGTATTAATATCGGCTCTGGTGTACAAGGTCTCATTACCTATATGCGTACCGACTCGACTCGTATCAGCCCAGTAGCGCAGAATGAAGCGGCAAGCTTTATTACGGATAAATTTGGTGCTAAATATTCTAAACATGGCAGTAAGGTAAAAAATGCTTCAGGAGCTCAAGATGCTCACGAGGCCATTCGCCCTTCCAGTGTCTTCAATACACCAGAAAGCATTGCAAAATATCTGGATAAGGATCAGCTTAAGCTTTATACGCTGATTTGGAACCGTTTTGTAGCCAGCCAAATGACAGCAGCGATCTTTGATACTATGAATGTCAAATTAGAGCAAAACGGTGTCCAATTTGCAGCTAATGGTAGTCAGGTCAAGTTTGATGGATATCTGGCTATCTATAATGACTCTGACAAGAATAAAATGCTGCCAGATATGGAAAAGGGTGATACCGTCAAGCGTGTCAATACCAATCCAGAACAGCACTTTACGCAGCCACCTGCTCGCTATTCTGAAGCAACGCTCATCAAGACTTTGGAAGAAAATGGCGTTGGTCGTCCATCTACCTATGCACCGACCATTGAGACCATTCAGAAACGTTATTATGTCAAATTGGTTTCCAAGCGTTTTGAGCCAACGGAATTAGGTGAGATTGTCAATGCGCTGATTGTCGAATTCTTCCCAGGCATCGTAAATGTGAAATTCACAGCCGAAATGGAAGCAAAACTGGATGATGTAGAAGTTGGCAAAGAGCAGTGGCAGAAGGTTATTGACGAGTTTTACAAGCCTTTTGAAAAGGAAGTGGCTAAAGCTGAGTCTGAAATGGAAAAAATCCAAATTAAGGATGAACCGGCTGGTTTTGATTGTGAGGTCTGTGGCAGTCCAATGGTCATCAAGTTGGGTCGATTTGGCAAGTTCTATGCCTGCAGCAATTTCCCAGATTGTCGTCACACCCAAGCTATTGTCAAGGAAATCGGCGTGACCTGCCCACAGTGCCAAAAAGGTCAAGTTATCGAGCGTAAGACTAAGCGAAATCGCATTTTCTATGGCTGTGATCGTTATCCAGACTGTGATTTCACATCTTGGGACAAGCCAGTCGGTCGGAACTGTCCAAAATGTGACCACTATCTAGTTGAAAAGAAAGTTCGTGGCGGCGGTAAGCAAGTGGTCTGCAGCAATGGCGACTACCAAGAAGAAAAAGTGAAATAGTTAGTTCAGTAAATTTTTTATAAAAGGTAGGTACCTTTATGACAGATAAATTTACAGAGTTTCTTAAAATCGCGTCTCAGCTGAACAAGATGGGAATTGTTCCACTGCTGATGGGCTCTCTGGGACTGGAGCAGGTTACTGGACAGGACTGGCAGGCGCGGGATATTGATATTCATGTTCACGGTGATGAACGTGGTTGGGAAGCACCAGATGAAGAGCGAATTTATGATATTGATAAGATTGAACCCATGATGGAGCGCTTGGGCTATCGCTTGGTCGATTTGCACGAGCATGAATTTCAAAAAGAAGATCTATCTATTGAGTTTGGTGTCATGGAAACCTTGGAGGCTTTTTCAGGTGTACCAATAGTGGAGCTGACTCGAAAAGAAGTTGAAGGTGTTCAGTTTCTACTTCCGACTCCAGAGCAATTTCTGGAGATCTACCGTGCCTCTTCCCAAGATTCTTACCGAAATGATAATAACAATCATAAAGATTTTGCTAAGATTGCTTATTTGGAAAAAATGATAGAATAAGAGACATTCAGGAATTCTCCTGTCTGTCTTTTTTACTTTCTTTTTGTTATAATGATCAGAGTGAAAAACTAGAAATATCCAAGGGAGAGTATCATGTCATCATCCTATATCAATGTTATCGGTGCTGGTCTTGCTGGCAGCGAAGCGGCTTACCAGATCGCTAAGCGTGGAATTCCCGTCAAACTTTATGAAATGCGAGGTGTCAAGTCGACGCCTCAACACAAAACTTCTGACTTTGCAGAATTGGTCTGCTCTAACTCTCTAAGAGGAGATGCGCTGACCAATGCAGTTGGCCTCCTCAAGGAAGAAATGCGGCGGTTGGACTCGGTCATTTTAAGAGCTGCAGAAGCGACTCGGGTGCCGGCTGGTGGCGCTCTAGCGGTTGATAGAGAAGGATTTTCTCAGATGGTGACTGAGCTAGTATCCAATCATCCACTGATTGAAGTCATGCGCGAGGAAATCACCGAAATTCCAGAAGATGCCATTACAGTCATTGCGACAGGTCCGCTGACTAGCGATGCTTTGGCAGAAAAAATCCACGCGCTCAATGGAGGCGACGGTTTTTATTTCTACGACGCAGCAGCGCCGATTGTTGATGTCAATACTATTGATATGACCAAGGTCTATCTCAAATCCCGCTATGATAAGGGAGAAGCAGCCTATCTCAACGCACCCATGACCAAGCAAGAATTTATGGATTTCCATGAGGCTTTGGTCAATGCGGAGGAAGCACCGCTTAATTCCTTTGAGAAGGAAAAATACTTTGAAGGCTGCATGCCTATTGAAGTTATGGCTAAGCGAGGCATTAAAACCATGCTTTATGGACCGATGAAGCCGGTTGGCTTGGAATATCCAGATGATTACCAAGGTCCTCGGGATGGTGAATATAAGACTCCATACGCTGTGGTGCAGCTTCGTCAGGACAATGCAGCGGGCAGTCTTTACAATATTGTCGGTTTCCAAACTCATCTCAAATGGGGCGAGCAAAAACGAGTCTTTCAGATGATTCCTGGCCTTGAAAATGCAGAATTTGTCCGCTATGGTGTCATGCACCGTAACTCCTATATGGACTCTCCAAATCTGCTAGAGCAGACTTTCCGCTCTAAGAGACAGACAAACCTTTTCTTTGCAGGGCAAATGACGGGTGTCGAAGGATATGTCGAATCAGCAGCTTCTGGTCTAGTTGCTGGTATCAATGCCGCTCGACTCTTCAAGGGAGAAGAAGCACTTGTTTTTCCAGAAACAACAGCAATCGGCAGTCTGCCGCATTATATCACTCACGCTGATAGCAAGCACTTCCAACCGATGAATGTCAATTTCGGTATTATCAAAGAGCTAGATGGCCCTCGGATTCGTGATAAGAAAGAGCGCTATGAGAAGATTGCTGAACGCGCCTTGAAGGATTTACAGCCTTATTTGGATAAATAATCTATTTTCTATCATTATCTAATAAAAATCATTAAAAAGTTAGGAAATTCCTAACTTTTTTGCTTAATTTGTGTTATAATAAATAAAAATTTTGAAAATAGAAAGTTTTCTGAAAATGAATAAATCCTATTTCTATCTTGATATGAAAACTCATGAGTTGGTGGTTCCTTACACCAAACAAAAACGGCGCGTGCGAGTGCTGCTCCCTAAAAATTATGAACAAGATACTAAAAAGACCTATCCCGTCGTCTATTTTCACGATGGACAAAATGTCCTCTATAGCAAGGAGTCTTTCAGTGGACATTCTTGGAAAGTGATTCCAACAATCAAGCGTAATCCTGATATTGAAAAAATGATAGTCGTAGCAATTGACAATGATGGACCACGACGGATGGATGAGTATTCCGCTTGGAAGTTTCAGGAGTCCAATATTCCTGGTGTCCAGTTTGGCGGCAAGGGCACAGAGTACGCAGAGTTTGTCATGGATGTCGTCAAACCTTTTATTGATGAAAATTATCGGACTAAGGCTGATCGCCAACATACGGCTATGATTGGTTCTTCATTGGGGGGCAATATTACCCAATTTATCGGCATTGAATATCAGGATCAGGTCGGCTGTCTAGGTGTTTTTTCATCGGCCAACTGGCTCCACCAAGAAGCTTTTGACCGTTACATAGAGCGTCAGAAGTTGCATCCAGACCAGCGAGTTTTCATCTATGTTGGAACAGAGGAAGCTGATGATACAGATAAGACCCTCATGGCAGGCAATATCAAACAAGCCTATATTGATTCTTCGCTCAGTTATTACCGCCAGCTGATTGCTGCTGGTGTGGAGCTGGACAATCTGCACATCAAAATCCAATCTGGAGCGATTCACAATGAAGTGGACTGGGCGGAAAATCTACCTGACTGTTTCCGCTTTATCAGTGAAAAGTGGTAAGAAAAGAAGCTAAAAGGAGAAAAGAAATGCATATAGAATTTTTAAGTCATTGGAGCGGTCATTTGAACCGTGAAATGTATGTCAATCGTTACGGTCATGATGGCATTCCAGTGGTAGTATTTGCCTCGTCAGGCGGGTCTCACAATGAATATGCTGACTTCGGCATGATTGAAGCCTGCTCTTGGTTCATCGAGACAGGAAAGGTGCAATTTTTTACCTTGAGCAGCGTAGATAGCGAAAGCTGGCTGGCGGACTGGAAACATCCCCATGACCGCGCTGAGATGCACCGTGCTTATGAGCGTTATGTTATTGAAGAGGCGATTCCTTTTATCAAACACAAGACAGGCTGGTTTGATCCAATGATGACGACAGGCTGCTCTATGGGCGCTTATCATGCTGTCAATTTCTTCCTCCAGCATCCAGATGTTTTCAATAAAGTGATTGCTCTCAGTGGTGTCTATGACGCACGCTTCTTTGTTGGTGACAATTTGAACGACGAAGCCATTTATCAAAACTCACCAGCTGACTACATCTGGAACCAAAATGATGGTTGGTTTATTGACCGTTATCGCCAGGCTGATATTATCGTTTGTACCGGTTTGGGCGACTGGGAGCAGGATGGCCTTCCTTCATTTTACACACTGAAAGAAGCCTGCGAACACAAAAATATCCCAGCCTGGTTTGCTGAATGGGGACATGATGTGTCTCATGATTGGATTTGGTGGCGCAAGCAGATGCCTTATTTCTTGAGCCAGTTAAACCTCTAAAATGTTAAGTAGAAAGGAAGTCTTACTATGAATTATATTGTTATTTCACCTTATTATCCAGAAAATTTCCAGCAGTTTACCATTGAGCTGGCTAACAAGGGCATTACAGTGCTTGGTATCGGACAGGAGCCCTATGAGCAGTTAGGTCCAAGCCTCCAGAACGCCTTGACCGAGTATTTCCGTGTTGACAATTTGGAAAATCTGGACGAAGTGAAACGTGCGGTAGCCTTCCTTTTCTACAAACATGGACCGATTGACCGCATCGAATCCCACAATGAATACTGGCTGGAGCAAGATGCCCAATTGCGGGAACAATTTAACGTTTTTGGAGCTAAGCCAAATGACCTGAAAAAGACTAAATTCAAGTCTGAAATGAAGAAACTCTTCCAGAAAGCTGGTGTGCCAGTCGTTCCAGGTCAGGTTGTCAGAAAACTATCGGATGTGGATCAAGCTGTCAAAAAAATCGGTCTGCCTCTGATTGCCAAGCCAGACAATGGGGTAGGAGCTGCAGCCACGTTTAAAATTGAAACAGCTGCAGATGTTGAGCATTTCAAGGCTGAGTGGGATCAGGAAACCGTCTATTTCTTTGAAAAATTTGTGACTTCTAGTGAGATTTGTACGTTTGATGGCCTGATTGATTCAGAGGGAAATATAGTCTTTTCAACGACTTTTGACTACGCCTATACACCGCTAGACCTCATGCTTTATAAAATGGATAATTCTTACTATGTCCTCAAGGAGATGGATCCAAAACTTCGTGCTTATGGCGAGGCTATTGTCCAAGCATTTGGCATGAAAGAGCGCTTTTTCCATATCGAGTTTTTCCGTCAAGACGATGATTATATAGCTATCGAATACAATAATCGTCCAGCAGGCGGCTTTACCATCGATGTTTATAACTATGCTCATTCGATTGACCTCTATCGTGGATACGCGAATATTGTGGTGGGTGAGCCCTTCCCTGAGTCAGACATGGAGCCGTTATTCTGCTTGGCAACATCTCGTCGCGCAAGCTCACATTATACCTATTCAGAGGCGGAGTTGTTAGAGAAATATCGTGATAACTTTAAAGTCAAAAAAGATATGCCAGCGGCCTTCGCAGAGTTGCAAGGTGACTACCTTTACATGCTGACCACTCCAAGTCGAGAGCAGATGGAAGAAATGATTGCTGACTTTGGAAAGAANGCAGAATNATNTTTTATAGTAGCCAAGCTTCTTTATAACGATGAATAAGTGTTTCAAAAATATAATGAGAATATAGTTTTGAATCATTCAAAAAAATGAAGAATGGTAGTTTGTGAAATTGTTATTTTTATTTCATCAATCAGCGTATCCATGCGATATGCTGATTTTTTCTTTGTGAAAAAATTTGAGCAAAAACTTTGACAGTGCTTTCAATATTCGCTAGAATAGAGGGGAAATAAATAATGCTTATACCCTGTATTATTCGGAATGATAGGACAGTTAGAACTCTCAGGATATTCATAATATCCTAGTACAACTTAAACAGTTGCAGCTGCCTGTACATACGATTGAATGGGGTTTTAGAAAGGCAAAGAAATGGCAACCTTAGATAAATCTCTCTTACTAGAGATGTTCCGTAAAATGGAAGAGATCCGTCGCATGGACTTGAAAATTGCGCAACTTGTAAAAAAAGGAAAAGTTCCAGGCATGACTCACTTTTCAGTTGGTGAGGAAGCAGCAAACGTTGGTGCAATGTTAGCTTTGAATCCAGATGATTTAATCACTTCTAATCACCGTGGACACGGTCAAGCCATTGCCAAAGGCATTGACCTGAATGGTATGATGGCTGAAATCCTTGGTAAGTATAATGGTACTTGTAAAGGAAAAGGCGGCTCTATGCATATTGCCGATCTGGATGCTGGAAACCTTGGTGCTAATGGTATCGTAGGTGGCGGTATGGGGATTGCTGTCGGAGCAGCTCTGACCCAGCAAATGAAAAAGACAGGCAAGATTGTTGTCTGCTTCTTTGGTGACGGTGCGACTAATGAAGGTGTCTTCCACGAAGCAGTCAACATGGCTTCTATCTGGAATCTTCCAGTTATTTTCTATTGTATTAACAACGGTTATGGAATATCTGCGGATATCAAGAAAATGACCAATGTGGAACATATCCATCAACGCAGCGCAGCTTATGGCATTCCAGGTATGTTTATCGAAGATGGCAATAATGTTCTGGATGTCTATGAAGGATTCCAAAAAGCTGTAGAGCATGTTCGCAGTGGTAAAGGACCTGTCTTAATCGAGAGTGTGACCTATCGTTGGTTGGGACACTCGTCTTCTGACCCAGGTAAATACCGTACTCGTGAAGAAGTGGAAGAATGGAAGAAGAAGGATCCAATCGAAAATCTTCGTAACTACTTGCTGGAAAACAAGATTGCAAGCGAGGAAGAGCTGGAAGCTATCCAAGCTGGAGTCAAAGAAGCAGTAGAAGCATCTGTTAAGTTTGCAGAAGAGAGCCCATTCCCGCCGCTTGAATCTGCATTTGAAGATATTTACGCAGACTAAAGAGAGGAGAAAAAGAAAATGGAAACTAAAACTATGTCTTTTCGTGACACCATTATCCTCGCTATGTCTGAGGAAATGCGTCGCGATGAAAATGTACTCTTGATGGGAGAGGATGTCGGAGTCTTTGGTGGAGATTTCGGAACATCTGTTGGTATGCTGGAAGAATTTGGACCTGAGCGTGTACGTGACTGTCCGATTTCAGAAGCAGCTATTTCTGGAGCAGCAGCTGGAGCAGCTATGACAGGACTCCGTCCAATCGTGGATATGACTTTCATGGACTTCGCTGTGATTGCCATGGATAATATCGTCAACCAAGCGGCTAAAACTCGCTACATGTTTGGAGGAAAAGGCCAAGTTCCGATGACCATTCGTTGTGCGGCTGGTAATGGAGTTGGCTCTGCGGCTCAGCACTCTCAGTCTTTGGAATCTTGGTTTACCCACATTCCAGGCCTCAAGGTAGTAGCACCAGGTACGCCTGCTGATATGAAAGGCCTCCTCAAGGCTTCTATCCGAGACAATAACCCAGTTATTATCTTGGAATATAAGTCTGAATTTAACCAAAAAGGGGAAGTCCCAGTTGATCCAGACTACACAATCCCACTTGGCGTTGGCGAAATCAAACGCGAAGGAACGGATGTAACAGTTGTTACTTACGGTAAAATGCTTCGCCGTGTGGTTCAAGCTGCTGAAGAACTTGCAGAAGAAGGAATTTCAGTTGAAATTGTGGATCCACGTACCCTTGTTCCTCTTGATAAGGATATCATCATTAACTCCGTGAAGAAGACTGGTAAGGTGGTGCTTGTCAACGATGCTCACAAAACAAGTGGCTATATCGGAGAGATTTCAGCAATTATTTCAGAATCAGAAGCATTTGACTATCTAGATGCACCAATTCGCCGTTGTGCGGGTGAAGATGTGCCAATGCCTTATGCACAAAACTTGGAAAACGCGATGATTCCGACTGTTGAAAGCATCAAAGACGCTATTCGGAAGACATATCATAAAGAATAAGGTATAATAAAGAAAAGGCTTTCTTATGGATTAGATTACATAGATTATTTTATGTAATCTAATCTTGTGTAGAGGGTCAAAGATGTTAAAACCTTCGTGATGGCTGCTAGTCGTTACAAATAGCATTAAAATAACTTATAGGGTTAGGACTGGAAGGAATTGAAACTATTTTTTCATTGTCCTCTGCGTCCTTAATATCTTATATTCGAACTCGGGCTAAAAGATCGGAAAAAAGATAAATCTCCTTGGCTTCATCGAAGCCTGCGTAGATTTCCTATTTTTCAGTCGCTTTTTACGCCCTTAGTATCATAATTAGAATTGGAGAGGTCATGGCTGATGATAAGCTAAGAGCGACTCCTGCTGCTAGAAAGTTAGCGGATGATTTGGGAATCAACCTCTATGATGTTTCTGGCTCAGGTGCAAACGGTCGTGTCCACAAAGAAGACGTGGAAACTTATAAAGATACAAACGTGGTGCGGATTTCACCACTGGCAAAACGAATTGCCCAAGAACATAATATCGCTTGGCAAGAAATTCAAGGAACTGGCCATCGTGGCAAGATTATGAAAAAAGACGTCCTTGCCTTTCTGCCTGAAAATATTGAGTCGGATACGATTAAGTCTCCAGCTCAAATCGAGAAAGTGGAAGAAGTTCCAGACAACATCACTCCTTACGGTGAAATTGAGCGGATTCCAATGACGCCAATGCGGAAGGTTATCGCGCAACGGATGGTAGAATCTTACCTAACTGCGCCAACCTTTACCCTCAACTATGATGTTGACATGACAGAAATGTTGGCTCTGCGTAAAAAAGTTCTGGAGCCAATCCTAGAAGCAACTGGTAAGAAAGTAACAGTGACAGATCTGCTTTCGCTTGCTGTTGTCAAGACATTGATGAAGCACCCTTATCTCAACGCTTCATTGACGGATGAAGGTAAGACGATCATCACTCACAATTATGTAAATTTGGCTATGGCGGTCGGTATGGACAATGGCCTGATGACGCCAGTCGTCTACAACGCAGAGAAAATGAGCTTGTCAGAATTGGTTGTAGCCTTTAAAGATGTAATCGGACGTACCTTGGATGGCAAGTTGGCACCGAGCGAACTGCAAAACTCAACCTTCACGATTAGTAACTTGGGAATGTTTGGTGTACAGTCCTTCGGTCCTATCATCAACCAACCAAACTCAGCTATCTTGGGTGTCAGCTCAACGGTTGAAAAACCTGTCGTTGTGAATGGAGAAATCGTTATCCGTCCAATTATGAGCTTGGGCTTGACCATTGACCACCGTGTAGTTGATGGAATGGCAGGAGCTAAGTTCATGAAGGACTTGAAGGCTTTGATTGAAGACCCAATTTCAATGTTGGTATAAGATTTTCTTTGCTAGTCTGAAAAGCAAAGAATCGCTCAGCAAATGAAGAACTAATTAGAAAAGGAAAGAAAAATGGCTTTAGAAGTAATTATGCCAAAAGCCGGCGTGGATATGACAGAAGGACAAATCGTCCAATGGAATAAAAAAGTCGGAGAATTTGTAAAAGAAGGAGAAATCCTTTTGGAAATCATGACTGACAAAGTCAGCATGGAATTGGAAGCCGAAGAAGATGGATACTTGATTGCCATCCTCAAAGGAGATGGTGAAACTGTCCCTGTAACGGAAGTTATCGGTTACCTTGGGGAAGAAGGTGAAAACATCCCAACAGCTGGAGCGGCAGCACCAGAATCGAAACCTGCACCTGCAGCTAGTGCCTCAAACGACGACGGTAAGAGTGATGATGCCTTTGATATCGTTGTGATTGGTGGTGGCCCTGCTGGTTATGTGGCAGCCATTAAAGCAGCCCAACTTGGTGGTAAGGTTGCCCTTGTTGAGAAATCTGAACTCGGTGGAACCTGCTTGAACCGTGGATGTATCCCAACTAAGACCTACCTTCACAATGCTGAAATCATTGAAAACATCGGTCATGCAGCAAACCGTGGTATCGTCATCGAAAATCCAAACTTCACTGTAGATATGAACAAACTTTTAGAAACTAAATCTAAAGTTGTTAATACTCTTGTTGGTGGAGTTGCAGGACTTCTTCGTAGTTATGGAGTTACTGTTCATAAGGGTGTTGGTACAATCACTAAAGACAAGAATGTCTTGGTAAATGGTTCGGAATTGCTTGAAACCAAGAAAATCATCCTTGCTGGTGGTTCAAAAGTCAGCAAGATCAACGTTCCTGGTATGGAATCATCACTTGTGATGACAAGTGATGACATTCTTGAAATGAACGAAGTTCCAGAAAGCCTTGTTATCATCGGTGGTGGGGTCGTTGGTATTGAGCTTGGCCAAGCCTTCATGACCTTTGGTTCAAAAGTTACGGTTGTTGAAATGATGGACCGTATCGTACCAGCTATGGATGCGGAAGTTTCTAAGAACCTTCGCCTCATCTTGGAGCGCAAGGGTATGACAATTCTGACTGAAACTAAGTTGGAAGAAATCATCGAAGAAAACGGCAAACTTCGTATCAAAGTTGAAGGAAAAGACGATATTATTGCAAGCAAAGCTCTTCTTTCAATCGGTCGTGTGCCAGATCTTGAAGGTATTGGCGAAGTTGAGTTCGAATTGGATCGTGGTCGTATCAAAGTCAACGAGTACATGGAAACTTCTGTTCCAGGTATTTACGCACCGGGCGATATCAATGGTACTAAGATGTTGGCTCACGCAGCCTTCCGTATGGGTGAAGTTGCCGCTGAGAATGCTCTTAAAGGAAACCATGTTGTAGCGAAACTCAACTTAACTCCTGCAGCCATTTACACTCTTCCTGAAGTAGCAGCAGTAGGTCTGACTGAAGAACAAGCACGTGAGAAATATGATGTCGCTATCGGTAAATTCAACTTCGCTGCTAACGGTCGTGCCATTGCCTCAGATGCAGCTCAAGGTTTTGTTAAAGTCATCGCTGATAAGAAGTACGGAGAAATCCTTGGTGTTCATATCATCGGTCCTGCAGCTGCAGAATTGATCAACGAGGCATCAAGCATTATCGAAATGGAAATCACTGTTGAAGAAATGCTCAAGACCATCCACGGCCATCCAACTTATTCAGAAGTGATGTATGAAGCGTTTGCGGATGTTTTGGGAATGGCTATCCACTCACCTAAGAAAAAATAAAGGATGTCTCGTCAATGAAATATATCATTAACAATAGCAATGATACCGCCTTTAATATCGCTCTTGAGGAGTATGCTTTTAAGCATCTCCTTGATGAGGATCAAATTTTCCTGCTCTGGATCAATAAGCCATCGATTATTGTCGGACGCCATCAAAACACGATCCAAGAAATTAACCGCGACTATGTGCGGGAACATGGTATCGAAGTTGTGCGCCGCATTAGCGGTGGTGGAGCTGTCTACCACGATCTTAACAATCTCAACTACACGATTATTTCTAAAGAAGATGAGAATAAAGCCTTTGATTTCAAATCTTTCTCAACGCCAGTAATCAATACCTTGGCTCAACTTGGTGTAAAGGCTGAATTCACTGGCCGCAACGACTTGGAAATTGATGGCAAGAAATTCTGTGGCAATGCCCAAGCTTACATCAATGGCCGTATCATGCACCATGGCTGTCTGCTCTTTGATGTGGATTTGTCAGTCTTGGCCAATGCTCTTAAAGTTTCTAAGGATAAGTTTGAATCCAAGGGAGTTCAATCTGTCCGTGCTCGTGTAACCAATATTGTGGACGAGCTGCCAGAGAAAATCACTGTTGAAGAGTTTAAAGATCTTCTCCTGGCTTATATGAAAAAAGAGTACCCTGAGATGACAGAATACGTCTTCTCAGAAGAAGAATTGGCGGAAATCAATCGTATCAAGGATACTAAATTCGGTACTTGGGACTGGAATTACGGTAAATCACCTGAGTTTAACGTCCGTCGTGGAACAAAATTCCCTAGTGGTAAGGTCGAAGTTTTTGCCAATGTTATCGAGTCTAAAATCCAGGACATCAAGATTTATGGTGACTTCTTTGGTATCGAAGACGTCGCAGCAGTAGAAGATGTCCTTCGCGGCGTTCGCTATGAACGTGAAGATGTCCTCAAAGCATTGGAAACAATAGATATTACCCGCTACTTTGCCGGGATCAGCCGTGAGGAAATCGCTGAAGCAGTAGTAGGATAAAAACATGAGAGATTCGCTTTTGCGGATCTCTTTTTTGAACTCATTTTTACCTATAAATAATTTCTAATATATTGCTTTTATGGTATACTATAGATGGATAACGTCATTTGAAAAGCTTGAAGTATCTCTCTTCAATCTCTCTTTAGAAAGTGTGATCTTATGAAACGAGTCTTTATTATCTTTTCTAATCTTTTTGTCACCAGCTTTCTTCTTTGGATTGCCTTCATTTCGCCAAATACGCTTATCCACCGAAGTCTCCCTGTGGTAGGAGTTCTTAAGCAAGAAAGGACTGTCACCTATGAGGAGCTTTCGGCCAACTTAGATCAGTTAGCAAGGGAAAGCAATAGTGTAATCGCTCGCCAGATTCAACAAACGGATGCTGAAGGTCAAGTCAAGTTCTCTTACGATCTCTACGGAGAGGGAGAGATGCCAAAGGGCATCAAAAAAGCAGATAAAGAAGTCGCTTCTAAGAAAAGCTTACTTACCAATTACTATATACTCTCAGGGAAGTTACCACTCGAAAAGTTGGATCAAAAACTACACGAACTTGGTTTCTCAAAGACTTTCATGAATAAGCCTAATCTCTTGCAGAATTTTATGGCATTTTTTGGTTCCGGTTCCCAATCCTTAGCCTTGGTTATTTTTATTCTTAGCTTTAGTGCATTGGCCATTATTCAAAAAACACTTGAATTGAGGAGTGCAGGGATTCGTTATATTGCAGGGATGAGACGGTACCAACTCTTTGGACGTTCTCTCATGGAAGACAGCAGAGAGCTGCTTTTAGGATGTATTGGAGCCAGTGCCTTAGGATCCATTTTGATTTATTGCTTACAATTAACCCCCTTTGCCTATTCCTTCATTATTTCAAGTAGTATCATTTATAATACGCTCTTGCTCATCGTATCTGCTCTCCTGTCCTTTATATTTGCATTCAGCATCCAGACGGTGCACTTGGTTAGCCTTTTAAAAGGGAAAATTCCAGTAAAAAGGATTTTAGTTTTTCTCTTTACCTGTCAATTTCTCGCTGTTGCTCTCATTGGCCTTGCTATCCATCGAGTCAGTATCTATGGTTCTGTCTGGCAGACTTACCAAGAGGGGAAAGTGGCTTGGTCTAAAGAGACGAATTGGGTTCAAATTGGTGTAAATCGGGAGGATTTTTCACAGAGTACAAACAAAGAGACGCAAATTGATAACAGAGCAAAATGGTCTAAGCTCATCGAGTCTGGCATCGAAAAAGGTGGTCTCTTGGTCTATCATCAGCTCGCATCTTTTGATTCAAAAGGCTTCATGAATGATCCTAGAACAGGGAGAGATCTTTCGATCACAGATTACGATCCTCTTGCTAATACCCTGTATGTCACTCCAAATTACCTTGATATGCAAAGAATCTCAGTTTCCCCTGAGGAAAAAGAGCGCTTGAATCACTTGCAAGCTGGAGAATTTGGACTCTTGCTCCCTGAAAAGTTGAAGGGTCAAGAAGAGGAGTTGAAAAAACGTTATGAAGATTATCTGACTCCTAAAGATGAACAAGGAAAGAGTCCGTTGTCCATGAAAGCACGGATGACCTATCTTCCTAACAACCAAGAACGCTTTATTTACAACAATACACCTATGAACTATCAGCAATTCTTGACCGATCCGATTTTGGTTGTTGTCCAACCTAAAAGCTTTGGTGGCTACGACAATCCTTATTTCTCTCAACTCAATTCTTATCTGTATTTTGATGGACTTGAAAAAAGCAAGAAGCTAATAGCTGAGCATGGGCTTGAAAAAAACGTGAGTCAATACGACTATGCAGCGGCTGTCTATCAGCAGATGATGCAATCCATTCAATTAGAGAACCTCATGGCCATTGCTGGCGGTGTCTTCGGAATGGCGACCTCCATTCTACTCTTTAACACCATGAATTTCCTCTATTTTGAAGAGTTTAGAAGACCAATCTTTCTGAAGAAGATTGCGGGTATGGACTTTTTGAAAATTCACAAAAGTATGCTCATATCAGAGATTGCCATGTTGCTATTAGGTAGTGTCCTGATTTTCTTTCTCACACAGGAATGGTGGATCGCTCTCGTCACGCTCTTATTATTTGCGACCAATGCATGGCTGATTCTCCTTTACCGCTCGCATAAAGAGGAGCATTTCTTACCCATTATTCTGAAAGGAGCCTAATATGATCAAAATAGAACACCTGGCAAAATCATTTGGAGAACGGACTGTCTTTCAGGATATCCATCTGCAATTTGCAGCAGGGAAGGTCTACGCCCTAATCGGAAATAGTGGTTGCGGCAAAACAACCCTACTCAATATTCTGGCTAAGCTAGAACCTTATGATAAGGGAAGCATCAGCTACCGAGGGCAAGAGCTTAAGCAAATCAAATCTCATCACTTTTTCAAAAATGAATTAGGCTATCTCTTTCAAAATTTTGGTCTTCTTGAAAACGAGACCGTAGCTGCCAATTTAGAACTTGGATTGATTGGTCAAAAATTGACTAAACAAGAGAAGAAGCAGAGAGAAGAAGAAGTCTTAGAAAAGGTGGGATTGGACTATCTCACGCTCGATCAAAAAATCTATGAATTATCAGGCGGAGAAGCGCAGCGTGTCGCCTTGGCCAAAGTTATCCTAAAGGATCCTCCTTTGATTTTAGCAGATGAATTGACTGCAGCACTCGATCCAGAAACTTCACAAGAAATTATGAACTTGCTTTTATCATTGAAAAAGCCCGACCGCTTGATGATTATTGCAACGCATAACCCAGCGATTTGGGAAAAGGCCGATGAAGTGATTCGGTTAAATACTATTTAAGTCAAGTAAAAATGCTCTATGATTTTTTGTTCATAGAGCATTTACTGCTTCACGCAACATAATTTTAGTTCTGTAAACTATAGCTTATCCAGAGCATTCTTTTGCTCATCATTGACAATATGGGTGTAAAGGTCAGTAACCTGTGTACTAGCATGCCCCAGCTGGTGACTGACGAGAACTTGAGATTTGGTTGCATCATACAAACGTGTAGCAAGTGTATGGCGGAGTTTGTGAGGCGTCACCCGCACCTTGAAGTCTTCAGAATACTTGGCCACCATTTTTTCGACACTAGAAGCATCGATTCGATTAGGAGTGCCGCGGTATTCAGTCAAAAAGAGGGCTGTATCAGTCTTTTCGGCCTTGTATCGCTTGCTCCGAACGCTCAGATACTCTTCTAAATAGGGCTTAGCAAAAGCAGCGACATTGACAGAGTCTCTTTTCCCGCCTTTTCTAGTTACTTCAATGACCATCATTTTGAGATTGATGTCTTTAAGGTCCAGATTGACAGCTTCAGACAGACGAACACCAGAGGCTAGCAGCAAGGCAATGATGGCTAAATCTCGTTCTTTGTTCTTGTTGAAAGAGGACAGAGCGCGATTAGAGAGCTTCTTAGGGTACTCCGTATCGATATACTGGAGAAATTCCTCGGTTTCATCCCCTAAAAAGAGCTTCTGCTTAATATTCTCAGCACGAGCAGCCAGAGTTTCCTTTTTCTTCTTAGTAGCAACCTTTTTCATCACATTTCGATAGAAGTAGGGCTCGCCCTGTTCGTTTTCGACTTCCTCAGTCAAATATTTGTAAAGGCTGGACAAAGCCGAAAGAGTCCGATTGATGGTTGTCTGGGAAACACCGTTTTGGGTCGTATTAGCATTGAGGAGCGGCCGCTCCCGTAAGTATAGAATGAAGGATTCCATATCTTTCTTAGTCATATTTTCCAAGACAGAGAGAGGAATCTCAGCAATCTCTGAAGCGTCAGAAATATCGGAGTCTAAAACCCAGCGAAAAAATCGATCGTATTCTTTGAGATATTCATACAAGGTTGTAAAACTATAAGGCACCGCCAGCTTGGATTGGTAATATTCTAAAACGTACCAGGGCATGATTTGCTTCAGCTTATAAATTCGTTCCAATAAAATCTCGCGTTTCATTCCATCTTCCTCATAATTTTTCTATAAAAGAAGTATAGCATATCTAGATATATTTTTCAAGAAAATTATAGTTTTTCGGAAATATGATGGAGGGGCGGTATATGACCTAACTTTACTACAAAACAGATAATAAAAACAAGACAGAATTGAGAAACTCTAAAACTAAACTCTGTCTTGTTTCACTAAAACTTATTCTTCTAATTTAATTTTTTGAAAATAATCCAGTTGCCATTTTTGTGTTGCCTGAGCTGTTTTATTTAAATGTGTGCACCAGGACGGATAAAACCGCATAGCCATCTTTCCTTTACAATCCTTTGTAGAAAGAATTTTTTTACTGATAGCCACCTCTTTGGGAATGATAAATATACCGCAATGACGGTCGTCGATGACGACAATAACCAGTTCATTACCCAAGTCTTTATCAGTATAAGGAATATTCTTGTTGTCTTGGTCTTTTTTCCAAAAGACTGTAAAGTAGCCTTCTTTTTTAGGTGTTTTCTTTGCCAAACGGCATCTTTTATATTCTTGATCATCCTTTGGCTTAATCAAAATGCTTTCATAGTCTTCATTCCATTTTTCATTTATCAGATCAAAGTCACCATAATACCTATGAAGAATGTCTGTCATTTTCATTCTTTTATCGCCTTTCTAATTTTTTACCAAAATTAAATTATGTAAAATAATTACTAGAATAAAAACCCTTTAATCAAATTAATTACTTGTTCATTTTGTGGTAGAGATGAATGATGGGCAGCCTTACCTGTAATGACGACCTCTCTATGCGAAGCAATCTTTCCTTTATAAATCAAGCTCCCAGCCTCTACACTGCTTCTATGGACAATACCATCGCCATCACGGAAAAAGATTCCTAAAATCGATAGATGCTGAAGTTGATGAGGTAACTTGTCTTGATTAGTCACAAAATCTTCCAACATCGGAACTCGATCACTGACTTCTTTTTTATTCAAATTATAAGGACTGCCAATAGTCAGGAGCTTTTCCATCTCCAATCCAGAATGGTTTGCCAGGTATTGCTGCAGGAATACTGTATAAACCAGTCCGCCATTAGAATGCCCCAAGCCTTTAAAACTGGTAAAAGGGTATTTCTCTCGCAAAACAGTTATGGCAGCGTTAAACATAGCAGCCTGCTTCTTGATATTTTTGTAACCATCGCGATTATTCTGAAAACCAATCACAAAAATGGGGTTTCTGTCCTTTCGCTTCAAATGCCCACGATAAGTCATGCGACCGTCATTCCATACTTTTATACGAATCAGACTATGGTGAGGATGCTGGTCGTGGTTGAGCTTTCTAACCATTTTGTTAAAACGATTCTCTGTCGCTGAACTGCCGGGAATCATGATGATTGGTTCTATATCAACTTTACTCAAGGGTAGATGGCTGATGGGATGGGAAGGGAGTTTGTTTTTTATTTTGATGTAAAGCTGAATCAGGTACTTAATAAACTTTTTCATTTCTTTTTCCTAAATGTATAAAACAAGTTACATAAAATAAATTATGTAACTTGTTTGCGATTACTTCCGTTTTTTCTTGTTTTTCTTCATTTGCTTGGCCATTTTATTCATGCTGCGGCGCATGAGGAATTCTCCAGCTTTTCCTTTGAGGCCACCGCCGAAAAGTTGACTCATATCTGGCATGCCTGCTCCGCCTAAGGCAGATAAATCCGGCATACCGCCTTGTCCCATCATGCCTTCTAAAGCTGACATATCAGGCATGCCGCCCGGCATATTTTTAGGAAGATTGTTAGGGTTGAGCCTCATCTGTTTCATCATTTTGTTCATATCTCCAGATAGGACGCCCTGCATCATCTGTTTGGCTTGGTTAAAGTCCTTGATAAACTTATTGACTTCGACAAAGCTATTACCAGAACCAGCCGCAATTCGACGACGGCGGCTTGGGTTAAGCAGGTCTGGATTTTCCCGCTCAGCTGGTGTCATAGAAGATACGATGGCACGTTTACGGGCAATTTCTTTTTCATCTACTTTGATGTTTTTAAGAGCAGGATTATTGGCCATACCTGGCAACATCTTGAGCAATTCTTCCATAGGCCCCATGTTCTGCACTTGGTCCAGCTGGTCGATGAAATCGTTGAAATCAAAGGTGTTTTCCCGCATTTTTTCAGCCATTTCAAGCGATTTTTTCTCATCGTACTCTTGAGCGGCCTTTTCAATCAGGGTCAGCATATCCCCCATACCGAGGATACGGCCAGACATACGGTCTGGGTGGAAGGTTTCGATATCGGTAATCTTTTCGCCAGTACCAGTGAACTTGATTGGCTTGCCAGTAATCTGACGGACTGACAGAGCTGCACCACCACGAGTATCCCCATCAATCTTGGTCAGGATGACCCCGGTTACTTCGAGTTGATTGTTAAATTCACGGGCTACATTTGCTGCTTCCTGACCAATCATGGCATCGACAACCAGCAGAATTTCATTTGGCTGTGCTAAAGCCTTGACATCAGCTAGCTCCTGCATAAGCTTTTCATCAATTTGTAGGCGACCAGCCGTATCAATCAAGACATAGTCGTTGTGATTAGCCTTGGCTTGCTCCAAACCTTGACGGACAATCTCTACTGCTGGGAACTCGGTACCCAAGGCAAAGACTGGAACATCAATCTGGTGGCCCAGTGTTTTCAGCTGATCAATAGCTGCTGGACGGTAGATATCCGCCGCAATCATCAAAGGACGAGCATTTTCTTCTTTCTTGAGTTTATTGGCCAATTTACCCGCAAAGGTCGTTTTACCAGCCCCTTGCAAACCGACCATCATGATAACAGTCGGAATCTTTGGTGACTTGATAATCTCGGCAGTATCAGAACCCAGAATGGCTGTTAGCTCTTCGTCTACGATTTTGATGATCTGTTGAGCTGGATTAAGCGTGTCAATAACTTCGTGTCCGATAGCTCGCTCACGAATCTTTTTAATAAAGTCTTTAACAACAGGCAGGGCAACGTCAGCCTCCAAGAGAGCAAGACGAATCTCTTTGGTCGCTTCCTGGATATCACTCTCAGAAATTTTTCCCTTTCTGCGTAGGTTTTTAAAGACGTTCTGTAAGCGTTCAGTCAAATTTTCAAAAGCCATAAATATTTCTCCTCTTAATTATCAAATGATGGAAATGGACAGGTTTCTATCCGTTTTATTCTCGGTTATCAATGCTGGACAAAACCGCAAGCTGCTCCTGCAGATAGGGATCGTCAGGGTATTTCTCCATAATCTGATCGAAAATCTGACTTCTGACGATATAGTCAGAGTACATGTGCAGTTTCATTTCGTAGTCTTCCAGAATTTTCTCTGTCCGCTTGATATTGTCATAGACAGCTTGACGGCTCACATTAAACTCCTCGGCAATCTCAGCAAGGCTGTAGTCATCCGCATAGTAGAGCTCAATATAGTTCATTTGCTTGTCGGTCAGCAAAGCTGCATAAAACTCAAACAGAGCGTTCATTCGATTTGTTTTTTCAATTTCCATAAAGAATATTATACCAAATAATCCCTTTAAACTCCACTCTTTCGGTATGTTTGAAAATGGAGAATTATAAAAAAACTGCCGACCGACAGTTTTTTAACATAATTTAAATTATGCAATCATTTGTTTTCTAAATAGAATTCAAATCGTTCGCCGACATACTGGCTTTTTACGTACTCAAAGGCTGTTCCATCATCAAAATAAGAAACTTGTGTCAAGCCTAAAATAGCATGACCACGGGGAATTCCTAGGTATTTAGCGATTTTTTCCTTAGCCAAACGGGCGTAAATAGTCTGTTGGGACTTGCCAATTTTATGGCCATGCTCTTGTAGAGTTTGAAAGAAATGACTAGTCACTTCTTCTTTTTTGAAATTCTTTATAAATTTCTCTGGAATTGAGGCAACTTCATAGACCACGGGGATATCGTCAGCGTAGCGAACCCGTTCCATGCGGATGATGTTCTCTGTCTTATGGATGCCCAGCTTTTCGACTTCTCGCTCGCTTGGCAGTGTCCGACGGTAGGAAATCAGCTGGCTGGACGGTATTTTCCCTTGAGACTTCATAATTTCCGTAAAACTAGTTGTTCCACGCATTTTTTCCTGAACTCGTGTGCTAGCGACATAAGTGCCGCTACCGACTCGACGCTCTAGCACCCCTTCCTCCACCAGAAGCGTAATAGCTTGGCGCAGAGTCATTCTGCTGACCTCGAAAGTTTCAGCAAGATCGCGTTCGCTTGGCAAGCGCTCGCCAATCTCCCAAATACCCTCGTCAATATCTTTTTTTATTTGATCATGTATTTTCACATAAGCAGGTAACATCAATAGCCCTCTTTTCTGATTTTAAGCAGCTTTTTATACATTTATTGTATTATCAATTAGTTTAAAAGTCAAACTAAATATCAATCAATGTAGGGAAATCCTATTTGTTTATCATTTTTTAGACAAAAATGCTCTCATTTTTCAGTTATTTTTACTTGCAGCTAGTCCTATTACCTTGGAAAAATTCGATTTTTGTGATAGAATGAGGGGAAAAGATTACTTCTTTTAAGAAAGGGAAAAGATGACAACTACAACTGAATTGCAAGATGTTGAAAAAATCATCGTGCTTGATTACGGCAGCCAGTACAACCAGCTGATTTCACGTCGTATCCGTGAAATTGGTGTATTTTCTGAACTCAAGAGCCACAAGATTACCGCTGACGAAGTCCGTGCTATCCGTCCTGTCGGGATTATCCTTTCAGGTGGACCTAACTCAGTTTATGAAGAAGGTTCATTTGATATTGACCCAGAGATTTTTGAACTTGGTATTCCAATTTTGGGGATTTGCTATGGTATGCAGCTTTTGACTCATAAATTGGGCGGGAAGGTGGTGCCAGCAGGTGATGCCGGCAATCGTGAATATGGTCAATCAAAACTAACACATACCACTTCTCCTCTCTTTGAAAGCACACCAGAAGAGCAGCTTGTCCTGATGAGCCACGGTGATGCGGTGACGGAGATCCCTGCAGACTTTGTCCGCACTGGTACATCTGCAGACTGTCCTTTTGCATCTATTGAAAATCCTAACAAGAAAATCTACGGAATTCAATTTCACCCTGAGGTTCGTCATTCTGAGTACGGTTACGATATTTTGCGCAATTTCGCTCTCAATATCTGTGGTGCTAAGGGCGACTGGTCTATGGATAATTTCATTGATATGCAGATTCAAAAAATTCGTGAAACAGTCGGTGACAAACGTGTCCTGCTCGGCCTATCAGGTGGTGTTGACTCTTCTGTCGTAGGTGTCCTCTTGCAGAAAGCTATCGGCGATCAATTGATCTGTATCTTTGTAGATCACGGTCTTTTGCGTAAAGGCGAAGCTGATCAAGTTATGGAAATGCTGGGTGGCAAGTTTGGTCTTAATATCGTTAAAGCAGACGCAGCGAAGCGTTTCCTTGATAAACTTGCTGGCGTATCTGATCCTGAGCAAAAACGTAAAATCATCGGAAATGAGTTTGTCTACGTCTTTGACGATGAAGCCAGCAAACTGAAAGATGTGAAATTCTTGGCTCAAGGTACACTTTATACCGATGTTATCGAATCTGGTACTGACACTGCTCAAACTATCAAGTCTCACCACAATGTTGGCGGTCTGCCAGAAGATATGCAGTTTGAGTTGATTGAACCTCTAAATACACTTTACAAGGATGAAGTACGCGCTTTGGGTACAGAGCTTGGCATGCCTGATGAGATTGTCTGGCGTCAGCCATTCCCAGGTCCTGGTCTTGCTATCCGTGTAATGGGAGAAATCACAGAGGAAAAATTGGAAACTGTCCGCGAATCAGACGCTATTCTCCGCGAAGAAATCGCCAAGGCTGGTCTTGACCGCGATATCTGGCAATACTTCACTGTCAACACTGGCGTTCGTTCAGTCGGTGTTATGGGCGATGGCCGGACTTACGACTACACGATTGCCATTCGCGCTATCACTTCTATCGATGGTATGACAGCTGACTTTGCCAAGATCCCTTGGGAAGTTCTGCAAAAAATCTCTGTCCGTATTGTCAACGAAGTAGATCACGTTAATCGTATCGTCTACGATATTACCAGCAAACCACCTGCAACTGTTGAGTGGGAATAAGAAATATGCAAAAACCAGCTAGAATCTAGCTGGTTTTTTGTTATATTTTTAAATATAGTCTTATTGACCTAGCAACCCTTTAAAGAAATTGACGATTGCATTCCAGATATTGCTAAAGAAACTACCGCCATCTTCAAGAAGTCCGTTTGCATCAAAGTTAAGGTTGATATTATTGAATGTGTCACCAGCCTTTGAAACAATACTGTTTTTTAAGTCGGTGAGCGTCTTTGTGAAATCAGAATTTGTGATGACTCCGCTGTTTGAAAGATTGACTGCAAAGTTAATAATCAGATTGATTTGATCAGTTGTGACTGAACTGCTGAGACCGTAGTTTTTCAGTGTTTCTTCAACGATTTTACGGACATCAGCTTCTGTCAAATTGCTGTTATTCTTTTTAGCATTGGCAACAGCTGTTTTTATATCTGTCAGAGCCACATTCAGCTTATCAGCATCGTAACCTTCCTTACCTTGGTTCTCAGCGTTGATATTTGAAAGTGCGGCTAATTCTTCCTGAGCCAAATCTTTATTTTCCTGAGGAACGCTCGCTCCATTTTCCTCCAGCGAGTAATAAATACCAGCTAGGGCACTTTCTCCAGTCACAGGGATAGGTGCTGCGACTGTAATTTCTGCATGCTGTACGCCCAAGGTGACTGCTGCATTGCGATACATATCCTCTGTAACCTTGGTGATGTTTTGCGGCGTAACAATCTTAACTTGAAGCGGCTTCTTGTTGCCCAATTTCTTAATCTTAACAGAAGAATATAACTGCAAACTAGGATCATTTGCCACATTCATAATCTTTGAATAGACATCAGGTGTCATTGTTTTCAGAGGTTTAGAATCACTCGATGCATTGTAGCCTAAAAGCTGGAGCGTTTGCTCTTTTTGGCTGTCATCCAAGGAATAGCCCAAGACATACTCAGGCTGAACATAGGTTTCGTCAATGACTTTTTGAACGTTAGTATCAGCAGTTGCTGTAGATACGGTAAAGAGCGTAGCTACTAGAGCTCCTGCTGTCAATAATGTTTTCTTAAATTTCATTTTACTCCTCAATCTATCTCTAAACAATAAGGTTTTAGAGAAGCTTCGATTATAATCAGCGGATTGCGCTGTCACATTAAATTAGGAAAGGAAAACTTTCCATAGAACAAAATAGTATAAAATGCTTAAAGTTTTCTTATAAACAGAAAATAGCCTGCGTGTCTTAAAATTATTTTCCCCAAAGAAAATCAATCAATAATCTATCTACTTCTGGATTTTCATGCAGCTGGCTATGCTGAGCCAGAGGGCCAGTCACTCTTTCTTCCTGATAGGACTTAGCATTGTCGATTACAAGATACTTGAGACTGCGAGAAGAAACGTTTAAAACAGAACCATCTGATTGATTTTTAAAATCTCCATAGATATTAAGCACATCCACTTGATCTTGCGGATAAATTTCGCGCAAGCCCAGAAGTTTTTGATAGCTATCACTCATGGCGCTAGGCTGCCCTGTATGGTTGTCTAGAATGGTCAAATTAGCTGGCAGATCCATCCCCTCCAAACCATTGACATGATTGGCGATATTTACCTGCTTTTGCAACTGTGGAAGCTCTTCATTCTGAGCGTGCTCTAATAGGTAAAATAAAATAGACATATTTCCCATAGAATGCGCGACAAAATTCATCTTTTTGAAACCATATCTTGCTTGCAACTTTCGAACAACTGCTGCTACATATTCTCCGTCTTGAGCATAATCGGGATTTCGATTGTCTTTGAACTCAACCATGACAATTGGATTGATAGCATCTTTTGGTATATATCCTTTAAAGATTACTTGAGCATGACTATCAACTGTAGCTGTGATGATTGTTTGAGTAACTCCAGCTTGCCTAGCTGCCTCTACCATATGCTTTTCAGCATTAGCACTTGAGCCATAACCATGGAAAAATAAGGTCGGAGTCCTTGACTGAACATATTCACTACTATTTAACTCTCTTGTTTGTAGCTTGGACCCTAGAAATAAAGCGATAAGAACAATAAACAGAAAAGTTGAGAGTGCGATGATAGACCGTATTCTCATTTTCTACCTCCTATCTTGGTATAGACTAGTATTATAACATTTCTAGTATTTGTAAACAAATAAAGGATTTGAGCTTCAATTTAAAATATATCATATTATTTAAATTGAATATTATGATTGAGAATACGTATTATAACGAATCTAGGAAACTGTTCAAACTATTTATTCTAATTAGAACGAAACAAAGTGGGTTTGCGGGAGTTCCTGGTTAGGCCAGCTTGTTGTCATACCTTCTCTTATAAAGCTTTTGGGCTTTTTGCGTATACTGCCTGATGAAACCAGTTTTAGCTTCTGTATAGGCATCACGATTGTGCTCGTACTTTTTCCATAAGATTAATTTTAACTGCTCGTAGTCTTTAGCGACAGCTGGATGATCTTTCAGATAGTCTCGGAAATAGAGTTCATCATGGTCTCCATAGTAGCGCAGATGCAAGTGAAAAACTCGTTTAGCAAAACCTTGCAGTGTATAGCCCTTGTTAAAAGACATGCGGCCTTCTGACTCTGACATAAGCAGGTAGCCATGCTCCAGCAATTCTCTCTTGATGCTATCCATATCTTCAGTTCGAGGAATTTCTAAGAGAATATCAATAATCGGCTTAGCCCATATCCCCTCAATAGATGTGGAACCAATATGATGCATTTTATATAACTGATTTGCTGGCAAAAAACTTTGTATTCTTCTGCTTTCCTCCACATACCAAGCTGTCCAGTCCTTATTGTGCTCCTCTAAGAAAATCGGGAATAGCTGCCATAATTCTTCTAAAGACATATCTTCTAGTTTTTTGGCCATGTGCCTTCTCCTTTCTTTATAGAAAATAAGAATCAAAGTAAAGACTGAGTATCTTATCCCAGTCTTCTTTTTATTACCAATAAAGCAAGCCATAAGTTAGTAAAACACTGATCATGCTAAAGAGTGAACCAATCAGATAGTATTCTGCAAAAGACTGGCTTTCAGAAATTTTATTATAGCGAGCGATAGGCTTAGCCGTGAAGACCAGACCAATCGCTGTGAATTGCCCGAAAATAAGGGAAAGTCCTATAATCAAGCGCTCCAAAATCCCAATCATAGCACCAGCCCCCGCAATAGTTTCTCCACTGTCTTCCCCTGCTTGATACTTGCTGAAGAAGAGTTTAAAGAGGATATTAATTGGCTTACCAGTAAGGGCGAAGAAAAAGAGAGCCTGCAGCATGAGGTAGCGCTCAGACAACCAATTAGGCGCTGAAATTTGCTGCCGTCCTAAGAGAAAATAAAGAGCAAAATACTAATCAAATGCAAGATTTGATCCAGTATAAAGGCAAACTTTTGAGCATGATGCTGGACAATCGATGAATTCAACCTATTCTTTAAGAAGTCAATCAGCGTATGACTGAGCCAGACCAAGGCGAAATATAGCAGATAATTAGGTAAGATGAGCCCCAAGAGCAACAGTGGCAAGAGAACAATTCCCAAGTAGAGAATTAAGAAATTCATCCTACGGCTTTTGAGGTCGGCCATTTTCTGACTTTGAAGCTGAAAATCAGCTAGCACATGGGCCAGCAAAGTCAATACAAGAATCGGATTCTGCATGAAAAATTCTGAAAATCCCATAAAGTTTGTCATTGTTCAGCCTCCTTTGCTGCCTGTAAAATCATTTTCATAGCTAAACGACGATTTCTCAGATAGATCTTCAGCCCAGACGACTTGAGCCGCTTACTAAGCGCACTGGGACTAATCTGCAGCAGCTCTGCTATTTCTCCATGAGAAAAATTCTCATCATAGATATATTCTGTGAGCATCCGCTCCAGAACCTCTCTCTGACTGGTGTTCCACTTGCTCTGGATAAAGGACGCGCAGCCGCCAGCACCGTATTGACCGCCTGACTGAGCTCGTCATCGCCCAAGGATACAGCTATACGGCTACTGCCATAGTCGTTCTTCTCATGAATAGCCTCAATGGCTGCGCGTGCCTTCCAGTAGGCCGGACCGTCCGAGCCAATACTTTGCTCCCGATTGATATCCGTCACAATTTCCCCCAGGCCAAGCCCAAAGCGAATCGGGTGAGGAAAGCCTAAGGCAATCTGATCAATGAGCCGCATGACTTCAGAATTAGGGCGCAACAAAGCCTGAAACTCATCTCCAGTCGTAATGGTAAAAGGCGACACCAGATAATCCTGATAATCCTGATTTAGCACCGCCATCATGTCCTGCAGGTCCTTCTGGGCCTGCTTACGATTTTTTAGCTGTTTGGATTCGATCAAATCTCCAATAAGAGCAATATAAAGCATAGCTGACCAAACCTCCTTTAAGTCTATTATAACGGAAAATTTTAAAAAATATTCATTATAATAGCTTGACTATTTTTTCTTTTTTGGTGCTGGTAAGGCAGGATAGGCAGCTTCAATTAGATTGCAGAGAAAGGAAGCATCTTCTACTTCTTTTATATGAAGCATTGGCTTTGCGCCTGGATAAGGAGTTTCATAGACTGGATTTTCTAAGAGAGCCAGAGCTGGCTGGACCGGCTTGAGCAGTAAGCGGTTGTCATAAATCCCGCCAAATAAGCGCCCTCGATAATAGAGCAAATATTCCCCCATCATCTTGCGAAAACTGATTTCTTGACCTAAGCCTTGCAGCTGCTTCAGGATAAAATCCAAATATTCTTGACTAGATGCCATTGAAACACCTCCATGAATTGATACTTTATTATACCAAAAATGGATGAAGATTTCCTGACTAAGAGATCAACTCATCTCCTTCCATCCTTAGTCTGTCTATTCTCAAGTAAGCAAAAAAGCTAGACCTTACAAGTCTAACTCTTTTACTTATTATTTTTTTAAAAGTCCTTCCTTGACCAGATAATCACGCGCAACAGCTTCGGCTTTTTTGCCTCCGATGCCAACTTGATAATTCATCTGACTCATCTGGCTTTCCGTAATTTTGCCAGATAGCTTATTGAGAATACCTTCCAATTCAGGGTGTTTTTCGAGCAATTCAGCTTTCATGAGAGGTGCTCCTTGATAAGGAGGGAAAAGGTGCTTATCGTCTTCTAAAACTTGTAAATCATAACGCGCAAGTTCTGCGTCAGTCGAATAGGCATCCGTGATTTGAATATCACCCGACTGGATAGCTTGGTAGCGAAGGGCTGGCTCCATGGTCGCTACATTAAGATTAAGGCCATATAGAGATTGCAAACCCTTGTTTCCATCTTCACGATCGTTAAATTCCAAGGTAAACCCTGCCTTGAGCTTGTCTTGAACTGCCTTAAGGTCAGAGATGGTTTTAAGATTGTATTCTTTAGCAACACTCTTAGGTACTGTAATTGCATAGGTATTTTGATAAGCCATGTGATTGAGCAAGACTAGATTGTCCTGTTTTTTGATTCCATCACGTGCTGCTTCAAAAACTTCTTCAGCATCATTACTGACCTTTGGAGCAGGTTGCAAGAGGGTTCCTGTAATCGTACCGGTAAACTCAGGATAGATATCAATATCGCCTTTTTTCAGGGCTTGATAAAGGAAGTCTGTCTTACCAAAGTTCGGTTTGACTGTCACAGTCATATCCGTATTTTCCTCGATGAGAAGTTTATACATATTCATGAGAATTTCTGGCTCTGGACCTAATTTCCCAGCAATAACCAGATGATCCTTCTCCTGCTTGGGAATTAGACTCGGTGTATAAGAAGCGCCTAGTCCGAGGATTAAGACAGCAAAAGCTGTAAATACAGTCCGAAGCTTGGCCTTTTCCATCCATTTAAGGAGACTGTTGAAAAGAATTGCTAAAACTGCGGAGGAAATTGCTCCAATCAAGATCAGACTGGCATTGCGACGGTCAATTCCTAGAAGGATAAAAGAACCTAGTCCACCAGCTCCGACAAGGGCTGCCAGAGTTGCTGTTCCGATAATCATTACCGTTGCCGTCCGAACTCCTGACACGATGACGGGCATTGCTAGAGGCAGTTCAAACTTTTTGAGTCGCTCCCACTTGGTCATCCCAAAGGCGATTCCAGCTTCCTCTAAACTAGGATCAATCCCATTCAAAGCAGTGACAGTATTCTCTAAAATCGGGAAAATAGCGTAGATCACCAGGGCAGTCAGTGCCGGCAGTGTGCCAATCCCCATGAGGGGGATAAAGAGTCCCAGCAAGGCCATTGAAGGAATAGTTTGAAAGATTCCCGCAATTTGCAGCACCCAATTGGCTGCTTTTTTGTGACTATTAAGATAGATAGCGAGTGGAATGGTCAGGAAAATGGCCACTAGTAAGGTCAAAAGAGATAGCTGGAGATGTTGCCCTAAGGCTGCCAACCATTCGCCAAAGCGCTCCTGAAAGGTAGAAAACAAATTAGCCATGTTGAACACCTCCAAACAAATCTGCTACGAAGCTGGTCGCGGGTGCAGATAAGATTTCCTCAGGTGTCGCCACTTGACGAATCTCCCCGTCCTGTAAAACTGCAATCCTATCTCCTAATTTCAAAGCTTCGTCCGTATCGTGAGTGACAAAAATGGTCGTCATCCCAAACTCATTATGCAGTTGCTTGATCAACGTCTGCAATTGTTTTCTGGAAATAGCATCCAGCGCTGAAAAAGGCTCGTCCATGAGTAGGATCTTTGGCTGACCAATCATGGCACGGACAATACCCACACGCTGCTGTTCCCCACCTGACAGCTCACTCGGCAGTCGATGACCATAGTCAGCTACTGGCAAGCCAACTTTTGCCAAGAGCTCTTCTGTTTTCTTAGCAATTTCTTCCTTGCTCCACCCCTTCATCTCAGGAATGAGGGCAATATTTTCTGCCACCGTTAGATTTGGAAAGAGGGCAATCGCCTGTAAGACATATCCTGTAGAAAGGCGCAGCTCACGTTCATCATAGTCTTTGATGCGCTTGCCATCCATGTAAATATTTCCATCAGTTGGTTCCAAAAGACGGTTGATCATCTTGAGCATGGTTGTCTTACCGGACCCAGAAGGACCCACCAAAACCATAAATTCACCATCCTCAATCTGTAAGTTGACATCTCTCAAGACATCTTTTTCTGTATAGCGTAGCGCTACATTTTTATATTCAATCATTGTTTTTCCTCAATTTAAAACTTCCCTCTATTAGTCAAGTCTTCTACCTTAGGCATGACTTCTTTATTGTCCCAATGCTCAACAATCAAGCCATTCATCAAACGGAAGATGTCATACTGGGCATAGGCAACGCCATCAATCTGAGTCTGGCCATAGCTGACCACATAGTTTCCTTGTCCCAAAAGCTGGAAAACAAAGTCGAAAGTAACCTCATGTTCAGCCACATAGTTTTTATAAGCAGCACTTCCTTGTCCAATCTCATGATTATGCTGAATCAAATCGTCTGCCACATAATCACTCCACTGCCCCAGCTCCCCATTTTGGAAAATTTCTGTCAAGAAACGACGAACGGTTTTTTTATTTTCTGCCGTTTTGTCCAAATCCTTGATCTCAAAATCACCAAAAATCTGATCTAATTGGCCATTTTCAGGTGTTCGATAGTAGTCAATCACATCCCAATGCTCCACGATACGACCATTCTCATCAGAACGGAAAGTATCCGTCGTCACCCATTGCGCTTCCCCGCCATTGAGAAATTGATGGACATGGACNAAGACTAGATTGCCNTCNTCAATGGTGCGNACAATNTTCATCTCACGCTCGGGATGACGCTCAAATAAATTTGCAAAGAAAGCCGCAAAGCCTTCTTTCCCATCTGGCACACCTGTCGAGTGTTGAATGTAGGTATCCCCTACAGACTGAGCTTGAGCCTCGGCAACGCGCCCATCTTGAATGGCATGAATATAAAGATTTTGTGCATTTTCAACTTGTTTTGACATGATTTATTCCTCTTTTTCTTTTAAATTTGCTAAGATGCGTTCCTGATAACTTTCAAACTGGCGAATTTCTTCCTCTGAAAATCCTTTATAACAAATAGCATCCAACTCTTGACTGACACGATGGCCAACTTCTTTCTGAGACCAACCTTGCTCCGTCAACTTGACATATTTTTTTCTCTTGTCTGAACCACACTGACTAAAGGTCACCAAACCCTGCTCTTCCAACTTTTTCAGCATAGTCGTCAACGTATTATTGGCAAGTCCTGTCGCCAGCGCAATATCTGTGGCCGTAGCGCAGCCCGTTTCACTATTCCATAAAACTGTGAGAATCTTGCCCTGTTCACTCCGATAAAGAGCTTCAGGCTCCTGGCCCAGTAACTTTTGAAAAATCCGCCCATTCAACAAACGAACATGATAGGCTACCAAATGACTGTCTTTCATACTTCCTCTAATTTATTTCTATATCGAATTGATTTTTTATTTATTGTAACATTTGTTGTTTCATCTATCAAGAATTTTGTTCTATTTNGAAATAANTTTAAACTGAATAAAGATTTTAAACTCAAAGTTTCGAACTAAAAAGCCCAGTGTAAAGAGGAAATCTCCCTCTTACACTGAGCTATTTTTATCTTAGTAATATTCACCCTGACGGTAATCCCATGAGTTGAAAGTATCGGACAGGTGCATCATGATTTTGTCGATATCCAAGCCTTTGCGGATGACCACTGGTGCTGGTGAGATGGAACGTTGNCCACCTTGTTCTGGAATCAGTTTTCCATCNTTNTCNACCATAGAGACCATAACNCCTTGCTCGTAGCGAGTTTCAATGGTCTTNTCTGGCTGGATAGAGGCTACATAGTCATCTGCTTCAATAACCAAATCAACAGCATTTTCGATGCGCTCTCCAATTCCTTCTACCTTGCCGCGGTTTCCTTTACCGGATGGGTTGGCTGAGGAAGCATAAACCATCTTGCCTTCTTCCCAAAGCTTAGCTGCCAGCTGCTCGCCCGCCTTACCAAACTTAATAACAAAACAGCTCGTGCCACGAACATCTGTCATCAGCTCTTCCCGACCGTCGCCATAGGCTTTGAGCTTTTCAAAAGCTTCTGGCTTCCATGGAAGGATACAACCCAAGAGGATATCTTCATCCCAATGCTTTTGATAAAAAGCTTCAATTTCCGGATTTAGCTGCGCTAAAGCACGAAGCTCATCCATACTGCCACAAAGAACCACACCTGGCTTATTACGGTTACGGGCCTTAGCTTCGAACTTACGCTCCAAACCTGCCTTATCACTAGTCATAATGATGTAACCCACCTTGGTCGGGCAAACGATACAGCCGCCATCGCCTTTCAGGATGTCATAGCCTTCTTGTGAAAGAGTTCCATTCCATTGAATGTGTTTTGTCATAAGTTTCTTCCTTTTCTATTAAATTAAGATTTATTTTACCATATATTTTTATCGGAGACAAGATTTTTTCAGAATTTTCTCAATATAGCAAAAATAAGGTTACTGCCAATAAGATGGACGATTTTTTTCATATTCTGTAATCAAATCCTCATACTGAAGCGTAATGCCGATATCATCCAAACCGTTTAGGAGCTTGTGCTTCCATTCTCCATCAATGTCAAAGGAGAATTCTCCCACTGGTGAAAAAATCTTCTGCTGCTCCAAATCCACTGTCACTTGATCCGTCGGCTTCAGATTAGCCAAGGCTTGCCGCACTTCCAGTGGCTGGACAATAGGCAGCATACCGTTATTAAGCTCATTGTTATAGTGAATATCGCCAAAAGATCCAGCAATGACTACCTTGAAGCCATAGTCAGCCAAGGCCCAGGCAGCGTGCTCCCGAGAGGAACCAGCCCCGAAATTATCCCCTGTAATCAGAATAGTCGCCTTGCGGTACTCTGGTCTATTAAAAACGAAATCAGGATCTTCGGTGTACTGATTGTCCAGATAGCGCCATGCGTACATGAGGTACTTGCCAAAACCTTTTTTATCAATCAACTTGAGAAACTGCTTGGGCAAAATTTGGTCTGTATCAATATTATCGTTCATGAGGGGAACCGTTGTCCCCGTATAGATTGTAAATTTTTCCATAAAATTTCCTTACTGGACCTCCGGTAGCTGGCGGACGTCTACGAAGTGCCCGGCAATGGCTGCCGCTGCTGCCATGGCAGGACTGCAAAGATGGGTTTTAGCGCCAAATCCCTGACGATCCTCAAAGTTCCGATTGCTGGTTGAGGCACAGTGGACTCCGTCCGGCACCTTGTCTGGATTCATTCCCAGACACATGGAACAACCCGGATCGCGCCACTCAAAGCCTGCATCCATGAAAATTTTATCCAGTCCCATCTTTTCAGCAGCCCGCTTGACCGGACGAGAGCCTGGTACGACGATAGCTGTTAGATTGGGAGCAATGTGCTTACCAGCGACAAACTTAGCTGCCAGCTGCAAATCGCTGAGTCTGGCATTGGTACAGGACCCGATAAAGATATAACCTAGGTCAATATCTTCTGCTTTCTTACCTGGGGAGAGGTCCATGTAATTGTAGGCCCGCTCGTCGTTCATGTCACGGATTTCAGGGAAAGCCGCGCCGAACTCTACTCCCATAGAAGGATTGGTTCCCCAAGTCACCATAGGTGCCAGCTGGGAGACATCCATCTCAATGACCTTATCATAAACAGCATCGGGGTCACTGACCAGAGTCTTCCAATCAGCCACTGCCGCCTCAAAGTCCTTAGGTGCTCCCGGGCGTCCTTGAACGTAATCATAGGTCTTCTGGTCAGGATTCATAATGCCCATCTTTGAGCCAAACTCTATGGACATATTGCAGATGGTCATGCGCTCTTCCATGGTCAAATGATTAATGGCATCACCGGCATACTCGACCACATAGCCAACACCCGCAGCTACACCGTATTTGGCAATCAGAGCAAGGATGAAGTCTTTAGAATAAACACCTTTAGGTGGCACCCCGGTAAATTTGACCAGCATTTTCTTAGGCTTGACTTGCCAGATCGTTTGTGTGGCAAAGACGTGCTCTACCTCCGAAGTACCAATTCCAAAAGCAATAGCTCCAAAGGCTCCGTGAGTGGCCGTGTGACTGTCGCCACAAACGATAAATTTCCCTGGCTGAGTCTTGCCTGTTTCGGGCCCAACCATATGGACAATCCCTTGCAACTCTGATCCATGAGCCGCATGCTCGATGCCAAAATCCTTGACATTCTCAGAAAGTTTATCAATCTGAGCCTTGGAAATCACATCCCGAATATCATAGATATTGACCGTAGGAACATTATGGTCAAAAGTTCCAAAAGTTAAGTCCGGTCGTCTAACTTTGCGACCCGCATCTCGAAGGCCCTGAAAAGCCTGAGGGCTGGTTACTTCATGAATATAATGCTGATCCACATACATAAGCTGGGGTTGACCTTCTTGGCCTGTTATTACGTGTCTTTCCCAAATCTTATCAAAAATCGATTTTCCAGCCATACTAGCTTCTCCATATGTAATACAAAATTCCGATTTCCACTATTATTCCGCAAATCCAAGCCAACCAGAAATACCATTTTCTGGTCTTGTGGTGAAAGAGGCGACCACCTAATAAAGCGCCCAAACCTCCGGCTACCAAAGCTGACAAGAGCAAAGTCTTCTCTGGAATGCGGTAGTGATTTTTCTTAGCCTTACGCTTATCCCAGCCATAAAGGAGGAAAACGATAAGGTTCCAAAGCAGGCAAATACCTGTTAATATCCATTTCATAAGTTATTGATAATGGCCTCCGTCATTTGAGTTGTTGTCGCCTGACCACCCAGATCTCGCGTTAAAATCTCTTGAGCCAGTGTCTTCTCCACTGCTGCTTCAATCGCTTCTGCAGCTTCAAGCTCTGAAAAACTATCTCGCAGCATCATGGCTACAGAAAGGATCATACTGACAGGATTGGCAATACCTAGCCCTGCAATATCTGGAGCAGAACCATGGATAGGCTCGTAAAGACTTGGCCCAGTAGCCGAATGACTGGCTGATGGCATAACTCCCAGCGTCCCTGACAAGACACTGGACTCATCTGAGAGAATATCCCCAAAAAGATTTTCCGTTACAACAACATCAAACTTAGCAGGATTGGTGATCATGAGCATCGCAGCGCTATCTACCAGTTGGTGCTCCAAGGTCACATCTGGATAATCCTTGGCCACCTCATCTGCTACTCTACGCCAGAGTTTGGATGTCGCTAGTACATTTTGCTTGTCAATACTGGTCACGCGCTTTCTGCGACCACGCGCGATATCAAAGGCCTTACGGACAATTCGTTCCACCTCTTCATAGCTGTAGTCGTTAATATCACGCGCAGATCTGTCCTTCAAAATATGTTCACCAAAGTAAATCCCACCAGTCAGCTCGCGCACGACCACAAAATCCACACCAGCAATTCGCTCTGCTTTCAAAGGCGACAAATGCTTAAGTGCATCGAAGATCTTAACTGGACGGATATTGGCATAAAGTTCAAGCTCCTTGCGCAGAGCGAGCAAGCCTTGCTCCGGCCGAACTGGGGCATTATCGTACTGGGGACTGCCGATAGCTGCAAGGAGAATAGCATCCGCCTCCTTAGCCGCTTCTAGAGTTGACTGAGGCAGAGGATGACCTTCCGCATCAATACCAGCACCCCCAAAAGCTTTCTCCGTGATATGATAAGTAAAACCGAACTTGTCCGCAACAGCAGCCAGTACTTGGAGACCAGCTTCCATGATTTCTGGGCCGATACCGTCACCCGCCAGAGCTACAATTTCTTTTGTCATAGTCGCTTCCTTCTAATTATTTGCAGGCAGATCGCGGTAAGATACCTGATGGCCGATTTCACCAGCATTTTCCTTTTGCACAAAGGTATTAGCATGGATATAGGCAATGGCGCTAGCCTTAAGAACATCAAAGTCAATCCCAGAAGAGTTGAAAATCGTATCTGTATCTGTATTTTCAACAGCTACCAAGACGCGAGCCTGAGAGTCAATACCGTCCGTCACGGCCTCAATGTTATAGGCTAAAAGCTGGACAGATTGGTTAAAGAATTGGTCGATGGCATTAAAGATGGCTTCGACACTTCCCTTGCCTTCTGCCACACAGTTGACTGTCTCTCCGTCGCCATTAACCAGCTGCACATCTGCTGTGATGGTATGATCGTCATTGGTCGTCAGCTGCAGATCATTAAAGTGGAAGCCTTCTGGATTTTCAACTGTCGTTCCAGCAATCAGAGCCCGAATGTCAGCGTCCGTGACTTCGTTTTTCTTATCCGCCAAGACCTTAAACTTAGCAAAGAGATCATTAATTTCAGATTCCTCAAAATCTAGAGCCAGTTCTTTGAGTTTTTCAACAAAGGCGTGGCGGCCAGACAGCTTGCCGAGGGGAAGTGAATTGCTCTTGACTCCAACCAGCTCAGGTGTGATGATTTCATAGGTCAGTGGATTCTTAAGAACACCATCCTGATGGATACCAGACTCATGAGAGAAGGCGTTGCCACCAACAACCGCCTTGTTCTTAGGCACCGGAATACCTGAGAAGCGGGACACCAACTCAGAAGTGTTGATGGTTTCATTAAGGACGATATCTGACTCAACCTGATAATAGTCCTTGCGAATTTCCAAAGCAACTGCTACTTCTTCCAGAGCAGCATTACCAGCACGCTCACCAATACCATTAATAGTGCCTTCCACCCGCCTAGCTCCGTATTTGACTGCGGACAGGCTGTTAGCTACTGCCATTCCCAAATCATCGTGACAGTGAGGACTGTAGATAATCTCACGATCCGTTTGGACATTGTCAATCAGATATTTGAAGATATTGCCAAATTCTTCTGGCGTAGTAAAGCCGACTGTGTCTGGAATGTTGATGTAGCTAGCACCTGCATCAACTGCTGTCTGGACAACTTGAAGCAGAAAATCCAGCTCTGTCCGTGTCGCGTCCTCAGGTGAAAACTCGACAATCTCAAACTTAGAACGAGCATAAGAAACGTGCTCTTTAATGGCTTCTAAAATCTCTTCCTTGGACTTTTTCAGCTTGAACTCTCTGTGGATGGGACTGGTCGCAATAAAGACGTGAATCTGCGGATGTTTGGCATCCTTGAGTGCCTCGCAGCAGGCATCGATGTCCGATTTAACCGAACGCGCCAAGCCAGTGACAGAAGCTTTTGTAATGACTTTGGCAATCGCCTGCACCGCCGCAAATGAATCTGGACTAGCAGCTGGGAAACCAGCTTCAATAGCAGAAATCCCCCATTTTTCTAGTTGCTTAGCAATGGCAACCTTTTCCTTAATAGAGAAGTTCACTCCTGGTGTCTGCTCACCGTCCCGAAGGCTGGTATCTAGAAACTCAACTTTTTGCATAGACTTTCCTCTTTCTTTATCGTTTAAAACAGCTATAAAAATCAATGAGAGATACAACTATGAAATGAACTTTTAGTTCACTTTTCTCAGTATATCCTAGCAAAGATTTTGTGAAGAATAAAATAAAAACATCTCGCTGGAAGCCAAGCGAGATGTTGATTTACTCCCGCTTGGTAAGCCAAACAGGACTAATGCTTTCGCACTAGCCCGAGTAACGCAACAACAAAGCAAAGTTTGAAAATTGAGTTGACTTCATGTTTGACTGACTCCTTTTGAAATGTTATTGATTAGTATTTTAGCACAGTATCATTCAGCTGTCAACATATAATTCGATATTTTCTGAAAATTTTTAATATACTGGATTATTTTGTGGTCTTATTACTATAAATGCGAGAAAGAAGAAGCAGGCCAGCTCCTCCTTCTAGTATTATATTATTTCTCTCATTTCTCTTCTTTTAATAATTTACTAATCATGCTTCGTCTTTATCTTCGTACATACTGAACCAAGCGGAACATCATGAAGGTAAATAGAATTCCTGCAACGATCCAAATGGTTCGCAAGGCGTAAAATTGGAGCAGGTAGGTAGAAATAATGGCTCCGATGACAAAGCTTCCTAACAAAGCAACAAAGAAAATGCCCTCTTTTAAGTATGGTTTTTCCTGCGTTCGCACAAAATTTCCAAAAGCCACCATCGTTTTCTTGATATTTCCTGTCATAAAGGAATTGTTGTAGACTATGCCATCTACTTCGCCAAAAGCTGTCGCAACGACCCCCATACAGAAAGCAATCGGAGGAACGATCAGCATATTTGGTACGGTACTTGGCATAAAGCCTACCAGAGTACAAATGAGCACCATTGGTGAAATGCTACTTACTCGCCATATTGACTGCTCAAAAAAGGGGCGGAAAACTGTTATCAGAAAAATTCCCAGCATAAAGGCTATCATGGTAGCTAGTTTGACTTCAATCTCTCCAGTCTTGTGATGAATCAGCTCAACGGACAAAAAGACGACGTTTCCTGTCTGGCCAGCAACCAATGTACCCCCGCGTTCCATAAAAGTGTAAGCATCCACAAAACCTGCGCAAAAGGTCAGCAAACAGGCAAAAAACTTTGATCGAGAATGGAATTCCCTTTTGACGAACTTTCTCATAATTTACCCAAAAAGTCCAGTGTAACACCAGACTTCCTTTCTATCCTTCTCTAGCTTCCTCCAAAATCTTTTCAATCTTGGTGGTAATCAAATCAATCGCAACTTTGTTCGAAGCGCCCTCTGGAATGATAACATCCGCATAGCGCTTGGTCGGCTCGATAAACTGATGGTACATAGGCTTGACGACACCTAAATACTGCTCAATGACACTATCCAAACTGCGTCCACGCTCCTCCATGTCCCGCTTAATCCGGCGAATAATCCGCACATCATCATCAGTATCGACGAAAATCTTGATGTCCATCAAATCTCGGAGGCGTTGGTCTTCCAAGACCAGAATCCCCTCTACAATGAAGACATCCTGCGGTTCCTGACGATAGGTTTTATTACTGCGCGTGTGCTCCGTATAGTCATAGGTCGGGATGTCCACTGGACGGCCAGCCAAAAGCTCCTTGATCTGCTCAATCATCAAGTCTGTATCAAAAGCAAAAGGATGGTCATAGTTGGTCTTGACCCGCTCCTCAAAGGTCAAATGTGACTGATCCTTGTAGTAAGAATCATGCTCAATCATAGAAATCTTTTCATTTGGAAAATTATCTAAAATCGCCCGAGATACACTGGTTTTTCCCCCACCAGAGCCACCTGTAACACCGATAATAATAGGTCTGTTTTGCATTGTTTTCTCCATTACTTGTTATCTTATCTATTTTACCTTAATTCATGATATAATGAAAGGGTGAATCAAGAAAAATTCAGGAAAATCATTTTAAAGGAGAAAGTATGTTACGACTCGGTATCATCGGTACGGGATCCATTTCCCATGAGTTTATCAAGGCAGCTCAACTAAGTGGTGAGTATGAGTTTACAGCTGTTTACTCAAGAACCTTGAGTGCCGCGGAGCGTTTTGCGCAAGCTTATAAAAACGTCGCACTCTACACCGATATGATTGGATTCTTATCTGCCGACCTAGATGTGGTTTACATCGCCAGTCCCAATAGCCTCCACTTCAACCATGCCAAGGTAGCCATTTTGGCTCGAAAACATGTCATTGTTGAAAAGCCGGCTGTATCAAGGCCTGAAGAATGGCAAGAATTGGTCAAGCTGGCAGCTGAACATCAGGTTTATATCTTTGAGGCAGCCAGAAACTACCACGAAGCAGCCTTTGCAGTCATTCGTGACTTCCTTAAAGACAAGAAGATCTGGGGAGCAAATTTCACTTATGCAAAATACTCCTCCAAGATGGGAGCCCTGCTGAGTGGACAGGAGCCCAATGTTTTTTCTGCTAAATTCTCAGGCGGTGCTCTGATGGATTTGGGAGTTTATACGCTTTATGCTGCTGTCCGACTATTTGGTGCTCCACAAAACACCTGCTATACAGCTCAACAACTGCCAAATAGCGTTGACCTCAACGGTTCAGGCAGTCTGATTTATCCTGATTTTCAGGTTCGTATCCAAGCTGGAAAAAATATTCATAGCCAGCTACCAGCTGAAATCTATACGGACCAAGGCACTCTGACCTTAGACGGTATCGAGTTTATCCGCTCTGCCATTTTCCAAAAGCTCAATGGAGAGACGGAAAGTCTAGCTATCCACCAAGCAGAGCACCAAATGCTAGAAGAGGCTCAGGCTTTTGCTCGTGTCCTTAAAGGCGGCCAGAAAGAGCTTTATAACGACTATCTGCAGGCTGCTACTACTGTGCATGAGTGTCTGTTTTCCATGAGAAAAGATGCTGGCATTAGATTTGAGGTTGACCATGATTAAAGAAACATTTCCAACAGTTTGGCAAGAACAGCTAAATCAGCTCGGTTTTGCTGAACTGACTGCCATCCAAGAAAAGATATTCCAGCCCATTTCTCAGGGACAAACGGTGCTAGGCATCAGTCCGACCGGTACGGGCAAGACATTGGCCTATCTCTTTCCTAGCTTATTGAAATTGAAGCCTAAAAAAGCGCAGCAGCTTTTGATTTTAGCTCCAAATACAGAGCTGGCGGGACAGATTTTTGATGTTTGTAAATCTTGGGCGGAGCCCTTAGGCTTGAGCAGTCAACTCCTCCTCTCTGGTAATAGCCAGAAAAGACAGATTGAGCGGCTCAAGAAAGGTCCTGAGATACTGATTGGTACACCTGGTCGGATTTTTGAGCTCATTAAGCTCAAGAAAATCAAGATGATGAATGTTGATACTATTATCCTAGATGAATTTGACCAGCTTCTCAGTGATTCCCAGTATGCGTTTGTTGATAAGATTCTGCATTATGCACCGCGGGACCACCAGCTGATTTACATGAGTGCTACTGCTAAGTTCGACCAAGAGAAGATCGCTGAAAATACTCTGCGCATCAGCATTGACGACCAGACTTTGGACAATATCCAGCACTTCTATATGCAGGCGGAAAAACGTGACAAGGTCGAACTCTTGCGCAAGCTATCCAATGTAGAAGAATTTCGTGGGCTAGTCTTTTTCAATAGTCTGTCAGATTTGGGTAGCGCCGAAGAAAAGCTTCAATACCGAGGAGCTAGTGCGGTCTCCCTAGCCAGCGATGTTAATGTAAAATTCCGCAAGGTCATTCTTGAGAAATTTAAAGATTACGATATCACGCTCTTGCTGGCGACAGACTTGGTTGCACGTGGCATTGATATTGATTCTTTAGAATGTGTAGTCAACTACGAAGTGCCGCGCGATCTGGAAACCTACACTCACCGTTCCGGCCGAACAGGTCGCATGGGCAAGGAAGGCTATGTCATCACCTTCATCAGTCACCCAGAAGAACTAAAAGCTCTCAAAAAATATGCCTCTGTCCGCGAAATCATCTTGAAAAAACAAGAACTATATATACAGCCTTGAGTGAAAATCACAATAAACGATCGTTTTATCTGATGATAGCAAAGCAAAAAGCATTGGAAATCTTGAATTTCCAATGCTTTTCTTAATTTCTGCTGTAGTAAATTTGATGTGGTTGAAGCTGATTTTCCAGCAGTTCATCAACTGTCACCAGAGTATAGCCGTTATTCTTCAGATAGTCAAGAACGCTTGGCAGAGCATCGATGGACGTCTGATGGATATCGTGCATGAGAATAATAGATCCCGGTTGGGTCTTCACGATCTCCTGCATAATAGCCTTTGTATTACGTGTTTTCCAATCAAGACTGTCCACGCTCCACATGATAAAGGACTGATCGACAGCATTTTGAACCGTAGAGTTGATGGCTCCATAAGGCGGTCTTGTAATCATAGGCCGAATACCAGTCGCCTTATAAATGGCTTCCTGAGTATCTAGGATTTCTTTTTTGACTTGATTTAGAGGCAGCTTGGTCAAATCTGGATGGCTCCAAGTATGGATGCCAAGCTGATGGCCTTCATCAAGGACACGTTTAGCCAGTTCTGGATTGGCCGCAACGTTTTGTCCCACCATAAAGAAGGTTGCTTTGGCATTGTAGCGTTTTAGAATTTCCAAAGCCTGAGGGGTCGTCTTACTGTCGGGACCGTCGTCAAAGGTCAGGGCAACCATTTTCTCATGCCGCTTTGTTTCATACTGCTGGTAAGCCTCCAAATCGGCTCCCTGCAAATATTCCGGACGAATTAGATCATAAAAACTAGATAGAGGCACTGTCACGCTCGACACACCGTTGATTTCTTTAGGCAGACGAATGGAAAATAAACTATCCTCATAGTGAAAATCCCACTGGCTCAGCTCTATTTCACGGAGGACATTCAAAGCTGCTGTTTGCTGACTTTCCTCCACCTGTCTAAAGGTTAGCTGACTGGTCAACTCCTTCAGGAAAATTTCCTTGGCAGCTTCTGGATTTTGAAACAGCTTGTCCAAAGTGACCGCTGCGCCTTCCTGATTGATATAAGTCGAGGCTACTTCTCTTGCCTCTTCAGACTTGATGTCTCTTTTTGAGATGCTGTAATCTTTTCGCTGAATGACTACTTCCTTGGTATTAGCCAGACTAGTAGACTTCTCCTCCGTATAGTAAAAGGTCAAAGCCGTCAAGTTTTCCTTCTGCTTTTTGTCATCTGAAATGCTCTGACTGTCCTGCAACATTTTATCTTTGACACTTTGAAGAGGCTGCCCCTTCATCAGAGGATAAAAAGTTGCCACATAATGGCTACCAATCCTACCAGCCTGCTTCTCAGCATTGTCAGCATGTTTTTGCTCTTCCTTGGCAATCACTTCTGTAATCTTTTTCTGGAATTCCTGCTCCTGAAACATTTCATAGATTCGTAGTCCGCCAAAAATAAGAAGTCCTAAGAAAAGCAGATTCAGAAGACTGAGAATCAGTCTATATTTTCGTCTACGCTTCCTTTTATGTTGTCTTTTCATCTATTATCCCCTAAGCTATTGTCATAAAATTATTCAGATGTTAAAAAACTTGTATCTTACAAGTGCTAAAATACAAGTTTCACCTATTTTTAAAGACTTTTTTCTCGAATCACTTCGACCTTGTAGCCATCAGGATCTTTGATGAAATAATAATTCGGTGGATTTCCAGGCAGCCCTTTTGGCTCAGTCACTTCATAGCCCTTAGCAGCATGCTCAGTGTGCAAACCTTCCAAATCAGGCGTGCTAAGAGCAATATGAGCAAAGCCATCACCGATTACATAAGGTCCGTGGTCATAATTATAAGTCAATTCAAGCTCATAATCATCGCCATCCAAACCAAGATAAACAATGGTAAAAGCATGCTCTGGAAAGTCCTTGCGGCGCAATTCCTTAAAACCAAACGCGTCTTCATAAAAGGCAATCGAAGCCTCTAAATTTTCCACTCGTAAACAAGTATGCAACATTTTTGATGTCATAGTTTTACCTCTCTCATTTCTTTCTTTTATTATACCGCAAAAGCAGTCAAATTTGAAATAATATGAAAAGTTTTTCAGCTTTTGCTGATTCGTTTTCTAATATCTGACCTAAGAGGAACTTTGATTTCAAAAATAGTTCCACGCGGTTTGTTATCTTTGACTGTGATGGTTCCTTTTAAGGCGTCCACGATTTGTTTCGCCAGGGATAGTCCTAGTCCAAATCCACCTTTTTGACGAGTCCGTGCCTTGTCCACCCGATAAAAACGATCGAAGACTTTTTTCTTGTCATCGCCCGCAATCCCTGGACCATTGTCAGAAATCCGCAAGGTTAAGCTCCGATCATTGGCGGAGGCCACGAAATAGATCTCTCCATCTTCTTCTGTGTATTTGATGGCATTATCAAAAAGGATGGTCATGACCTGCTTAAGCAAGACCTTGTCTGTCGTGATTGATTTTGAAACTAGATTTTTGAAATCAAAGACCTTGTCGCTTTCCTCCGCAATAATAGCATAGTTAGAGAAAGCTGTCGTGAAGAAGTCTGGGGTGACTTCACCGTATTCTGGCTTGATACCGTCATCGCGCCGAGCTAGGTTGAGTAAGTTGGTGGTCAACAGACGCATATTTCGCACTTCCTCTAAACTAGATGCGATACTCTCACTAGACTCCATAATCGTGGCCTCAGGCTTGCGGAAGAGAGATTCCAGTCGATTTTGTAGCACAGCCAAAGGCGTACGCAATTCATGGCTGGCATTCTCAACAAAAGACTTCTGCTTCTGCATGCTATCCAAGAGAGGCTTGACACTCATCCGAGCCAGATAGATACTGGCAATCAAAGAAATACCCCAGAAACTAATCATGACAATGGCAATCAGCTTTTCATGCTTTTCGCTAGTCTGCTCCAGCTGGCTGATACTGGTCATGACAACCGCGTATTTGACATTCTCAATTTCATCATTTGGATCAATGTCAAACATGTAAGCTCGATAACTCTCGACCTGTCCATAGCTATTAGTTAGTTGTATTTGCTTGATTTGATTAAGAAAGCGTTTATTAAATTTAATCGCATCAAAGTTTAAAAAGCTATTTTTGGCTGATACATTCTGATAATCATCATTCAAAAGAATAGCTGAAGTATTGGCGCTAACATTTACCCTACCCGGTTCCTCAATCTTGATATCATGAGCTTGCACAGACTCTGAATCTCTGTTCTCTGAATCCTTGTTCTCTGGCTCTTGGTATTGCCGGCCCGTCGTCCGATAGGCTAGATTGGCCACCCAGGCGGGATTTTGACTGAGACTTTTAAGATTATCATCAACGGTCGTGTAAAGGCTAGAGCGCATGACTTGAATAATAATGAGCGTCATGGCCGAGAAAATCAGGGTGAATACACCAAAATAGCGAATGAAATAAGAAAAATCATCCGCATATAAGGCTTTTTTGAGTTTATTCAGCATTCTTTAAAATGTAACCGACACTGCGAAGGGTTTGAAGATTATTCGCAAAAGCCGTTCCTTTCAATTTTTTCCGAATCTTAGATACATAGACTTCCACCACAGAAATCGTTGTATCGCTATCAAAGCCCCACAAACGATCGAAAATCTGAGTCTTAGGCAAAATGACATTTTGATTCTGAAGGAAGTAGACCAACAAATCAAACTCTTTACCCAGTAGCTCAACTTCCTTTCCATCTACCAAGGTCGAATTGGTCGAAAGATTAACCGTCACATCGCCATAAGACAGGGTATTTTCATTAAACTTACCAGAACGTTTGAGCAAGGCTTGAATCCGCATCTTCAGCTCTTCCAGATAAAATGGCTTGGTCAGGTAATCGTCAGCACCGAGTTCAAAACCATGGCCTTTATCATCGATACTTTCCTTGGCAGTCATGATGAGGACAGGAGTGCTCACCCCTTTTTCACGCAATTCTTTGAGTACTTGGAAGCCGTCCTTTTCAGGAAGCATCAAGTCCAGTAGAATCAGGTCATACACGCCGCTTTCTGCTTCGTATAAACCTTCTTCGCCATCAAAGACCTGCATAACATCTGCAAAATCATCTAAAAAATCAAATACTGAATTTGACAGACCGAGGTCATCCTCCACTAATAGAATCTTAATCATCCTGTTCCTCCCTTTCTAGAAAAAGCTTATGCTGTGTAGTTTAAATAAAGACATGGCAAACACTTCTCATTCTATCTTCACTTATCTTTTTCTATTATATCATGACTTGTCGAAAATGCTTTAAGAATTTGTTGTTTTCGAGTTATTTTCGCTATTCTTACCATCTTTTGTTGTGCCGTCAGCGTTTGATGGCTTCTTTTTTGATTGATTTCCTTCTTGGGGTCCTCCTGGTTGACCATTTCCTTGTGGTGGCTGACCTCCACCTCCAGGACCGCCTTGACCATCTTGACCGTTTTGTCCCCCCATCCGTGGTGGCATACCATTTTCATTTCCCTGCCCCTGACCTTGAGGAGGTTGAGCACCTTGACCTGGCATCCTGCCATCTTGCTTGTTTTGCTGAGGCATAGTGGCTTGAACTGAGCCCTGCTGCGGACTTTTCTGTGTCAAGGCACCAATTCCATAGCCACCAATTGCTCCGACAGCTAAGGAGGCACTGGCTACTGCTGTCATCCACCATTTTGTACTCTTTTTAATTACAATCATTTTTTCCATATCCATTTAAAGTTTTCCTCTTTCTAAATTTTGTATTTCATGGATTTTAACACTATGAAGCAATATAAATGTTGATTACACAAGTTCACATCTTTTCACGTGTTAGGGTTATTATAGGGAGTTTTGCTTAAACGGGACTGAATTTTTTCTTAAAGAAGACTGAAATTATGGGATTCTAAACAACAAAAAAGACCAGATGTTATAATCTGATCTTTTCATTAGGCTAAACTGATGCCTTGATGGCATTTTCCACCGCTGCTTTTTCACGGGCAATCAAGTCAACACGCGCTGCGATTTCTTTGATTCCCATGCTGATGTTACGGCTGATTGCCATATCGTCCAACTGTGGCTCAAAGAAGGCCTTGTATTCTGCTAGTCTTTCTGCTGTTTTGAAAGCATTAGCTGGATAAATGACGAATTTGTCGAAGCTCATGTCGCCACCCAGAGTAGCCTTAATCCAATCCCAATTCTCACGCGCCCAAGTCCAAGCAGTGGCTTGAGTAAATTGGTGATTCAAGAGAGGGAAATACCAACTCATGGCCAAATCTTGTGGTTTCACGATATCCTTGTTTTTCAAAGATTCCAATATACGAGCAAGAGTTTCTGCGTCCTTAGTGTAAGCCAAAGCAGCTGCCAATTGTCGTTTGAAGCTACCGTCGACTGTTGAAACATAATCATTCAAGTATTGGTCGGCCAATTCTTTGCTCTCAAAATGCTTGATTTGATTGATGAGAATGTGCAAGCGAATAGCCGCAGGCAATTTCTCTAAATCATCTTGATGAGCAGCAAAAATGCGACTTGCTTCTTGACTTGCTGTTTGGTCATCAGCTGCAATCAGACCTCCTACAACGATCTGGCGAACCAACTCATCCTCATCACTTTCCCCTTCTTTTGCTTCAAAGCCTAGACGATCAAAGTTGAATTTGATAAGTTTAACAACCAATTCGTTATATGCTTTCTCGCACTCGCTTCCTTCGTCCACAAAGAGCTTGAGGCCATTCAGAACGGCTTTAACTCCTGAGACAACCAAATAAGAGGTTTCTTCTGTTAGTTTTTCAATAACTGGAACCAAATCAGCAAATGAAATGCTGCCTGCTTCAGCCAAAAGACGGCGCTCTTGCACCACTTGAAGCTTGCTGGTGCTATCCAAGTCTGTAATGGTATCTAAAATCTGCTCAAGCAAGATACCCTGATAGTCCGTGATATAGTGGGCTGTATTTTCAGTATTAAAGCGCAGGGCACCTTGGTTTTGAGTAGCCAAGGCAGAATAATTTGGAATTTCCAGGATTTCTGTTTCCAGTGTATCTGGCAAACCTTTCCAGTTGCTATTTAAAGGCAAGACCCAAGTACGTTTCTTATCTTCGTGCTCCCCGATAAAGAATTGTTTTTGAGAGAGTTTCAATGTATCGTTTTCTACTGTAGCTGTCAAAACAGGGTAGCCTGGCTGTTCCAACCAAGAGTCCATAAAGGCTGCTACATCGCGACCAGAAGCAGCTCCCAAGGCGTTCCAAAGGTCACGACCGATAGTATTTCCATACTGGTGTTTAGCAAAGTAAGCATTCAAGCCTTTAGCAAAGGCCTCATCACCCAACCAACGACGAAGCATGTGCATAAGGCGGCTTCCCTTAGCGTAAACGATAGCCGGATCAAACAAAGTATTGATTTCGTCAGGGTGCTTCACTTCCACATGGACAGATTGAACTCCGTCTGTCGCATCTCGTTTAAGCGCCAGAGGAACACCTGTTGTTTGGAAATTCTCAAAGATATTCCAGCTTGGTTCAATCGCATTGACACAGACGTACTCCATCATGTTGGCAAAGCTTTCATTGAGCCAAAGGTCATCCCACCACTTCATAGTGACCAAGTTTCCAAACCATTGGTGAGCCAACTCATGGGCAACAACTAACGCTACATCTTGACGGCTGGATACCGTAGAATTTTCATCTACTAAGAGGTAAATCTCACGGTAGGTCACCAGACCCCAGTTTTCCATAGCACCAGATGAAAAGTCCGGCAGGGCTACGTGCAGTGACTGAGGAATCGGATATTTGACACCGTAATATTCTTCGTAAAATTCAATCGAGCGAACCGCAATGTCCAAAGCAAATTCTAAGTTGCTGGCTGGGTGAGCCTTAGTTGCATAAACACCAACCAAAGTACCGTTTTTAGTTTTAGCAGTAATGCCTTGCATATCCCCAGCAGCAAAGGCCAAAAGATAGGAAGACATGCGAGGTGTTCTTTCAAACTTCCAAATGCCAGTCGCTTTCCGGTTTTCAACGTCGATTTCAGGCATGTTAGACAAGGCAAGTTCACCTTCTGCTTGGTCAAATTTCAAGGCCAGATCAAAAGTCGCCTTAGCCTCTGGCTCATCCACGCTAGGAAAGGCTTCACGAGCAAAATGGCTCTCAAACTGCGTAGAAATGATCTCTTTCTTCACTCCATCTACTGTATAGTAAGATGGGTAAATCCCTGTCATATTATCTGTAATCTTACCTGTATAGGTCAAGGTTACTTCCACAGGGCCTGCTGCTTCCAACTCAACACAAAGAGCTTCATTATCATTGTCAAGAGTGAAGGGACGAGCTTGTCCAGCCACTTCTACGGCCTCAATCGTCAAATCCTTTTGGTGCAAGGAAATTTTCTCCATTTTAGCTTCACCGGTAATGGTAACTTTCCCTGAGAAAGTCTTATCTGCACGGTTCAAATCCAAAAAGAGATCATAGTGCTCTGGAACAAAAGTATCAATAAAATGTGCAACTGCTTGCATGTTTTTCTCCTCATCTAATTGAAGGGGCTGGTATTGAACCAACCTCCATTCAAGATTCATCTCTTACTATTTTACCATATTTAGTGACTTTATACTCATTCCAACTGACCCAAAATTGATTTTCATCTTCAGACATAATGTAATCATTTTAAAGCTATCCTGTTATTCTCTTTTCTCCTCCTCAAAGCAAAAAAGACAAGCTTAGCTTATCTCTTTAACATATATTATAATTCAATAATTTTACCCGTTTCAAAGTAAACGACCCATTCGCAGATATTTTTGGCATAATCGCCGATACGTTCCAAGAAAGAAATAACCTGGAAGTAATCACGGCCTGTAACGATAGCTTCAGGATTTTTCTTGATTTCTTCCGTTGCCAGTTCACGAATGCTATCAAAATAATGGTTGATTTTTTCATCCATGGCTGCTACTTCATAGGCCTGATCTACAGAACCATTCAGGTAGAGATCAAGGGCAGCTTCAACGAAATTTTTTACATCGCGACCCATCTTTTTAATTTCTTCCTCAACAGCTGGAATACGCTGCTCGCCCTTCATACGAATGGCTGCTTTTGCAATGGATACTGCATGGTCTCCCATACGCTCTAAGTCTGAAACAGCCTTGAGAACAGTTAAGACTGTACGAAGGTCTTGAGAAACAGGTTGTTGGAGGGCAATCATTTCAAATGATTTCTTTTCCAATTTCACTTCGTATTCATTTACTTCTGCATCATCTTCGATGACTTCCTTTGCCAAGTCACGGTCATGCGTGACAAAAGCACGCACCGTGCGGTTGATTTGTGAGAGCACTTCTTGTCCCATTGCGTAGAACTGATTGTGCAATTTCTCCAAATCTTCTTCAAATTGAGATCGTAACATCATTCAACTCCTTATCCAAATTTTCCTGTAATATAATCTTCTGTTTCCTTATTTTGTGGGTTGAGGAACATCTCCTTAGTATCATTAAACTCCATCAAATCACCACCCAAGAAGAAGCCTGTTTTATCCGAAAGCCGAGAAGCCTGCTGCATGGAGCGCGTCACCAAGAGCATGGTATAGGTGTCCTTAAGTCCATAGAGAGTTTCCTCAATCTTACCAGCAGAGATTGGATCTAGAGCCGATGTAGGCTCATCCAAGAGGATAATTTTCGGACTAGTAGCCAAAACGCGTGCTACACAAATCCGCTGCTGTTGACCACCAGAGAGACCGATAGCCGAATCATGTAGACGGTCTTTCACTTCGTCCCAGATAGAAGCCCCAATCAAGGATCGCTCTACCGCTTCATCTAAAACCTGTTTATCCTTGACACCGTTAATGCGTAGTCCGTAGACAACATTTTCATAAATGGTCATTGGGAAGGGATTAGGCTGCTGGAAAACCATGCCAATCTCCTTGCGCAACTCCACCGTATCTGTCCGAGGACTGTAGATATTGTGGCCGTTATAGATGACTGTGCCAGTCGTTGTTACTTCTGGATTCAAATCGCCCATACGGTTGATAGCCTTGAGCAAGGTAGATTTCCCTGAACCTGACGGTCCAATCAAGGCAGTGATTTCATTAGGCATAAAGTCCAAGGAGACACTATTGAGTGCTTTCTTTTTATTATAATAAACCGACAAGTCCTTGACTTGCAAAATAGGTTCTGTCATAAGTTCATTCCTTTAGTTTCTTCACCTCTAACCAAAATGACCAGAAACATAGTCATTGGTCGACTGCAGTTTGGCATTTTGGAAGATATTGGCGGTCTTGTCGTACTCAATCAAATCTCCCAGATAAAAGAAGCCGGTGTAGTCACTGGCCCGGGCAGCCTGCTGCATATTGTGAGTCACGATGATGATCGTATAGTCTTTCTTGAGCTCAAACATGGTCTCTTCCAGCTGCATGGTCGCAATCGGATCCAGCGCAGATGCCGGCTCGTCCATAAGCAAGATATCTGGCTTGACTGAAATAGCTCGGGCAATACAGAGCCTTTGCTGCTGGCCGCCTGACAAGGTCAAGGCTGATTTATGAAGATCGTCCTTGACTTGGTCCCAAAGTGCGGCTTGTTTGAGCGAAGTTTCAACAAGCTCATCCAAAATCTTTTTATCTTTTACACCAGCTCGTTCATGGGCAAAGGTAATGTTGCGATAAATAGACTTAGCAAATGGATTAGGTCGTTGAAAGACCATGCCGATGTGCTTACGCATTTCGTAAACGTTGATATCAGACCGATTGACGTCTATTCCTTGGTAAAGAATTTGCCCTGTTACCTTGGCAATATCAATCGTGTCATTCATACGATTAAGACTGCGGAGATAAGTAGATTTTCCTGAGCCAGACGGTCCAATCAAGGCAGTTATTTTATTCTTTTCAAACTGCATATCAATACCCTTGATGGATTCTTTTTTACCATAGTAAACATGTAAATCTTTGGTCGAAAGGGCTACCTTTTCTTCAGGAAAAGTAATGATATGTTTTTCATTCCAATTATATTCTGTCATTGCTTCTCCTTTATGCAGAGGTTAATTTCTTGTGCAAGTAAGAACCGAGTTTGCGGGCTCCAAAGTTGAAAATCAAGATAAAAATCAGAAGCACGGCTGCTGATCCTGATGACACTACAGTGCTATCAGGAATGGTCCCTTCACTATTGACCTTCCAGATATGGACGGCCAGTGTTTCCGCCTGCCGGAAAATTGAAATCGGGCTGGTAATGCTGAAAATATTCCAGTTAGACCAATCCAGAGCCGGCGCAGATTGACCGGCAGTGTAAATCAAGGCAGCTGCTTCACCGAAAATCCGACCAGAAGCAAGGACAATCCCTGTCACAATCCCCGGCAGAGCTTCGGGAATAACAACATGTAGCACCGTTTCCCAGCGGGATATTCCCAAAGCTAGACCTGCTTCACGTTGTGTATGGTGAACGTGGCGTAAGCTGTCCTCGACGTTACGAGTCATCTGAGGCAGATTGAAGACAGTCAGCGCCAAGGCACCAGAAATGATAGAAAAACCATACTCAAACTGGACAACGAAGATCAAATAGCCAAAGAGTCCGACTACCACGGACGGCAGTGAGGACAGGATTTCAATACAGGTACGGACAAAGTTGGTCACTGGGCTTTTCTTAGCGTACTCTGACAGATAAACCCCAGCCCCCATAGAGAGAGGAACAGAGATAATCAAAGTTATCACCAACAGGAAGAAGGAATTGTAGAGCTGAATCCCAATACCACCCCCAGCCTGATAGGAAGAAGATTTTCCAGTCAGGAAAGACCAAGAAATATGCGGCAATCCTCTTACTAGAATATAAAGAATCAGAGAGGCAAGGATAGCAACAATGATACCAGCTATCGTGTAGAGGATACCAGTCGCCAATTTATCTAATTTATTAGCGTGCATAGTTTTTCTTACCTCTTTCTTTTGTAATCAGTTTAATGACACTGTTAAAGGCCAAGCTCATCATCAAGAGTACCAGAGCCAGAGACCAGAGGACGTTATTGTCCACTGTTCCCATAACCGTGTTTCCGATTCCCATGGTCAAGACAGAGGTCAGTGTAGCTGCAGGTGTTGTCAAAGAGGTTGGAATCACCGCAGAGTTACCGACAACCATTTGGATAGCCAAGGCTTCACCGAAGGCACGCGCCATTCCAAAGACCACCGCTGTAAAAATACCAGAGCGAGCAGCCTTAAGTGTTACCCGCCAAATGGTCTGCCAACGCGTAGCGCCCATAGCCAGACTAGCTTCACGGTAGTGACGTGGCACAGCACGCAGACTGTCTGTCGTCATAAAGGTTACTGTCGGCAAAATCATGACAAAGAGCACAAAAATACCAGACAAAATCCCAAAACCAGTACCCCCAAAGACTGTACGGACAAAAGGAACAACGACCTGCAAGCCGATGAATCCATACACGACAGACGGAATCCCAACCAAGAGCTCGATTGCAGGTTGGAGAATTTTGGCTCCTTTAGGCGATACTTCAGTCATAAAGACGGCTGCTCCAATAGCAAAGGGCGTTGCGATGAGGGCTGATAAAATCGTTACAATAAAGGAACCCAAAATCATCGGAAGGGCACCGAATTCCTTACCTGACGGATTCCAAGTGGAGCCAAATAAAAATTCAAACACATTAACTCCGTTAACAAAGAAGGTCGATAAGCCTTTTTGTGCTACGAAGATTAAAATCATGGCTACAATCAGGACGATTAAAGCCAGGCAGGCAAAGGTGATATATTTCCCAAATTTTTCCAGACGAGAGTTTTTCGAAGGGGATAGTAATTTTTTTGCTAATTCTTCATTTCTCATTTGCTATCTCCTTTTAAGCTCGTAACATTTCCATCAGCATCCTTGCTAACCTGCATTTCCTTGATGGAAATATAGCCCATTCCTGAGACGATTCCATCTTGAACTTCATCTGACAGCATGTAGTCCAGAAACTCTGCTGCCAAGCCCTTAGGCTGACCAAGAGTGTACATATGCTCATAAGACCAGAGTGGCCAAGCATTGGTCGCAACATTCTTAGCCGTAGGCTCGTAGCCATTGAGCTTCAAAGTCTTGACCGAATCATCCACATAAGCAAAGGCCAGATAAGAAATGGCTCCCGGTGTTTGAGAAACAATGGACTTAACCATCCCATTTGAATCTTGTTCCTGACTTTGAACGGCTGATTTACCAGCCATAATGACACTGTCAAACGTAGCTCGGGAACCAGAGCTTGCCGCACGGTTGATGATGGAAATCTCTAGATTTTTCCCGCCCAGCTGCTTCCAGTTGGTCACTTCACCAGTAAAAATCTTCTGCAGCTGCTCCGCTGTTAAATTATCGACGGATACTTCTTTATTGACAATCACGGCAATTCCAGCGACTGCTACTTTGTGGTCAACAAGGGCTGAAGCATCAATCCCTTCTTTTTCCTCAGCAAACACATCTGAGTTGCCAATTTCAACGGCACCAGACTGAACCTGAGACAAGCCCGTACCTGATCCACCACCTTGAACATTGACCGTTTTTCCAATATTGGCTGAACCAAACTCATCCGCTGCAGCTTCAACGAGCGGCTGAAGGGCTGTCGAACCAACGGCAGTCATGGATTCCCCTCGGTCAATCCAGCTAGAGCAGGCAGAGAGGCTGACCATAACTAGAACCGCTGACAAAATCAGCTTATATTTTTTCTTTACCATTTTTTTCCTCGAAATCTTGAGAATGATAGTGGAATGTCTATTTGAAAGAATCTGAAAATCCCACTATATCCACTATAACATAGAAAGAGGGCTTTGCCTAGTCTTTTGAACGAAAGCGAAGCCCCTTTGGGAAATAATTTTTCAAGGTATTTCCAGTAATTTTTGCAAAACCCAAACCGTTTCCTTGGGCAAGCACTTGATACCAGCCATTTGGACAATTTTGAGAGAGTTGAACCGTCTCGCCTGCTGCATATTTGCTAAAGGCCTCATCATCAATCTCAAGGACTGAGACAACTTCACTAGGCCTCAAAGCTAGGCCTAAGGCAAAGCTCGGTTCAAAGCGATTTTTCTTAAATTCACCCAGATGCAGGCCATTGCGAGCGATTTTCAGCTTGGACATGTCTGGCAGTCCAGCTGGCTGCAGATACAGATTGTCCCCAAAAGTATCTAAATATCCTTCTAGCTCAATGTTTAGATGCTTTTTCTGGAAATCTTGCCAAAGTTTTCTCTGCTCAACTGTCAATTTATTTTTGACTACCTTGATTTTTTTAGCAGACTGACTTCCTGTAAAGCGAAATTTCGCTACAAATTGCCCTTCTCCTTTGAAATGGTGGGGATACATACGCGCCGTTTCTGGGAAATCAATCCCTGCCACCATACCATTGATTTTTGGTATTTCAAGCAATTCCAAAGGAAAATTCTCTAAAAGCCAAGCGACAATTTCTTCATTTTCTTCTGGCGCCCAAGTGCAGGTCGAATAGACCAGCTGCCCGCCTGTCGCCAACATCTTGACAGCGTCCTCTAGAATTTCTCGCTGGAGACGCGCACACTGAGTCGGATATTCTGGGCTCCAATACTGGGTAGCATCTGGCTGCTTGCGAAACATTCCTTCGCCAGAGCAAGGAGCATCCAGAACAATGAGGTCAAAATAGCCCTGATAAACCTTAGCCAATCTATCCGCAGATTCGTTGGTGACAAGAACATTTCGCGCTCCAAAACGCTCAATATTTTCTACCAAAATTTTACTGCGTTTGGCATTGATTTCATTAGAAACCAGCACACCTGTATTTTCTAGATAAGAGAGTAAATGGGTAGATTTTCCGCCTGGTGCAGCCGCTAAGTCCAAAACTTTCATGCCCTTTTGCGGTGCTGCAACTTGGGCAACCATTTGCGCAGCTGGCTCCTGAGAATAAACCAGCCCCGTGACGTGTTCTACTGACCTACCAGATACTTTTCCGTAATAACCCCAGTCTGTGTTCGGGATGGCATTCTCAAAATCTTTCTGATTCTCTTTTAAAGGATTACTTCGAAAGGCTGAAATCGGATCTTGATCAAAAGTCGCAAAAAAAACCTCTGCATCCTGACCCAAGAGCTCCTCATACTTTTCCTTAAAACCTATTGGAAAGTCCATACTAGCCTTTTCCCTTTCGTAAATACTTTTGTAATTCGCCCAACTTGCACTTTGGTGCAATCATAATCGGCTCCTGAGTCTGAAAATTCGGCTGGCCGCCATCTAGGGTCTGAATGACAAAGCCCAGTTTGTCAGCCATCACATAAGCAGCTGCGTAGTCCCATGGCCAATTATAAGAGAAATAGGCCGCCAAACCACCAGACAGAGCCTTGCCAAAACTAATCCCAGCGCTGCCATAGACACGCACGCCTAGGCAAGCACGAGATAAGTCAGCCAGTCCCCAGTGATTATGCTCTAGCATACAGGCATTTGAAGCAATCAAATATTGCTGCAAGGGCTTATCGATAAAAGCAGACAACTTTCTGTCATTGCAGTAAACATCAAAAGCCCCACCTCCATGAAAAAGCTGGTCCCTTGTCACATCGTAAATCAAGCCGAACTTGCCCTGCCCATTTTCAAAATAAGCTAACATAATAGCAAAATCAGCCCGCTGGGTAATGAAATTATTGGTGCCATCAATAGGATCAATCACCCATACATTACCATCCGCGATGTCGTGTCTCAGCTCATTTTCCTCAGCCAAAATCGCGTCGTCAGGATACTGAGCTAAAATTTTCCCAACCAAGTCATCCTGGATGAAGCGGTCCATTTGAGTCACCAAGTCAGTCGGGCTGCTCTTTTGTAGGACATCCAGGTCATCATAGAGATGCTCCCTTAAAAAAGCGCCTGCCTGATAGACTATTTCTTTCGCAAAATGAAATTTATTTTCCAAGAGAAATCATTCCTTTCCCTTTCCTTTTTGCCTCCTGAACAGCCCGATAAAGAGAATAGCCACTGACCGTCTCAAATTCACGGCCGAGTCGCTTCTCTTCTCCCTTACTGGGAACAACTTTCTTGAAGACTGCATAAGACTGGAGCAGTTTCTCCGCTTGAATCTTCTGTTCATAGGCTTGCTCTACGTCATTAAAAAAAGAAAGCACTGAAGCAAGCTCTTCAGTGCTCCACGATAAGTCTAGTGGGTAACTATAATTTTTTTCCATATTTTAAATATCAGCACGCATAGTTGCGGCTCTTAGTTCTTCTTTCCGATAGCCTCTAGGCAAGAAAGCACGGATTTCATCTTCATTGAAGCCGATTTGCATTCGTTTACCATCGAGTATAATTGGGCGACGCAAAAGACTAGGATTTTCCTCAATCAGCTTAATGAGCGTTGAAATCGATAAATCCTCTACATCTAAATCTAGTTTTTGAAAAATTTTTGAGCGGGTTGAGATGATGTCATCAGTGCCATTTTCTGTCAATGAAAGAATGTGTTGCAATTCTGGAGCGGACAGAGGGCTCGTCATGATATTATGCTCCGTAAATGGAACTTCATGACCAATCAACCAAGCACGCGCCTTGCGACAGGAAGTGCAGCTAGGCGATAAAAATAGTGTAATCATGCTGTTCTCTTCTTATTTTTATATAGTAACTAATTCTATTATACTAAATTTTATCTCTCTTGACTAGATATTTTTGAGAATCGGCCTGAAATACTAAGAAAAATATCAAGAACTGACATTTATTCCGAACATTCCCAGTGTTTTGCCACTTCTTCATCACTCTTTAACTGACCAACCAGTTCTTCAATACCATCAAATTTGACCATGGAACGAATCTTATCTAGCCAGATAATTCGAATCGTATCGCCATAGATTTCCTCCGCAAAGTCAAATAGATTGGCCTCAAACCGAAGTTCATCTCCTTCAAAGGTCACATTTTTGCCAACGCTAGCCATGCCTCGATAAATCTTGCCATTGTGCTCAACATCCACCACATAGACACCATCTGCTGGCAAAATCACGCGATCCAAAGGAGCTAGATTAGCTGTTGGATAGCCAATGGTACGCCCCCTAGCATTGCCATGAACCACAATGCCACGAGTAGAGAGAGGATAGCCTAATAGCTGATGCGCCTTGGCAACATCACCATTTTGGATGGTTTCTCTAATCCGAGTAGAAGAGATTTTTTCCTCATCTTGATTGACTGATGAGACAATGACAATCCGACCATCGAAATAGTCTGCAAGCTCCTCTGCCTTTCTCTTGTCAGATCCAAAATGGTAATCAAAACCTGCTACAACTGCCTTTGCTTTAAGCGCAGCAACGTACTTATCAAAAAATTCTTGAGCAGTATTTTTAGAAAAATGGCTAGTAAAGTCAATCAAGTAAAGGTAGTCCACACCCAAATTTTCTAAGTGAGCAGCGCGTTCCTCCGGATAATTCAAATGCAACATCAACTCTGGCTGATAGCGGACAAAAGCTAATTTTGGCGACTCAGGAAAGGTCAGTACAGCAATCTTCAGTCCTTGCTCTTCTGCGATTTTCCTTGCTTCCTTAAAAAGTGTCTGATGTCCCTTATGCAGGCCGTCAAAATAGCCCAGAACCAAGACTGTATCTTCTTCCTGATTTATCTCTAATTCATTATTTATTCGTCTTATTTTCATCATTTTTCTATTTTACTATGTATCCGCTTTTTTTACAACAAATTAAATCCCATGAAAAGAACTTCTATCGCTCCAAGAAAACACCTTGCTATCTCTAACAAAGTGTCTCTGTAAATATTTTAAACTACACTGGTTACTGACGATCATCATAGCCATTCGGATGACTGGAATGCCATTTCCAAGCGGTTTCGATAATGGTTTCGATATTGTCAAATTTCGGCTGCCAGCCCAAAACTTTTCTCGCTTTCTCAGAGGAAGCAATCAGCGTATCTGGATCCCCTGGACGCCGCTCTGCTATTTCCAAAGGAATAGGATGTCCGGTCACCTTACGGGCTGCTTCTACGATCTGCAGGTTGGAAAAACCAGTCGAAGAGCCAAGGTTAAAGGCATCCGAAGGTTGACCAGCACGTAGATGCTCAACAGCCAGAATATGGGCGTCAGCCAAGTCGAAAGGATGGACATAATCGCGGACATTGGTCCCGTCTGGAGTATCGTAATCGTCACCAAAGACGGCAATCTTCTCACGTTTGCCCTGAGCCACCTGAAGCACAATCGGCAAGAGATGTGTTTCAGGTCCGTGGTCCTCGCCAATCGATCCGTCGGGCTTGGCACCCGCCACATTGAAATAACGCAGGGCTACAAACTTGATGCCATAGGCCTGGTCCGCCCAGCGCATAATGGTCTCCATCATAAGCTTGCTCTCACCATAAGGATTGATAGGCTTTTGCGGAGTCGTTTCCAGAATCGGAACTTCCTCAGGGATGCCATAAGTCGCCGCTGTCGAAGAAAAGACAATGTTCTTAACACCGCATTCCTGCATGACCTCCAAAAGGGAAACCATGCCGGCTGTGTTATTGTCAAAATACTTGAGCGGATCCACCATAGACTCTGCGACCAGTGAAAATGCAGCAAAGTGAATGACTGCATCGATAGATGGATGTTTGGCAAAGACATCACGCATAAAGTCCTTATCCGCCAAATCCCCCTCATAAAAGACCGCTTTCGGATGGACGGCTGCCCGATGGCCAGTCACCAAATTATCAACGACGACTACCTCTTCCTTGCCTGCCGCTACCAGACGGTCTACCATGTGCGAGCCGATATAGCCAGCCCCACCTAATACTAAAATTGCCATGTTTCTCTCTTTCTCGTCTTGATTTATACTTTAACTATTTTATCAAAAATAGGGACAAATGAAAACTCTCACTGCAATTATTCTTCTTTCAAACCAACAGATTGGACGAAGCGCATGAAAGCTTCCTTGCCCTCCTCTGTTCGCTTGTAAACTCCAGCATCTTCCAGTACTCGGCTGAAAATCTGTCCAACCGAGGCTTGAACTACTCCTTCCACCGTCTCAGCGGTAACATCTGGATTCTGGTCTTTGAGTTGATTGGCCCACTCCTGATGATAGACAGCAACCTGACAGTTTTCTCCCAGCAGAAACAGTTCCACCTGCTTGAGTTCTTCCTTGAGACGAGGCGGCAGAATAGCCAGTCCCATAACCTCAATCAGACCGATATTTTCTTTCTTAATATGCTGAACATCTCTATGAGGGTGGTAAATGCCGTCCGGATGTTCTGAGGAAGTTTGATTGTCCCGCAAGACCAAGTCTATCTCAAAAGATCCATCTTTCCTGCGGGCAATCGGTGTGATGGTATGATGCGGTTCACCCTCAGACTCTGCCAAGACCTGCACACTTGGGTCAGAATAGGCCCGCCAAGCTTGCAAGATCTTGTCTGCCAATTCAATCAACTGTTCCTTCTTCTCAGATTTCAGACGAATGACGGACATAGGCCATTTGACAATACCTGCTTCCACCTCATCAAATCCGCTAAAAGTAAAGCTACAATCCAGCTCTGCTATTTCCATAGGGAAGGTATGACGTCCGCCCTGATAGTGGTCGTGGGTCAGGATAGATCCGCCGACAATAGGCAGGTCGGCATTTGAGCCTGCGAAATAGCCTGGAAAGGTCTCGACGATGTCCAGCAGGCGCTCAAAGGTCAGCCGGCTAATGGCCATAGGAAGGTGCTGGCTGTGCAGAAAGATGCAATGTTCATTAAAATAAGCATAGGGCGAATACTGGAAGCCCCACTCCTGTCCAGCCAAATCAAATCGAATAATCCGATGGTTGGCGCGGGCTGGGTGATCCAAGCGACCCTGGTAGCCTTCGTTTTCCATGCATAGCTGGCAAGCTGGATAATGGCTATTCTTAGCCTTTTTAGCTGCCGCAATCTCCTTAGGGTCCTTTTCTGGCTTGGAAAGATTGATGGTGATTTCCAAATCTCCATATTCAGTTGGCGATTTGAAAGCAATGTTTTTAGCAATGGCCTTAACCTTGATATAGTCATTCTTTTGACTAAGTTGGTAAAAATCAGCCACGGCTTGCTCGGGATTGGAGGCATAAGTCATCCAGAAGTCCCGATTGAGCTGGCTAGGGGCTGGTGTGATGAAGTTCATAAGCTCAGCTCCCAGTATATCCTGCTCAGCCAGGGTATCATTAATCGTCCCATTCTTGACAGCCATAGCTACCAAGTCATCCTTCAGGTCAATTAGCTGCTTAGCCTTCGTCTCCTGCTCTGCCACTGTCTCTCCAACCAGAGCCATGACACGATTGCTCAGATAGATGGTGTCCATTTCCTCGAAACTGCTATTGTCAATCACTGCTGACACAAAAGCATCCAGTAACTTCTTGGACATAGATCTTCCTTTCTCTTGCTAATAAAGAGAGTGGGACAGAAATCGGTAATTCGTTAGAATTCGATTTCGTCGTCCCACCTCCGCACAGTTGAGTAGGGCTGTAAAAGCTGATGAAATCAGCGTAGTAGTGCCCACTCAACCACTGCGTCTTGCTCGACAATCCAAAGACAATTGAGAGGCTAGGACTTTTGTCCCAGACTCAAGTTCCTTTTCTCTGATTTAGTCCAGCACTCGGCTTCCGCCAGCTACTTCAGCAATGTAGAAGCTAGGTGCATAGCCGACAACTTCTTGATACTTGCGGCCGACATTTTCTTTGAAAGATTCCACCGCATCCTTAACAACTAAAGCAATGGCGCAGCCACCGAAGCCTGCTCCGGTCATACGAGCCCCAAGAACACCTTCTTGCTCCCAGGCCGTGTGAACCAAGGTATCCAGCTCTAGACCAGTCACCTCATAGTCATGTTCCAAAGAAACATGGGACGCATTCATGAGACGGCCAAACTTGTCAAGAGCACCTGCCTGCAAAGCTGCCCGCGCTTGCAAAGTGCGTTGATTTTCCAAAACAGCATGGCGAGCCCGTTTGAGACGATTTTCGTCCTCTATCAGATAGCTATACTCGTCAAAAGACCACTCATCCAACTCACCCAAGGTAGCAATAGACAGCTTGCGGTTCAGTTCTTCAACAGCTTTTTCGCACTCCGCCCGACGTTCATTGTACTTAGAGTCAGCCAGCTCACGACGCTTGTTGGTATTCATAATCACTACGACATTGTCCTTGAGATCAAGCGGCACCAAGTCATATTCAAGAGTATTGGTGTCAAGGTAAATAGCCCGCTGGTCAGCACCCATTCCGATTGCAAACTGGTCCATAATACCAGAATTAACCCCGATAAATTCATTTTCAGTTAATTTACCGATTTTCACTAGATCCAAACGTTCCAACTGCAAATCAAAGAGTTTCTCAGCAATGACACCCGTCAAAAGCTCTAGTGATGCAGAAGATGACAAGCCAGAACCATTTGGAATATTTCCATAAACATAGANATCCATGCCTCCATCAATCTTATGGCATGCCTCCTGCAGAAAATACAGGACTCCTTTCGGATAGTTGGTCCAGTTATGCTCAGGCTCAAAGTGAAGATTTTCCAGTGGCACTTCAATAATCCCTTTTTCTTCAAAATTTCCCGAGAAGAATCGCAAGAGCTGGTCGTCCCGCTTGCGAGCCGCCCCATAAGTTCCTAGANAAATGGCTGCAGGAAAGACATGACCGCCGTTATAGTCCGTATGCTCACCAATCAGATTGATCCGACCGGGTGAAAAGAAAGTATGGTCCGCTTCTACTCCAAAAATCTTGGCAAAATCTGCGCGGATTTGCTCCGCTGAAATTAGGTTTGACATAAACTAAACTCCTTTAAAATAAATAATCGATATTGTAATCGTTTTCTTGATTTTATTATAACTTTTTCCGAGTAAAACTTCAATAAATTTAGTAAATTTTTACTTAATAAAATAATTGGGTAATATTTACTAAATTCCTCTTTGTTATTTACTAGTTTTTGAGGTATAATAGCCCATATAAGACAATAGGAGAAAAAAATGGCTACGATTAAGGATATTGCACAGGCTGCTGGAGTCTCTCCCGCTACGGTCTCTCGCGTACTCAACTACGACCCAGGCATGTCAGTCAGTGATGGCACTCGTAAAAAGATTTTTGATATCGCTGAGCAGCTAAACTATAAAAAATCAAGAAAAAGGAAGCCAAGCAAGACTCAGGCCTACCGTATCGGGCTCATCGAATGGTACACTGAGCAGGAAGAGCTCGATGACCTTTACTACTACTCCATTCGTTTGGGCATTGAAAAAAAAGCTCAAGAATTGGGCTATGAGATTCTCAGAGTCTTTCAAAATGATTCTCTTGAGCAATTGAAAGACATTGATGGCTTGATTGCCATCGGCAAATTCAGCCCAGCTCAAATCCAGCAGCTGGAGCAGTACAGTAGCTACTTAGTTTTTGTCGACAGTGATACGCTCAATACAGACCACAGCTGTGTGACGGTTGATTTTGAGAATGCTGTACAGAAGGTCCTTGAGCACTTCATGAACGCTGGTTTTGACCAGATTGGCATGATTGCTGGGCAGGAAAGAACCTCTGACCAGGCTAGCCTCATCAGCGATCCTCGTCTAGCGAGCTTTCAGCAGTATCTGTCTGAAAAAGGAATCTTTCACGCTGACTTGGTTAAGGTAGGCAGCTTTTCTTCGGAATCAGGCTATCAGATGATGACAGAGCTTATCAATGAACGCAAAGACCAGCTACCACCCGCCTTCTTCATCTCTAGCGATGCTTTGGCAATTGGTGCCTTACGGGCTCTGCAAGAACACGGAATCCAAGTTCCCCAAGATGTCAGCATCATTTCATTTAATGATACCTCTATTGCTAAATACATCTATCCCAGTCTCAGTACGGTCACCGTTTTTACAGAAGAAATGGGCAAGCAGGCTCTGCATATTCTAAATCAAAGTTTAACATCCGAAGAGGATTCCATTCCCTATATGGTCAAACTTTCTACCAAGCTGACCATTCGAGAAAGCAGTATATAATAAAAAAGAACTTATGAAAACCTACGAACAATTATTTACCATCCTCAACCAAGCTGACGATTATGTCAACGGAGAAAGTCTGGCCCAGAAATTGGGTATTTCCAAGACTTCCATTTGGAAGGCCATTCAGCGCTTGGAAAAAGAAGGAATCCAGATTGATTCCGTTAAAAAACGAGGCTATAAGCTCAAGGCGGGGGATTTACTAATCCCAGAAATCATTGAAAAGAAGGCACCTATAAAGGTTTCTTTCAACCCCAACTGCCAATCTACTCAGATAGATGCCAAAGCAGGTCTGGAAGCGGACGGCGAAGCAAATACCCTCTATCTAGCTGCTGCTCAATCCGCTGGTCGCGGTCGCTTCGGCCGAGATTTTTTCTCTCCAAAACAGGGTGGGTTTTATATGTCCCTCCATCTCAAGCCTAACCTGTCTTTTGATCAGATCCCTGCTTATACTCTCCTCACAGCTGGAGCCATCTATCAGGCTGTAAAAAATCTAACCCTCATAGACATAGATATCAAGTGGGTCAACGATATTTACTACAAGGATAAAAAAATCGCAGGTATTTTAACCGAGGCTACTACTTCCGTCGAGACAGGCTTAGTCACAGATATTATTATCGGGGTCGGGTTTAATTTTTGCGTTAATGATTTTCCGGAAGAATTGCAATCTAAGGCCGGCTCACTCTTTACTGAGCAGGCTCCTGTCAGCAGAAATGAGCTGATTGCTGAGATATGGAGATGTTTCTACGAAAGCGATCCCCAAGACCTGCTCTATCTTTACAAAAAGCACTCTCTAGTCCTCGGTCGCCAAGTGAGCTTCCAGCAAAATAATCAAACCTATAAGGGAATTGCTAGCGATATCTCGAACAGTGGCCAACTTCTAGTCCAGTTGGATAAGGGACAAAGTATCTGGCTCAACAGTGGGGAAATTTCACTAACTAGCTGGTAGTCTACCTAATTGGCATTCAAAAAGCACTTGATGTTTCGTTTCAAGTGCTTTTTCGTATAATCAATCAATTTTTTCCAGTGTGATGTCGCTATTTAATCCCCAAAGCGATTCGAGCATAACGACTCATCTTTTCCACTGTCCAAGCTGGGTACCAAACCAACTTAACATCCGTCTTGGTAACCTCTGGAACATCTGACATAGCATCATAGATCTGGTCAGTCAAAAGATCCGCCAGAGGGCATCCCATAGTGGTCAAGGTCATATCGATTTCCGTTTCTCCAGTGGTCTCATCAAAACGGATCTCATAGATTAGACCTAGATTGACAATATCAATCCCCAGCTCTGGGTCGATGACCTGCTCCAAGCTCTCTAAAATACGCGTTTTAATCTTTTCAACTTCTTCAGGGCTGTATTTTTTTTCTGACATGCATATCCTCCTTATAGATATGGCAAAAGTTCAAGTTAACTTGAGGGGCTTTGTTTTCAGCTAGGTTTTCAGTCTTGACGCTTCCTGATGAAAGATTTCTGCTCCTCGCTGCTCTTCATTTCTTAATCTTCGATAAAGTCTCTGAGTGGTTTACTGCGGCTTGGATGGCGGAGTTTACGCAGGGCTTTGGCTTCAATCTGACGAATCCGCTCACGAGTCACATTGAAGACCTTGCCGACATCTTCCAGTGTCCGCATTTTCCCATCGTCCAGACCAAAGCGCAGACGCAAGACGTTTTCCTCACGATCCGTCAGCGTATCCAAGACCTCATCCAGCTGCTCACGAAGGACGACACGAGTTGTATAGTCGACTGGATTTTCAATCACTTCGTCCTCGATAAAGTCTCCCAGATGGCTGTCATCTTCCTCACCGATAGGTGTTTCCAAAGAAACTGGCTCCTGAGCAATCTTGAGAATCTCACGAACCTTATCTGGTGTCATATCCATCCGCTCAGCGATTTGCTCTGGTGTTGGATCCTGACCTAATTCCTGCAAGAGATTGCGTTGCTCGCGGACCAGCTTGTTAATGGTTTCCACCATATGGACTGGAATCCGAATGGTCCGAGCTTGGTCAGCAATCGCACGGGTAATGGCCTGACGAATCCACCAAGTCGCATAAGTTGAAAACTTAAATCCTTTGGTATAGTCAAACTTATCAACGGCCTTCATCAGCCCCATGTTTCCTTCTTGAATCAAGTCAAGGAACTGCATCCCACGGCCAACATAGCGCTTAGCAATAGAAACAACCAAACGAAGATTGGCCTCAGCCAGACGCTGCTTGGCTTCCAAGTCTCCCTGCTCTACCAAAATAGCCAGCTCCTGCTCCTCTTCATTGCTGAGAAGGGGCACAACCCCGATTTCTTTCAGGTACATGCGGACTGGGTCATTGACCTTGGCTGAATTGCTGCCTAAGAGCTCTTCATCCGTCAGCTCCGCTTCTTCCTCTTCAGTATTCAAGACACGCGCGCTGGGATTTCCTTCTTTATCTGTAATCGAGATGCCTGCATCCTGAATGCGTTGCAGCAAATCCTCAATCCCATCAGCGTCCAAAGTGAAAGGAATGACCAGCTGGTCATTGATTTCATCGTCTGTCGCTACACCTGTCTGCTTGTGATTGCGGATGAATTCTGCAATTTGAACGTCTAATGTTGTTACTTCTTTTTGTTTTGTAGCCATACCTACTCCATTCTTCTTTTTTGTGCGATTAAGCGCTCCACCTCTAATATAGCGGCATTCTCATCTCCAGTATGCAAAGCTTCTCGAACCTTTTTGCTAATCAGCTGATTATTCTTACGAAGCAATTCGCGTTCTCTAGTCAGCTCAACTTCTGCTAACTCTCCGTCTTCCATCTCCTCTGGCAAATCTTCCTCCAACATCCGATACCAAAGTTGCTGGACTCTTTCTGGTAAGCTAGATAAATCCTGCGAAGTCACTTCACCATTGGCTAGTAAAAGCTCGTATAACTCCTGCAGTTCCGCCGTATCAAAGGCGAAATCTATGCGAAGCCGATAATTATTTAAAACCAGCGGATTGTGTACCATACGATAAAGGATATGGATTTCTGCCTTTATCAGCCGTGATAGCTGTTTAGACAGCGGAAGATCTACCAGTACAGGTCTTCTTAGAGATTCCGACTGTTGCCCACTTCGGCTATTTCGTTCAGCCAAACGACTATTGTTAACCGTATTCTCTACCTGCTGGTAATCAAAATCTGGCAGCAACTCAGCCAACATATAAATATAGGAATTCTGAGCTGTAATAGACTGCGTCTGAGCAATGATTGGCGCCATTCGCTCCACGAATTCAATCTGAGCCTGCAGATTTTCAATATTATCCGGTTTGAGATAACGCAAAAGGAACTCTACATCACTAATTCGTGTTTTGGTCAGAAATTGTCGCAATTCCTCGGCAGAGTTTTTAGCAATAAACTCATCCGGATCCATATTGTCAGGAAAGGACACAATCTCTACCGGCATATCCCGCAGCTCTTCTAAAGCCTTGGCTGTCGCAGCCTGACCAGCCCTGTCTCCATCATAAGTCAGAATGATTTTCTTGCAATACTTACGCAGATGCTGGACATGCTCAGGAGTCAGAGCCGTTCCCATAGATGCGACTGCATTTTCAACTCCAGCCCGATAGGCCGCGATTACGTCCATAAAGCCCTCCATCAGATAGACTTCATGGCTCTTTTTAATCACCGGCTTGGCCTTATCCAGATGATAAAGCTCATAGCTTTTATTAAAAATAGGGGTGCTGCGACTATTCTTATACTTGGCAGTCTGTGAACCAGCCTCCGAATCTTGCCAAATCCGACCAGAAAAGGCGACGACCTGACCCTTGTCATTGGTCAAAGGAAACATAATCCGGTTCTGAAAAGCATCGTAGACCAGATTATTCTCTGCTAAATTAAAAAGTCCTGAGTTCATGATAGTGGACTCATCAAACTTACCAGCCATGCTCTTATGAAGATAGTTGCCTTCATTGGGAGCCAGACCGATTTGAAAATGCTTAATGACTTCATCCGTCAGCCCACGCTGGTAAAGATAAGCGCGTGCTTCTTCTCCTATTTTGGTCGTCATAAGAACCGCATGGTAAAACTTTGCTGCCTCTGTATGAATATCGTAGAGCGCCTGATGCGGATGAGCCTGTCTCGGTCGATCTGCGCTAGCTCTCTCCATACCTAAGGAAATGCCCGCTCTGTCCGCGACAATCTGCACAGCATCCATAAAGGATACGCCTCGATAGTCCTCAATAAACTTGAAAACATCCCCCGACTTGCCACATCCAAAGCAGTGATAGAACTGCTTATCCTCTACGACATTGAAAGAGGGCGTCTTTTCGCCATGAAAGGGACAAAGTCCCAGAAAATTTCTCCCAGCCTTGGTCAAGGCTACTGTTTCTCCTATGACATCGACGATATTGACACTATTTTTTATTTCAGAAATCATTTCTTTATCCAATAGACAATACCTCCAATTCATCACAGAATATCACTCTATATTTTATAATAATTTGACGCAAATGTAAAACATTTGATAGGCAAATAACTTGAAATAATTGCTACTTTAAGCTATAATATAATCACAAATATTAAATTATTTCTTGAAAGGAAAAGAAAATGTTAAAGGATCTTAAAGAATTTTTGCTACGCGGTAACGTGATTGACTTGGCAGTCGGGGTTATCATTGCGAATGCTTTCGGAGCAATCGTCAACTCATTGATTACTGACGTTATCACTCCTCTCTTCCTCAATCCAATTTTGAAAGCTGCAAACTTGAAGCAAATCGCTGAATTGAAATGGAACGGAATTGCTTATGGTAACTTCTTGAGCGCCGTGATCAACTTCTTAGTAATCGGTACTGTTCTCTTCTTCATTGTTAAGGCTGCGGAAAAAGCACAAAATCTTACTAAGAAAAACGAAGAAGCTGCTGAAGAAACACCAGCTGGACCAACAGAACTTGAAGTTCTACAAGAAATCAAGAGCTTGCTTGAAAAACAAAACTAATATGCAAACAGAGGCTGGGACAAAAGTCCTAGCCTCTCAATTGTATTTGGATTGTCGAGCAAGACGCAGTGGTTGAGTGGACTCTATTACGCTGATTGCATCAGCTTTTACAGCCCTACTCAACTGTGCGGAGGTGGGACGACGAAATCGAATTCTAACGAATTACCGATTTCTGTCCCACTCTCTGTTTTATTATACGCTTTCCATCCAAAAGAAAAAAACAGCCAAATCGGCTGCTTTCTCATTCTAGTTATTAGAATTTTTTACGTTTACGAGCTGCTTCCGATTTGCGTTTGCGTTTTACAGAAGGTTTTTCATAGAATTCACGTTTGCGTGTTTCTTGAAGAGTACCAGCTTTAGTAACCGCACGTTTGAAACGACGAAGAGCATCGTCAAGAGATTCATTCTTACGTACTACTGTTTTTGACATTTTTTTCACTCCCTTCAAGTCCAAGATCTATTCTATTCTACACGCAAAATAGATAAATGTCAAGAAAAAAACTGCCATAAACTTATATTATCTTCACTTTCTTTTTTAGAAGCAACAAATTGTTAGAATGAACATCATAATAATAATAGCAAAAAGAAATTTATTTTAAGTCTGTTCAGAAACGACTTCTCTTTCTTCACCATTTACAATTACGGCTTGGGAATTGTTTATTAGCATTAAACTGAGCTGATTTTTATACATTTCAAAGGTCTTCTGACTACTATCAGTAAAAGGTTCCTCACCATAATGTGGAAGGATGTAAAAATCCACTTCATCCAATCCTGCTGTATCAGATAACTCTGTCGCTACCGTCTTGTCGTCCATGAGTTTATTATAGTCAATATCCTTGGCTGTAATAATAGCCCCTGCTGATTCTCCTACATAAACCGACCCATCTCGTATTTGTTCTTTGATAAGATGTAGGAGTTGCTTTTTCTTTAATTCTTGCAATAAATAAAATGTATTTCCGCCTGAGACATAAATAATCTTACTTTGGAAAATCTTTGCCTGCGCGGTTTCTCGATCACAAGAAGCAATATCCAGAATCTCTATCTCAAAGCCTAAATCTCTGAATGTTTGCTGAGCCTCATCGATATAGGCAGTATAGTCCTCTTTGTTCCCAGCGGTAGGAATAAATAAAACCTTTTTTTCTAGATTCTTTTCCTTTGCATAATCACTAAAAAGATTTTTGACACCAGCAAAATATGAACATAAAAATAATTGTTTCATGATTGTACCTCCATTAGTTTTTAACGATTTTATAAAGGATCCACGATCCCTTTCTTTGACTAGTTACGAGCTCAAAGCCTATTGATAACAAGAATCGTCTAAATGCTTCTTCGCTTTGGACCTCTGGTAAAAAGTAAGACAACTTGTTATATTCACAAGCCAGTAAGAGCATCCCATCTGATTTGAGTATCCTTCGAAGCTCTATAAAAGAAGCATCTAGGTCTTGCCAATGAAAATGCGTTTGAAAAGCTGTAATCAAATCAAAACTTTCATCAGAAAATCCTGTCTCCCTAACGTCTCTTCGTTCAAAATTTAGATTGACCATCCCTATCTGTTTGGCTTGAGCTATTGCAGTGTCTGAAATATCGATTCCAGTTATAGTACTTTGCGGAAAGGTTTCTTTCAGTAGGATGGTTGAACGGCCGTTCCCAACTCCTACATCTAAGATTACAGGGTAAAATGTCCTATCCAGATGACGAATTGCCCATACAAACATGGGGATATAGGCTCGATTCCACAATTTCATCATTCGTTTTCCTAGAAAGCCCGAAGGATTCTTTGATTGCTGAATCAAAGAATGAAACATGAGTAATAAAAGTATGATAGAAATAATGATTATTATATGAAGCACTCTTCAACCCTCCACTTCTGGATAGCTACATTATACCATTTTTAGAGAGATTACAGCTAAATCAATCAACAAAATACTTGCATCCCAAAAGATAACTTTTGGGATGCAAGTCATTCAAAACGACTGTCTTTTACCTTACAAGTTTTTTCGTTTTTTGGCTTCTTTCGAGAAGGAAATATTCTTAATCTTCTCATAGCGTAAGAAGCGTTGGATGAGGCGTTGGTCGCTTACATCTGGTTTCAAATCAACCACATAGTCCAACTTGATAAACTTATTGTCAACTGACTGGATCGAGGTCAAATCAAAACTTTTGCAGGCTGTTTCAAAGATTGCTTCAAAAAGAACTTCATAGTCTAATTCAGCTGGAAACTGAATTTGGACATAACGTCTGGTTTGACTAACCGAACTAAATCCCATCTTTTCTTTGATCAAATGCAACTGGAACAAAGTTTCTTCGTCCTCAACCTCTGTCCCCCAACGTTGCAACATCTTTTTGAAACGGATATAAGAATAAGCATATCTCCCTAGGTTAAATGCACAACCAAGCAGCCAAATGGCAAAGAATATTTCAAACCAAGGCAGCCCTAGATAAGCCTCCCAGAGATTGGCCTGGCTAGCTTTTTCAGATACTTGAGAAACAGCTTGCTCTCCACTTGTCTGGGTAGCCCTAACGGCTGTCTGAACAGTCGATCCAGTACCAGCCGAATAAAGCCAGAATCAAACTGAGGTCGGAATGGGAACAGAAAACTCAGCAAGATTAAAAACTATGTAAAATACTTGACCTTGACCGAAATCTTGGTCTTAAGGGCTGCAAAAAGAAGGCTCAAAAACAGAACCAATATCGTGGTTGAGAAACTGGTTAAGAGGAAAGACATCAGGAACTGTTTCATGGATACTACCTCATGTTACTCTTTCTGATTCAGTAAATTACGTAGCTCATCCAGTTCATTTTCTGAGAAAGAATTGGACGAAAAGAGAGTCTTGACAAAGCCTCCCATTGAATGACCGCTGTAGCGCTTCAAAAAGTCTGACGTTTCTACCTCTAGGTACTCATCTTCCGAAATTAAGGCCGTGTACTGCCTTTCACGCCCCTTGCGAACACTTTCTAAAAAGCCCTTTTCCGTCAAGCGAGCCAGAACTGTCAACAAGGTCTGAGGCTTCCAATGATTATCTTCACCCAGCTTTTCCATAATTTGAGCAGAAGTCGTTGGATTTGGCAGGTGCCAGATAATCTTTAAGATGGCAAATTCACCATCTGGTAAACGTTTAATTGAATTATTCATCATATTCCATCCTTTCTAAAGTCTCTTCCTAATTTTATTCTACACATGTCTAATAAAAAAGTCAATCATTATGTAAAAAAAGAGAGTGGAACAGAAATCGGTAATTCGTTAGAATTCGATTTCGTCGTCCCACCTCCGCACAGTTGAGTAGGGCTGTAAAAGCTGATGAAATCAGCGTAGTAGAGCCCACTCAACCACTGCGTCTTGCTCGACAATCCAAAGACAATTGAGAGGCTAAGACTTTTGTCCCAGACTCCTTTTTAGAAAAATAAACTCAGTAACGTCAACATTGCCAAACCACCCTGCTTGAACAGGATTTTTGGGTCACTGGTCACTGCACCGTAAGCAGCTACCAGGATGATATAAACCATAAAAATTCCCAGCCAAACTAGACTAGGCTGCACAAAGGCCGCAATCAAGACCAAAACAGCTATCAGCCCGTTATAAACTCCTTGGTTTTTGAAAAGTGTATTGACCGACTGCTGCTCCAACTCCTCTTGAGGCATACCAAAGACCCGTGCTGTCGTAGCTGAAGTCGTCGCAATGGTCTCTAGGTACATAATATAGAAAAATTCCAAGGCAACCAAACTTGCCAAAATCAGTGTAAAAATAGACATTTCTTCTCCTTATAGAAATTCATGACGAAAAGAAGTATAACATAGTGCAAGAAAAAGCGCTAGAATTTCGTTCCAATAAAATGGACAAAGTGTACTAAAATGCTTTATAGTGCATTTTTAAAATAGGCGTAGCAAAATTCAGCATTTTCTGATTAGATATGATACAATCTTTTTGAAAAATGGAGGTAAATTATGTTAACCTATGATTTAATTGTCATCGGCTTTGGTAAGGCCGGTAAAACATTGGCAGCCAAAATGGCGGCCCAAGGAAAAAAAGTTGCTTTGATTGAGCGAAGCAAGGCTATGTACGGGGGAACCTGTATCAATATCGCCTGCATCCCAACCAAGACCCTACTTGTCGCAGCTGAAAAAGGTCTAGCTTTTGACCAAGTCATGGCTGAAAAGAATGCTGTAACCAGCCGTCTCAATGGAAAGAACTACGCAGCAATCAGTGGCGCTGGTGTCGACATCATTGATGCGGAAGCTCATTTCCTTTCAAACAAAGTCATCGAAATCACAGCTGGTGATGAGAAGGAGGAACTGACTGCTGAGACTATTGTCATCAATACTGGTGCTGTTTCCAATGTCCTGCCAATTCCTGGACTGACTGAAACCGAGCATGTCTATGACTCAACTGGCATTCAAAATCTGAAGGAACTTCCTAAACGTTTAGGAGTTCTGGGCGGCGGTAACATCGGCCTAGAATTTGCTGGACTCTACAACAAACTGGGCAGCCAGGTGACTGTGCTGGATGCTGCTCCTGTCTTTCTCCCTCGAGTAGAGCCTTCTATCGCTGCCCTAGCTAAGCAATACATGGAAGAAGACGGAATCCAACTCCTGCAAAATGTGCAAACCAAGCAGATTAAAAATGATGGTGCTGAAGTTGTCGTTGTGACTGAGGATGGAGAATTCCGCTTTGATGCCCTGCTCTATGCTACTGGCCGCAAGCCGAATGTTGAACCACTGAAGTTAGAAAATACAGATATCGAGCTGACAGAGCGCGGAGCTATCAAGGTTGATAAACACTTGGAAACATCTGTACCTGGTGTATTTGCAGCTGGCGATGTCAATGGCGGTCTGCAGTTTACTTATATCTCACTGGATGACTTCCGTATCCTTTATAGCTATCTGGCTGGCGATGGCAGCTACACACTGGAAGACCGTAAAAACGTCCCTACCAGCATGTTCATCACACCTCCTTTGGCTCAAATCGGATTAACCGAAAAGGAAGCTCAAGAGCAAGGATTGCCGATTGCAGTGAAGGAGATTCCAGTCGCAGCAATGCCTCGTGGACATGTCAATGCTGACTTACGCGGTGCCTTCAAGGCTGTTGTCAACACTGAAACCAAGGAAATTGTCGGAGCGACTATCTTCTCAGCAGGGGCACAGGAAATTATCAATATCCTGACTGTGGCTATGGATAATAAGATTCCTTACACCTACTTGAGCAAGCAAATCTTCACCCACCCAACCCTGGCAGAAAACCTCAATGATTTATTTGCTATTTAATGTTAAGCCCCTGATGGGGCTTTTACAATCCCTACAAAAATTTAACTACATTTCAACCTATTTTTGTGATACAATAATCCTAGTTTATTTTAAAAAGATTGAGGAAAATTATGTCTGAACTGTATGATATTACGATTATCGGCGGCGGTCCAGTTGGCTTATTTGCTGCTTTTTACGCTCATTTGCGCCAAGCCAAGGTGAAAATTATTGATTCCTTGCCTCAGCTGGGCGGTCAGCCAGCCATTCTCTATCCAGAAAAGAAGATTCTGGATGTGCCGGGCTTTACTAATTTGACTGGCGAAGAGTTGACTCAGCGTCTGATTGAGCAGCTGGAGACTTTCCAGACTGACATTTGCCTCAATGAAACAGTGCTGGATATCGTTAAAGCGGATGATGGGTTCACCATCACGACTTCTAAGGCTCAACATCAGACCAAAACCATTATCATCGCCATGGGAGGTGGTGCTTTCAAACCGAGAGCTTTGGAGCTAGACGATACTGAAAGCTACAGCAACCTCCACTATCATGTTTCAAACATCAACCAGTACGCAGGCAAAAAGGTTGTCGTTCTGGGAGGCGGCGACTCGGCTGTTGACTGGGCGCTAGCTTTTGAAAAGATTGCGGAAACCAGCCTAGTTCACCGTAGGGACAACTTCCGGGCTTTGGAGCATAGTGTGGAAGAACTCAAGGCTTCTAGTGTTGAGATTAAGACACCATTTGTACCCAGTCGATTGGTCGGCGAAAATGGCAAGATAACCCACTTGGAAATCAGCCAAGTCAAGGGAGAGGAAAGTCAGCTTTTGCCTCTGGATCATCTCTTTGTCAACTACGGTTTTAAATCCTCTGTCGGCAATCTCAAAGATTGGGGCTTGGAGCTCAACCGTCACAAGATCTTGGTCAATAGCAAGCAGGAAACTTCTGTACCAGGAATCTATGCAGCTGGAGACTGCTGCAGCTACGAGGGGAAAATTGACCTGATTGCAACTGGGTTGGGTGAGGCACCTACTGCTGTCAACAACGCTATTAACCATATCTATCCTGAGCAAAAAGTCCAACCCAAACATTCTACCAGCCTATAAAAAACAGCTGCCGAGCTCGAGCTCAGCAGCTTTTATAATTCATCTGCGATTTTATTGATTTTTCTCAAGCGATGATTGACACCGCTCTTAGTCAGTGGTCGGCTCAGACTATCAGCTAGCTGCTGGATGGAGTAGTCTGGATGTTGGATACGAAGCTGGGCTACCTCCTGCAAATCTACAGGTAGACTCTCAATGCCGATATTATCGCTGATTTTGGCAATATTGTTGATGGTTTTCATACTGGCTGTGACCGTGCGAGCGATGTTCGCTGTCTCCGCATTATTGGCGCGATTAAGATCGTTGCGCGCTTCCCGCATGAGCTTAAGAGACTCGAACTCAGCCATGGCTTCCATAGCACCGATGACAATGAGAAAATCCATAATATCCTCAGCCCGCTGCAGATAGGTGACAGCTCCCTTCTTGCGCTCAATGGTCTTGGCATCCAGCAGAAAACGCCGCATCAAGGCAGCTAAATCCTCAGCATGATCCAAATAAACGGACAGGATTTCCAGCTGGTACTTACCTGAGTCCGGCTCCCGCATGCTGCCATTTGAGAGAAAGGCCCCTCGTAGGTAGGCTCGGCTAGCTTCGTCATCTGACAAAATAGCCTGATCAATCCCTGCCTCGATACCAAAAAAGGAATCAGCCAAGTGCAGGTCAGAAAGGATCTCTTCCACTTTCTGATCTAGAAATACTGTATAAACTCGGTTCTTGCGCAAGTTGGTCTTCTGATGGTGGCGGATTTCTGACTTGACCTGATAAAGATCCAACAGCAATTCATAGAGATGGCGAGCAATCTTGGCATTTTCTGTTGAAATGGATAAGGTGAGGCCAGTCGAAGAAATTCCTAAACTACCAGCCATCTTGATCATGGCAGCCAACTCATTTTTGTCTTTTACAGATAAGCTTAAAAGCTCTTCTTTTACTTTTACTGTAAAGCTCATTTGCGCACCTGTATAATCTGCATCAATTCATCAACAACCAACTCACCGTCATGGAAAGCCCCGCCATTTTCCAATCGAAGGAAATTCGATGAAATGACACGCGGAACTTGCTCTTGCAGCCCTTGAAAATTATGCTCAACCTGAACCAGATATTCATCAAATTTATTGCTGTTCATATACTCGCGCGGAACTGGCTCGATATTGACCAAGACAGTATCAATGAACTTTTTGCCCAGATGACGATGCAATACTTGAACGTGGTCGCTATCTGAAAAGTGCTCAGTTTCGCCGCGCTGGGTCATGATATTGCAGACATAGGCCACTTCTGCCTTAGTATCTAAAATAGCTTGGCCGATTTCTTCGATTACGAGGTTTGGCAAGATGGAGGTAAAGAGAGAACCCGGTCCCAGCACCACCATATCGCTATCCAAAATGCTCTGGACCACCTTTCTACTGGCAACAGGCTTTTCATCATCATAGGTATTGGTCACATAGACCCGCTCAATCATCCCAGCCTTACTGGCTAGATTACTCTCACCGACAACTTCCGTTCCATCAGTAAACACAGCATGCAGAGTCAGCGGAGTGTCGCTTGAAGGGTAGATTTTACCTGTTGTATGGAAAAACTTAGTCAGAAGCTGCATAGCATTATAGGTCGAACCCTGCATTTCGGAAATGCCTGCAATAATCAGATTCCCCAAGGGATGACCTGCTAGAACACCATCTCCTTTGGCAAAGCGATACTGGAAGACCTTCTCATAAAACTTTGGCATATCAGACATGGCGACCAAAACATTTCGCAAGTCACCCGGCGGCGTCAGCTGCTGGATGTTTTTACGCAGCTCACCAGAACTACCGCCATCATCTGCAACTGTGACAATAGCTGTGATCTCCACATCCTTTTTACGCAGGCTGTCTAAAATGACTGAAATCCCTGTACCGCCGCCGATAACTGTAATTCTCGGTTTTCTCATGAGCGGTTCACCGTTTCCTTCCGGCGATTTTTGTCGCGATGACTGGCATTAACTGGCCAGTTTTTCGCTAAATCATCCGCCAAACGCTGTGCAAAGGCTACACTACGGTGCTGTCCGCCCGTGCAGCCGACTGCGATGGTCAGTACAGACTTTCCTTCCTTTTGATAGCCTGGCAAAATCGGCTCAATCAAGCCTAGCAGGTTCTGGTAAAATTCTTCTGACTCCGCATGGTTCATGACATAGTCAAAGACATCCTTGTCCAATCCTGTCTGATTACGCAGCTCAGGTTTATAGTAGGGATTTGGCAGGAAACGCACATCAAAAACCAAGTCCGCATCCAGAGGCAAACCGTATTTGAAACCAAAACTCATAACCTCGATGCGGAAACTGTGCAGGTCAGCCTGGTTTGAAAATTGTTCAGAGATGGTCTTTCTGAGCTCCCGTGGTGTCAGTTCTGTCGTATCTACAACATTTTGACTGAGATTTTTCAGAGGGGCTAAGAGTTCACGCTCCAGTTTGATTCCATCTAAAATTCGCCCGTCAGCTGCCAAAGGGTGACTGCGTCGCGTTTCTTTATAGCGAGCTACCAACTCCTTGTCGGCCGCATCCAAAAATAGAATTTTAAAATCAATTTCCGTGCTTCTTTCTAGCTCATCCAGAATATCCTGAATCTCCAAAAAGAAGGAGCGACTCCTCATATCAACAACCAGAGCCAACTTATCATTGTCCTTTGTCCCTTCGACCAACTGCAAAAACTTTGGTACTAAGGTCGGCGGCATATTATCAATGGTAAAATAACCCAAATCCTCAAAAGACTGGATGGCGACAGTCTTTCCGGCACCGCTCATTCCTGTCACAATCACTAATTGAATCTTGTGTTCAGCCATTCTTTCTCCCTTCATCTAACATTTTATTTCTAAAAAAGGACGGGAAACTTCTCCCGGTCCCAATCATTTATTCTACAATCTCAGCAATGACTTCGATTTCGATTTTTACATCACGAGGCAAGCGAGCCACTTCTACTGCCGAACGAGCTGGAAACTCGCTCTTAAAGGCCGTTTTGTAGACCTCATTAAATGGCACAAAATCATTGATATCACTTAGGAAGCAGGTCGCCTTGACCACATGGTCAAAATCTGTTCCAGCCGCTTTCAAAATAGCTCCTACATTTTTCAAAACTTGCTGGGTCTGCTCTTCAATCGTTGCTCCTACAATTTCTCCTGTCTCTGGTGATAAAGGAATCTGACCACTTGCAAATAAAAGGTTGCCAACGATTTTTCCTTGAACATATGGTCCGATTGCTGCTGGTGCTTTATCTGTTTGTACTATTTTTGCCATTGTATTCTCCTCATTTCTTTTATCTTACTTATTATATCATAAAGTCAAAAGACTGACTATTCTTGTCCTCCTTCCCATTGACTTTTAGGAAATTTTTCTTTATGATAGTAAATGCATAATTCAAAACACTTGTTTTGGACTGGTTCGCAAACTTCCCAGTATAAAAAACTAAGTACCCTTATATTCTAAAGTAATGTAATTGCGCATAGTTTTTTCTGGTGTCCTGCCACTTTGGCAGAACTAACTGAGAGGTTGAGACGGAGGTTTCAGCCTTATTTTATTTCTCAAAAGGAGGACCTATGAAAAGAAAAGTTATTATTGACTGCGATCCTGGCATAGACGACAGCCTAGCTCTGCTCTATGCCCTACAACACCCTGACTTAGAGGTCGTCGCTTTGACCATAGTTGCTGGAAATGTCCCAGTAGAACTTGGTCTTGAAAATGCCTTTAAAATCTTAGAAAGGCTGAATCGGCTGGATATTCCAGTTTATGTAGGAGACGACAAACCCTTGGTTTGTGACTTCGTCTCCGCTCAGGACACCCACGGCATGGATGGATTGGGGGAAAGCGGGATAACAAGAAGCAGCTCCACCCAAGCCCAACTACAAGCAGCTTATGACTTTCTAGCAGACTATTTCCAGAAAAATAGTGACACTTCCATCATTGCACTAGGGCCTTTGACCAATATTGCCTTGGCTCTTAGGAAAAATCCTAACCTTGGGCAGCATCTAAACCGATTTGTCAGCATGGGCGGCAATTACAAATCGCACGGCAACTGTTCGCCCGTAGCTGAGTACAACTACTGGTGCGATCCACATGCAGCCCAAGAAACCTACGAAAAACTTGGAAAAAAGATTGAAATGGTCGGTCTAGATGTCACTCGAAAGATTGTCTTGACACCCAATCTCTTGGAATATATGCGTTTTATCAATCCTGAAGTCGCTGACTTTGTCGGAAAAATCACTCGTTTTTACTGGGATTTTCATTGGGAGTATGAACATATCATCGGCTGTGTCATCAACGATCCATTGGCCGTTGCCCATTTCCTGCATGAGGATCTTTGCCAAGGCTTTGACTCCTTCGTCGATCTTACAACGGAAGGCATTGCCATGGGACAAACGCTGGTTGATGCTTATCATTTTTATGGTAAGGAAGCCAATGCTAAGGTACTGACCCAAGTAAACACCCAACTCTTCTTTCAGGATTTTCTCTCCGTGATACTCAACACTTCAAAGGAAATTATCTGCCAAGATCTAGAAACTTTAAATTTAGGATAAAATTATGAAAAAAACAACACCATTTACCATCACATTTACAGCCATCTGCATCGCTCTAAACTATATCGGGGCCAACATCGCACTTTTTCTAAAACTTCCTGTTTATTTGGATACTTTGGGAACGATATTAGCCAGCCTCATTTTAGGACCTATTTGGGGAGTAGGAACAGCGGTTGCTAGTGCTCTTATTAGCGCTTTTACAACAGACATTTCTGCTATTTATTTCTCTCCAGTAGCCATTCTTTTGGCTCTGCTTGTCTCGGTCTTTTTCACTGCTGATTCAAAACCAAGACTAAACCTCCTCTGGAAAACGGTTCTAGTCTCTCTACCAGCTACTGCTTTAGCCTCTCTGATCACTGTGATAGTCTTCAAAGGAATTACCCCAAGCGGCTCTAGTATTATCGTTCAAGGTTTACACGGTTTAGGCTTAGATTTGGTCACCAGCACCATCATCGTCCAAGCGCTAACCGACTATGCAGACCGACTCATCGTTATTGGAGTCAGTCTCATCTTCATCCCACAACTCAAAAAAGTCATCCCAAGAATCTTTGCAAAATCCAGTAATGCATAAATCAAAAGAACTACTCAAAAAACATAATTTCGAGTAGTTCTTTTGATTTTAACATTTGTTTTTTTATAAGTCTTTAAGATTAAGTTTAAAAAAGGAATAGGAAGACTCTTATTGAGTCCAATCCTACTCCTAAGCTACATTTGAGATTAATTTCGTCCTTTGAGAACAGCCTCAATGATAGCCATTCTGACAAAGACGCCATTTGTCATTTGTTCTACAATTCGAGATTTTGGAGCTTCAACCAAATGGTCTGCAATTTCTACATCGCGATTGACAGGCGCTGGGTGCATCAGGATAGCGTTATCCTTCATACGATCATAGCGCTCTTGCGTCAAACCATGAAGTTTATGATAATTCTCCTTAGAGAAAATAGAGTTATAGTCATGGCGCTCATGCTGCACGCGCAGGAACATCATCACGTCCACTTGGTCAATCACTTCGTCAATGGTTACGAACTTACCATAGTCAGCAAATTCTGCACTTCTCCACTCATCTGGACCAGCAAAGAAGAGCTCAGCGCCAAGACGTTTCAAGATTTGCATATTAGATTTGGCTACACGTGAGTGATCAAGGTCACCAGCGATGGCTACCTTCAAACCATCGAAGTGACCGAATTCTTGATAAATTGTCATCAAGTCAAGTAAACTTTGGCTTGGGTGCTGACCAGAACCATCACCACCATTGACGATAGAAGTTGTAATCGTTGGACTTTCGATTAATTCTTTATAGTAGTCCACCTCAGGGTGACGGATGACACAGACATCTACACCGAGAGCTGACATAGTCAAAATCGTGTCATACAAGGTTTCTCCCTTGTTGACTGAGCTTGTCTTGACATCAAAGTCAAGCAGGTCGCATCCAAGTTTTAATTCTGCTACTTCAAAAGCCTTGTGAGTCCGAGTTGAAGATTCAAAGAAGAGATTTGCAACGATATGCTGCTCATCATAATGAACCTTTGCGCCGTTTTTAAATTCAATCCCGCGCTTGATCAAAGCCATTACTTCTTCGTTCGTAAGGTGTTCCATAGATACAAGATTTTTAAGTGCGATTTGATTTGATGACATGATGTTATACTCCTTTTTTATTAAAAACTTTGGACAAATGTAGCAATCTCGTCAGCCTAATTTTTAGGTTCTGGCAGGATGAGGTAGAGGGCAATTCCGAGAACAGTTGACAAGGCAACTCCTGAAACTTGCAGACCTGATAGTTGCAGGGTCAGACCACCGATACCAGATACCAGAACGACACTAGCAATCAGCAGGTTCTTTTTGTTGTCAAAATTGGTTTGCGCTTCAATCAGAATTTTCAAACCACTGGAAGCAATTACCCCGAAGAGGGCGATGGAAATGCCACCCAAAACTGGACTTGGAATCGATTGGAGCAGGGCGGATACTTTTCCAACAAAACTCATGATAATCGCCAGTACAGCAGCACCAGCAATCACATAAACACTGTAGATTTTATTGAGTGCCATAACCCCGATATTTTCACCGTAGCTAGTCACTGGCGGAGCACCAAAGATACCCGCGATAACCTGAGCCAGACCATCTCCAGCTAAAGTCTTATCCAAACCAGGCTCTTTAAAGAAATCTTTGCCTGTCAAGCTATTCAGAACCATAACATGCCCAAAGTGCTCTGTCATCGTTACAAAGGCGATCGGTGCCATTGTTAGGATTGCACTTGGATACAATTTAAAATCATAATCTATAAACGGAAGATTCATTGGCGGAACGTGGAACCAAGAAGCTTTTGTCACGTTGGCAAAAGAGATAATCTCCTGACCTGTCACCGCTCCGACAATCAGAGCAAAGATATAGCCAACAATCAAGCCCAGCAGAACTGGAATAATACCAACGATTTTCTTACCGTAGATGTTAAATAGAATGACACAGAGGAGGGTTACCATCCCGATAGCAAAGTAGGTGATGTCGTAGACCTTCTGGTCTCCAACGGTCTTATACATCACATCGCCAACGGCTGTACCCGCTAGACTCAGACCAATCACCATAATGATAGGCCCTACCACTACTGGCGGCAAAATCTTATCAATCCAAGCGTTGCCTGCGAATTTCACAATGAGGGCTACGATGAAGTAGACTAGACCACCCGTGATAGCACCTTGTGCAACCGCAGCAATCCCATCTGTCTTCATCAGCATTTGCATGGCAGCGATATAAGCAAAGCTGGAACCCATATAAGCAGGGATTTTGTACTTGGTCACTGTCAAGTGGGCCAGCGTTCCCAAACCACTTGAAAACAGGGCTACTGCTGGGTCAATTCCCACCAGAATCGGAACCAACACCGTCGCACCAAACATGGCGAATAGATGCTGGAATGAAAGTCCTAAGAGTAAACCAGGTTTTGGCATATCATGGACATCGTATTTAATTTCTTGACTCATCTTGTCTCCTCCTCTACAATCAGAACTCGGTCCTGACCATCTTTTTCAGTCATTTCAACAATAATCTCTTCGCGGCGGCTCGTTGGAATATTTTTGCCAACATAGTCTGATCGAATCGGTAGCTCACGGTGCCCACGGTCCACTAGAACGGCAAGACTGACGCGTGATGGCCGCCCATTGCTGACAAGATTATCAATGGCTGCACGGATGGTCCGACCTGTATAGAGTACATCGTCGACAAGAATCACTTCGCGGTCAGTAATCTCAACTGGAATCACTGTCGTGTCTTCCTTGACCTTGATGTCGTCTCGGAAGGGCTTTGTATCCACTTCGCAAACTGGAATCTCAATTTTCTCTAGCTGAGCCAGTCTTTGCTGGATCCGCTTGGCAATGAAAACCCCTCTGGTCTTAATGCCTGCCAAAACGATTTGGCTTAAATCCTTGTTGCGCTCGATGATTTCATAGGTGATTCGCGTGATGGCACGATTCATAGTGATCTCATCGACAACTTCCTTTGTCTTCATCTAAACCTCCTAAAAACATTAAAAAAGTCTCCTTTTGCAAGGAGACCTCAGAAAATAGAGACAGGCTGAAACAAGACGCACTTGTCACACTCCACCTATCATTTTTACTTTGCTCCTTGCCTATCTCTCTGGATAGAATTAAAGGACTATTTAATTGTTTATAACTATACCACAATTTCAATTCCATTTCAAGAAAAAAATGAACTTTTTTCACGATAAATTGCTAATCCATTTCAACAAAATAAAAAACAGAGAACATCTGTTTTCTATTTCCTACTATAGTACTCTAAGCTTTCTTCTTTGAAAATGAGATAGATTTGATTCCGTAGAAAACATAACCAAAGACTAGATAAGCCACAAAGATAATCAAGCACATCTTGATAACATAAGGCCAACCGTGCTTATAGACATTAAGGAAAAAGTAGGGAAAGGGTTTATCCTTGGCATTCGGAATATCAATTTTCAAGAAAAAACCGTTAATAAGGGCAAAAATCATGTAAATCAGCGGAACACTTGTCCAAGAAATGGGATCAAACCAACGATACTGCCGAGTTTTATCAAATACAAGAGTATCAAAGAAAAACATGAGAGGTACAATGTAATGGCAAAGGAAATTTTCCAAACGATAAAAATCTGTCGCAATCGGAGCTAGGAGCAAGTGATAGACAACGCAGGTAATCATGATACACATGGTCACGCCGCCCTTCACGCGCAACAGCTTGGAACTCTCCCAATTATTGTCTGTCCACATCCTAAAAATGAGATAGGCTGTGAATAACAGAACCAGAAGATTAGACAAGACCGTGTAGTACATCAGCATTCCTACGCCAAGTTTAGCAATTTCCAGATAGACTCCGACAAAAGCTAAAACCAGAAGAAGAAGGCGATAAGAAAGAATTATTTTTTTATTCATAGCGCTTCTCAGATTTTCTTGACAAATTCTGACTTGAGCTTCATAGCACCAAATCCATCAATCTTACAGTCAATATTGTGGTCGCCTTCGACGATGCGGATATTTTTCACGCGCGTTCCTTGCTTGAGATCCTTAGGAGCCCCTTTGACTTTCAAGTCCTTGATTAAGGTAACTGTATCCCCATCGGCCAACTGGTTTCCATTCGCATCAATAGCCACTGGACCAGCTTCTCCTGCTGCAACTTCTGCAGGATCCCATTCGTAGGCACATTCTGGACAAACCAAGAGGACACCATCTTCATAAACGTATTCTGAATTACATTTTGGGCAATTTGGTAAATTATTCATTAATTCATTTCTCCTTATAAGTGGGCAGACATTCAGAAAAGAATAAGAACCGAATGACAGCCATATTTTACCGTCTTATTATACGATATTTTATCTTATTTGACAAATAGGCAAAGAAAATCACTTGTTTTCAAAAAACTTTCTTGACTTTTATGACAAAACAATGTACTATTCTAGTGTATATACAGAAGTTAAAAGGAGTTTATTATGAAACCAACATCCAAAAATCAGTTTATGACACTGACCGCTTTCTTGACTGCCCTAGCCATCGTTATTCCGCTGGTTATGCCGATTAAGATCGTCATCCCGCCTGCTTCCTTCACTTTAGCTAGCCACGTTGCTATCTTTCTGGCCATGTTCATCTCGCCTCTCATGACAGTGATTGTCGTCCTCGGCTCTACCATCGGATTTTTCATGTCTGGCCTTCCTTTCATCATCACCCTGAGAGCCCTGTCTCACCTACTCTTCGGGACTATCGGCGCTCTTTACCTGCAAAAGCATCCTGAAACACTGGACAGTCAGAAAAAGATCTGGATCTTTAATTTTGTGCTGGCCCTGATTCATGCCTTTGGTGAGGTAGTGGTCTGCATTCTCTTTTATACGACGACAGCCTATCCGGCGAATGCCTTCTATATCCTCTTCGGTTTAGTTGGATTTGGCACAATTGTTCACAGCATGGTGGACTTTGTCATTGCAAAATTTGTCTATCAGGCTCTGAAAAAGATTCGCTAAACCTTGAATCTCCTAATGTTTTGATTTACAATGAAGATATGACAAAAAAACGAAGAAATGATGTATTAGAGCTTTTAAAAGAAGCTCGGCAACCTTTAAACGGACAATTTTTGGCGGAACAATTTCATGTCACTCGCCAGATTATCGTTCAGGATATTGCCCTGCTGCGAGCCGATGGCACTCCCATTATCAGTACCAATAGGGGCTATCTCTATAAAGAAAGCAATCAACCTGCTCATTTTCACCGTCTTTTTAAACTCAAGCATAAGGTGGACGATATCGAAGCCGAACTTTTAGCCATCGTTGATAATGGTGGACGGGTACAAAATATCATGATTGAGCATCCTGTCTATGGGGAAATCCAGACCTATCTGAAATTGACCTGCCGTCGCGATGTGCAGCAATTTTTAGAGCAAGTCTCAGAGAGCGATTTTCGTGCCTTATCCGAACTGACAAATGGAATTCACTACCATTTAATCGAGGCAGATTCTCAGCAGGACTTAGACTATATCGAGGAAGCCTTAGCGACACTGGGCTTTCTGCAAGAATAGGCACGGCGCAAATGTTCTAGATTGAACCAGTTTTGAAGGAAATTCAAGGCTGGTTTTTATATTTTGAATGAACAAGAAACTTTGTCAACTTCCTAGAAATAAGGTAAAATAAGAGAAAGAAATCTGTGGGGGGACAGAATGACAGCAAAAGCTAAATACCAAGTCATCATGGATAGAATTATCAGGGATATTGACAAGGGAAGACTTACTACGGGGCAAAAGATTCCTTCCGTCCGCAAACTGGCAGACCGCTACCATTGTAGCAAAGATACTGCTCAGAAGGCCTTGATTGAGCTTCGTTATCAGAAGTACATTTATGCCGTGCCTAAGAGCGGCTACTATGTCTTGGAAAATGACCAAAATAAAAAGGAAGATATGGAGCTGGCTGTGACAGACGACCGCCACCAAGCCTACGAAGACTTCCGCCTGTGTGTCAATGAAACACTGATTGGTCGAGAAAACTATCTTTTCAACTACTATTCCCAACAAGAAGGACTGGAGGAGTTGCGACAGTCAGTACAGCGCTTGCTTTTGGACTCCGTAGTCTACACTTCTGCAGACAATTTGATTCTGACTTCTGGTACCCAACAAGCCCTCTACATTCTCTCTCAGATTGATTTTCCCAATGGCAAAGACACCATTCTGGTTGAGCAGCCCACTTACCACCGAATCAATGATTTACTTCTAAATCAGAAACTGTCTTATGAGACCATTGAGCGTAAACCGACTGGGATTGACCTGAAAGAGTTAGAGAGGATTTTTAGAACAAGGCGGATCAAGTTTTTCTATACGATTCCCCGTTTCCACTATCCACTAGGACATTCCTACAGTCGTCAGGAAAAGGAAGAAATCCTTGCCCTTGCTGAACGTTATGATGCCTATATTGTTGAAGACGACTATCTGGCCGACTTTGATAGTAAGCGAGAACTGCCTTTTCACTATCTAGATAATAGTCAGCATGTCCTCTATATCAAGTCTTTTTCTACCAGTCTCTTTCCTGCCCTGCGCATCACGGCCTTGGCTCTGCCCCCTCAGATTCGAGAAACCTTTCTGTCCTATAAAAAAGCGGTTGACTACGACAGTAACCTCATCATGCAAAAGGCTCTCTCCCTCTATATTGACAATCTGATGTTTGAAAAGAATCGTCTAGGCTTACTTAACCGACTGGAAACTGAAAAAACTAAGGCACAATTCCTCTTGGACGACCTCCATTTCCCTCTGCCCCACCAGTTGACAACAGATGGCGTGATTTTTGACCTCCAATCCCTCCCCTCAGTCAGCTCTCTCAAACACAGCAAGCTACCGCTGGACTTTTTTGAAAGCAGCTACATTCAGACCTGCCCCTACCGCTATGCTAAGCTAGGGTTTGATGATTTAAAAGAAAATCTGGAAAAATTTAAAGAATATCTAAAAAGAGAGTGGGATAGAAATCGGTAATTCGTTAGAATTCGATTTCGTCGTCCCACCTCCGCACAGTTGAGTAGGGCTGTAAAAGCTGATGAAATCAGCGTAATAGAGCCCCCTCAACCACTGCGTCTTGCTCGACAATCCAAAAACAATTGAGAGGCTAGGACTTTTGTCCCAGCCTCTTTTCTTTGAATTTTTCCTTGTTTTTCAGGCATCCAACATCCCAGCCTGCAACTGGTACATTTTCTTATACGTTCCATTTTGCGCTAGAAGCTCTTCATGGCTACCAGACTCAATGATGCGCCCTTTATCTAACACGTAGATGCAATTGGCATCCTGAATCGTAGACAGCCGATGGGCAATAGCAATAGTGGTTCGACCCTGCCGCATTTTCCGGAGGGAATGCTGGATCAGCTCCTCAGTTTCCGAATCAATGTTGGCAGTGGCTTCGTCCAAAATCAAGATTTTAGGCTTAGTTGCGATGGTTCTGGCAAAAGCCAAAAGCTGTCGTTGCCCACTAGAGAAGGTGGAGCCGCGCTCGGTAACTGGACTATCATAGCCCTGAGCTAGTTGGCTGATAAAGTCATGGGCATCAACAAACCGAGCTGCTTCTTCGACCTCTGCTTGTGACAGACTCTCCTGATACATGCGGATATTAGAGGCAATGGTGCCGTGGTAGAGGAAGGGATCCTGCAAGACAAGACCGAAATTGCGTCGTAATTCTGCTTGACTATAGTCCCTGATGTCTCTGCCATCGATAAGAATCCTACCTTTTTCAAATTCATAAAAGCGCAGGAAAAGATTGATAATGGAGGATTTGCCCGAACCCGTTGACCCGACAAAGGCAATCGTCTCACCTTGCTTAACGCTAAAGGAAATGTCCTTTAGAATCTCTCTCTTTCCATCATAGGAAAAGGTCACATGCTGAAAATCAATATTGCCCGCCTGAATCTCAGGTCCTTCTTCTGCTTGCTCAGGCTCATAGTCTCTGCGATCCATCAGTTCAAAAACGCGCTCCGCAGCGACCATCGATGTCTGAAGAACAGAGTAATTTTGCATGACATCGATCAAGGGATTGAAAAGCTGGTTGACATACTGGATGAAAGCATACATGACACCAGCAGTCACTCCAGCTACTTGCCAGCTCAAACCAAAATAAGTCAGAATAAGAGCATAAGCCAAGATTTTCAGCAAGGACATGGCTGGGCGCAGAAAGAGGCTGTTCACATTCAGATAGCGATTGCTAAAGTCCAGATGCTCTCCATTGATTGCTTCAAATTCTTCGATTAGCCGCTTTTCCTGACTAAAAGCTTGAATGATCCGCATCCCTTCAATGCTCTCAGAAAGTTTGACATTGAGGTCGCTCAGTCTGGCTCGAACTTGCTTGAGCAAGCGATTGGACAGCCGCTGATACAAGATAATCGAGCCAAGCATGATGGGCAAAAAGAGGACAATCAGCAGAGTCAGCCGCCAATTCAGAGCCAGCATGGTTGCAATTGTCACTACCAAGATAAGTATAGAGCTGAGGAAGTTCGAAAAAATACTGCTAAACATATCAGCCACTGACTGGGTATCGTTGGTCAAGCGGGAAACAATAGCTCCTCCTGCAGTCTGATCAAAATACGCCATCCCTAATTGCTGCATATTCGCAAAAGTCTCCTGACGGAGATCGCGGACAATGCTATAAGCCACTCGTGCAAAAGCATACTGCCCCAGAAAAGTAAGGAGCACCCGCAAAAGAAAGAGACCATAGTAAATTGCCAGCAGATAGAGACCACTTTGGGCTGCCTCTCGGCTGACAAACTGGTCAATATAAGAACGAGCCAAAAGTGGCAAGGCCGTTGTCACCAGAGTTGTCGCAAAAATAAAGACTAGAGCCAGTAGACTAATCCATTTGTAGCGCCACATATAACCTAGGAGGCGTCTAAAAGTTGATTGTTTTGTCATTTTGCAGACTCCTCCTCAAAGCGTTCATATAATTGTTGATTTTGATAGGTTTGAGCATACCAGCCCTCTGCTGCCAGAAGTTCTTGGTGGCTGCCTCGCTCCTTAATACGGCCATTCTCCAACACTAGAATCAAATCCGCATGGACAATGGCTGACAGACGATGAGCAGTGATAATGGTCGTCTTGTCAGCTCGTTCCTGCTTGAGATTTTCTAAAATCATATGTTCGGTCTTGGCATCCACTGCCGACAAGGAATCATCCAAAATCAAAATTTCTGGATTGGTGATGAGGGCTCTGCTCATAGCCAAACGCTGCTTTTGACCACCAGAAAGCGAGACGCCCCGCTCGCCAAGTAGCGTATCCAAACCATTCGGCATAGCCTTAATATCCTCATAAACACCACACAGCTGGGCTGCTCGGATGACCTGCTCCTCTGACAGTTCTGGATTGGCAAAGCGGATATTGTCCCGAATGGACAGGGCAAAGAGTATCTGATCCTGAGGCACATAACCAATCAGACCGCGCAGATCCTTAAGAGTATACTCTCGGATATCGTGGCCATTCAGATAAATTGCTCCTTCTTGAATATCCTGCTCCCGAAGCAAGAGGCGCAGCAGGGTGGTCTTCCCAGATCCAGTCGGCCCGACAATCCCCAAGGTCTGTCCTTTTTCTAATGTAAAGTGAATATCCTTCAAAGTGGCTTCATTCTCATAAGCAAAGTAATCTATCTCATAGTCCAGTCGACCATTTTGAATACTGGCAAGTGGCTGCTGGGCTTCCTCGACATCCGACTCTTCAGCCAGCAAGTTCTCAATCCGTTCATAGGAAACGGCTCCCCGCTGACTGATATTCACTAGGTACCCCATCGCCTGCAGTGGCCACACTAGCATATCCAGATAAGTCATAAAGGTAACCAGCTCACCGACTGTAAATTGCCCTTGGGAAATAAACATTCCCCCGAAAATCAGGGTCAGAACATAGGATAAGCCGACAAAAATTAGCACCATGGGATCAAAAAGGGAATTGTACTTGGCAGCCAAGATATTCTTTTGATAGACTTCTTGGTTGATGGCCGCAAAAGACTCCGTCTCCGCATCCTGATAGCCAAAGGACTTGGTTACTTTAATCCCCGCTACGCTTTCCTGAACTTTATTGTTGAGATCTGAAAAAGCCTCCTGAGCCGCTTTAAAGCTCTCGTGATTCTTCCGACCAATCAAGCTGGTTCCCCAAGACAGAAAGGGCAAAGGGAGAATGGCAATCAGGGTCAACCGCCAGTTCAAGACCAGAAACATGGTAATGAGGGTCACCAAGGCCGTAATAGAAGCATCTACCGCTGACATAACACCACCGCCAGCCACGCTAACTACCGCATTGATATCATTGGTCGCATGGGCCATGAGGTCACCCGTTCGGTATTTTTGATAAAAACTTGGCGACATCCGTGTAAAATGCTCAAAAAGCCGTAAGCGTAAGATGCGTCCCAGATTATTGGCCGTACCAAAGATATAGAGCCGCCAGACATACCGCAAACCATACATGATAAAAGCAGACAAAATCAAAAGGAGAAGATTATAAGTAAGTTCTCCAGCAGTTAGACTCCGCCCAGCAATCCGGTCTATGACCTGCCCAATGACCCGTGGCGGAATCAGATTAAACACACTGACCAGAGACAAGGCCAAGATGCCAATCATATAACGCCGCTTTTCCAGTTTAAAAAACCAGTCTAGTTTTCTGATTAGATTCATTTCGTTTCCTCATTCCAAACAAAGGACGGACAGCCCTTAATCCGACTGTCCGTTTCTCACTATCTCTATTATACGCTATTTCATCTAAAAATGAAACTCAGGCAAACTATGCTCATCTTTTCTTAGTCAGGACAAAGCTGATATCCAGCAAATCAAAAAGTTGCTGATCCGACAAGGTTCCATCCAAAGGCAAGCTAAGCCAGTATTTTTTATTCATATGAAAGGCGGGATAAATTCCCTTTTGCTGAATAAGTTCCGCAACTCGGTCACTCTTGACATTCAGGACCTCGATCGCACCACTGCGCTCCTTTTCAAATTTAGACCAATTGGTCGTCAAAAAAGCTCCGTACCATTTCTTGCTATCCTGATGGCGAAAAACAGCGGCCCCATTAGAGCTTTTACGAGAAGAATTCTCCCAGAAATACTCTAACTGCCCCTGATAAGTAGCCGCCACATAAGAGCTCAGTCGCTGACTTTGCTCATAAAGAAAACCTACTTCCTCAAAGCAATGCTGCCGAATGTCCAGCAGGACTTCCTGACAGGCCACCCTGACTTGACCAACAAATTCTCCAGCCATACTTTCCATCTTGACTTGTCGGTACTCGTCACCTGTATCCAAGTCAAACACCTGAAAATCCAGCTTTCCATCGAAAATCAGCACATTAATCTGGAAATCATCAGCCATAATCTTGGTCGAATAGCCATATTCTGCACCAGACCTGACAAAGCCATAATCCAGTAAACTCTCTTCCTTCAGCCTGTATTTTTCAAATAAATCCAACATGAGCTTGCCTGCTAAAATACTACTTTGGTGCCGTGCAATTGATCAACACCCAAAGTGTCAGCAATCTCAGCACGATTTTCTAGGTTGATTCCACCACCAGGTAAAATTTCTATCCGCCCTGCCGCATGCTCAATCAATTCATCCAGCCAAGCCAAATGCTCTAGAATGGACTCTGACGCTGGCCCGCCATGAGTCAAAATCCGCTTAACTCCATGTTCAACCAGCCAGTCTAACTCTCCAAACTGATATTCAGCAGGAATAGCGTCAAAAGCCATATGGAAGACCACATCCAGTCCCTGAGCTGCTTCAAGCAGCCGTTCCATCTTAGGATAATCAATCTCGTTATTTTCCGTTAAAACACCGAAAACGAGGCCATGGCTCCCCGCCTCACGTGCCTTCTGAATGTCCGAAAGCATTATCTCGATTTCCCCATCTGAATAGACAAAATTCCCGCCGCGAGGACGAATCATGGTCATCACAGTCGCATCATAAGGCTTGACCATTCGTACTGTAGCCTCGATGACACCGTAGCTAGGCGTTGTTCCACCAACTGATAGGTTATCACACAGCTCAACCCGCTTGGCTCCAGCCTCTAAAGCCTTGTCTAGTAAGGTGACATTCTCTGCACAAAATTCATAAATCATGGCACTACCTCTTATTTACTATATTGATTTTCTACTTTTTATTATATCACAAAATTTCTTTTAAATTGCGCCTCTAGCATATTTGCCACTGTTTTTCTCAACAATTTTATATTAATAGCTTGCAAAAATTTTCTATTGTCTACTCTTACAAATCTTATTTTCAGCTATTTCCACTACGACCATCTTCCAAGACTTTTCAACTAGAGAAATATTGACTTACAGATGTCTTTTGTTCAAGATTGTGCTAAAATAGACTTAATCTATGAAAACAAGGAGCNTTTATGAAATACCCTAATCTTTTAGAGCGTTTCCTGACCTATGTCAAGGTCAACACACGCTCAGACGAAACATCTACTACTACACCCAGCACNCAGAGTCAGACAGACTTTGCTAACAATNTCCTCATTCCTGAAATGAAGCGAGTTGGCTTGGAAAATGTCTACTACCTACCAAATGGCTTTGCGATCGGAACCCTGCCAGCTAACGACCCAAGCTTTACCCGCAAAATCGGCTTTATTTCTCACATGGATACGGCTGACTTCAACGCAGAAAACATCCAGCCGCAGGTCATTGAGAATTATGATGGCGGTGTGATTCCGCTGGGGAAATCCGGCTTTAACTTGGATCCTGCAGACTTCGCCAGTCTCCATAAATACAAGGGCCAAACCCTGATTACAACTGACGGAACAACCCTTTTAGGCGCAGATGACAAGTCTGGTATTGCTGAAATCATGACTGCTATCGAATACCTGTCTGCCCATCCAGAAATCAAGCATGGAGAAATCCGAGTTGGCTTTGGACCAGACGAAGAAATCGGTATCGGTGCTGATAAATTTGACGCTGAAGACTTCGATGTAGACTTTGCCTACACAGTGGATGGCGGACCTCTAGGCGAGCTTCAGTACGAAACCTTTAGCGCTGCTGGAGCAGAGCTAACCTTCCAAGGACGCAATGTCCATCCGGGAACTGCCAAAGACCAAATGGTCAATGCACTCCAGCTGGCTATTGACTTCCACAACCAGCTGCCAGAAGCCGACCGTCCAGAGAATACTGAGGGCTACCAAGGTTTCTACCACCTGATGAACTTGACCGGAACTGTCGAGGAAGCTCAAGCCAGCTACATTGTCCGCGACTTTGAGACAGAGGCTTTTGAAAATCGCAAAGCTGCTATGCAGGCTATTGCTGATAAAATGAACCAAGAACTGGGTAGCGAGCGCGTCATTTTGACCCTCAAAGACCAGTATTACAACATGAAGCAGGTCATTGAAAAGGACATGACACCAATCAACATCGCTAAGGCGGTCATGGAAAGTCTGGACATCCAGCCGATCATCGAGCCGATTCGTGGCGGAACTGATGGCTCTAAAATTTCCTTTATGGGCATTCCGACACCTAACCTCTTCGCCGGTGGTGAAAATATGCACGGCCGCTTTGAATATGTCAGCCTAGAAACCATGGAACGCGCTGTCGATACTATCATTGGCATCGTCTCTTATCAAGAATAAAATAAAGAAACAGAAATTCATAAGGAATTTCTGTTTTTTTGACTTTTAAAACTGAAAGTTAAGCTAACACCAACTGCTCCAAGAGCAAAAAAGGAGAAGACCAATTGGTCCTCTCCAAAGTTTGGCATGTATCAGGCCGTTATAGTCTACAAAAACTGTAATGACAGATTCAATTAAGCTTCTGGACCGTTGATTACCTCTATAATCTTCTCAATAATCTCATTATCTAGATACTGTTCGAACTGAGGTAAGTATTCATAATAGTTCTTATAAGTATCGGCCTGTCCTGCCAGAATTAAAGCTCTGAAGCCTTGGTAGGCAACTTCAAAATTCCCTATTTTGACACCATTTTCTAACAATTCAAATGGAATCCAATAGTCATAAACCCTATTCCAGCTGAAAAGGCTATCTGGATTCAATTCTAAATCCTTGGCCATATAAGCATAAGCAAAAGCAATGTGGTGCTGCCCTGCCTCTCTATACAATTTGGCTAATTGAGACCATGCTTCAGCGCGATTAGGGTTAATCTGGATAGCTTTTTCCAAATACTCCCGTCCTTCAAGAGCTTTCCCTTCATTTTCATAAATTTGCGCTATTTCTAGACAAGAATAATAAGCTTCCTCTGACCATCCATCCATCATAACTGCACGTTTTTTAAACCAAGACAAGGCCTCCTGGTATAAACCTGCATCACGATAAGATCTCGCGCAATAAAAGGTATATCTAGGCTCTAAGTCAGGGTCTTGATTATTATAAACGGCATTTGCAAGTACAGTTGCATCATGATAATATTTATCATCGTCTAGACTTCGTGCGCCTCTTGTTCTTGCAATAACTGAATAAGGTCCTACAAGATTTCCATAACTGGCACCTTCAGGCAATTCAATAAATTCATGCACGACTCCTCGCCAATAGATTTCTGGATTATTTTTAAAAAGAGCTACACGACGAAATGAAAGAACTCCACTCTCATCTGAAAAATTGAGATAATAGGCATCTGCTTCAAGATCAGTAGAAATTTTTAAACTACCTTCAACGAAATCATCTGCATCAAAGATTAGAATATAGTCTCCCTTTCCTCTTGCATAATTTAGGGCTAAATTTCTATTATGTGCAAAGTTTTGCCATTCATCTTTGTGCAATTCTCCTGGAATCCCCACCTCACTAAAAAAGTTCAAGATGAGGTTTTCCGTTCCATCTGTGGAGCCAGTGTCAGAAATGACCCAGTAGTCAAATGTGATTGAATTGACCAAATTTTGGAGTGTTTCCAAAATTATATGGGCTTCATTTTTTACAATCATATTCAATACAATTGATGACATTCAATTCCTCCAAAACATTAATACAACAAAACTAGAGGCTAGTAGAATTTTAATAATNCTAATAGCCTCTGTTTTACTCTAAACTTGATATTGCTTAAATTTTATAAAGAGAATATCTTAGAGTTCTTCTTCTTTTCGCTTAGAAACACCTAAGGCAGCTAGAAGTGCAGCTGATAGAAGTCCTGCGCCTACCACACCTACTTCATGGTTGCTATTGTCACCAGTCTTAGGAAGGGTTCCTGACTTAGCTACTACTTTGGTTGTTCCTGCAGGTTTTGTTGGCTTAGCTGGAACTGTTGGAGCTGTTGGAACTACTGGTTTTATTGGATTAGTAGGACCTGTAGGACCAGTTGGGCCTGTAGGACCGGTTGGACCAGTTGGGCCTGTAGGACCGGTTGGACCAGTTGGACCTGTAGGACCAGTTGGACCTGTAGGACCGGTTGGGCCGGTTGGACCGGTTGGGCCTGTAGGACCAGTTGGGCCGGTTGGACCTGTTGGGCCGGTTGGACCGGTTGGACCTGTTGGACCTGTAGGACCAGTTGGACCTGTAGGACCTGTAGGACCGGTTGGGCCGGTTGGACCTNTTGGACCTGTAGGGCCGGTTGGACCGGTTGGGCCGGTTGGACCGGTTGGGCCGGTTGGACCTGTTGGACCGGTTGGGCCAGTTGGACCTGTAGGGCCGGTTGGACCTGTTGGGCCGGTTGGACCTGTTGGACCGGTTGGACCGGTTGGGCCGGTTGGACCAGTTGGACCGGTTACACCCTTGCCATCTTTACCGTCCTTACCATCTTTACCATCTTTTCCGTCTTTGCCGTCCTTACCATCTTTACCATTTCTGATAATTGTAGAAGATGTTACTTCATCAGAATCAACCTTACCATTGTTATTCTTATCAATTCCAACAAGAATAGTAACACTACCATCTTCATTTTCAACGAGCGTTACAAGTGAGCTTTGACCATCTTTTCCGTCTTTGCCGTCCTTGCCATCTTTTCCGTCTTTTCCATCTTTAACGATAGTAGCAGAGGTTACTTCATCTGAATCAAGCTTACCATTGCCATTTGTATCAAAACCAATCTTAATGGTGTGTGTTCCATTTTGATTATCAACTACTTCTGCTAATGGTGTCTTACCATCTTTACCGTCTTTCACGATAGTCGTTGACGTTACTTCACTTGGATCAAGTTTACCATCACCATTCTTATCAAGACCAACTTTAACAGTATGCGTACCATCGTTGTTGTTAACTACTTCAGTTAATGATGATTTACCATCTGCACCAGTTGCTCCTGTCGCTCCTGTAGCACCGTCTTTCACGATAGTTGTTGACGTTACTTCACTTGGATCAAGTTTACCGTCGCCATTCTTATCGAGTCCAACTTTAACAGTATGAGTACCATCGTGGTTATCAACTACTTCAGTTAATGATGATTTACCATCTTCACCTTTATCGCCCTTAGCTCCTGTAGCACCAGTTGCGCCAGTTGCGCCATCTTTAACGATAGTCGTTGACGTTACTTCACTTGGATCAAGTTTACCGTCACCGTTCTTATCGAGTCCAACCTTAACAGTGTGCGTTCCGTCGTTGTTGTTAACTACTTCAGCTAATGGAGATTTTCCATCCTTACCGTCTTTAACGATGGTAGATGAGGTTACTTCGTCTGGATCGAGCTGGCCATTGTTGTTCTTATCAAGACCAACTTGAACAGTATGAGTTCCATCGTTGTTATCTACAACCTTAGCCAATGATGGCTTGCCATCTGCACCTTTATCGCCTTTAGCTCCGGTCGCGCCTGTAGCACCAGTTGCGCCGTCTTTCACGATAGTTGTTGACGTTACTTCACTTGGATCAAGCTTACCGTCACCGTTCTTATCGAGTCCAACTTTAACAGTATGAGTACCGTCATTGTTGTTAACGACTTCAGCTAATGGAGACTTACCATCCTTACCGTCTTTAACGATGGTAGATGAGGTTACTTCGTCTGGATCGAGCTGGCCATTGTTGTTCTTATCAAGACCAACTTGAACAGTATGAGTTCCATCGTTGTTATCTACAACCTTAGCCAATGATGGCTTGCCATCTGCACCTTTATCGCCTTTAGCTCCGGTCGCGCCTGTAGCACCAGTTGCGCCATCTTTCACGATAGTCGTTGACGTTACTTCACTTGGATCAAGTTTACCGTCGCCGTTCTTGTCGATTCCAACTTTAACAGTATGCGTACCGTCGTTGTTGTTAACTACTTCAGCTAATGGAGATTTTCCATCCTTACCGTCTTTGATGATTGTTGAAGATGTCACTTCGTCTGAATCCAACTGACCGTTGCCGTTCTTATCAAGTCCAACTTGAACAGTGTGAGTGCCATCGTTATTGTCTACAACCTTAGCCAATGATGGTTTACCATCCGCTCCTGTTGCACCTGTTGCGCCATCTTTCACGATAGTCGTTGACGTTACCTCACTTGGATCAAGCTTACCATCACCATTCTTATCAAGACCAACTTTAACAGTATGCGTACCGTCGTTGTTGTTAACTACTTCAGTTAAAGATGATTTACCATCTTCACCCTTAGCTCCAGTTGCACCTGTTGCGCCATCTTTCACGATAGTCGTTGACGTTACTTCACTTGGATCAAGCTTACCATCACCATTCTTATCAAGACCAACTTTAACAGTATGAGTACCATCGTGGTTATCAACTACTTCAGTTAATGATGATTTACCATCTGCACCTTTATCGCCCTTAGCTCCGGTCGCGCCTGTAGCTCCAGTTTCACCTTTATCGCCTTTAGCTCCGGTAGCTCCTGTGGCTCCAGTTGCGCCAGCTTTTCCATCCTTACCATCTTTGACAATAGTTGAAGATGTCACTTCGTCTGGATCAAGCTCACCATTTCCGTTCTTATCGAGTCCGACTTGAACAGTATGAGTACCGTTATTGTTATCGACTACTTTAGCTAGTGGAGATTTTCCATCCTTACCGTCTTTGACGATTGTTGAAGATGTTACTTCATCTGGATCCAACTGGCCGTTGCCGTTCTTGTCGAGACCAACCTTAACAGTATGAGTACCGTCGTTGTTGTCTACGACTTGAGCCAATGATGGCTTACCATCTTCACCTTTGGCACCAGTTGCGCCTGTAGCACCAGTGGCACCTTTATCGCCTTTGGCTCCGGTTGCTCCGGTTGCTCCGGTAGCACCTGTTGCGCCAGCTTTTCCATCTTTGACGATAGTTGAAGATGTTACTTCATCTGGATCAAGCTGACCATTATTNTTCTTATCAAGTCCGACTTGAACAGTATGGGTACCATTGTTGTTATCAACAACCTTAGCTAGTGGAGATTTACCATCTTTTCCGTCTTTAACGATTGTTGAAGAAGTTACTTCGTCTGGATCCAATTGGCCGTTGCCATTCTTATCCAGTCCAACTTTAACAGTATGAGTACCGTCGTTGTTGTCTACTACTTGAGCCAATGATGGCTTACCATCTTCACCTTTGGCGCCTGTTGCGCCTGTTGCGCCAGTTTCACCTTTATCGCCTTTGGCTCCGGTCGCGCCTGTAGCACCAGTTTCACCTTTATCGCCCTTAGCTCCGGTTGCGCCTGTAGCACCAGTGGCACC
>NZ_RJPS01000003.1 GCF_003943505.1 Streptococcus cristatus
TAGGACCGCGAGGGATATAAAGCATGGGGACCGCGAGGGATATAAAGCATGGTCATCCCCAAGGGCAGTGGTTTGATTAGGACACTAGCAGCAGCAACCAAGTGGCCGTCTTTATAGAAGCCCAAGCGTTCATTTCCCCAGTTGTCCTTGATTTGAGCCCAAGCAGCGCTCTGCAGGAGATTGGCCTGCGGATGAGCCGTGACAAAATCATCGTGTTCCTGAGCTGAAATTCCAATTTTGTAGCTGTACATTATTTTAAAACCCACTCTCTAATGGCGTGTGCTACGCCGGATTCGTCGTTCGATTTGGTGATATATTTGGCGATTTTCTTGAGTTCTTCTCTACCGTTTTCCATAACAACAGGAGAGCCGACTGCTTCTAGCATGGCGCGGTCGTTTTCTTCATCACCGATAGCCATAGTTTGCTCCTTGGTCAAGCCAAGTTTTTCAGCTAGATGAAGGATAGCAGCCCCTTTATTGACAGTCTTTTTGACAATTTCCAGATAGAAAGGAGCGGATTTAACCAGTGTATATTTTTCGGCCAATTCCGGTGGTAGCTTAGCAATGGCCGCATCCAAAATTTCCGGCTCATCAATATACATGCACTTGACGATTTCTTTATTGACCATTTCTTCAGGTGTACGATAGAAAATAGGCATGCTGACTAGATTGGACTCGTAAACAGTGTACTTGCCGATGTTGCGATTGGCCGTATAAATGCCGTCCTTGGTGATGGCATGCATGTGAACGCCTAATTTTCGTCCGAGTAGCTCGATATCCAGATAGTCGTCATAAGACAGTGTTTCTTTGATCAATTCTTGACCTGTGACAGTATCCTGCACCAGTCCACCATTGAAGGTCACGACATAGTTGTCTGGCTGATTAAGCTCAAGCTCCTCGAGAAGCTTTTGAACGCCTGCAATAGGACGGCCAGTTGCAATGACGATTTTAACACCGGCAGCCTTGGCATCTTGAACAGCGCTGAAGACTTCAGGAGTGATTTCTTTTTGGTTATTTAAAAGGGTACCGTCAATGTCAACGGCAACTAAATTGATAGACATATTATTCTCCGTAGGTAAATTGGTCGTTTTTGATATAGTGCATAAAGGTCTGGTTCTTCTCACTGAACAGTCCTGTATCTGCCAGCATTTCCTTGGGGAAGTAGAAGCGATTATCGCCCTGTCTGGTCCCTGCTAGCGAGTGGACGATAGGAGACAGGCTGGACAGTTCTGCTAAGCTGCCATCTTTTTGCAGGATTTCTATCTGGGTCCGGGGTTTTTCAATGTCAGGCCGGTAGAAATCATAAGGCAAATCAAAATTACGATGGATAGCAGTATAGTAATCAGGGTCAAAACCAACCTGTCCAACTAGGTCTCGCATGATATCCAAATGCCCTTCGTTTTCCTGAGAGAAGACGATAGACTTAAAGACCTTGCGGTTGATAAAACGCTGAGCTAAGTCAGATAAAATCTTGTCTGGACTAGTCATCCAAACTTGGAAATAGGTATTCATGACACCATCATCCAAGGCCAGATAATCCTGCAGGGTCACCCTGTTTTCAAAGAATGGAATGAGGTTGGGTGATGACAGGGCAAAATAATCCTTCTGAGCTGGATAGAGAAACTTGGCCCGCTTGAGCAGATTTTGCAGTAAGACTTCCATAGCTCGACTAGCCGGGTGGAAATAAACCTGCATGTACATCTGGTAGCGGCTGACCACATAGTCCTCTACCGCATGCATACCATTGCGCTTGAAGGCGATGCCGTTTTTTACTGGACAAATCACTCGTAAAATTCTGGTTAAGTCAAATTGCCCATAGGAAGCGCCAGTAAAAAAGGAATCGCGCAAGAGATAGTCCATCCGGTCCACATCAATCTGGCTGGAAATCAGCTGGACCACTTGCTTATTGGGATATGTATGGTTGATGACGCTAGCCACCTTTTCGGGGAAATCTGGCGAAACCTGTACCAGGGCTTGATGAATCTCTGTCTCTGGACTGGTGATGATTTGCCGCGTAATATCCTCGTGATTAGTATCAAAGAGGCGCTCAAAAGTGTGTGAATAAGCTCCGTGCCCCAAGTCATGCAGGAGAGCGGCTGTCATGGTCAGCAGGCTTTCATGGCTGTCCCAGACCTTGCTGTATTTTTCATTGAAAATCTTGGTGATGCGTCGAGCAATCTCATAGGCTCCCAGACAATGCGAAAAACGGCTGTGCTCCCCGCCGTGAAAAGTATAGCCAGAAGTACCCAGCTGTTTGATGCGGCGCAGCCGTTGAAATTCTTTGGTATTGATTAAATCATAAATGACCTGATGATCCACATGCACATAATTGTGAACCGGGTCCCGAAATACTTTTTCAATCATAGTACTATTATATCATAAATGCTCAGTGGGCGAAATTCAAAGCCCGAAGTAGAAAGGAAGAATTCTCAAGAAATTTTTGGTAAAATAGAAGAAAGAAACAAGGAATGTGAGAAAATAATGAAAATTAGAATGAGAAATCAAATCAAATTAGATGAGCAAATGGAGTTGATTGACCAGGTCTATGATGTAGAATGGACACAAAAAGGGAGCAATCACTATTTGATTTATCAAAGCGAGGAGCAGGAAAAAGTCGTTCTGAAGTTTAATGAGGACAAGCTGACCATGACCCGCTTTTCTGAGCCAAAAACCATTCTTCATTTTATCAAGAATGGTCAGCATGTAGTATCCATCCCGACTCCGCTAGGAGCTCAGCATTTTGTGACGGACACTCAGCATTATCACTTAGATGTAGAAAATCAGGTTTTGGAACTTCACTATGATTTGAAAAGAGGCGGCGATGATCAGCTTTTTGCCTCCTATCAGATGAAAATCGAATGGACGGAAGAAAAGTTTGAAAAATAACAGCTCTGCCTTGAAAAATACAAAAATTTTGGTATAATAAATACACTCAAGGGAGTAGCTAACGGTTTTACCGTTACAAGGTCGTCAATACGAAAGAAATTTCCGGCCTTGTATGAAATAGCGAGACTTGTTAATAAACAGGTCTCTTTTTTGTTTATTTTGAAAGAGGCCCATCAAAAGGAGGAGACATTTTGTCAAAAGAACAAAAGCGCCAAGCTTTTTATACGCAAAGTCCTGAGGAAGTTTTGCAAGCAATGGAAGCTTCCGAACAAGGATTGACCAGCAGCCAAGCCCAGCAACGTTTGGCGGACTACGGTCGCAATGAATTGGAAGAAGGAGAGAAAAAGACTCTCTTGATGAAATTCATTGAGCAGTTCAAGGATTTGATGATTATCATCTTGTTGGTAGCGGCTATCTTGTCTGTTGTGACGTCAGGTGGAGAGGATATTGCAGATGCTATCATTATCCTAGCCGTGGTCATCATCAATGCCATCTTTGGTGTTTATCAAGAAGGTAAGGCTGAAGAAGCCATTGCGGCTCTCAAATCTATGTCCAGCCCAGCTGCGCGTGTCCTGCGTGATGGCCATGTCACAGAAGTGGATTCTAAGGACTTGGTACCTGGTGATATCGTTAGATTGGAAGCCGGTGACGTTGTCCCAGCAGATATGCGACTGTTGGAAGCTAATTCCCTGAAAATCGAAGAAGCCGCTCTGACAGGTGAGTCTGTGCCAGTTGAGAAAGATTTGACTGTCGACGTAGCTGCAGATGCTGGTATTGGCGACCGGGTCAATATGGCCTTCCAAAACTCCAATGTCACTTATGGACGAGGAGTAGGGGTCGTTGTCAATACAGGGATGTACACCGAAGTCGGCCATATCGCAGGTATGTTGCAAGATGCGGATGAAACCGACACACCGCTCAAGCAAAATCTCAATAGCCTGTCTAAGGTTCTGACCTACGCAATCTTGGTGATTGCTGCGGTGACCTTTGTAGTCGGCGTTTTCATTCAAGGAAAAGATCCGCTTGGTGAACTGATGACTTCGGTTGCTCTTGCGGTTGCAGCTATTCCAGAAGGTCTTCCAGCTATCGTTACCATCGTCTTGGCTTTGGGAACACAGGTTCTGGCCAAGCGTAATTCCATTGTCCGTAAGCTTCCAGCTGTTGAGACTTTGGGATCAACTGAGATTATCGCTTCAGATAAGACAGGTACCCTAACCATGAATAAGATGACGGTCGAAAAAGTCTTTTATGACGGAGTCTTGAATGAAGCTGGACAAGATATTGAATTTGGCTTGGAGCTGCCGCTCTTGCGTTCGGTTGTCTTAGCCAATGATACTAAGATTGACCAAGAAGGCAAGCTAATTGGTGATCCGACAGAAACAGCCTTCATCCAGTATGCCTTGGACAAGGGCTATGATGTTAAAGGATTTTTAGAGAAATATCCTCGTGTGGCTGAGCTGCCATTTGACTCAGACCGTAAGCTTATGTCAACTGTTCACCCATTGCCAGATGGGAAGTTCCTCGTGGCGGTCAAGGGAGCGCCAGATCAACTCTTGAAACGTTGTGTTTCCCGTGACAAGGCTGGAGATATTGCAGCGATTGATGATGCTACATCACAGCTAATCAAGTCCAATAACTTTGAAATGGCTCACCAAGCTCTGCGTGTGCTGGCTGGCGCATACAAGATTATTGATGCGGTTCCGGCTGACCTAACTTCTGAAAATCTAGAAAATGATTTAATCTTTACTGGTTTAATCGGTATGATTGACCCAGAACGTGCAGAAGCAGCAGAAGCTGTTCGTGTCGCCAAAGAAGCTGGTATTCGTCCGATTATGATTACTGGTGACCACCAAGATACAGCTGAAGCGATTGCTAAGCGCTTGGGAATCATTGAAGCTGGAGATACGGAAGACCATGTTTTGACTGGTGCTGAACTCAATGAACTTTCTGATGCAGAATTTGAAAAAGTAGTTGGTCAATACTCTGTTTACGCGCGTGTATCTCCAGAGCACAAGGTACGGATTGTCAAAGCTTGGCAAAACCAAGGTAAGGTCGTTGCCATGACAGGTGATGGTGTCAATGACGCACCAGCTCTGAAGACAGCCGATATTGGTATCGGTATGGGAATCACAGGTACAGAAGTATCTAAGGGTGCTTCTGACATGATTCTAGCGGATGATAACTTTGCGACAATTATCGTCGCAGTTGAAGAAGGACGGAAAGTCTTTTCAAATATTCAAAAGACCATTCAATACCTTCTTTCAGCTAATACAGCTGAAGTGCTGACTATTTTCTTGGCAACCCTCTTTGGATGGGATGTGCTGCAGCCCGTTCATCTGCTTTGGATCAACTTGGTAACAGATACTTTCCCAGCTATCGCCTTGGGAGTTGAACCTGCCGAGCCAGGTGTCATGACTCATAAGCCTCGTGGCCGTAAGTCAAGCTTCTTCTCAGGTGGTGTCATGAGCTCCATCATTTACCAAGGATTGCTGCAAGGTGCTCTCGTTCTGTCTGTCTATGGTTATGCTATTGCTAATCCAGTTCATATCGGCGATGTAAAAGCGATCCATGCGGATGCCCTTACTATGGCCTTTGCAACTCTAGGGCTCATCCAGCTCTTCCATGCTTATAATGTGAAATCTGTTTACCAATCTATCTTTACAGTTGGTCCATTCAAGTCTAAGACTTTCAACTGGTCTATTCTGGTTTCTTTCATTCTCTTGATTTCAACCATTGTGATTGATCCACTGGAAAAGATTTTCCATGTGACCAAGTTAGATTTGACCCAATGGACTGTTGTCCTGATCGGCAGTTTCTCTATGATTATCATTGTTGAAATTGTTAAGTTCATCCAACGTAAATTAGGTATGGACAAGAATGCTATTTAAGAGCAAAAAGTCATCTTCGGATGGCTTTTTTGAGTAAATATGGCTTTGGTGGCGGTGATGTATCTGACTAAAAAACAGCTCATTTTCGTGGATAAAGACTGGGAAGTCTCGAAAAATCCTATCAACCCATGTCATTATATTACTTTTTTAACAATTCCGTAACAAGCAGCTCCCATTCTTGCCTATCTACTAAAAATTGTATAAAATGAAGGTGCTTCATTATCCGATTAGGCAAATGTCTGAAAATGTGTTATAATAAAACGATATATGAAAAGAGGTATTTATGGACATTTCAGAAATTCGTCAAAAGATTGACGCAAATCGTGAAAAATTGGCTTCTTTCAGGGGGTCTCTTTGACTTAGAGGGCTTGGAAGAAGAAATTGCCATCTTAGAAAATAAGATGACAGAGCCTGACTTTTGGGATGATAATATTGCAGCTCAAAAGACATCTCAGGAGCTCAATGAACTCAAGCAAACCTATGAGAATTTCCATCAGATGACCGAGCTTTTTGATGAATCGGAAATCTTGCTTGATTTTTTGGCTGAGGACGACTCGGTTCAGGAAGAGCTGGAAGAAAAGTTGACCGAGCTTGAGAAGATGATGACCAGCTATGAGATGACTCTCTTGCTGTCGGAGCCTTATGATAATAACAACGCCATTCTCGAAATTCACCCAGGTTCTGGTGGAACGGAAGCTCAGGATTGGGGCGATATGCTGCTGCGGATGTACACGCGCTTTGGCAATGCCAAGGGCTTCAAAGTAGAAGTCTTGGATTATCAGGCTGGTGATGAGGCGGGTATTAAGTCAGTGACCCTTTCCTTTGAAGGGCCGCATGCTTATGGTCTACTTAAGTCAGAAATGGGTGTTCACCGCTTGGTTCGGATTTCGCCATTTGATTCAGCGAAACGCCGTCATACTTCCTTTACTTCAGTAGAGGTTATGCCAGAGCTGGATGACACGATTGAAGTAGAAGTCCGTGATGATGACATCAAGATGGATACTTTCCGTTCAGGCGGAGCCGGCGGACAGAACGTCAATAAGGTATCAACTGGTGTGCGATTGACCCATATTCCGACAGGAATTGTCGTACAGTCTACCGTTGACCGGACCCAGTATGGCAACCGTGACCGAGCTATGAAAATGCTGCAGGCTAAGCTCTATCAGTTGGAGCAAGAGAAAAAAGCAGCAGAAGTCGACTCGCTCAAGGGAGATAAAAAAGAGATTTCTTGGGGCAGTCAGATTCGTTCCTATGTCTTTACTCCTTATACAATGGTCAAAGATCATCGAACTAGCTATGAAGTAGCTCAGGTGGATAAGGTCATGGACGGAGACTTAGATGGCTTTATTGATGCCTATTTAAAATGGAGACTCAACTAAAAACAGAGTGAAATCGCTAGATAAAAACTCTGATGAAAGGAATTGTACTAATTCATGTCAATGATTGAAATGAAAGACGTTGTTAAAAAGTATGACAACGGGACAACTGCTCTACGTGGTGTATCTATACATATCGAACCAGGTGAATTTGCTTACATTGTAGGTCCATCAGGAGCAGGTAAATCAACTTTTATTAGACTCCTCTATCGTGAAATTAAAATCGATAAAGGAAACCTTGCTGTAGCAGGTTTTAACTTGGGAAAAATCAAGAAACGGGATATTCCAATGCTGCGCCGTAGAGTAGGTGTGGTTTTCCAAGACTATAAACTACTTCCTAAAAAGACTGTTTATGAGAATATTGCCTACGCTATGGAAGTTATCGGTGAGCGTCGTAGAAATATCAAGAAACGCGTCATGGAAGTTTTGGATCTGGTTGGCCTTAAGCACAAGGTTCGTTCCTTCCCGAATGAGTTATCAGGGGGAGAACAGCAGCGGATTGCTATTGCGCGTGCCATTGTTAACAATCCCCAGGTCTTGATTGCTGACGAGCCGACTGGTAACTTGGACCCAGATAATTCATGGGAAATTATGAATTTGCTGGAGCGCATTAACCTGCAAGGAACTACAGTCCTGATGGCGACTCACAATAGTCAGATTGTAAATACCCTACGTCACCGCGTCATTGCTATCGAAAATGGTCGTGTGGTGCGTGATGAGGCGGAAGGAGAATACGGATACGATGATTAGAAGGTTTTTCCGTCATTTGATTGAATCGCTTAAGAGCCTTAAGCGGAATGGTTGGATGACAGTCGCAGCTGTGAGTTCAGTTACGATTACTCTCAGTTTAGTTGCTATCTTTGCCTCTGTTATTTTAAATACCGCAAAGCTAGCGTCTGATATTTCAAACAACGTTCGTATTGTTGTCTATATGCGTAAAGACATCGCTGACAACAGCAAAACAATCGTTAAAGAAGGTCAGACCGTTAAAAATAATGATTACCATAAGATTTATGACGCCCTAACTTCTATGGATCATGTCTCAAAGGTTACTTACTCAAGTAAAGAAGAACAGTACGAAAAGCTGACAGAGACGATGGGAAGTGAATGGAAGGTCTTTGAGGGAGATTCAAACCCACTTTATGATGCTTACATTGTCGACACGACAGAGCATAAATACGTAGATTCCGTTGCGGCAGAAGCCAAGAAGCTGGAAGGCGTTTCGGAAGTGCAGGATGGTGGCGCTAATACGCAAAAACTCTTTGCCTTATCTGATTTTATCCGAGTATGGGGACTGGTAGGGGCAGGCTTGCTCATCTTTATTGCAGTCTTCCTTATTTCCAATACTATTCGGATTACCATTATTTCACGGAGCCGTGAGATTCAGATTATGCGTTTGGTAGGGGCAAAAAATAGCTATATCCGTGGTCCCTTCCTCTTTGAAGGCGCTTGGATTGGCTTGCTAGGTTCAGTTTTACCAGTAGCCTTAGTTTATTTTGGTTATAATATGGCCTATCAAACCATGAATAAAAATCTTGTTGCGCAAAATCTTTCCATGATTGAGCCACACTTGTTTGTCCCAGCTATGATTGGAGCTGTGTCAGTCTTGGGAATCTTAATTGGTTCACTTGGTTCATCTATCTCCATGAGACGCTTCTTGAAGATTTAATAAAAAAACAGCCGTGTAGGCTGTTCGGATTGAAAACAAATATCATGTGGTGTTTGTTTTTTTATTGCATTAAAAGTATAAATTATTGCTATCGCTTTGTTTTCGATAGGCCGAGGCTGATTATGATGAGGGTAAAAAAGAATGCAGACAAGAGGCCTTTTGTGGTACTGTTTAGAAAAGGCTTGTCAAAAACATAAAAATTATAAGCAGAAAAACCTAATTCAAGGAGAGTTATCATAGCTGAAATAGCCAGCAGAATTAACCAAATTTTTCTTTTATCCATTATGAATACCATCATTTCTTTTCTATGAACCAAGTATATCATATTAAGCAAAAAGCGACATGACATGGAAGTCAGATTGTAGAGGCAATTTCCTACCTTTTCATCTAAAAGCTCTTTTTCTTATGCAGTAATAATTATTTAGTAGATAAAAACTGAGGCAGTATTGATTTCTGCCTCATTATTAGTTTATTGGAAAAATGGATTGAAATTCTTTTCGTGACCAATCGTTGTGTCATTTCCATGGCCGGGATAGACACGATAGTCTTTGGGCAAGACAAATAATTCTTCGCGGATACCAGCAAGGAGCTGGTCCAAATTACCAGTCGGTAGATCTGTACGGCCGATGGTTTCACGGAAGAGAGCATCACCAGTCAGAACGACCAGATCTTCTGGGAAAATAATGGAAACTCCTCCGATAGAATGACCAGGTGTCTGCACAGCATAGAAATGAAAGTCGTCCAGCTGGTAGTCTTGGTGATAGGTGAAATAATGTTCGGCAGGTCTGAGAATGACGTCTTCCAAATCTGCATGGCGATCAAGCCCAGATAGATTATCAGTAGGAGTATAGAGCCAGCTTGCTTCGCTTTCCGCTACATAGACGGGTGGATTGGCAAAGTTATCTCGGACCTTATCCAGACTCATAATATGGTCGTAATGCGTATGAGTCAGCAAAATAGCAGTGATGGGTTTAGCGATTTCTTCTAGCTTGCGTTGGATCTTCCGCCAGTCGCTGCCGGGGTCAACTACGATGATATGACGGTCATTTTCAAGGATATAAGTATTTTCAAAAGCGATGAGATTGACAATTTTGTGAACTTTCATTGGGCTTCCTCTGTGTATGTTTTCTCAATAAAGAGTGTAACAAAAAAGCAGAAATTTTGCACAAAATTTATTTTGGGGCTCAGCTTATTTTCAGATGTTTCAGGATGGCATTTGTGATATAATCATAGCAGTATGACACAATCGAACTATAAATATGCTGTTATCGACTTGGAGGCTACAAGTGCGAACAGCAATGCAAAAATTATTCAAATCGGCATTGTCATCATTGAAAACGGGGTGATTTGCCAAACGTATGAAACAGATGTGAATCCGCATGAGGATCTGGATGAGCATATTAAACAGCTGACAGGATTGGATGATCAGCGCTTGCGTCAAGCTCCAGACTTCTCACAGGTTGCCCGTGAAGTTTACGAGCTGATTGAGGATGCGATTTTTGTCGCCCATAATGTCAAGTTTGATGCCAATCTATTGGCGGAAGCTCTCTTTTGGGAAGGCTTTGACCTGCTGACTCCGAGAGTGGATACGGTTGAACTAGCTCAGGTTTTCTATCCGACTTTTGATAAATATGCCTTAGGAAATCTGTGCGAGCTTTTGGAGATTCCTCTGGAAAATGCTCACACCGCTTTGGCAGATGCTCAGGCGACAGCTCAGCTATTTCTGAAAATCCAGAAAAAGATGGCTGGACTGCCGAAGGCTTTACTAGAGAAGGTGTTGGAATTTTCCGATAGTCTCATCTATGAGTCACGGCTAGCGATCGAAGAGATTTTTCAGTCAATGCTAGACTGTTCTGGTCAGGCTTTGCAGGAGACGCATGGTATCTTTTTGAAAAAGCCGAGAATCCTGCCGCCTGAAAAGAAACTTTCGCAGGACTTTCTGACCAACCTTTATCTGCTGGGACTGGACGAGCGCCCCGACCAGCTGATATTTGCGCAGTATGTGACTGAGGCACTTAGTCAGACTGCGGCTAGCTTTTTAGAGGCTCAGACAGGACTTGGCAAGACTTTTGGCTATTTATTGCCTATTTTGGCTCATGGTCGGGAAAGAGTCTTGGTAACCGTTCCGACGAAGATTTTACAGGACCAGCTGATGCAAAAGGAAGGCCGACTCTTAGAGGAAGTTTTTCATATCTCTTTTCATAACCTCAAAAGTCCAGAAAATTATCTGAAATTAGATCATTTTTATCAAAGTCTATCGGTCTTGGATGATAATCGACTTGTTAATCGTTGCAAAATGCAGCTTTTGGTTTGGCTGACAGAGACCGAGACGGGTGATTTAAATGAAATCGGTCAAGCTTATCGTTTCGAGTCTTACTTTAGCCAGATACGCCATGATGGGAAATTAAGTAAATATTCGCTCTTTTATCAAGAGGATTTTTGGCGACTGGGGCAGGTCAAGGCGGCTAGCAGTCGTGTCGTGATTACCAATCATGCTTACCTTCTGACGCGCCTTGAAGATGACCAGTCTTTGCTGGACAATCGGATGCTGGTGGTGGACGAGGCTCAAAAAATGTTTTTTACCTTGGAAAGTTTTTCGCAGGCCAGTATCAATTTGACCAAGCAATTGCAAGCTATCAGCCAAGCTTTGCAGACAGAAAAACGGATTTTACAAGAACGCCTCTTGCAAAGCATCCAATTTGAACTGGCAGATGCTGCTGAAAAGCAGCGGGGTAAGACCAGTGAATTGGATTCCCAGAAGATAGCCAAGCTACGTCAGGATGTGTCTGAGCTGGATGAGAACTTGCTGCCAGAGCTCAGGGAATTATTTTCGACCAAGTACCAATACTACTGGCTAACGGAAGAACAATTTGCAGACCATCGGGTGACAAGGCTTCATGCTGGGCGATCAGAACTCATGAGATTTAAGGATTTCCTGCCTGATACAGTCAAGGTGCTCCTTGTTTCCTCTACTTTGGAGATTAGTTCCAAGGTGAATTTGCCTCAATTACTAGGCTTTGAGGATTATCATTTTTATAAACTTCCTCAGCAAAAGAAGCCCTTGCAGAAACTTTTTTTAGATCTAGATTTTCCAGATGTGGTAGAGTTACCAACGCAGGAATACGCTGAGAGGATTGTTTCAAGCTTGGAGAGTTTAGCCCCACTGAATTTGCCGATGGTGGTTCTCTTTACCTCAAAGGATTTATTGCTGGCCACTTCAGACCAGCTGACCTTGCCGCATTTGGCTCAGTATAAGAACGGTGAGCCAGCCAATATCAAGCGTCGTTTTGACAAGGGAGAGGCGCCCATCTTGCTGGGAGCAGGCAGTTTCTGGGAAGGAGCGGATTTTGCTCAGCAAGAGAATATCATTCAGCTGATCACGCGGATTCCTTTTGATAATCCCAAAGATTTCTTTGTTCAAAAAATCAATCATCATCTGAAGGCAGAAGGAAAAAATCCTTTTTACGATTATCAGTTGCCGTCAGCTATTTTACGATTGAAGCAGGCCATGGGGCGAACTCGTCGCAATGAGCATCAAAAATCAGCGGTTATTCTTCTAGACAAGCGTATTTCAACCAAGCGTTACGGCCGTCAGATCCAGCAAAATTTAAACCAGCTGGCATCTCTAGAAATGCTGTCGCAGCGGGATATTGTAAAGGAATTAAAAGAATTTTTCGACTAAAACTGCTTTAAAACAGTCAATTTTATCTGGCTGTTTTTCTAAATGAATGCAAATTTTCTCGGCTACTGATGCCAAAAATCTGCTATAATGAAAAGACTAGGAAGAAGGTTATGACGTGAAAAAGAATCTACCAGGAATTGCTCTATCATTTGCAATAGCAGCTATTTCCATTTGTTTAGGGACTTGGTTTCCGCTGATTGGGTCCAGTGTTTTTGCCATTGTCTTAGGAATTTTGCTCAGTAATTTATGGAAACTACCAGACTCCTTTCAGCCGGGCTTGACCTATTCAGGAAAGAAACTGCTTCAATATTCTATTATCTTTTTAGGTTTTTCTATGTCGATCGGGAAAGTCTCTGCAACAGGTTTGTCCTCTTTGAAGATTAGTCTTTTAACTATTTTGATCGCTTTTTTGGCGGCTTATACCGCTGGGAAATTCTTCAAAATGAGACGTGTTTTAACCATTTTGATTGGCTTTGGAACGGCTATCTGCGGTGGATCGGCTATTGCAGCAGCTTCGCCTATTTTAGAAGCAGAAGAAGAGGATATTGCTCTTTCCATTTCAACCATCTTCTTTTTCAATATTTTAGCTGTTTTTATCTTTCCTTTTCTGGGGCATCTCATGCAAATGTCTGATGCCTATTTTGGGACTTGGGCAGGGACGGCCATCAATGATACTTCGTCAGTCGTTGCAGCAGGTTATACTTACAGTCANGCNGCGGGAGATTTGGCAACTATTGTCAAACTAAGCAGAGCCTTGATGATTGTACCCGCCTGCCTCATCTTTGCAGGCTATCGATATGTTCGAGATAAGCGGTCAGCTCAAAAAGTAGACTTGAAGAAGATTTTTCCATGGTTTATTTTGTGGTTTGTCCTGGCTTCTGTAGTGAGCAGTTTGGGAATTTTTCCATCAAATCTAGTCCCTTACACAAAGCTGTTGTCCCAATGGCTGATGGCTATGGCCTTAGCAGGAATTGGAGCCAAGGTGTCATTCAAACAGTTCAGGGAGGCTGGAGCGGGACCTTTATTAACTGGAGCTTTTGCATGGTTCTGCGTCGCAGTTTCTAGCTTGATTATCCAATATTTTTTGTAAGAAAGGAAAATTATGCCTTCACAGCGAAGAACATTTGAGTCTCGGATTGATTACAGCTTGCTTTTACCTGTCTTGCTCTTACTATCAATCGGAGTTACAGCTATTTATATAGCGGTTAGTCATGATTATCCAAATAATGTCTTGCAGATTGTTGGTCAGCAAGTAGTTTGGATTTTATTAGGCTTTCTGATTAGCTTTATCGTTATGTTTTTTAACACTAAGTTTCTTTGGAAGATGACGCCTTTTCTGTATGTTTTAGGCTTAGGACTTATGGTTCTTCCGCTTGTATTTTATAGTGAGAGCTTAGTGGCTTCTACAGGGGCGAAAAACTGGGTAGCTATTCATGGCGTCACCCTCTTTCAGCCATCTGAATTTATGAAAATCTCATATATTTTGATGCTGTCGCGAGTTGTAGTGAAGTTTCTGCAGCAAAATAAGAACTATGAGCGAACCATTGCTTTAGATCTCTTTTTGATTGTAAAATTAGCATTATATACCTTGCCAGTCTTGTTTCTTTTAGCCTTGCAGAGTGATTTGGGGACAGCTCTAGTATTTGCTGCGATTTACTGCGGCATTGTTCTCTTATCTGGTGTTTCGTGGAAGATTATTCTACCGGTTTTCTTGACAGTATCCCTTCTTTTTACTGTCTTTATGTTGATCTTTATTTCAAATGGTGGCCGTGCTTTTCTCCATGGTTTAGGGATGCCGACGTACCAGATCAATCGAATCTCAGCCTGGCTCCATCCGTTTGAATATGCTCAGACAGTAACCTATCAGCAGGCACAGGGACAGATTGCTATTGGAAGTGGTGGTTTGCTAGGTCAAGGATTTAATGTCTCAAATCTTCTAGTACCTGTCCGTGAAAGTGATATGATTTTCACCGTAATTGCAGAGGATTTTGGTTTTCTTGGTTCGAGTTTGGTGATTGTTATTTATCTGTTCTTGATTCATCGTATGCTTCAGATTACTATTAAGTCCAACAATCAGTTCTACACCTATATCTCGACCGGTCTCATTATGATGCTGCTCTTTCATATTTTTGAAAATATTGGTGCTGTGACAGGGATTTTGCCTTTGACAGGAATTCCGCTTCCTTTCATTTCCCAAGGTGGCTCCTCCATCGTCAGCAATCTCATCGGAATTGGACTCCTACTGTCTGTCTCTTATCAAAATAGCCTAGAAGAGGAGAAACATGCGGTGACTCCGCCTGTTCGTAAAAAAATTGTACTTAGAAAAATAAAATAAGAAATGGATACCTTGTATCCTAGAAAGGTGTTTTGCATGAAAAAAGTAGCTCTCATGTTAGCCAATGGCTTTGAAGAAATTGAAGCCCTCACCGTTGTCGATGTCTTGCGTCGTGCAGGCTTTATCTGTGATATGATTGGTTTTGAGGAGTCTGTGACAGGCTCTCACCAGATTACTGTCAAAGCCGATCAAGTCTGGAATGGCAATCTATCTGCTTATGATATGGTCGTTCTTCCGGGCGGTATGCCAGGATCAACAAATCTGCGTGATGACGACCGCTTGATGGAAGTTTTGCATGAATTTCAAACAGAAGATAAATTTGTCGCAGCAATTTGTGCGGCCCCTATTGCCCTTGACCGCGCAGGGCTCCTGAATGGCAAGAACTTCACTTGTTACGATGGAGTGGAAGCAAACATTGAGAATGGTAGCTATCAGAAGCAGACCGTTGTCGTAGATGGAAAGCTAATCACCAGCCGTGGCCCATCTACAGCCCTGCCTTTTGCCTATGAGTTGGTTCACCAGCTAGGTGGAGATGCGGATCAATTGGCAAGTTCTATGCTTTTTAAAGACGTTTTTGAGAAGTAAAAAATTCACTCGATTTTCGAGTGAATTTTTTCTGTCTAAGTTGGATGAAAAATCTATGAAAATATGCTATTTCATCATAAATAAAAGCCCCTTTTTTTCAAAAAATATGGTATAATAAAGGGTATGAATTATCAAGATTACATCTGGGATTTAGGTGGGACTCTCTTGGATAATTATGGGACTTCTACCGCAGCTTTTGTCCATACCTTGCAGGACTTTGGTCTAACTGCGAGTCATGATGAAGTTTATAAGGCTCTCAAGGTTTCGACAGAGTATGCAGTCCGCCAGTTTGCCCCTAGAAACAAGGAATTTTTAAAGGCTTATAAGGCCAACGAGGCCAAGGCATTAGAGCATCCGATTTTATTTGACGGTGCATCAGAATTATTGGCGCAAATTATCCAGCAGGGTGGTAGAAATTTTTTGATTTCTCACCGAGATGATCAGGTGTTAGAGATTTTGCAGAAGACGCAGATTGGTCTTTATTTTACAGAAGTAGTGACGGCTACTAATGGTTTTAAACGTAAGCCAGATCCTGAGTCTATGCTGTATTTAAAAGACAAGTACCAGATTAAGTCTGGGCTGGTTATCGGAGATCGGCCGATTGATGTCGAAGCTGGTCAGGCGGCAGGCTTTAGCTGCTATCTCTTTGATAATATGAAAAATCTTGAAGAATTTGTAGATATTGAACTAGAAAAGGAATAACATGACAGAAGAAAAGCAACAAGACATACAAGCGCAAGAATATGACGCCAGTCAAATTCAGGTCTTGGAGGGCTTAGAAGCCGTTCGGATGCGCCCTGGTATGTATATCGGTTCGACCTCTAAGGAAGGTCTGCACCATTTAGTGTGGGAAATTGTTGACAATTCGATTGATGAGGCCTTGGCTGGTTTTGCCACTCACATTCAAGTTTTTATTGAAAAAGATAATTCGATTACAGTTGTTGACGATGGTCGAGGAATTCCGGTTGATATTCAGGAGAAGACAGGCCGTCCGGCTGTAGAAACCGTCTTTACTGTCCTTCACGCAGGAGGAAAATTCGGCGGTGGCGGCTACAAGGTTTCAGGAGGTCTGCACGGTGTAGGCTCTTCCGTTGTAAATGCCCTGTCCACTCAGCTGGATGTCCTTGTTTATAAAAACGGCCAGATTCATTACCAAGAATACCGTCGTGGTCATGTAGTCGCTGATTTAGAAGTCATCGGTGAGACAGATCGTACAGGTACGACAGTCCACTTTACACCGGATCCAGAGATTTTCACTGAAACAGTAGAATTTGACTTTGAGAAGCTTAATAAACGGGTGCAGGAATTAGCTTTCCTCAATCGTGGTCTCAGAATTTCCATCACCGATAAGCGAGATGGAATGGAGCAGGCCAAGGATTACCACTATGAGGGTGGGATTGCCAGCTATGTTCAATACATCAATGAAAACAAGGATGTAATCTTTGAAACGCCGATTTATACCGACGGCGAAATGGACGACATTACGGTTGAAGTGGCCATGCAGTACACGACTGGCTACCATGAAACAGTCATGAGTTTCGCCAATAACATCCACACTCATGAGGGTGGAACGCATGAGCAAGGCTTCCGGACAGCCCTGACACGGGTCATCAATGACTATGCCAAGAAAAATAAACTTCTCAAAGAAAACGAGGACAATCTGACTGGGGAAGATGTTCGTGAGGGACTGACAGCGGTCATCTCTGTCAAGCACCCTAACCCTCAGTTTGAAGGTCAGACCAAGACCAAGCTAGGCAATAGCGAAGTGGTCAAGATTACCAATCGCCTCTTCAGCGAAGCTTTCTCAGATTTCCTTTTGGAAAATCCTGCGGTGGCTCGGAAAATCGTTGAAAAGGGAATTTTGGCTTCTAAGGCCAGAATTGCTGCCAAGCGAGCTCGGGAAGTAACCCGCAAGAAGTCTGGTTTGGAAATCTCTAATTTGCCAGGGAAATTGGCTGATTGCTCGTCCAACAACCCACAGGAAACAGAACTCTTCATCGTGGAGGGGGACTCAGCGGGTGGTTCAGCTAAGTCTGGGCGTAACCGTGAATTTCAGGCTATTTTACCGATTCGCGGTAAGATTCTCAACGTTGAAAAAGCCAGCATGGATAAGATTCTGGCTAATGAAGAAATCCGCAGTCTCTTTACTGCTATGGGAACTGGCTTTGGAGCCGACTTTGATGTCAGCAAGGCTCGCTATCATAAATTAGTCATCATGACTGATGCGGATGTGGATGGAGCTCACATTCGGACTTTGCTCCTGACTTTGATTTACCGCTACATGAAGCCGGTTCTGGAAGCAGGCTATGTCTACATCGCCCAACCACCAATCTATGGTGTCAAGGTCGGAAGCGAGGTAAAAGAATACATCCAGCCAGGTGCTAATCAAGAAGAAGAACTGCAAGCTGCTCTCGAGCGCTATAGCGAGGGTCGCTCTAAGCCGACGATTCAGCGATACAAAGGTTTGGGAGAAATGGATGACCATCAGTTGTGGGAAACGACCATGAACCCAGAACACCGCCTAATGGCGCGAGTTTCTGTCGATGATGCAGCAGAAGCTGATAAGATTTTTGATATGCTGATGGGAGATCGTGTAGAGCCTCGTCGTGACTTTATCGAAAAAAATGCAGTATATAGCACACTTGATGTCTAAAAAGTTGGAAAAAACAACCATTACAAATGAATTTGTGATATAATCAATATGTTTGCTTTTTAGTAAAAGAATGAAGGAGTTTTATATGTCTAATGGACTGATTATTCTCATTATTGTAGTAGCGGCACTATTAATTTTAGGCTATTTTACTGCTATCTATATGAGAAAACGAAATGAAGCGAAGCTTCGAAGTTTGGAGGAGAAAAAAGAGGAACTTTACAATCTTCCCGTGAATGATGAAGTGGAAGAAGTTAAAAATTTACATTTGATNGGNCAAAGTCAAGTGACTTTCCGTGANTGGAATCAAAAATGGGTAGACCTCTCTTTAAATTCATTTGCTGATATTGAGAACAATCTCTTTGAGGCAGAGGGCTACAATAATTCTTTCCGTTTCCTCAAAGCTAAGCATGCTATCGAAAATATTGAAAGTCAAATTGATTTAATCAGTGAGGATATTCATGCAATTCGTCAAGCTTTAGAAGATCTGAAAAAACAAGAATCTAAAAATAGCGGACGAGTCTTACACGCCCTAGATCTGTTTGAAAATTTGCAGCATACTGTAGCTAGCAATCCTGATGCTTATGGACGAGCTCTTGCAGAAATTCAGAAGCAAATGGAAAATATTGAGTCTGATTTCTCTCAATTTGTAACCCTCAATTCTTCAGGGGATCCTGTGGAAGCGGCAGANATCTTAGACAAAACAGAAGATCGTATCTTGGCACTGACACAGATCGTCGAAAAAGTTCCAGCAATTGTAGAAGACTTGACTGAGAAATTACCAGATCAATTAGAAGATTTGGAGTCTGGCTACCGTAAATTATTAGAAACCAATTATCATTTTATTGAGACTGACTTAGAGGCGCGTTTCCAACAACTTCGTGCTAGTTTGAAACGAAATGAAGAAAATCTTGCAGCGTTGGAGTTGGATAATGCCTTGTATGAGAATGAACAAATTCAAGAGGAAATCGATGCTCTGTATGCCATCTTTACTCGAGAAATTGAGGCTCATAAAGTCGTTGAGAAGTTGGTGAACTACCTTCCTGACTACCTAGAACACACTAAAGAGAATAACCAACAGCTTCAAAGCGAAATGGAACGTTTATCACATTCCTTCTTGCTGCCAGAGCCTGAAATAAATCATATCAAAGATTTGAAATCTGAATTATCTGCTCAAGAAGCAGTGGTTCACTCTTCACTTGAAGATACAGCTGAAATGAAGAAACCTTTCTCATTAGTTAGAGAAGAGTTGGAAGCTATTCAAGACCGATTGAAAGAAATCGAAGATGAACAGATTGAACTTGGTGAGCAGCTAGAAAAGATCGAAAAAGACGATGTCAATGCCCGTCAAAAAGTTACGATTTACGCCAATAAATTGCATACGATTAAGCGATTTATGGAAAAACGTAATTTACCGGGTATTCCAGAGTCCTTCTTAACAATTTTCTTTGGAGCAAGCGACTATATTGAGGAGCTGGCTAGAGAGTTGGAAGCAACTCGTGTGAATATCGAATCTGTTAACCGCTGGTTAGAGATTTTGGCAAATACAATGAATGAATTGGAAGAAGAGACATATCGAATCGTTCGAAATTCTACCTTAACAGAGCAGTTGCTACAATACTCTAACCGTTATCGTTCATTTGATGACAATGTGCAGGCAGCCTTCAATGAATCCCTTCATGCTTTTGAAGTTGAATTTGATTACGCAAAATCTTTGGAAATTATTTCAAAAGCCTTGGATGTTGTTGAGCCTGGGGTTTCAGCTCGTTTCATCAACTCATATGAAAAAACACGCGAAAATATTCGCTTCTAAGAAAGTTCCTTCGGGAACTTTTTTCTTTGCAATCTAGCTTGTCTTGTCACTGAAAATCCTGTATAATACAACAAATCATAGAAAACATGAGGTGAGTAGATGGGTCAGGTCAAAGGTCTATTGGTTATGGATGTCGATAGCACTCTTATTATGGAAGAGGGGATTGATTTACTGGGCGAGGAAGCAGGAGTTGGGCAGCAAGTAGCTGATATCACTGAGCGAGCCATGCGCGGGGAATTGGATTTCGAGGCTGCCTTACGGGAGAGGGTTTTACTCTTGGAGGGGCTTCCAGAAACTATCTTTTCGCGGATAGCTGACAAGATTCATTTCACGCCTGGTGCTAAAAAATTAGTAGATGAGCTGCATGCGCGTGGTTACAAGATTGGTTTGGTTTCGGGTGGTTTTCATGAAACGGTGGATAGGCTGGCTGAGCAGCTAGGGATTGACTATGTAAAAGCTAATCGCTTGGAAAGTAAAAATGGTTTCCTGACCGGTCGAGTTTTGGGAGATATTGTTACCAAAGATATTAAAGTTCAGATGCTGAAAGAATGGGCTCAAGAGAATAATTTGGAATTAAATCAAACTATTGCTATGGGGGATGGCGCAAATGATTTGCCTATGATTCAAACAGCCGGCATTGGAATTGCTTTTAATGCCAAGCAAATTGTAAGAGAGCAAGCACCCTATCAAATCAATGTTTATGACCTCTATCAAGTAATGGATATTTTAGATGGGAAGGAAAAATAGGAGGCATGATGCATATCTTGTTAGCACCAGATTCTTTTAAGGAAAGTTTGTCTGCCGTTCAGGTAGCAGAAGCCTTGAAAGAAGGTTTTTCCCAAGCCTTGCCAGAGGCTACTTTTGATTTGTTGCCTATCGGAGATGGCGGCGAGGGGACTGTAACTGCCTTGATTTCTGCTATGAAGCTAAAAGAGTTTCGTCACTGGGTGACCGGACCTTTCGGCCAGCCAGTCGAAATGAAATATGCAAGACAAGACCAGCTAGCTCTCTTTGAAATGGCAGATTTAGTGGGACTGGCTTTAATTCCTAAGGAAAAACGCAATCCTTTAGGCTTAGAAACCAGAGGGCTGGGGGAGCTGATTCTTCATTTGGCCGAAAATGGAGTCAGGAAGATGCTGGTCGGTGTTGGAGGCTCGGCAACGAATGATGGTGGAATCGGTATGGCAGCCGGTTTAGGTTATGAATTTTTTGATGAAAACAATCATCGACTGCGACCTATCGGTTCCTCTTTAGGGAGAGTTGCTCGAATTTCTGCGGAACGTGTTCCAGCTTGCTTGGATGATATAGAAATCGAAATTTTGACAGATGTTTCCAATCCTTTATGTGGTCAGCAGGGAGCGACTCAGGTCTTTGGACGACAGAAAGGCCTGTCTGAATGGCTTCTTTCATCTGTCGATCAGGAAATTAGGAACTTCTATGAACTGACCAATCCGCAGATTTTCACCCAAGCTGGTGCTGGTGCAGGAGGAGGCATGGCAGCAGGGCTAGTCACATTTGCCAAGGGGAAAGTCGTGTCAGGAATTGATACCTGTCTGGATTTGCTGGATTTTGACCGCAGGGTTAAAGAAGCGGATTTGGTTGTTGTTGGTGAGGGCCGCATGGATAAGCAGTCTTTGGCAGGAAAGGCTCCAGTTGGGGTAGCAAGGCGGACGCCAAAAGAGATTCCTGTTCTTGCAATTTGTGGCAGTTTAGCAGCTGATCTGCCTCCATTTCCTAGGGAAAATATTCAGGCAGCTTTTCCAATTATCTCCCAAACTACGGATTTGGATGAGACCTTAGCTCAAGCGAGGGAAAATCTGGTTCGTACGGCTTGCAATATTGGCAACCTATTAGCCATCAAAAAGAGGCCGGGACAAAAGTCCTAGCCTCTTAATTGTCTTTGGGTTGTCGAGCAAGACGCAGTGGTTGAGTTGGCTCTATTACGCTGATTTCATCAGCTTTTACAGGCCTACTCAACTGCGCGGAGGTGGGACGACGAAATCGAATTCTAACGAATGACCGATTTCTGTCCCACTCTCTTTTTCAGTAAATATTCGACTTCTTTGACGATTAATCCGCTTGCAAATTCAAATAGATCGCAGGAAAGGTCCCCGTAGTCATTGACCAAAATTGTTAGAATCCGACTTTGCTCGGCATTGGTGTGATAGTATTGGCAACAAAACTGTGCGGAACTGTTCTGATAGGCCTCCTGTATCCTGTGGAGGTAGGCTTCTTTTCCCTGAATGATTTCAGGGGATTCTCCATGTAGCTCCCAGGCGACATGCTCGTCTAAAAAAGTCTGATAAATGTCCCAGTCACGCTGATTTTCTGCCTCGAAAAAGGCAAATAATTTCTCTAAATTCGTCATTTATGAAACATTTTTTTCCAAAGGGAAGTTTTCTTGTGGGTAGATGGTTTATCTTCTGCTGGATGGAGGACGTCAGCAAATTGCTTGCTCAAGTCCTTTTCTTCCACGGTCACAGGACGATCACTATGGATAACCAAACCGAAAGGAGAGGATTGGCAAAAAGCGGAGACAATGGTGGCCTCACAGCCTAAGTCTTTGGCTGTTTTTAGGTAGAAAACTTGTTGGCTGGATATGACTTCAGGCGATATTTTGACTGTGACGGGCTGATAGTTTTCAGTGATCTTCTCAACTATTTCTTTAAAATGCTGCTTTAGAAGCGAGGAATTTGCATCTGAAATAGAGCAATAAGCAATCACCCGCTCTTCAAAAGTTTCCAGAAATTTACGCTGTTCATCAGGATTGAGCTTAGCATTCCCCTGAGATTTTTCCATGATAATGTTATTTAGGTCTCTCATATTTCTAGTATATCATAAATAAAGGATTTCTGATTTTCAAACTGTTAAGAAAAAGATAGGATGTAACCGATTGCATTTCAAAAATTGTGATTTTTCAAGCAAAGCTGCTGTTTTTCCTTGAAAAAAAAGCGCTTTTGAGGTATCATAGACTAGTAAATAATTTTAAACAATAAGGAGAGTCAAAATGTCAATTATTACTGATGTTTACGCTCGCGAAGTCCTCGACTCACGCGGTAACCCAACACTTGAAGTAGAAGTTTATACTGAATCAGGTGCTTTCGGACGTGGTATGGTTCCTTCAGGAGCTTCTACTGGTGAACACGAAGCAGTTGAACTTCGTGATGGTGACAAATCTCGTTACGGCGGTCTTGGTACACAAAAAGCAGTTGACAACGTGAACAACGTTATCGCTGAAGCTATTATCGGTTACGATGTACGTGACCAACAAGCTATCGACCGTGCAATGATCGCTTTGGACGGTACTCCAAACAAAGGTAAATTGGGTGCGAACGCAATTCTTGGTGTGTCTATCGCTGTAGCTCGTGCTGCTGCTGACTACCTTGAAATCCCACTTTACAGCTACCTTGGTGGATTCAACACTAAAGTTCTTCCAACTCCAATGATGAACATCATCAATGGTGGTTCTCACTCTGACGCTCCAATCGCTTTCCAAGAATTCATGATCGTACCTGCTGGTGCACCATCATTCAAAGAAGCTCTTCGTTGGGGTGCTGAAATCTTCCACGCTCTTAAGAAAATTCTTAAATCTCGTGGTTTGGAAACTGCTGTTGGTGACGAAGGTGGATTTGCTCCTCGTTTCGAAGGAACTGAAGATGGCGTAGAAACTATTATTGCTGCTATCGAAGCTGCTGGTTATGTTCCAGGTAAAGACGTATTTATCGGATTTGACTGTGCTTCATCAGAATTCTACGATAAGGAACGTAAAGTATACGACTACACTAAATTCGAAGGTGAAGGAGCTGCTGTACGTACTGCTGCAGAACAAATCGACTACCTTGAAGAATTGGTAAACAAATATCCAATCATCACTATCGAAGATGGTATGGACGAAAACGACTGGGATGGTTGGAAAGCTCTTACTGAACGTCTTGGTGGTAAAGTTCAATTGGTTGGTGACGACTTCTTCGTAACAAACACTTCTTACCTTGAAAAAGGTATCGCAGAAGGCGCTGCTAACTCAATCCTTATCAAAGTTAACCAAATCGGTACTCTTACTGAAACATTCGACGCTATCGAAATGGCGAAAGAAGCTGGTTACACTGCTGTTGTATCACACCGTTCAGGTGAAACTGAAGATTCAACAATCGCTGACATCGCAGTTGCAACTAACGCAGGACAAATCAAGACTGGTTCACTTTCACGTACAGACCGTATTGCTAAATACAACCAATTGCTTCGTATCGAAGATCAACTTGGTGAAGTTGCTGAATACCGTGGATTGAAATCATTCTACAACTTGAAAAAATAATTCATTCTAATGGAATGAAGCAAATCCCTTGAGGCTAACTCAAGGGATTTTTAATAAATAAGGGGAGACTTTTGGGATGTTTTATTTCATTTTGTATATCCTAAGCAGAGAGTGGCCAGCTCTTACTGTTTTATTTATAGGCCTCTTTTTGGCTTATAAACGCAAATCAAGCTCTCTGATGCTTTTGGCAGTTCTTTTATTTCTTACAATCACCAGTATATTCTGGTATCCTCAGTTCAGCCCATGGTTTGCTTTTCCCTTTTTGTTTCTTGTTTCCTATTTATTGGTCAAAATATATAGGTGGCTTCTTTATCCTGCTCTTGCTTTAGGCTTGTTGCTATTGGCAGTTTCTCCTATTATTGGCTATATTTTTAGAGTTTATGTTCCAGTGAGTCAGTATGCCTATCTTGAGGAAAAAGGGCAGACAGTAATGGTTCGGGAAGATTATTATGGAGCATTTTTTAGTGAAAGCGATATAGAAATCACGACCTATGTAAATGGTCAACTCCCTCTTGCCAATAAGCTAGTTTATGAAAAGGTTGACTTACATGATTTTAATAAGGACAAAGATGTCGATAAGGATGTTTTTCTTGCTCAACCCTTGACAAGGGAGCGATTGAAAGAATTAGAGGATTTCATGAATCGGAAATGGACTAAATAAGGCTCGATCAAATAAAAAAGCTGTTGGATTTTCATCCAACAGCTTTTTTAATTAAGATTTTAGAAAATAGACTTAACTTTGTTGATGACGTCGTTGAGCCCTTTTGAATTTGCTACTAAATCTTTAGCCTTATCTAAGTATTCGCCTAGCTCATCTTTGTGATCTTCGACAAACTTCTTAGCTGCATCAAAATCTTTCTTTTCGATTAATTCTTTTACTTGGTTAAACAATTCTACTGGATTCATTTTGAATGCTCCTTTGATAATTTTCTTTTGATTATTGGAAGGTCACGCAGACAGCTTCTGGCACATAGAAATCATGAGAGACTTCTGTTAATCGGCCTGTTTCAGGATCGCGTTTGAAAATAGTTGCATTGTCCGAGTCTTGGTGAACAGCGATGAGGTAGTTTTGGTCAGGGGTGATATTGAAATCACGTGGATTTTTGCCCTTTGTTGGTGTGATTTCAACGAGCTGTAGGCTTCCATCAGCTAGAATTTGATAAACCGCTATTGAGTCATGGCCACGGTTAGAGCCATAGAGGAATTTACCGTCTGCTGAAAGGCGGATGGCTGCAGTTCCGTTAAAATCTTTAAATTCTTCTGGGAGAGTTGAGACGGTCTGCATGTGTTCAAACTGACCAACGCCGTCATAAATCAATACTTCGATAGTAGAATTTAGTTCGCAGATAAGGTAAGCAATTTTATAGTGGTTATGAAAGACAATGTGGCGTGCCCCGGCTCCAGCAGCACATGTGCAGGTGGCCAGTTTGTTTAGTTGCCCGTCTTCAGTCACATCGTAGGTAGTGACTTGGTCTGTTCCGAGGTCACAGGTAATCAGATATTGATCAGGTGTCAAGTCAGTGTAGTGGACATGGGCAGAGGCTTGATTGGCATGAGGTCCTTGACCGACATGAGTGTCTGAATCAGCCAGTTTTAGGCTGCCATCTTCTTGCTGCTTGTAGACCAGCACTTGCCCCTTGTGGTAGTTGGCTCCGTAAACGAGTCCTCTTTCCTCATCTACAGCGACATAGCAAAGCGGAGCGCCTTCCTCAACCACGTGATTGAGCAGCTGCCCTTCCTGGTCATAGGCAGCAATCCCACCTTGTCCATCTTTTGCGCCAACGGTGTATAGATGCCCAGCTTGGTCAAAGGCTAGGTAAGTTGGGCTTGGCTCTTCGGCTACTAATTCTAAGTTTGAGAGTTGTCCCTTTTCAGTATCAAAATCCGCCTTATAAATTCCTTTGGAATCTCGTCGGGTATATGTTCCAAAATAAACTGTTTGAGTCATGTCTCCACCTCATTCTTTTAAAGTCAATCTATTATACCACAAAATGACTTGAGAAGCTGTTGATGCAAGAAAAGCCTGTATTTTAATGGAAAAGCCTGAGTTATTTTCAAAAAACAGACAAAAAACAGATGGTGGGTAGGAAGGGGATAGACCACTTTGATAGAATGGAATTGTTCAAAAAAACAAATACGATCAGGAAAGCTCAAAATTCCTGTTTTCTAAAACAAAGGAGAAATCAAATGAACGTAAAAAAATTCGCTATGCTTGTAACTCTTATCGGAATGTCTGTCTTTTTCCTAGCTGCATGTGGTTCTAAGAATGCTGACAATAAAGAAATTAGCGATGGGAAAAAAGTAGATTTTAAGAAAGATGCTGTTGATCAAAAAACGAAAACAGTAGACGGCAAGGAAGTGACAGAGTACACCATGCCGGATGGAAATGTAATTCAAATCCCAGCGGATGGAGAAGAATTACCAACAGATGAATCTGAATCAACTGATAAATAAAGGTTAGAACTTGTAGGTTGGAGGCAATATGTTTCAAATAAAAAAAATGAATCGTAAAACCATTCTATTGGGAAGCACGGTCATTCTTGCTTGTGCTGGGCTGGGAGGCTATGTACTTCTCAATCAGGTTAATCAAAAACAGGCCATGCAAATGGTTGATAATAAGATTGATTCTCTGACGGTCCAGGATGCTGTCAATAACAGTAAAAAAACAAGCCTGGTTTTATCTGGAGAAGTAGTTGCTAACAATAGTAGTAAGGTCAAGATTGACCCATCAAAAGGTGAAGTTAANGAAGTATTNGTNAAAAATGGCGATACTGTTACACAAGGGCAGCCCCTCTTTTCCTATGTGACGTCTCAGGAATTGACAGCTCAGTCTGCTCAGTATGATGCTCAAGCTAAGGCCAACGGCATTACGACTGCTCAAACCAGCGCATCTATCAAATGGGAAACGTATAATCGGAAGCTAGCTAATCTCAATACTCTTAAGAATAAATACAATTCTAGTAAGGATGAGTCTCTCTTGGATCAGATAAAATCTGCTGAAGATGAGCTGGCTCAAGCGCTAAGTGATGCAAAGACTGCTGACAATGAAGTAACGAATGCTCAGATTGAGGCTGAAAAGGCTCAGGTGACAGCCCAGACGGAATCAGACCGCATGAAATATGATACTGTGACGGCTGATACAGCAGGAACCATTACCTCTATGAACGAAGATCTTCCGACTCAGTCCAAAGCTAAAAAGGAAGAAGAAACCTTTATCGAAATCATGGACAAGTCCAAGACTTTGGTAAAAGGGACTGTCAGCGAATTTGACCGTGAAAAGCTGAGCGTGGGTCAGAGAGTAGATATTGTAGACCGCAAGGATCCTAAGAAGCGCTGGAGTGGCACCGTCACTCAGGTCGGCACCTTGACAACTGCGAATGCTGGAAATAACAATGGTGGAAATAAACAACAGGAAAACCCCAACCAAGGCAAGTTCCCGTATACTGTCGAGCTGGATCAGGGCGGTGAAATGCCACTTGTAGGCTCCCATTCTTATGTCAATGTTGTAGAAAATGCTCCTGAAGCCGGCAAAGTTGTTGTCAATAAAGCCTATACTTTCAGTAAAAATGGTAAGACCTATGTCTGGAAGGTAGAGGGCAAAAAGGTGAAAATGAAGGAAGTTAAGACCAAGAAAGTTTCTGACCGTTTGGTAGAGATTACAGAAGGTCTGACTATGCAGGATACCATTTCGACGCCTAGAGAAGGCATGAAAGACGGGATGGAGGTAGGACAGAATGTTAAAGCTTAAGAACATCCACAAATCTTATCAACAGGGCAGTCAGGAATTTCCGATTTTGAAAGGAATTGATTTGCATGTGAAAGAGGGGGATTTTCTAGCGATTATGGGGCCGTCTGGATCAGGTAAGTCCACTTTGATGAACATTATCGGCTGTTTGGACAAGGCTAGCGCAGGTTCTTATCATATCGAAGGGACTGACGTCTCTGACCTGTCTGACAACCAATTATCTGATTTGCGTAATCAGAAGATTGGCTTTGTTTTCCAGAATTTCAACCTCATGCCTAAGCTGACAGCCTGTCAAAATGTTGAACTGCCTCTGACTTACATGAAAGTTCCTAAAAAAGAGAGACGCGAGCGCGCTTTGGAAATGCTGCGATTGGTCGGTCTGGAAGAGAGAAGCGACTTTAAGCCTATGGAGCTGTCCGGTGGTCAAAAGCAACGGGTAGCCATTGCGCGTGCCTTGGTGACCAATCCTAGCTTTATTCTGGGAGACGAGCCGACTGGAGCGCTGGATACCAAGACCAGTGTTCAGATCATGGAGCTGTTCAAGCAGTTTAACGAACAAGGCAAAACCATTGTCATCATTACCCACGAGCCAGAAGTGGCTCAGCTTTGCAAGCAAACAGTTGTCTTGCGGGACGGTAATATAGAGACTCGGGCATTAGGATAGAAGGGGGCTATATGGAAGATATTTTTGTAGCTCTAAACTCCATCCTGTCCCACAAAATGCGCTCTATGCTGACCATGCTGGGGATTATCATCGGGATTGGCGCTATTATTGCTATCTTTTCCATCATTGAAGGAAATACAGAAAATACCAAGCGTCAGCTGATCGGTGGTAGCAATAATACCATCAAAGTCGTCTACGACAAGAAAAGCGCCATCGATCCCTCTATTCCAGAAAAATCCCAAGCTCAGAAGCCTTCCTACATTCCTTTCATGGGAGAGGATGTCTTGTCCAAAATCAAGGAAATTACTGGAGTTAAAAATGCTTTGATGACCTATGGGGCGGACGAAAAGATTTACTATCTCAGCCAAAAGTCATCTAGCAAGGTTCAGGCAGTTTCCCAGTCGGTAGCTGACATCAAGCAGCAACGGCTGTTGGAAGGGGAGGGCTTTGACTCTGAAGCCTTCAAAAATCAAGAACAAGTAACCTACCTAGAAAAGTCTCTTTATGATACTCTTTTTCCTAAGGGAGACGGTATCGGTAAGTATGTAGAAGTCAAGGGCAATCCTTTTAAAGTTATTGGCGTCTTTGAGTCTACTGAGCAGAGTGGCCTAACCTCTGGTTCGGAAAAGGTGGCCTATATTCCTCTGCAGCAATGGCATCGGATTTTTGATACCATCAATATCAGTCCAGAAGTCACCGTCCAAACCCACAAGGCCGATGACTTGAAGAAGGTGGCTAAGAAGGTCAGTGATTATCTCAATCAGCAGATGCCTCAGTCAGACTATATGTTTGGTGTACTAAATCTGCAAGAATTTGAACGTCAATTGGATAACCTTAACCAGTCTAACTTTGTCTTGCTAGCGGGTATTGCCAGCATCTCCCTCTTAGTCGGAGGTATTGGGGTTATGAATATCATGCTGGTCTCAGTGACAGAGCGGACACGTGAAATCGGGATTAAAAAGGCTCTGGGAGCTCGGCGCAAGATCATTCTCAAGCAGTTCCTGATCGAAGCGGTCATCCTGACTCTGATGGGAGGAATTATTGGTGTGGTAGCAGGTATCGCCTCTGGTTTTGCTATTACCCAGTCTTTGGCCTATCCATATATTTTATCTCTGTTTTCTGTCTTTGTAAGTTTGCTCTTTTGTTGTATAATAGGAGTAGTATTTGGGCTCTTGCCAGCCGTGAAAGCATCCAAGCTGGATCCAATTGAAGCCCTGCGATTTGAATAAATAAAGGAGAATCAAGCATATATGCACAAGATTTTAGTAGTGGAAGACGATACTACGATCAATCAAGTTATTTGTGAATTTTTAAAAGAAAGTAACTATGCAGTTACACCAGTCTTTGATGGAGGCGAGGCTTTGCTTCAATTTGAAGCAGAGTCTTTTGACTTAGTTATTTTAGACATGATGTTGCCAACCATGAGTGGACTGGATGTCCTCAAGGAAATTCGCAAGACTTCTCAGATTCCGGTCATGATCCTGACAGCACTAGATGATGAGTACACTCAGCTAGTCAGCTTTAACCATCTCATCAGCGACTATGTGACCAAGCCTTTCTCACCACTGATCTTAGTCAAACGTATTGAGAATATTCTGCGACGAAATACGGTTGCTTCAGAGATTACTGTCGGTGAACTGACAGTCTCTGTCGATGATTGTACAGTTTATTGGCAGGAAGAAAAGATGCCTCTGACCAAGAAAGAGTACGAAATCTTGCAGGCTCTAGCCAAGAGAAAGGATCACTTAGTGACCCGCGATCAGCTCATGAATACCATCTGGGGTTACAGCGAGCTGGACAGCCGGGTGCTGGATAATCATATCAAGAATATTCGTAAGAAGATTCCAGGTATTCCTCTGAAAACCATCACAGGTATGGGCTATCAGCTTGGAGGAGAAGACACGTGAAGATTGTCAAAAAGAACTTCCTCTTGACGACTTTCATCATCTTTGTCGTTGTGACGATCGTTCTATCCACTCTCTATTTCGCCATGCCGGTTTATTACCAGCAGGTCAAGGGGGGAGAAGCCCAGCGTGAGTTTGCTCAGGTAGCCAAGCAGGTCAAGGGAAAGTCCAGCCAAGAAATCAGTGAGCTTTTGAGTAATTATAGCAAAAAAAGCAATCAGATCTGGTTCACCTTGCTGGCAAAAGACAATACAATTCTTTACCCAGCACTCGAAACGAATGGAGAAAGCTCTCTCCAGCTGACCATTGTTCCGACCATTGCCAATAGCAATTATGAGAGTAAGACCCTGTCAGAAAGTTTTCGGACATCAGATGGCAAAGAAGTAGTCCTGCGTGGGGAATATTCCCTGCAACCCGTTTCGGACGCCAGTCGGATCTTGCTCAATCTCTATCCCTTTGTATTATTCTTGTCGCTGAGTCTGGGTGGGCTTGCCGCCTATCTCTATAGTCGGACCTCCAGTCAGCGGATTAAGGATATCTCTTCTAGCACTCGACAAATGACGAGTCTGCTTCCAGACGTTTCCTGTCAGGTGAAAGGTCATGACGAGATTGCTGATTTGGCTCAGGATATCAATCACTTATATGCTAACCTCTTAACCAGTATGGAAGCTCTGCGATTAGAAAATGAGAAAGTCGCAGAAAGCGAGCGCGAAAAGGCAGAATTTCTCCGAATGACCTCCCACGAACTCAAGACCCCCATCACCAGCATGATGGGAATGATTGACGGGATGATTTATGGAGTGGGTGATTTTAAAGATCGGGACAAATACCTACAGAAGTGCCGCGAAATATTGGAAGAACAATCAGGCTTAGTTCAGTCTATCCTAGCCATTTCAAAGCTAGAAATGACCATGGAGACAGAGCGAGAAATCTTCTCTCTCAAAGAGCTGCTTGAAGCAAATATCAGTACATACAAGGTTCTNGCGGACCTCAAGCATTATCAATTTAATGTCCAACTTACAGAAACAAAAGTCCGAGGAAATAAGACCTATTTACTTAAAGCTATTAAAAATCTGATTGATAATGCCTTCCATTATACAGTAGAAGGTGGAGAAATCTTGGTTCGTTTAGAAGATGGGGTATTAATTGTAGAAAATGAAGCTGAGCGAGTGTTGGATGAGTCACAGATTCAGCAGATTTTCCAGCCATTTTATCGACCGGACTACAGTCGCAATCGTAAGGATGGCGGTACAGGACTGGGACTCTTTATCGTGCAGCAAATTTTGGAAAAGCACCATCTCACTTATCGCTTTGAAGCAGTTGAGAATAGGTGGATGCGCTTCACGATTTTTTTACCTCAAATGGAACAGATATGAGGCTGGGACAAAAGTCCTAGCCTCTCAATTGTTTGGATTGTCAAGCAAGACGCAGTGGTTGAGTGGGCTCTACTAGGCTGATTTCATCAGCTTTTACAGCCCTACTCAACTGTGCGGAGGTGGGACGACGAGATCGAATTCTAACGAATTACTGATTTCTGTCCCACTCTCATTTTTGCTTGGATTTTTATAGGATAAATGTTTGAAAAGCACTTTTATTCAAGTTTTGTTTTAAATTTAAAAGAAAAGTGCGAAAAACGCTTACAATATCACAAAATAATTGACTATTACCTTTATTAGGAGTAAACTAATGGGGTACATTTAAAAAAATAAAAGGAGAATTCATCATGAATTTAACATTTCTAGGACTTTGTATTGCCTGCTTTGGCGTCTCATTAGCTGAAGGTTTGATTATGAGCAATCTGTTTAAAGCAGCTTCACGTCAGCCAGAAATGGTTGATCAATTAAGAAGCTTGCTCATCATGGGTGTCGCTTTTGTTGAAGGTACTTTCTTCGTTACTTTGGTTATGTCTTTCATTATCAAATAGTTTTTTCTATTTTAGAAAAGGGGGTGTCAAACCTTGGAAGAGAGTCTTAATCCGACTATTCAGCTAGGCCCAATATCCTTTGATTTGACCCTGCTTGCTATGTCACTTGTGACCGTCTTGATGGTCTTTGGCTTTATCTACTGGGGCAGTAGAAAAATGTCCATCCGACCAAAAGGAAAGCAAAACTTACTTGAGTACGTCTATGATTTTGTCATTGGCTTTACTAAAGAAAATATTGGGGAACACTACATCAAAGATTATTCTTTGTTTATGTTTGCCTTGTTTCTTTTTATTGCAGTTGCCAATAATATCGGTTTGATGGCTAAAATTCAAACCACCAATGGCTACAATCTCTGGACCTCACCGACGGCAAATTTGGGCTATGACCTAGCCTTGTCCTTTATCATTACATTGATTAGTCATGTGGAAGGAATCCGTCGTCGTGGTTTTAAAGATTACTTAAAAGCTTTTGCAACACCTGGATTTATGACTCCAATGAATATCTTGGAAGAATTCACCAATTTTGCCTCCTTAGCTCTGCGGATTTTCGGAAATATCTTTGCAGGGGAAGTTTTGGCTGGCTTGTTGCTTACCTTGTCACAACAAGCATTTTATTGGTATCCAGCTGCTTTCCTAGGTAGTATGTTATGGACAGCCTTCTCGATATTTATTTCATGTATCCAGGCCTATGTCTTTACCATGCTGTCTTCGATGTATATCGGTAAGAAAATAAACGGTGAAGAATAGTAAGTAGAAAGGAAGAAAAGGAATGCACGTAACTATCGGTGCCATTATTGGTGACTTTATTCTCATCGCTGGTTCCTTCCTTTTATTAATTTTTTTAGTAAAGAAGTTTGCCTGGGGCAATATTACCAGTATCTTAGAAGAACGTTCTAAAAAGATTACGGATGATATTGACGGGGCTGAGTCAGCCCGTAAAAAGGCTGAGGAACTTGCGCAAAAACGTGAGAATGAATTAGCAGGAAGTCGTCAGGAAGCAACGACGATTATTGAACATGCTAAGGAAACAGCTGAAAAAAATAAGGCTGGAATTTTAGCGGATGCAGCTGAAGAAGCTGGACGTTTGAAAGCAAAAGCCAATCAGGAAATTGCTCAAAGCAAGGCAGAAGCCTTGAATAGCATTAAAGACGATGTGGCTGACCTAACAGTAAGTCTTGCAAGTAAGATCTTGAGCCAGCAGCTTGATACAAAAGCACACAGTGAGCTCATTGATCGTTATATTGATAAATTAGGAGATGCTTAATGGACAAAAAGCACTATGCGGTAATTGAAAAATATACCTTGCCTTTTGTTCAATTAGTATTTGAAAAAGGTCAGCAACAAGATGTTTTTGAAAAACTAAGCCAAATTAGGGCCGTGTTTGAGGAAACAAATCTTGCTGACTTTTTATCACATATTGGCGTTGATGATGGAGAAAAGGAGAAGGCTCTTCGACTTTTTCAAAACTCAGATTCACAGCTGATTGATAACTTTATCGAAGTCGTTATTCTCAATCATCGAGCAGATTTGTTCTACGATATGTTGGTAGAAATTCAGCATCAGATTGAGAAACAAAGCAATGAATTTGAAGTGACGGTTAAATCTGTTCAAGCATTGACAGACAGTCAAAAAGAAAGATTGAAACCAATGATTGAGCAAAAAATGGGCCTCAAGGTTCGCTCGCTCAAGCAGGAATTGGATGCCAGCCTGATTGGTGGCTTCGTCATTTCAGCCAATAATAAAACAATTGATGCAAGTATAAAACGTCAATTACAACTCGTAAAAGAAAATTTGAAATAGAAAGTGGTGTGAATTTTGGCGATTAACGCACAAGAAATCAGCGCTTTAATTAAGCAACAAATTGAAAATTTCCAGCCAAATTTTGACGTCACAGAAACTGGGGTCGTCACTTATATTGGTGATGGAATCGCTCGTGCCCACGGTCTTGATAATGCCATGAGTGGCGAGCTCTTGATTTTTGAAAATGGTTCTTATGGTATGGCCCAAAACTTGGAGTCAACCGATGTCGGAATCATTATCTTGGGTGATTTTACAGATATTCGTGAGGGCGATACGATTCGTCGCACGGGTAAAATCATGGAAGTTCCTGTCGGAGATGCTTTGATTGGTCGTGTCGTAGATCCACTTGGTCGTCCTGTTGACGGCTTAGGTGAGCTTGCTACAACTAAAACACGCCCTGTAGAAGCACCAGCACCAGGAGTTATGCAACGGAAGTCTGTATCAGAACCATTGCAAACAGGTTTGAAAGCTATTGATGCCCTTGTACCAATTGGTCGTGGTCAGCGGGAATTGATTATCGGTGACCGTCAGACTGGTAAAACTAGTATTGCCATCGATGCTATCCTCAATCAAAAAGGGCAGGATATGATCTGTATCTACGTTGCCATTGGTCAAAAGGAATCTACTGTCCGTACACAGGTGGAAACTCTTCGCCAGTATGGAGCTTTGGATTATACTATCGTGGTAACAGCGTCAGCTTCTCAGCCTTCTCCCTTGCTCTTCTTGGCTCCTTATGCCGGTGTAGCAATGGCAGAAGAGTTCATGTACAATGGCAAGCACGTCCTCATCGTTTATGATGACTTGTCAAAACAAGCGGTAGCTTATCGTGAGCTTTCCCTCTTGCTTCGTCGTCCACCAGGTCGTGAAGCCTTCCCTGGGGATGTTTTCTACCTTCACAGCCGTCTGCTTGAGCGTTCGGCTAAGGTTTCTGATGAGCTGGGTGGTGGTTCAATCACTGCATTGCCATTCATCGAAACGCAGGCAGGAGATATCTCTGCTTATATCGCAACCAACGTAATTTCAATCACAGATGGACAAATCTTCCTTGGAGATGGTCTCTTTAATGCAGGTATTCGTCCAGCTATTGATGCGGGTTCTTCCGTATCTCGGGTAGGTGGATCTGCACAAATCAAGGCCATGAAGAAGGTTGCAGGAACTCTGCGTATTGACCTTGCTTCATATCGTGAGCTGGAAGCCTTTACCAAATTTGGTAGTGACCTCGATGCAGCAACTCAGGCTAAGTTGAACCGTGGACGCCGTACGGTAGAAGTATTGAAACAGCCAGTTCATGAGCCACTGCCAGTTGAAAAACAAGTTGTGATCCTTTATGCACTGACTCACGGCTTCCTTGATGCAGTACCAGTAGATGAGATTCTTCGGTTTGAAGCAGAGATTTTTGCTTACTTTGACGCTCATCATGAAGACATTTATGAAACCATTCGCCAGACAAAAGATTTGCCGAGCGAAGAAGTGCTGGACGCCGCTATTACTGAATTTATTAATCAGTCTAACTTCAAATAAGAATAGAGGTGTCAGATGGCAGTTTCATTAAATGATATCAAAAATAAAATTGCATCCACAAAAAACACCAGTCAAATCACAAACGCGATGCAGATGGTTTCTGCATCTAAGTTGGGAAAATCCGAAGAAGCAGCAAAGAACTTTCAAGTCTATGCTTCTAAGGTTCGGAAACTCTTGACCGACCTTTTGCATGGTCATGAGGCAGAAAATGTTAGCCATCATCCACTGCTCAAGAGCAGACCGGTTCAGAAAACGGCTTATATCGTCATTACATCTGATCGTGGTTTGGTCGGTGGCTACAACGCAACCATCCTCAAATCAATGATGGAATTGATTTCTGAATACCACGAAAAGGATGATTATGTCATTATTTCGATCGGAGGAATGGGAGCTGATTTCTTCCGCGCACGAGGCATTCAGCCGATTTATGAATTGCGTGGCTTAGCCAATCATCCGAGTTTTGATGAAGTTCGGAAAATCATTTCCAAGACCATTGAAATGTATCAGAATGAGCTTTTTGATGAACTTTATGTGTGTTATAACCACCATGTCAACAGTCTGACTAGTCAGATGCGGGTAGAGCAGATGTTGCCAATCGTTGACTTGGATCCTAGTGAAGCGGATGAGAACTATATACTCAATCTAGAATTAGAATCCAGTCGAAATGCGATTTTGGATCAGCTCTTGCCTCAGTTTGCTGAAAGTATGATTTACGGAGCCATTATTGACGCAAAAACTGCTGAAAATGCTGCTGGTATGACAGCCATGCAGACAGCAACGGATAACGCTAAAAAAGTTATCAATGATTTGACCATTCAGTATAACCGTGCTAGACAAGCAGCTATCACGCAGGAAATTACTGAAATTGTGGCGGGTGCAAGTGCACTGGAATAGTGTCACAGAAAATAAATAGTATAAAGAGGAGAAAAGAATGAGCTCAGGCAAAATTACTCAGGTTATCGGACCAGTTGTAGACGTAGCGTTTGCAGCTGGCGACAAGCTACCTGAGATCAATAATGCACTTGTAGTCTATAAAAATGACGAAAAAAAATCAAAAATCGTCCTTGAAGTAGCTCTTGAGCTTGGTGATGGAGTGGTTCGGACCATCGCTATGGAATCAACGGATGGGTTGACTCGTGGCATGGAAGTGCTAGATACTGGCCGTCCAATTTCTGTGCCAGTCGGCAAAGAAACACTTGGTCGCGTCTTTAACGTTTTGGGAGATACCATTGACTTGGATGCTCCTTTTGCGGATGATGCAGAGCGTCAACCAATCCATAAAAAAGCTCCAACCTTTGATGAGTTGTCTACTTCATCAGAAATCTTAGAGACAGGTATCAAGGTTATCGACCTTTTAGCCCCTTATCTTAAAGGTGGTAAAGTGGGACTCTTCGGTGGTGCCGGAGTCGGTAAGACCGTCTTGATTCAGGAATTGATTCATAACATTGCCCAAGAACACGGTGGTATTTCTGTATTTACTGGCGTTGGGGAACGTACCCGTGAAGGGAATGACCTTTATTGGGAAATGAAAGAGTCTGGTGTTATCGAGAAAACAGCCATGGTCTTCGGTCAGATGAATGAACCGCCAGGAGCGCGTATGCGGGTTGCTTTGACTGGTTTGACGATTGCAGAATACTTCCGTGATGTGGAAGGTCAAGATGTCTTGCTTTTCATTGACAACATCTTCCGTTTCACGCAGGCAGGTTCTGAAGTTTCTGCCCTTTTGGGTCGGATGCCGTCAGCCGTTGGTTACCAACCAACACTTGCGACAGAAATGGGACAATTGCAAGAACGTATCACATCGACTAAGAAGGGTTCTGTAACCTCGATTCAAGCCATCTACGTGCCAGCCGATGACTATACTGACCCAGCGCCAGCGACAGCTTTTGCCCACTTGGACTCTACAACCAACTTGGAACGTAAATTGGTTCAATTGGGGATTTATCCAGCCGTGGATCCGCTCGCTTCAAGCTCTCGTGCTCTTTCTCCTGAGATTGTTGGTGAAGAGCACTATGCAGTGGCTGCCGAAGTGAAACGCGTATTGCAACGTTATCATGAATTGCAGGATATCATTGCCATCCTAGGTATGGATGAGTTGTCAGATGAAGAAAAGACTTTGGTTGCACGTGCGCGCCGGATCCAATTCTTCCTGTCTCAAAACTTCAACGTTGCGGAGCAATTTACTGGTCAGCCGGGATCTTATGTGCCTGTAGCTGAGACAGTTCGTGGCTTTAAAGAAATCCTCGAAGGCAAGTACGATAAGTTACCAGAAGATGCCTTCCGTGGTGTCGGTTCAATTGAGGATGTCATTGCTAAAGCTGAAAAAATGGGATTCTAAGAGGTGAATGATGGCTCAAATGACAGTACAAATCGTTACACCGGATGGTCTGATTTATGACCACCGTGCTGCATTTGTTTCCGTAAAAACGATTGACGGAGAAATGGGGATTTTGCCTCGCCATATCAATACAATTGCTGTTTTGGAAGTGGATCAAGTCAAGGTACGCAGAATCGATGATGATAAGCATATTGACTGGATTGCGGTCAACGGTGGCATCATAGAAATCGCTGATAATGTGATTACCATTATCGCGGACTCAGCTGAGCGTGAGCGTGATATTGATATCAGCCGTGCCGAGCGAGCTAAGCTACGTGCTGAGAAAGAGATTGAAGAAGCCCAAGACAAGCATTTGATTGACCAAGAGCGACGTGCTAAAATCGCTCTCCAGCGTGCCATCAACCGTATTAACGTTGGAACAAGAATGTAATGAAAAAAGAATGGAATTTCCATTCTTTTTTATTGTCCCATACTCCTTTCCGCTAGAAATAGCTCTTCTTATGGTATAATAAAATCTATGATAGAATTAATGTTTCGATTATGCAGTCATCTGCTCTTTATCTTTATGGCTTTTCATCTTTTATCTACAGTGGTCTGTTGGGAAAGATTTCTAAAAGTAAATGCCGATAATGCCATCAAAATTCGTTTTTTGATTTTGTTGCTGAGTATTGCCTTGGGCTACATGGCTAGCCTGTTTTTTATTGGTATTTATGACATGAGTCGGGCAATTTTTAATGGAGCATTATAAGGTCAGATTGCTGATTTTATGATATGATAGTAAGGATGAATTTTTAAGATTTGGAGTAACTAGTTAGTATGGAAAAAATTATTATTCAGGGTGGAAATAACCGTCTGGTTGGCAGAGTTAGGATTGAAGGAGCTAAAAATGCGGTGTTGCCGCTGTTGGCGGCAACAGTCTTGGCCAGTGAGGGAAAAACAATACTCAAGAATGTGCCAGTCCTTTCGGATGTTTTTACCATGAACAATGTTGTTCGTGGCTTGAATACGCAGGTAGACTTTAACCAAGATGAAAATACTGTAGTTGTAGATGCGACTAAACCATTGACCGAAGAAGCTCCCTACAAATATGTCAGCAAAATGCGGGCTTCGATTGTTGTATTGGGTCCCATTCTTGCTCGAAATGGACATGCAAAAGTATCCATGCCGGGTGGTTGTACGATTGGTAGCCGTCCGATTGACCTTCATTTGAAGGGCTTGGAGGCAATGGGTGCTCAGATTACGCAGACTGCAGGGTACATCGAAGCCAAGGCAGACCGCTTGATGGGAGCCCATATCTACATGGACTTCCCAAGTGTTGGCGCGACACAGAATATTATGATGGCGGCAACTTTGGCTCAAGGCACCACTGTTATCGAAAATGCTGCCCGAGAGCCTGAAATTGTTGATTTGGCTTTATTGTTAAATAAAATGGGCGCTAAAGTCAGAGGGGCAGGAACGGAGAATATAACAATCATCGGTGTTGAAAAACTTCATGGAGCTGAGCACAATGTCGTGCAAGACCGTATCGAAGCTGGAACCTTTATGGTTGCTGCTGCCATGACAGGTGGTGACTTGCTGATTGAAGATGCGATTTGGGAGCACAACCGTCCGCTTTTATCAAAAATGCAAGAAATGGGAGTAGAAGTGACGGAAGAAGACGAAGGAATTCGCGTCCGCTCAGATGTTTCAAAGTTAAAAGCTGTTTCTGTCAAAACTCTACCTTATCCAGGTTTCCCAACCGATATGCAGGCTCAGTTTACTGCCTTGATGGCGATAGCCCAAGGAGAGTCTGTCATGGTTGAGACGGTCTTTGAAAATCGCTTCCAGCACTTAGAAGAGATGCGACGGATGGGACTTCACTCTGACATTATGCGGGATACCGCACGGATTTGGGGTGGTAGCAGCCTGCAAGGAGCAGAAGTGATGTCGACAGATCTTCGAGCTAGTGCGACCTTGATTTTGATGGGCTTGATTGCTGAAGGGGAGACAAAAGTCAGCAAGTTAGTTCATTTGGATCGTGGCTATTATAAATTTCATGAAAAGCTGGCAGCTCTTGGTGCCAACGTCAAACGCGTAAAGGAAGAAGATGATGAGTGAAAATTGGAAATATTTGGCTAGACAACTAGGCATCATTTCCTTGGTGCTGGTAGTCGCTTTTATCATTTTTTGTCTTGGTCTGGTCATCGGATATGGTGTGATTGGAAATGCAGATAATCCTTGGTCTATCTTATCACCAGATACTTGGAAAGAGCTTATTTCTAAGTTTACTGGTCAATGATCTGCCGAGAGTGTTCGTTAATTTACCGACTGTGCAGAATCTTTGCACAGTCCTTTTAAATGGATAGGAAAATATGCCAAAAAGAAAGAAATTACAAAAAAAGAGCACTAAATCTACTCAGACTATAGCTGGGCTTCTGGTTGCTCTGACTTTATCACTGGGAGCCTACTTTTTTGGAAATGGCAATCAGTCACCAGCAGTAAATACACCTGCAGTTGTCAGTCAAAATAAGGATACCAGTACACCAGATCAAGCGCTGGCTGAGAGTGTTCTCACAGACTCAGTGCGTTCGCAACTTGGTGGAAAAATCGAGTGGAATGGGGCAGGGGCTTTCATCATCAATGGGAATCAAACGAACTTAAATGCCAAAGTGTCGAGTGCGCCTTATGCAGATAATAAAACGAAGATGGTTCAGGGGCAGACTGTTCCAACAGTCGCCAATGCCTTGCTTGCCAAATCGACCCGCCAGTATAAATCACGAGAAGAAACGGGAAATGGTTCCACTTCTTGGGTCCCTGCCGGTTGGCATCAAGTCAAACATCTATCAGGTGAATACAACCATGCAGTAGATCGCGGGCATCTCTTGGCTTACTCTCTCATCGGTGGCTTAAAGGGCTTCGATGCTTCCACTAGCAATCCAGCCAATATCGCAGTCCAAACAGCCTGGGCCAATCAGGCCAATAAAGACAACTCGACGGGACAGAATTACTATGAAACTCAAGTTCGTCGTGCTTTGGATCAGAATAAGCGAGTCCGTTATCGTGTCACTTTGATCTATGCTTCAGAAAATGATCTGGTGCCATCTGGCTCGCATTTAGAAGCCAAGTCCAGCGATGGAAGTTTGGAATTCAATGTCTTTGTTCCCAATGTCCAGTCAGGAATTGTCCTTGATTATCGCACTGGCAAAGTGAGCCTTAGATAAATGTGGTTTAAATAATATGATTCATTTGAAGTCAGCAGCTAAGCTGGCTTTCAGGTCTTCAATAGACTTCCCGGCGCCTTAAGAGGTGCCGATTTTGCTTTGTATTGAAATGAGCATAAACTAAAAGCAAAAAATACTGTGCAAACCTTTTCTACGCTGAAAAAATTTGCTATAATGAAAGGGAGAACGAATACAGAGGAGAATATCATGTCAAAAAAAATTATTGGGATTGATTTAGGCGGAACTTCTATCAAATTTGCTATTTTGACGCAAGAGGGTGAAATCCAAGAAAAATGGTCTATTAAGACCAATATTTTGGACGAGGGAAGCCATATTGTAGACGATATGATTGAGTCTATCCAGCATCGCTTGGGGCTCTTAAATCTATCAGCAGAGAACTTTGTCGGAATTGGAATGGGTTCACCGGGTGTGGTTGACCGTGAGAAAGGGACTGTTATCGGTGCCTACAACCTGAACTGGAAAACCCTCCAACCAATTAAAGAAAAAATTGAAAAAGCCTTGGGCATTCCATTCTTCATCGATAATGATGCCAACGTAGCTGCGCTTGGTGAGCGTTGGATGGGTGCTGGTGAAAACCAGCCAGACGTTGTCTTTATGACACTTGGTACAGGTGTTGGTGGCGGTATTGTTGCAGAAGGTAAACTACTCCATGGTGTGGCAGGTGCGGCAGGTGAGCTGGGCCACATCACTGTTGATTTCGATCAACCAATCGCATGTACTTGTGGTAAAAAAGGCTGTCTTGAAACAGTAGCTTCTGCAACAGGGATTGTCAATTTGACTCGTCGTTACGCTGATGAATATGAGGGTGACGCAACTTTGAAACGCTTGATTGATAACGGAGAAGAAGTAACCGCTAAAACTGTATTTGATTTGGCAAAAGAAGGCGACGATCTTGCCTTGATCGTTTATCGTAACTTCTCACGTTACTTGGGGATTGCTTGTGCCAATATCGGCTCTATCCTAAACCCTTCAACCATTGTTATCGGTGGCGGAGTGTCAGCAGCGGGAGAATTCCTTCTACAAGGTGTCCAAAAAGTTTATGATGAAAATACCTTCCCACAAGTGCGTACATCAACTAAATTGGCGCTGGCTACACTTGGAAATGATGCTGGCGTAATTGGAGCAGCTTCGCTGGTACTTCAATAGTTCTAATTACTTCCTCTCTTAGCATAGCTATAAGGAGGGCTAAAAATGAAGAGAAAAGTTGCATATTTTCTAATATTATTTCCCATTTTTCTTTTGATCCTATCCGCTTGCAAATCAAAGACAGAAGGTTTTCTGACCATATTGGATAGTCAGAATCAGCAAGTTTATCAGACGAATAATACCAAAACTTTGGATGAATTTGCAGACATTCTGGATAAGGTCGAATCTGAGGAAGATAATGAAGATGCCTGGGTTGATTTACCTGATGATGCAGAGGTTAATTACATCTACGATATTAGTGGAAGAAAGGGAGAAAGTGGTGTCAAATTCACGACTTACAAAAACTACCCCTATGTCACCATCTCAAATATCCCTGCTGTGTCAGATATTACCTTGAGATTATCAGAAAAAGATGTGAATAAGCTCAATCATCCAGATGAATGGGTCAAATAGACTTTTCTCCTGCTAAACTTGGCAGGAGAATTTTTTTGAAAAATCTGCTATACTAAAGAAAGTTTAAGGATTCAGGAGACATCATGACTAAAGCAGATACGATTTTTAAAGAGAATATAAAAAAGATTATGGAGCAAGGCGTTTTCTCTGAAAATGCTCGTCCGCGTTACAAGGATGGAAATGTGGCCAACTCCAAATATATTACAGGTTCATTTGCGGAATATGATTTGAGCAAGGGCGAGTTCCCAATTACGACTCTGCGCCCTATTGCTATCAAGTCTGCCATCAAGGAAGTTCTTTGGATCTATCAAGACCAGTCTAATAGCTTGGAACTGCTCAATGACAAGTACAATGTTCACTATTGGAATGACTGGGAAGTTGGCGATACGGGTACGATTGGTCAGCGCTATGGAGCTGTTGTCAAAAAGCATGACATTATCCATAAAATTCTCCAACAGCTGGAGGCTAATCCTTGGAATCGTCGCAATATCATCTCTCTCTGGGATTATGAAGCTTTTGAAGAAACAGATGGCCTGCTGCCATGCGCTTTTCAGACCATGTTTGACGTTCGACGTGTTGATGGAGACATTTATTTGGATGCGACTCTGACCCAGCGCTCAAATGATATGCTGGTGGCTCACCACATCAATGCGATGCAATATGTGGCTCTGCAGATGATGATAGCCAAGCATTTCGGTTGGAAAGTCGGCAAGTTCTTTTACTTTATCAATAACTTGCACATCTATGACAATCAGTTCGAGCAGGCGGAGGAGCTGTTACGCCGAGAACCTAGCGATTGTCAACCGAGACTCATTTTAAATGTGCCAGACGGAACCAATTTCTTTGATATCAAAGCAGAGGACTTTGAGCTCTTAGACTACGATCCGGTCAAACCTCAGCTCAAATTCGACTTAGCGATTTGATTGTATTTTCCCTACTGAATGAAGGTCAGTGGGGATTTTAAATTTCCGAGAGCAAATGATTGAAATATATTTTGTAAGTGCTATAATGACAATAGATATATGTGTTTCGCTAGTGCCTATCTCGGAGGTATTGATATGGAAGCAAATCTTTTAACACATAGAAGCAGGAGAAAACTCTTTAGTCTAGGCATTTGTTCATTTTTGCTTGGTTTATCGATTTCTGTGACACCGATGGTTGTTGTGGGTGCGGATGAAGTCCAGCAGGCAGAGTCCCAACCTGAGCAAATTGCGGATTCTTCAGTGGAAGAAGATGACTTTCTGCAGCTTGTAGACCAAGGTTCGGATGGGGCAAATCAGGGAAAGAAATCCTATACGATTGATTTGCTTTGTCATGGAAAAGGCCCTAAAAACAAAGGGACCGAGCAAAGTAATGCTGATGCTTCAACTGAAGGTAAGTCAGTCAAAAGAGAGGGGTGCGATATTGATCCCTTAGCGGATAAAAAAGAGGCTGCTACTGCTGAGCCTAAGAAGACAGACTCAACGCTCTTGAATGTCTCCCTGTTTGGCCTTGTAGCTGCTGTTGTAGGATTTGTCTTTATCAAAAAGATGAAGAAAGAGTAATTTGCCTAGCAAACGAATAGTCGATAATCTTTTGGGTTATCGATTTTTTATCTGGATCAGCTGGCAAAAATAAATAGATAGAAGTGATAGTCCAAACAAGTCTTTTTTAATAAATTTTGATAGAATAGAAATATCAATGCGAAGGATGGAGAAATGACAAAAAAGATTGCGGCGATTTGGGCACAGGATCAAAATGGTTTGATTGGAAAAGACCAAAGCTTGCCATGGCATTTACCAGCAGAGTTGAAGCATTTCAAAGAAATCACGACTGGACATGCAATTTTAATGGGGCGGGTGACTTTTGATGGCATGCATCGGCGCGTGCTGCCAAATAGAAAAACTCTGATTTTAACACGCGATAGGGATTATCAGATTGAAGATGAGCGTGTTTTGGTGTTCAATGATCTCCCAGCGGTGTTGAAATGGTACCAAGAGCAAGAGAAGAATCTTTATATTATCGGTGGCGGTCAAATCTTTTCTTTATTCGAGCATGAATTGGATGAGGTGATTAAGACAGAAATCCATGCTAGATTAGAAGGTGATACTTATTTCCCAGCAGACTTTGATTTGACACAGTTTGATGAAGTAAGCAGTCGTTTTCGACCAAAAGATGAAAAAAATGAGTATGATTTCACCGTAAAAATCCTCAAAAGAAAGGGCTCATAGGAATGGAAAGAAGTGTTTTTGGTTTTTTTACGGCCTTTTTATGTGCAATTTGTCTGATTTGTTCTTTTCAGACTTTTCGTAAAAAACGTTTTGGATTGGCTATTTTATTTTTGTTAAATGCTTTTACGAATCTTGTTAATTCCATCCATGCTTTTTATATGACACTCTTTTAAAATGTAAATAAAAAATTGAATTAGAAATTTAGAATGGGAGTAAACAATGCCTACAAATCGTAATAATGAGATGATGGTATATTGTTCTTTCTGCGGAAAGAATCAGGACGAAGTCCAAAAAATTATTGCGGGCAACAATGCCTTTATCTGTAATGAATGTGTCGAGTTGGCGCAGGAAATTATCCGAGAAGAATTAGCTGAGGAAGTTCTAGCTGATCTTTCTGAAGTACCAAAACCGCAAGAATTGCTCAATATTTTGAACCACTATGTGATTGGTCAAGATCGGGCTAAGCGAGCTTTGGCAGTTGCCGTTTACAATCACTATAAGCGAATTAATTTTCATGATAGTCGTGAAGAGGATGATGTGGAGCTGCAAAAATCCAACATCCTCATGATTGGTCCAACTGGATCTGGTAAAACCTTCCTGGCTCAGACCTTGGCGCGCAGTCTCAATGTTCCCTTTGCTATTGCTGATGCGACAGCTTTGACTGAGGCTGGCTATGTCGGTGAAGACGTGGAAAATATCCTGCTCAAGCTTTTACAGGCAGCTGACTTTAATATCGAACGGGCAGAACGCGGCATCATCTATGTGGATGAAATCGACAAGATTGCTAAGAAGAGCGAAAATGTTTCTATCACTCGTGATGTTTCAGGTGAGGGTGTTCAGCAAGCTTTGCTGAAGATTATCGAAGGAACAGTTGCTAGCGTGCCTCCTCAGGGTGGTCGTAAGCATCCACAGCAAGAAATGATTCAGGTTGATACCAAGAACATTCTCTTTATCGTTGGTGGTGCTTTTGATGGTATAGAAGAAATTGTTAAGCAACGTCTTGGTGAGAAGATTATCGGTTTCGGTCAAAACAATAAGGCAATCGACGAAGGTGCGTCTTATATGCAAGCCATTGTCGCTGACGATATTCAAAAATTTGGGATTATTCCTGAGTTGATCGGCCGTTTGCCAGTTTTTGCAGCACTAGAGCAGCTGACTGTTGATGATTTGGTTCGCATTTTGAATGAACCGAGAAATGCGCTAGTGAAGCAATACCAAACCTTGCTTTCTTATGATGATGTTGAGCTTGAATTTGACGAGGAAGCCCTGCAAGCCATTGCTAGAAAAGCCATCGAACGCAAGACAGGTGCGCGTGGACTTCGTTCAATTATTGAAGAAACTATGATGGATGTTATGTTTGAAGTGCCGAGTCAGGAAAATGTCAAACTGGTTCGTATCACGAAGGAAGCAGTGGACGGTACAGACAAGCCAATCTTGGAAACTGCCTAGGGGAAGCTTATGGAAATCAATACACATAATGCTGAGATTTTACTGAGTGCAGCCAATAAATCGCATTACCCGCAGGATGATATCCCGGAAATCGCCTTGGCGGGTCGCTCCAATGTTGGTAAATCTAGTTTTATCAATACTCTGCTCAATCGTAAAAATCTAGCACGGACTTCGGGTAAGCCTGGTAAAACGCAACTGTTGAACTTTTTCAATATCGATGACAAGCTCCGTTTTGTGGACGTTCCTGGCTATGGTTATGCCAAGGTTTCGAAAGCGGAGCGTGCTAAATGGGGCAAAATGATTGAGGAATACTTGACCAGTCGGGACAATCTGCGAGCGGTCGTGAGTCTAGTAGACTTACGCCATGATCCTAGTGCAGATGATGTACAGATGTACGAGTTTCTCAAATACTATGAAATTCCTGTCATTATCGTGGCTACCAAGGCTGATAAAATTCCACGCGGTAAGTGGAATAAGCATGAAAGTGCCATTAAGAAAAAGCTGGACTTTGACAAAACTGATGATTTTATCATCTTTTCTTCAGTTGATAAAACTGGTCTTGATCAAGCCTGGGATGCGATTTTGGACAAGATCTAGATGTTAGATTGTATCGGAATGATAGTTGAACTTTCAGAGTTTAAGATCATAGCCTGATTCCGTATGGGTTGGAGTCAGGTTATTTTCATCTTTAGCTCAGCCTGCATATCTGAATGATAAGGCTCATTATGCAAGCCAAATGAGGAAGTCTTGAATGGAACAATCGTGGCTTGTGAAACTTATATTCGCGGAAGATCTAAAAAAATGTCATATACTTGTAATTTATTGCTAATGTTATTTTGCTTTTAGTATGTTACAATAGTAGAATAAATATTGTATTTAGGAGAAAGACTGTGAAGAAGAGAATTTCAAAAGAAAGAAAAAAACTTTTGACAGGTTTGGCAGTAATGGCTTCAACCGTTGTCTTTGGTCTTGCTTTGTCAAAGCAAATCAAGCCAGCAAGTGCAAATGATGCTGTTCAGCAGCCATTGAACCAAACAGAATATTTCATTTCACAAATCAGTGAGCCGGCTCGCCAATTGGCTCAGGATAATGATCTATATGCTTCTGTGATGATTGCACAAGCTATTTTAGAGAGTGGTTCTGGCAAGTCTGGTCTATCAGGCTATCCTCACTATAATCTGTTCGGGATTAAAGGAGCCTATGCTGGTCAGTCAGCGACGATGGAGACCTTAGAAGAAGACGGTCAGGGCAATACCTACGCAATCAATGATCAATTCCGCTCTTACTCAAGCTACGTTGAATCGCTTCAGGATTATGTTTATGTCTTGAGACAAAGTCATTTTGCGGGGGCTTGGAAGAGCAATGCTCCGACTTATCAAGACGCGACAGCTGCCTTGACTGGTGTGTATGCGACGGATAGTAACTACTACGCGAAATTGAACTATCTGATTGAAGCTTATAATCTGACTCAGTTTGATTCACCTAGCTATCAGACAGGAGCGTCTAATATGGTTTATAATCCTTACCGTGGACAATACACGACTCAAGATGTTCTGGAAACAGACCAAGCATGGGCATCACATAACTAGATAAGAAAAAAGAGATTATAATAATCTCTTTTTTGCGTTTTACTAATGAAGTAGACGATCATTTCAAATAAGCAGACTTATTTATCTTTAGCAAAACTGACTAAGCTGTTATTTTAGAAAAAGCTTGAGGAGCAAGAATGGGAGCGTTTAAAGATTTACTTGAAAAGCAAGACATAATAATTCTAGATGGTGCTTTGGGGACAGAGCTGGAGAGGCAGAGTTATGATGTTTCTGGTCGGCTTTGGTCAGCCAAGTACTTGCTTGAGAATCCTCAGATTATCCAAGACCTGCATGAAGACTATGTTTGGGCGGGCAGTGATATTATCACCACTTCCAGTTATCAGGCCAGCATTCCAGCTTTTGTCGAAGAAGGATTGAGTTTAGATAAGGCTCATGAAATCTTCAAAGAAACAGTCCTTTTGGCACAGGCAGCGGTTAAAAATGTCTGGGGGAGATTATCGCTAGATGAACAGAAGCAGCGCTCTTATCCTTTGACAGCTGGATCGGTCGGGCCTTATGCTGCTTACCTGGCTGATGGTTCGGAGTACACAGGATCCTATCGCTTGAGTGAGGAGGAATTTAAAGACTTTCATCGTCCGCGCATTCAAGCCTTACTGAACGCGGGCTGTGATTTATTGGCACTTGAAACGATTCCTAACGGAGCAGAAACAGAGGCGCTTGTTCATTTACTATCAGAAGAATTTCCGCAGGCGGAGGCCTATTTATCTTTTACAGCTCAGACGGCATCGGCGATTTCGGACGGAACATTGATAGAAGAAGTTGGGCGCTTAGCTCAATCAAGTCCGCAAATTTTGGCTGTTGGTTTTAACTGCACAGCTCCGCATCTGCTTGTTCCCTTATTAGAAAAGTTAAAACAGGTGTGCGATAAACCCTTGCTGGCCTATCCAAATTCTGGAGAGGTCTATAATGTGGCGACGAATACTTGGCAAGACAATCCTGAGCAGCAGCTCTGTTTAACTGATTACAGTCAGCTTTGGAAGAAGCAGGGCGTTCAGCTTTTTGGCGGTTGCTGTCGAACTCGGCCAGAAGATATAAGGCGGCTAGCAGGCGAATTAAGAACTTGAAATATAGAATTCCAAGTTCAAATTTAGAAAAAAACTTACAGAAAACGCTTTCGAAAAATAAAAGTTTGTGATATACTGTACATAGTTTAACTTAGAGGAGAATTATTATGGTCGAATCGACATTTATTCCAAAAATAGAAGCAGCTTGCCGTAAGAAAGAAGGCTTGTTCGACACAAGCAAAGGGAAGTATGCTGTCCGCTCTATCTTTGCGGGGGCTTTCCTGACTTTCAGTACAGGAGCAGGAGCTATTGCGGCAGACCTGACAAATAAGATTGTCCCAGGAACAGGTCGCTTTCTATTTCCTTTTATCTTTGCTTGGGGATTGGCCTATATCGTCTTTCTGAATGCTGAGCTGGTGACTTCCAACATGATGTTTTTGACAGCTGGCACTTTCTTGAAGAAGATTGACTGGAAAAAAGCACTGATTATTTTGTTCTATTGTACTTTCTTTAACTTGATTGGGGCTTTGATTGCTGGGTGGCTCTTTGCTAATTCGGCGGCTTATGCGGGACTTAGTAAGGAAAGTTTCATTGCTGGTGTTGTGCAGATGAAACTTGCCCGTTCCAATGAACTTATTTTACTTGAGGGAATTCTAGCCAATGTATTCGTTAATATTGCGATTCTTTCCTTCGTCTTGGTGAAAGATAGTACAGCTAAGCTTTTCTTGGTTATTTCAGCCATTTATATGTTTGTATTCTTAACCAACGAACACTTGGCAGCTAACTTTGCTTCTTTTGCTATCGTTAAGTTTAGTTCAGCCGCATCACAGGTGGCAAATTTTGGTATTGGAAATATCCTGCGTCACTGGGCTGTGACCTTCGTAGGAAACCTGATTGGCGGTGGTCTTCTAATCGGTCTGCCATATGCTTGGTTTAATAAAAAGGAAGAACATTATGTAGATTAATCTGTAGCTAGGTGTTGCAATAATTCTATAAAAATATTTTAAAAAGATTGCGCAAAAAGCTTGCAATCTTTTTTTCCTTTTGCTATAATTATCCATGGTTTGAAAAAACTGCCTAAGACAGTAGGGGAGCTCGACTCATAAAAATCCTACCGAGGACAAAACGTATCATGTAAAAGAAGCGTATTGTACTTTCGTGTCTAGGTTTGGGCGCGTTTTTCTTTTGGAAAAATGTCCCAAGCAAAATAATTACGGAGGTGAAACACTAAATGAGTGAAGCAATTATTGCTAAAAAAGCGGAATTAGTTGACGTAGTAGCTGAGAAAATGAAAGCTGCTGCATCAATCGTTGTTGTGGACGCTCGTGGTTTGACAGTTGAGCAAGATACAGTTCTTCGTCGTGAGCTTCGTGGAAGCGAAGTTGAGTACAAAGTCATTAAAAACTCAATCTTACGTCGTGCAGCTGAAAAAGCTGGTCTTGAAGATCTTGCATCAGTATTTGTTGGACCATCTGCAGTAGCATTTTCTAACGAAGATGTTATCGCACCAGCGAAAATCTTGAACGATTTTGCTAAAACTGCTGACGCACTTGAAATCAAAGGTGGTGCTATCGAAGGCGCTGTCGCATCAAAAGAAGAGATTCTTGCACTTGCAACTCTTCCAAACCGCGAAGGACTTCTTTCTATGCTCCTTTCTGTACTTCAAGCGCCAGTTCGCAACGTTGCACTTGCTGTCAAAGCAGTTGCAGACAACAAAGAAGACGCAGCTTAATCTTAAGCTACGCGGCGTAGCCTAGCTACAAAAAAATTATTATAAAAATAAAAACTTATTTGGAGGAAATAACAATGGCATTGAACATTGAAAACATTATTGCTGAAATTAAAGAAGCTTCAATCCTTGAATTGAACGACCTTGTAAAAGCTATCGAAGAAGAATTTGGTGTAACTGCAGCTGCTCCTGTAGCTGTTGCTGCAGCTGGTGCTGCTGACGCTGGTGCTGCTAAAGATTCATTTGACGTTGAATTGACAGCTGCTGGTGACAAAAAAGTTGGCGTTATCAAAGTTGTACGTGAAATCACTGGTCTTGGCCTTAAAGAAGCTAAAGAACTTGTTGATGGTGCACCAGGTGTCATCAAAGAAGGCGTTCCAACTGCAGAAGCTGAAGAAATCAAAGCTAAATTGGAAGAAGCTGGAGCTTCAGTTACTCTTAAATAATCAATTGTTGATTGTTTAAGGACGAAAGCCGAGTTTAAAAGCCTTTAGTTATTTGTAAAGGCGTTATAATAGGAGATGTTTCCTTTGAAACTTCCCCACAAACACCCCCACATAACTTTGTGGGGGTGTTTGTGGATTTGATTGAGGGTATAGAAGTATGGTCAATGTATCTTTTTATAATAGTGATATAGATTTTAAAAATAAGAACCCCTTTAAAAACTCATCTATAAGTTGTACTGATAAAGATTTTATAAGATATCTTATAAATTTAGGAGCTTTTAGCAATACAAAGCTTAGTTTTAATGGAATGAAATTCTATTTTAGCTTAGTTAAAATGGCCATTGAAGAAAAAAATGGAATCTTTGAAATTTCAGATGACTATTTTAACGCAGAAGCAACAATAAAAACGGCTATTTCTTATTTCATTGGTAGCATGGCAGCATATGCAATAGCAGAGAAAGAATATAACGTTCCATTTTTATTTCATTTAAAAGATCCAGTTATTAAAAATATAACTCGATATAAAGGTTATAATAATAAAAGTCCTGATTTTTTTGGTTTTAAAAATTNTGATTTTCATACTCCAATCTTAATAGAAGCTAAAGGCACTTATAGATCAAATTTAGCAACCTCAACCGTTTTTAAGGCAAAAGCTCAAGTAAATGCTATCAAGTCTATCGATTTCAGAAATTCTTTAAGAAAAATCACAGAGTTTGATAGACATGTAGTTGGAGCTTATTTTGAAAATAGAGAATTAAATATCTGTGATATTGATCCGGAAGATACTGGTACAATAACTTATAAATTTGATAATGATTTTGAAATTTTAATGTATTATAAAAATATTATGTTTCTTATATTATTCAACTATAAAGACTCTAAAACTATAACAATGAATAATAATAATTATATTTTTGTTGAATTTGAAAGTTATAAATTGGGATTGAATAGCTTTATTTTTGGAACTTTGAAGGAATACTTTAGAATAGATGAGTCTGAAAAACTTTTTATTAATTTTATGGATTTGAAATATAGGAATGAAACTAATTTATTCAAAACTATTTTTAACTTTTCGTATGAGGTATATTACTCTTATGAAAATTATTTACATAAAGATTCATCTATATCTCTAGGAAGAGATGGTATTATTGTTATGTAATTATATAGGGGTATTATTGCTATAACTAAAAAAGAATGCTGATAAATCAACATTCTTTTTAGCTATTAAAAAGGTTTTAATATTGAATATTGGTGTATATGAAGTTCTAAATAGTGTAGGTATCTATTTTTTTGTGAACCCAGTATAGCTCGGAAATCCTAACACATAAATTGCTAAAGCTATAGCAACATTACTTATGTCTCCATTTGTACTGACGGATTGTGATAATAATTCCTCAAAAACAGTATCAACTGGAATACTTAAGATAACTTCCTGAGTAGCGAGTCATCGGAAAAAATCAATAGTAGTAAAGAGTTATATATGATACAAGCATAGAGAAGTAGAAAAAGGTTACAAAAATTGTAACCTTTTTCTATTTTGAATAATCAATCTCCTCAAGTAAATCAACTAATTCAGATGTAAGGTAGTCAAATTTTAATTGAATTTCTGGATTTTTAATTTTTAAAGAATACCTGTGGATCATTAAGTTGAGATAATACTTAGCAAAAGTGTCACTTCCCTCTGGGTTGGGACCTGTATAATCTAAAAATTCTTTCTTCATTAAAATAAAAAACTCAGAATAATACTTTTCTAAATTTCTTAATGGATTCTTTTTAGTATGGAAAAAATCAAGGAAGTATTCATGAAAATTTATAAAACCTTTATCACGAGCAATTGCATCAAATTTAATAGCAAGTTTATTTTGAAAGATATGTATAAAAATTCTTTTCATACTATCATAATACTCTTCTATATTAGTGTAAGCTCCTTGTATGTTTTTAATAGTAACATCAGAAAAATCATAGTATTCTAAAATATAATTTTTCATGTAATCATGATAATCATTTGAACAAAATGCATCATATAGCATAGGGATAATTATATTTAAATAAAATTCAAATGAATTGTAGTTATTATCTTTAGTTGGAAGTTTAAGCCAAACTATTTCATCAACACTTTTATCTATATTCTTACAAATGAGTTCTATGATACCATCTGAATATTTTTCTTTACATTGTAGTAAGTTACTTATTTTGGAAGATGCACCTTCTTTAGAATGAGAGTAGTAATTTTCGGCATCAATATTTTTAATTTCACCGTTCAGAATTCTTTCTGGAACAGAATTATCAATCAATAAATTATATTGAGGTTGATTTTTTTCATTCAAGAAATTAATTAAATTATGAGAAATTGATTTATGAAGAAATTCTGCAGAGTTTTTAAATATCCCATTTTTATGTTTCATAAGTACCTCTTATATAAAAATATAAAATTTTATTGCAAATAAAATATAAGTTTTAAATGAATTTACTTTAAAGTTTGACATTTGATTTAGAAAAAAATTATAAAAAAACAATAGAATTAGCATTTTTCATTTATAGAAAAATAGTTATTGTTATTATATAGAATATCATCGTTATATAAAAAATGCAATAATTTTATGTAATAATGTCGTATTCACATTTAAAAAATAATGTGTTTTAATTTAACTATGAATATTCAAATAATGTGATGCATCATTAAAAGATGAGGTGATTTATCTTTAAAGTAAGGTAATAAAGAAAACTAATGAAAAAGGAGAATTATATGTCGATAGTGTTAATTGTTTCTTCAGATTTTAATTGTAGTAACTCTCATATCATAATTAAGCCCTTACACGAATATTGGGGATTAGATTCAAATGATAAGCTCAAATATATACAAATAAATTATAAAGATCAAACAAATTATGTTCTTACAGCTTATGAAATAGTTTGTACCAATAAATTCTATAAGAAGATTGAAATAACTGATTTTGTCGAAAAAATTGTTTGTGGTGATTTGAAACTAGTTTGTTCAGATTCAAGAATAGTTGAAGACTCAAAAATAGAGTGGAAATTTAAAGATTTTCCAAAATCTAAAATTATAATTTTTGATCACTATTCTAGAGAAAACATGGATAATAATTTAATTATTAATACTATACAAGAGATACTATTTAGCAAAAAGTGGAGTAAAGATATACTGACTGAAAAAGATATTTTAGAAGCTATAGAATTAGCTATTTCTGAGCATAAAATTAATGTAGCTGATTAATTATAAAAATGGATTTTGCATCTAGATTAGTTAAAGATTTTTGAATTTAGTATTCTGATCTAGATGCAAGATGAATTAAATATTTTATATTTTGAAAGAGGAATGAAAATGGCATTAAAAAATTTAAGAAACTTTTTAAAGTTTGATAAATCATTTTTTGATAACAAAGAACTTGTTTATTTGGGTTCTAAACTTACACAAGATAACAAATTTAAAGTGAGCTTACTTATTGTTAAAGATACAACAGAATATCAGAATGGTCAGACCAATCTGGGAGAGCAAGTAGTCGTTACTGTAAATAATAAAGGAATTGATGAATATTCCAAATTTATTCCAATGAAAACAATTTGTAGAATTGAAAATATTACTAAAGCGGTTGTATACGGTGAGTTCCAAAATCAATTGTCAATAACAGCAGATGTAATTACAGATCCACAAGGTAATAAACAGCATGAAAAGGGTTAGTATAAATTGGATGTTTCCTTTCTGGGCAAGTCGAATAATATTACTATTATTTGTAATAGTGGTCTTTTTTATCGATTTATATTTGCTACCATTAATTAATTTGAGATTAAGTATGAATCAAATTTGGATTATATATTTTTTAGAATTACTGTTAGTTCTTTTGTTTGTATTCGGTCAATTTAACAGGAGTAAGTATTTAAAACAGAAAAAATTATTTAAATTTATTAAATTAAACCAATTATATATTTCACAGATAACTGAAACTAAAGAAAAAAAATATATTGAAACCTTGGAAATGGAATGGATTGATAATAAAAAAGATACAAGTACATTTACCATTAGGGTTTATAATATAGGTGGACTTCTAAGCCATAAAGTTAATGATCTTGGAAGCAAGTTGGAAGCATTCTTAGGGAAAAAATTGATATCTAATGAAAAGCAGTTAACATACACAGATTATATTTTTGAATTAATAAAAGATGAACGTTTAAAAGTATCGGATTTAAATTTAGAAAAAGGTAGAAATTCGACAGTAATTCAACTCACAAAAAAAATATCTTTCGATATTAGCAAAGCTCCGCACGGTTTAACAGTTGGTACAACTGGTTCAGGAAAAAGTATGTTTTTGAACTATAAAATTTTACAATATGCATCGATGGGGGCTGATATTTATATCTGTGATCCGAAAAATGCAGATTTAAGTTTATTGAGATATGTTAATGGTTTTTCAGAAGAGAATGTTGCTGTTACCTCTAATCAAATCTGTAAAATACTTAGAATGGTAAATACAAAAATGATGAATAGGTACGATAAATATTTTTCTAGTAAAGAATCATTTGGTAAAGATTTTACAGATTTTGGATTAAAACCAATAGTAGTTTTTATTGATGAAGTTACAGCTTTTGTAAAAGTATCTGATAAAAAAATTGCTGAAGAAGCCATGTCTTACATTTATAACTTAGTGATGATGGGAAGGCAAGTCGGTATATTAATCGAGGTGTCTTTGCAGCGCCCAGATGCGAGTATTCTTGATGGTGCTATTAGGGATCAATTGGGTTGCCGAGTTGCACTTGGCAATCTATCAGAAGATGGATACAGAATGGTTTTTGGTTCTAACTTTAAGGACTATAAATCAATTGAAGTAAAGGGAGGAGGGTATGTACAGATTGATGGGAAAATGACTTTACCAGCTTATTTTGAAACTCCATTTTTTGGTAAAAATTTTGACTTTTTAAAAGAATTGGAAAAATATTATTTGAGCACTTTCGAAAGTAAAGAATAGGGGTGCTCAGCTCAGAGAGCTAGAGCAAGTGGAACGTCCCTCTTTCTTTACTCTAAGAAATGTGCCCAGCAATAGAAGCTTGCTTCTATTGCTTTTAACTTGATAAACGTCAAACAATAGAACAATAAGGAAAGTAAGGAGTGAAAGTAAATAATTCAAAAGTACAGGCAGATGCTATCGTTAAATCTTATAGATATGGTAATACCCTAGAATTAACAACCTCTAATGGATTACACAAGCAGACAATAAAAGTACTCCCGAATAAAAAATATGTTGTTTTGGAGACTGGAGAAGTATTTGATATGGATACAAGTGGAGTGACAAGAAGTGATAATATAAAGTCAACTCGCATTACAATGAGAAAGTTAAGGCGCCTTATTTCTCATAATTTCAATGGAAATAAGAATGAGCTTTGGATAACGTTGACCTATGCTAAGTACACTAATGAAATAGAAAATGTATATAGAGATTTTAAATTATTTATAAGAGATTTAAGAAAACAATATTCAGGTTTAGAGTATATCAATGTTATTGAACCGCAAGCTAGTGGGAGTTGGCATTGTCATCTGCTTGTAAAAGCACCTAAAAGGAGTTCTCTTTATATCCCAAATAAGATTATTGAAGAGTGCTGGAAAAAAGGCTTTACCAAAACTAAAAGACTTAAAAATAGTGATAAAGTTGGTAATTACGTTATTGCGTATTTAACTAATTTGGAGATAGATGATAATCAGAATTCAAAAAAATACATCAAAGGTGCACGATTATATTTATATCCAAAAGGTGTCAGGATTTATAGGTGTTCTAGAGGAATAAAAAAACCAATTGAAATAACAGCTACTAAAGGAGAAGTAATGACTATCAATGGGCTAGATATTGATTTAGAAGCTAATTATTCAAAAAAAACTAATCATATTATTAGTACAGGAGATGAAATTAGTTATATTACTGAGTTCTATAATATAGGAGATAAAAATGAAGACAGTTAATCATAGAGATATTATGAAGCTTGGTTTTTCCAAAACAGCTTCAAAAGAAATAATTAAGCAAGCTAAAAAGATTGCTATAAATCAATTTGATGAATCTTTGAATTCTTCAAATAATATGGTAAAATTAAGTAAATCGCCTTTCGATAACAAAAGACTTGATCTTGCACCTAGTTTTATTGTGGAAGAATTACTCGGCTTTCAATTCACTTAATGAAAGGAATTGAAAGCAATGTCAAAGAAATATAAAGGAGTATTTAGAGATAGTAAAGGAAGAATTTACTGTCAGACAGAATTCAAAGCATCAGCCACAGGTAAACGTCAAAGATTTAAAAGATATCGAAATATATGGGGAAAATCTTTTTCAACTGAAAAAGAGGCATATGATGAGTTATGTCGAGCAAGAGTTGAATTTTACGATAAATTTGATTATAGTGATTATAATCTAAATTTTGAACAGTATATGTTGGAGGTTTTTTTACCTTACTACAAACAAACGGTACAAGATAGCACATATAGAACTGCGATCACTCAATTTGAAACATTTATTGAGAGATTTGGAAAAATGAAATTACGAGATATTAAACCTCGTGACTGTGAAAAATTTCGTTTAGAACTTATTAATAAGTATTCCGCGAATTATGCAAAATGTGTTTGGATTCGTTTTAAACAATGTTTAGGCTATGCTGAAAGAATGGAATATATCAAAACATTCCCTTGTAAAAGTCTAGATAATCCAAAAGGTAAAAGACCAGATACAAAATTCTGGACTTTTGAAGAGTTTAAGAAAGTTATCTCTACTTTTGATTTAACTGATTATGAAGATCTTCACCGTTTTACAACCACTTGGTTGTACTATATGACTGGTGTACGTGTTAGTGAAGGTTTTGCATTACTATGGTCAGATTTTGATAAAGAGAATAAACGTATCTTTGTTCACTCAACCTTAGAAGCTTTAAAGGGTGGAGTCTATAAACGTAAAGAGCAGACAAAAACCGAAGCAGGTATAAGATATATAGACTTAGATGATGAAACAATAAAAGTACTTGAACGTTGGCGCTCAATTCAGATTTCTAATTCTAATCAGGATTATATTCTATCTAAGTTTGGTGAACCAATGATAAAAAGTACTTTGACAAGAATGTTGAAGCGTCATGCAAAGTTGGCTGGAGTTCCAGAAATAACTGGCAAGGGATTGCGTCATTCACACGATTCATTTATGATTAATGTTCTGAAAAAGGATGTTTTAGAAGTATCTCAGCGTTCTGGAAGAATTGATAAAGCTACAACATTAAACACCTATAGTCATTACTATAATGCAAACAATGCAACTCTAGGAAATGAAATAACTCAACTTCTTAAACAGGAAGGAGTTGGAGCGACACCCCCATATACACCCCTACAAAAATAAAGTAATAAAAAATAAGCTTTACACTTAGTCTTTTGAGTATCACGCTCAAATTACTCTTAAATAATAAGGTATTCAATTTAAAAAACCAAGTCTTTCGACTTGGTTTTTTTGTAATTATTCAATTTGTAACAATTTGTATTAAATAACGTATTCTTAAAATATAGTACAAACTCGAAAGAAAAGATATGCTGGTAACTCTTTACGCTTTTTCATATTTCTGCTATAATATTCTAATAAAGCGTGCATTTGCGCGCTCTTTTCTGTCTAAAAGTACTCTTCAGTGCTTTTTTATTATTATAGAAATTGGAGGGATTATGCTTTACATTTGGTCTTATTTGAAACGCTACCCCAAGTGGTTGGTGCTGGATTTTGTTTCGGCCATCTTTTTTGTAGTGGTCAATCTAGGGCTGCCAACGGTTTTGGCGCGCATGATTGACGAAGGGATTAACCAGGGCGATCAGGAACGCCTGTATTTCTGGGGCTTTATCATGCTGCTGGTTATTATCCTTGGGATTTTGGGGCGGATTGTCCTTTCCTACGCCGCTGGAAAATTAACGACCAGTATGGTGCGAGATATGCGGAATGATCTCTATGACAAGCTGCAGGAGTATTCCCATCATGAGTACGAGCAGATTGGTGTTTCTTCGCTGGTGACACGGATTACCAGTGATGCCTTTGTCCTCATGCAGTTTGCTGAGCAAACGCTCAAGATGGGAGCTATCACGCCTATCATGATGCTGTCGTCCATCCTCATGATTTTCCTGACTAGTCCGTCCATGGCTTGGATTGTAGCGATTTCAGTGCCTTTTTTGGCAATCGTAGTCTGGTATGTGGCGGTCAAGACGCGTCCCCTGTCTGAAAAGCAGCAGAAGACGCTGGACAAGATCAACCAGTATGCTCGGGAAAATCTGACTGGTCTGCGGGTCATTCGAGCCTTTGCCCGTGAGGAATTTCAGGAAGAGCGCTTCGCTAATGAAAATGAAATCTATGCGGAGAATTCCAACCGTCTCTTTAAGTTGACAGGTTTGACGGAACCTCTCTTTGTGCAGATTATCATTGCCATGATTGTGGCCATTGTCTGGTTTGCCCTGAAACCACTAGGCAGCGGCGAGTTGAAAATCGGGGATTTGGTCGCCTTTATCGAGTACAGTTTCCATGCCCTTCTATCTTTCCTTCTCTTGTCCAGTCTCTTTACTATGTATCCACGGACAGCGGTCTCAAGCGAGCGGCTGAAGGAAGTCATGGATATGCCGATTTCCATCGATCCAAATGAGAATGGGATCACGGAAACTGCGACTCATGGCTATTTGGAATTTGACAATGTAACCTTTGCCTATCCAGGTGAGACAGAAAATCCTGTGCTGCATAATATTTCTTTCAAGGCCAAGCCGGGGGAAACGATCGCCTTTATCGGTTCAACAGGTTCTGGTAAGTCTTCTTTGGTTCAGCTGATTCCTCGTTTCTATGATGTGACCTTAGGCAAGATTTTGGTGGATGGTGTGGATGTCCGCGCTTATAATCTCAAGGCCCTCCGTCAGAAGATTGGCTTTATTCCGCAGAAAGCTCTGCTATTTACTGGGACGATCGCTGAAAATATCCGCTATGGTAAGGAAGATGCTAGCTCTGAGGAGCTCAATCAAGCAGCGGATGTGGCTCAGGCTCGCGACTTTATCGAAAGCAGAGAAGAACGCTACGAGACGCATTTGGCTGAAGGCGGCAGCAATTTATCTGGTGGTCAAAAGCAGCGTCTGTCCATTGCGCGTGCGGTTGTTAAGGAACCAGACATTTATATCTTTGATGACTCCTTCTCGGCTCTGGACTACAAGACGGATGCGACTTTGCGCCGCCGACTCAAGGAAGTGACGCAGGATGCAACGGTTCTCATTGTGGCTCAGCGTGTCGGAACTATTATGGATGCGGATCAAATCATTGTCTTAGACAAGGGTGAGATCGTGGGTCGAGGCCGGCATGAGGAATTGATGGAAACGAATGCCATCTATCGTGAAATTGCTAATTCCCAGCTCAATAGCCAATCATTAACAGAAGAATAGGAGGAAGAGATGAAAGAAAATAGTTTTGTCCGCTTATGGGGCTATCTAAAAGTCTATAAAGCAGCCGTGCTTCTTGCAGTCTTCCTCAAGATTGTCAGCGTGGTCATGAGTGTCCTAGAGCCTTTTGTCCTAGGGCTTGCCATCACTGAGCTGACGCAAAATTTACTGGATATGGCCAAGGGAGTACCCGGTGCAGCCATCAATAGCAGCTATGTGGCTTGGATCATGCTGCTCTACTTCATTCGCGCCCTCTTTTATGAGATTGGTTCTTACTTTTCTAACTATTTCATGACCAATGCTGTGCAGAGTACTGTCTGCGACATGCGCAATGAGCTCAGTCATAAGATCAATCAAATTCCTGTCTCTTACTTTGACAAGCACCAGTTCGGTGATTTGATTGGACGCTTTACCAGCGATGTGGAGACCGTCTCAAATGCTCTCCAACAAAGCTTTTTGCAAGTGGTCAATGCCGTCATGACCCTGATTTTAGTCATCGGGATGGTTCTTTATCTGAATATCCAGCTGGCCTTGATCGTTATCGTAAGCATTCCTCTGACCTATTTGGGAGCGAGATTTATCCTCAAAAAATCCCAGCCTTACTTTAAGCAGCAGGCGGATGTTTTGGGTGCTATGAATGGCTTCGTCCAGGAAAATCTGTCAGGTTTCAATGTTCTCAAGCTTTATGGTCGGGAAGAGACTTCGGCTGAGGATTTTCGAGCTATTACTCAAAATTTGCAGGAAGTCGGATTTAAAGCCAGCTTTATCTCAGGGCTTATGATGCCCGTTCTTAATGCGATTTCTGATTTGACTTATCTCATCGTCGCTCTAGTAGGCGGTTTACAGGTTATTGCTGGTCAGCTGACCATCGGGAATATGCAGGCCTTTGTCCAGTACGTCTGGCAGGTCAATCAACCCATCCAAAACCTTACCCAGCTGGCTGGTCAGCTCCAAAGTGCCAAGTCTTCGCTGGATCGGATTTTCCAGATTTTGGATGAGCCAGATGAAGTCATGGATAATACCGTCCAGCTAGACAAGGACTTGACTGGTCAAGTCAGCTTCAAAGATGTAGACTTCCAATATGTAGCAGACAAGCCGCTGATTCGCAATTTTAATCTGGAAGTCCAGCCGGGTGAAATGGTGGCTATTGTCGGGCCGACTGGAGCTGGTAAGACGACCCTGATCAACCTTCTCATGCGTTTCTACGATGTGACCAAGGGCTCTATCAGCGTGGACGGCCACGATATTCGTCAGCTATCCCGTCAAGACTATCGTAAGCAATTTGGTATGGTCTTGCAGGACGCTTGGCTTTATGAGGGGACTATCAAGGAAAATCTTCGCTTTGGTAACCTTGATGCTACTGATGAGGAGATTATAGAAGCGGCCAAAGCAGCCAACGTGGACCACTTTATCCGTACCTTGCCGGGTGGCTACAATATGGAAATGAATCAGGAGTCTAGCAATATTTCGCTGGGGCAAAAGCAACTCCTAACGATCGCACGGGCGCTCTTGGCCGATCCTAAGATTCTGATTTTGGATGAGGCGACTTCCTCAGTTGACACTCGTTTGGAGCTGTTGATTCAGAAGGCCATGAAAACTCTTATGCAGGGGCGGACGAGCTTTGTCATTGCTCACCGCTTGTCCACTATCCAAGAAGCAGACAAGATTTTGGTGCTCAAGGATGGACAAATCATTGAGCAAGGCAATCACGAGTCGCTGCTTGCCGACAAGGGATTCTATCATGACTTGTATATGAGCCAATTTTCAGATAAGAAAGAAGCATAGACATACAAAAAAGGAAACTCGCTTGAGTTTCCTTTTTGAATAATCATTTTGATGTAGTTTTAAACCAAAAGCTTGTCGGGTGAAAAGTTGCTTAAAGATCTTCTACTTGAATGACATGGGTTTCAAATTCGAGATTTGGCATGGCTGCCGCCAAATCTTGGTGAATGCGTTCAAGGGCTTCTAGCCGCATTTGGACAGACGTATGGGTATTCCCTTGGATAATGAAAATGGCATTTTTGGTGCTATCATTAAATTTATAAAGGTCGCTGTCACGGACATCAAGCCAAGCAAGGATGCCTTTTTCATCTCGATAGACATAGTCAGTCGGAGCTACATGCTTTTCCTTGGATAAGATAGGGAGGAAAATATCGTCCTTCTGACTGACAGTAAACTCAATCTCATCACCGATTTTATCAAGTTCATGCCCACCAATAGCTAGAAGAGAATGCAAGGATTCCACGTTATAAATATCAATGATGCTGTTGATCCTTGGAATGGAGCCGCGGTGTTGGATATTGCGGATCANAGCTGGTACTGTGGGCGGGTTCTTTTTAACACTGCGCCCAACTTTCTGCAGGAAATNACAGTAGCCTTGGATAGTCGGATGGTCAGTGATTTCCGCTAGATTGCAATTCAAAGCCCAGTTCTCTGCTTCCTTCTGTTTTTGGAGAAAAGCCTCTGATAAAGGTGCTTGAGGATCAACGTTTCTAGCAATAGCAAGGACCACACTCCTAATGCCCAGTTCTGCTAAACTTTTATCAATGGTAAATTTCATCTTAGACGGACCTCCATTTTTTTCTTACCTTCATTATACCTTTTTCTAGGGCTTTTTACAATGAAAAATATGTGTGAAATAAGGAGAAAAGGAAGGGAAGCAGTAGAATTCCGATGATAAACGCATGCCATTTCCAGTAGATACGGATTAAGCCAGCGGTTTCTCGGATCCATGCAGAAGGAAGAAAATAGAAGGCCGTGCGAGAACCAATACTGCGGCCTTTGAGACCAACTTGTTTCATATAGATGCCAGCACGTAGCGCGTGGAAAGAATTTGTGACAAGGACAACCCGATCTTGTTCCAGTCCTTGTGCGTGCATGAGCTGCTTACTGAATGTGAGATTTTCAAAGGTCGTGCGAGATTTATTTTCAAGGAGAATACTGTCAGCTGGGACTCCTTTATCTATCAAATATCTTGCCATGGCCTCTGCTTCGGAAATCAACTCGTCGTCTCCCTGACCGCCAGAGACAATGATGATAGGCCTATGATTAAACTTCTCATAGATTGCTAGGCCTTTATCCAAGCGTTGAGCCAGCAGGGGAGGCACCTTGTTTCCAAACAATCCTGCACCGAGGATAATGATCGTCTGAGGCTCTTTCTTAACTGGAAAGAGATTTAAAAAGAATGCGTAGATGATATAGGAAAGATAGAGAAAGGTACCGTAAAAGAGCAGCAAATCAGCGAGGGAAATCAAAATTGCAAGAAATGACCGTGGAGCGAGAAAATGCAGTAAACTAAGCCCTATGATTGCTATACCGTAGAGAAGCGATAGTAGATTGGCTAGTCTGAGCCCCTCTAGCTGTAGCATTTGGCGACCATTAAAAATCAAATAAGCAGTAGAAGCAAAAATACTAAAAGGGACTGCTAAAAGCAGGATATAAAAGCTAATAATAGCTGGTTTATAACCAATAAATCGCTCAAGGCTAACAATCGTAAGCCCAGCTAAAACGATTCCCATCATCATAAGAGTGAAGGTCAGGAGATAAGCATTGAATAAACTTCTAGGTTCCCGATAGACTAAAATAGTAAAGATAGCAGCAGGAATGAGCCAGACTAGATGAAGTACCATAATAAAACCTCGCAAATGAACTTATAACCAGTATAGCATAAGTCCATCTAATAAAAAAGAAATCACTAATATGATATAGATCGAAATTAAATAAAAGCAATTCGCAATAAATCGTATTGTGTTTCGTGAATTTCTTAGGGTTGCGAAAAGGCAATTTTTATTTCAAAATTCTTGCAATGAGTGGTGTTTATCGGTATAATGGAAAAATCTTAAAAAGACTGGAGATGACGATGATAAAAAAAGGATCCTTGACCGGTTTGCTTTTATTTGGAATGTTTTTCGGAGCCGGTAACCTGATTTTCCCACCTCAGTTGGGCTTGGAATCTGGTCAAAATTTTTGGCCAGCTATTGGAGGCTTTGTCCTATCAGGTGTCGGTATTGCTATTTTAACTTTAATTATAGGTACTTTGAATCCCAAGGGTTATATTGATGAAATTTCGAAAAAGATTGCCCCTTGGTTTGCGGTTGCTTACTTGGTAGCCCTCTATCTTTCAATTGGTCCCTTCTTTGCCATTCCTCGGACGGCGACCACTGCCTTTTCTGTCGGAATTGAGCCCATGTTGCCTGCTGGTTCTCATACTATTTGGCTTCTTGGCTTCACGCTGGTCTATTTTGCTTTGGCCTATCTGATTGCCCTCAATCCCTCAAAAATCCTTGATAGTATCGGCCGTTATCTAACACCAATTTTTGCCCTCTTGATTGTAGTTTTAGTTGTATTAGGCGCTGCCAAATATGGTTCCACTGCCCCTCAAGGAGCAACAGGGGGATATGCTGCTTCAGCTTTCGGGGCAGGCTTTCTTCAAGGCTACAATACTCTAGATGCTTTGGCTTCAGTTGCCTTTAGTGTGGTTGCTGTGACGACACTCAACCAACTCGGTTTCAAGAATAAAAAAGAATATATTTCTACTATTTGGATCGTGGGTATCCTTGTGGCGCTGGGCTTTAGCGTTCTTTATATCGGTTTGGCCTTCCTTGGAAATCACTTCCCACTTGATCTAGCGAATTTGCCAAAAGGTGCAAACGTAGGGGCCTCTGTTTTGTCTTCTGCAACTCAGGCTATCTTTGGGCCGATGGCTCAAATTTTCCTAGCGATTATGGTAACAGTGACCTGTTTTACAACTACAGCAGGACTTATCGTCTCAACTGGCGAATTTTTCCACAATACCTTCTCGAAAGTATCTTATAAGGTTTATGCGACCATTTTTACGCTAGTTGGTTTCGCTATTGCAAATCTTGGTTTGAATGCTATTATTCAGTATTCAGTTCCAGTTCTGGAAATTCTTTATCCGATTACCATTACGATTGTGATGATTGTCATGGTCAATCGCTTTTTACCACTTTCTAAACCAGGGATGCAGTTGACCATCGCAGTGGTGACCCTGATTGCTTTTGCTAGCATTTTGGGACGACAATTCAAGCTAACTGCCATTCTCAATCTGGTTAATGCTCTACCATTTGCTCAAGCTTCTCTACCTTGGTTGCTGCCGGCTCTAGTTGGAATTTTGCTCTCGCTCCTTTTGCCAAACAAGCAAGAAACTGAAGCATTTGAATTTGAAGCATAAGAAGAAAATTCACCACAGTGTGGTGGATTTTTTTTTGACTCATTGTCAATTATAGTAGGGAATTTATGGCGAAGGAATTCAAGCTATTTTTTTATGAGCAATATGACAATATAATCCTTTTATAAGATAGATTTAAGAAAAATTTTAACTTTTTCTTAACCATTTTTAATCTTAGGAGATTATACTAAAGTCATCAAAAAAACAAACCTAAAGGAGAATCTTATGAAATTCAATTCAAATCAAAAATATACCCGCTGGTCAATTCGTCGTTTAAGCGTGGGTGTGGCTTCCGTTGTTGTTGCCAGTGGTTTCTTTTTGCTAGTTGGTCAACCAAATACCGTACATGCAGATGTTCTCACTACGACTCCGACTGAAGTTCTTCAAACAGATTCATCATCAGTAGAAAAGAATGAGTTGCCAGAGACAGTTCTGAAAGAAGCTGTAGATTTAGCGCTTCCTGCAAATCAGGCGACTCCAACTCCAAAGGAAGTGGTCGATGAGACTAATTCTACAGACAAGTCTAGCCTAGCTCCTAAGGAAGAAGTTGCAAAACCAAAAGAAGAAGAGGCTATGTCGGAAGTTAACGAACCAAAAGAAGAAAAGGTTATGTCGGAAGTTAACAAACCAAAAGAAGAAGAAGCTAAGCCAGTAGCAACTCCTGATGTAGTTTCAAACCAAGCTCGTGAAGCGGCTATTTCTCAATCAGTAACGACTCCAGATGAAGTTAAAAAAGGAGTTGAAGAAAATACTAAGGACTCAGTAGACGTTCCAGCCAGCTATTTAGAAAAAGCGAACGTTCCCGGTCCATTCTTGGCTGGTGTTAATCAAGTTATTCCGTATGAAGCTTTCGGTGGAGATGGCATGTTGACGCGTCTCTTGCTCAAATCTTCTGATAAGGCACCTTGGTCAGATAATGGTTCAGCTAAAAATCCAGCTCTCTTGCCACTTGAAGGCTTAGCGAAAGGTCAATACTTCTACGAAGTGGATTTGAACGGCAATACTACAGGTAAAGACGGGCAAGCCCTTCTCGACCAACTTCGCGCTAATGGAACATATGCTTACCAAGCGACTGTTAAAGTCTATGGTGCTAAAGATGGAAAAGCAGATTTGACCAATCTCGTAGCTACAAAAAATGTAACTGTTAACTTGAACGGCCTTATTTCAAAAGAAGCAGTCAAAGACTCAGTCACTAAAAATATCAAAGACCATATTGATGTCCCAGCCAGCTATTTAGAAAAAGCGAACGTTCCCGGTCCATTCTTGGCGGGTGTCAACCAAGTCATCCCGTATGAAGCTTTCGGTGGAGATGGTATGTTGACTCGCCTCTTGCTCAAATCTTCTGACAAGGCACCTTGGTCAGATAATGGAACAGCGAACAATCCAGCACTCTTGCCACTTGAAGGCTTAGCGAAAGGTCAATACTTCTACGAAGTGGATTTGAATGGCAATACTACAGGTAAAGACGGACAAGCCCTTCTCGACCAACTTCGCACTAATGGAACAAATGCTTACCAAGCGATTGTAAAAGTCTATGGTGCTAAAGATGGAAAAGCAGATTTGACCAATCTCGTAGCGACAAAAAATGTAACTGTTAACTTGAACGGCCTTGTTTCAAAAGAAGCAGTCAAAGACTCAGTCACTAAAAATATCAAAGACCATATTGACGTCCCAGCTAGCTACTTAGAAAAAGCGAATGTTCCCGGTCCATTCTTGGCTGGTGTCAACCAAGTCATTCCGTATGAAGCTTTCGGTGGCGACGGTATGCTGACGCGTCTCTTGCTCAAATCTTCTGATAAGGCACCTTGGTCCGATAATGGGACAGCTAACAATCCAGCTCTCTTGCCACTTGAAGGCTTGGCCAAAGGTCAATACTTCTACGAAGTGGATTTGAATGGCAACACGACAGGTAAAGATGGACAAGCCCTTCTTGACCAACTTCGTGCTAACGGCACTCGCAGTTACCAAGCTACTGTCAAGGTCTATGGCGCCAAAGACGGCAAGCCAGATTTGACAAATCTTATCGCGACTCGTCAAGTAACGATTCAGCTTCGTGGAAAAGAAATGGCTACAACACCATCTCAAGAAGGTCAAATGAATATGAAACCTTCTACAACACCATCTCAAGAAGAGCAGATGAATAAGAAGCCTTCTGTAACAGATTCTATGAGTATAGCTAAGGGTACGAAAGAAGTGGATCATCGTGTGTCGGATGTGAAGAATGAATATCCAACTTCTAAGCCGATGGCAGATACGATGAAAAAAAATGATAAGTCTACGTTACCAAAAACTGGTGAAGCTCAAACAGCTACAGCTACCATTGGTTTCTTAGGACTAGCTTTGGCAGGAATTCTTAGCCTTCTAGGTTTGAAAGAAAAACAAAAAGATTAAGGTTCAAATCATTTAAAAATTACTAAAAATAGTGTTATACTAAAGCCAGTATAACACTGTTTTTATCAGGAGATTGGCAAATGGGAAAGACAATTTTACTCGTTGATGATGAGATGGATATTCTTGATATTCAAAAGCGCTATCTTGTGCAGGATGGCTACCATGTTTTAGTGGCTCGAGATGGCGTGGAGGGGTTAGATCTTTTCAGAAAGAAATCTGTTGACCTGATCATAACGGACATCATGATGCCGAATATGGACGGTTATGACTTTATCAGTGAGGTTCAGTATATAGCACCTGATCAGCCTTTTCTTTTTACAACGGCTAAGACTAGTGATCAAGACAAAATTTACGGTTTGAGCTTAGGAGCAGATGATTTTATAGCTAAACCTTTTAGTCCGCGTGAGCTGGTGCTAAGAGTCAATAATATTTTGCGCCGACTGCATCGTGGAGGCGAGATCGAACAAATTGAGCTCGGTGATTTGGTGATGAATCATGCGGTTCATGAGGCTCGCATCGGGGAGCATTTTTTGGAATTAACAGTGAAATCTTTTGAACTGCTCTGGATTTTAGCTAGTAATCCTGAGAGAGTTTTTTCAAAGACGGAGCTTTACGAGAAGGTGTGGCAGGAAGACTTCGTAGATGATACCAATACCCTTAATGTTCATATCCATGCTCTGAGACAGGAATTGACCAAGTATGCCAGTTCAGACACTCCTGCCATCAAAACTGTCTGGGGTCTGGGGTATAAAATGGAAGGAGCACGAGGTATAAAATGAAATTAAAAAGTTACATTCTGGTGGGGTATCTGATTTCTAGCCTACTAACGATTTTACTAGTTTTCTGGGCAGTCCAGCGAATGTTGATTGTAAAAAGCGAGATTTATTTCCTAGTTGGAATGACCTTGATTGCTAGTTTAATAGGAGCGGCAGTCAGTCTCTTTCTTTTATCGCCAGTATTTTCTTCCCTTCGGCATCTTAAAAAACAGGCTCAGAATATTGCTGACAAGGATTTTAGTACAGAGATTGAGGACAAGGGCCCTATCGAATTTCAAGAGTTGGGTCAGGCTTTTAACGATATGTCGCATAATTTGCAAGAAACGTTTGAATCGCTTGATGAAAGTGAACGAGAAAAAAGAATGATGATTGCCCAGCTTTCTCACGATATTAAAACTCCCATTACCTCTATTCAGGCGACTGTGGAGGGGATTTTAGATGGAGTGATCGAAGAAGAGGAGCAGATTCATTACTTGACCACGATTAGCCGTCAGACAGAGCGTTTGAATAAACTGGTGGAAGAGTTGGATGTTTTGACTCTTAATGCCCAGCCTCGAATAGAATCAGATGGAGAAGCTGAAATAGTCTTTCTAGACCAGCTATTGATTGAGGTCATGAGTGAATTTCAACTATTGATTGAGCAGGAGGAGCGAGACATCTACATTCAAGTGTCTCCTGAGTCAGCGAAAATTAAGAGCCATTACGATAAACTTTCCCGTATCTTGGTCAACTTGCTAAATAATGCCTTTAAGTATTCAGACCCTGGAACTAAAATTGAGGTCGTGGCCCAATTAACTGAGCAAATCTTGACAATAAGTGTGAAAGATGAAGGACAAGGTATTGCTCCTGAGGATTTGGATAAGATTTTCAAACGCCTTTACCGTGTGGAAACATCTCGTAATATGAAGACAGGCGGGCATGGTCTGGGTCTTGCTATTGCGCGTGAATTGGCTCATCAGCTGGGTGGAGAAATAACGGTTGAAAGTCAGTGTGGCCTAGGAAGCACTTTTACATTTACTCTCAACTTAACATAAATCTACAGCAATTGGTAAACGTTTTCAATTCTTGATTTAGCAAAGATAAAATCAAATTCAAGTTTTTTCAAATCGATCTCCCTATTTTTAGGGGGATTTTTATTTTATACTAGAGTCAGAAAATTGATAGAGAGGTTTTTGAAATGGCAACAAGTTTTTTGTTCTTTATTTCTGTTTTTCTAGCAGGGATTCTTTCCTTTTTCTCCCCTTGTATCTTACCGCTCATGCCAGTCTATGTAGGAATTCTGCTGGATTCGGATCAGCCGAAAACGGTTCGGTTTATGGGAAAAGACATTTCTTGGTATGGTCTAGCTAAGACGCTCTGCTTTATAGCTGGCTTATCTACTGTATTTTTGGTTTTGGGCTATGGAGCTGGCGCTCTAGGGCAAGTCCTCTATGCCCCTTGGTTTCGCTATATTCTGGGCGGGATTGTCATTCTACTGGGAATCCACCAGATGGGAATCATTAATATCCAGCAACTGCAAAAGCAAAAGAGCATCCAACTTAAAAAGAATAGTAAAAGAAGTGATTTTCTTAACGCTTTTCTCTTAGGCATCACCTTTAGTTTTGGTTGGACGCCTTGTGTGGGACCTGTTCTGAGCTCTGTTTTAGCAATTGCAGCTTCTGGAGGCAACGGCGCTCTTCAGGGAGGCTTGCTTATGTTGGTTTATACACTTGGCTTAGCCCTTCCTTTTCTAGCCATGGCTTTGGCTTCCGGCTGGGTATTACAGCGCTTTGCGAAACTCAAACCTTATATGGGAACGCTTAAGAAAATCGGCGGTGCACTCATCATTCTCATGGGAATTTTGCTAATGCTAGGAAATCTAAACGCTTTAGCATCCCTATTTGGATAAATATTATATAATTAAAGGAGAAATATCATGAAAAAAATCGCTACCCTTACAATGGCTACTCTTAGTATCTTTGCCTTGGCTGCTTGCTCCAGTCAAAAGTCAAATTCAGACATGAAAAAGATGGACGACAGCAGCATGACGAAGAAAGATGATATGAAAAAAGACGACATGAAGAAGGAGAATATGAAAGACTCTAGCATGTCTGATGATAAAATGAAAAAGGATGATATGAAGGATTCTTCTATGATGTCCGACAATAAGTCTGATATGAAAGATGATATGAAATCAAGCGATTCAAGCATGAAGGATGACATGAAAGATTCATCAGAGATGTCATCTGATAAATAAAATTATCAATAAGGGTGGGAGTCGTCAGTTTTGTCGGCTTTCTCCTTATTTTGAAAGGAAAGAAAACAATGAAGAAACTATCGATTTTGACTGCCAGTCTGCTTTGTGTCGGCTTATTGGGAGCTTGCTCAAATCAGCAAATGAATTCGGAAGGTTCTAAAAATGATAAAAGTTCCATGATTAGTAAGGCAAATTCTAATCAAGCTACAAAGATGGCCAAGGATTTTAGTCTGCAAGGTGTGGACGGAAAGACTTACAAGTTATCTGATTTCAAAGGCAAGAAAGTCTATCTAAAGTTTTGGGCTTCTTGGTGCTCTATCTGTCTATCCACACTTGGAGATACCAATGATTTGGCTAAGGAGCAATCAGGAAAAGATTATGTTGTCCTGTCGGTAGTGTCTCCGACTTTTAACGGAGAAAAGTCTGCTGATGATTTCAAGGAATGGTACAAGTCTTTGGATTACAAGAACATGCCAGTTCTTATGGATACTAAGGGAGAATTACTGAAAGAATACGGTATTCGATCCTACCCATCTGCTCTCTTTATCAATAGTGATGGCTCACTTGCTAAAACTCATGTGGGCTACATGAGTAAGGAAGATATTGAGAAAACACTAAAGGAAATCAAGTAGAAAGGAGTAATGAGCATGGAAGGCAAATGGAAGATTTTTCTGGTTTTGGTCGGCTTGCTTGTCTGTTTTGGTCTATTTTTCCTAATCAAGGGTTCCGTGTCTATTAGCTCATCTCAGGACAATATCGAGCAAATCAAGAAAGCCTCTATGAGCCAGACAGAAGTGACTAAACAAAAGCAAGAGGACGTCAAGGAAGAAGATAAGCGGGAGATTTATCTGGCTGGCGGCTGTTTCTGGGGAGTAGAAGAGTATTTCTCTAGAGTACCGGGTGTCATTGATGCTGAGTCTGGCTATGCAAATGGTAAAGGAGACACGACCAAATATGAATTGGTCTCCCAAACTGGTCATGCTGAGACTGTAAAAATTACTTATAATGTTAAAAAAATATCTCTCAAAGAAATCTTACTTCACTATTTCCGCATCATTGATCCAACTTCTAAAAATAAGCAGGGAAATGATCAGGGTACCCAGTATCGGACAGGCGTCTATTATAAGGACGAAGCTGATCTTGAGACTATAAATCAGGTCTTTGATGAGGTTGCTAAGAAATATGATAAGCCTTTGGCTGTCGAAAAAGAAGCTCTGAAAAACTTTATCAAGGCAGAAGATTATCATCAGGATTACCTAAAAAAGAATCCTAATGGATATTGCCATATCGATGTTAATCAAGCTGCTTACCCTGTAATCGAAGCTAATCGCTATCCTAAGCCTAGCGACGAAGAGATTAAGGCTAAGCTCTCGCCAGAAGAATACGCAGTCACACAAAAGAATGATACGGAACGGGCCTTTTCTAACCGCTATTGGGATAAGTTCGACGCTGGTATCTACGTGGATGTGGTGACAGGCGAGCCTCTCTTTTCATCAAAGGATAAGTTTGACTCAGGCTGTGGTTGGCCGAGTTTCACACGTCCTATCAGTCCAGATGTTGCGACTTACAAAGAAGACAAGAGTTTCAATATGACACGGACAGAAGTTCGTAGCCGAGTTGGAAATTCGCATCTGGGCCATGTTTTCACTGACGGCCCTAAGGACAAGGGCGGCTTGCGCTATTGCATCAATAGTCTGTCAATTAAGTTCATTCCAAAAGCTGAGATGGAAGAGAAGGGCTACGGTTATCTTTTGGATTATGTTTAAGAGCATTTTGATTGAAAATTTGCTATAATAAATCCAGTATAAATAAGGAGTTGAATCTTGTGTATTCAATTATGATTGTAGAGGATGAGTATCTGGTAAGACAGGGGATTGCGTCCTTGGTAGACTATGAACAGTTTGGTATGCAAGTTATTGCTCAGGCTGAAAATGGAAGAGAAGCTTGGCAGAAATTTCAGGAAAATCCTGCTGACATCCTGCTAACCGATATCAATATGCCACAGATGAACGGTCTCGAACTGGCCAAGCTAGTTAGAGACCAGGCTCCTAAGTGCCATATCGTTTTTCTGACGGGATATGATGACTTTGACTATGCTCGGTCGGCCATTAAGCTAGGTGCAGATGACTATCTGCTAAAGCCTTTTTCCAAGGATGATGTTGAGGAGATGTTGGCCAAGCTGCAGACTAAGCTTGATAAGGAGCGTAAAAAGGCCCAGATTCAAAACTTGGTCGATCAGGGGCAGCGCTCTGAGTTGGAAGAGGCTATTCACGCGCGTCTAGCAGATTCAGAATTAAGTCTGAAAAGTTTGGCTTTCCAATTAGGGTTTAGTCCGTCCTACCTAAGTGTTCTTATCAAAAAAGAATTAGGCTTGCCCTTTCAGGATTATCTGATTCAAGAGCGGATGAAAAAAGCAAAACTCTTACTCCTGACTACAGATTTGAAGATTTATGAAATAGCAGAGCAGGTTGGTTTTGAAGATATGAACTATTTTTCTCAGCGCTTCAAGCAGGTGGTTGGGCTGACACCACGGCAGTTTAAAAAAGGAGAGGAGAAATGAAACGCTATCCGCTTCTTATCCAGTTGATTGTCTATATTTTTCTACTGGTTCTTTTACTCTTGGGATTTGTTGGGAGTCTTTACTATCAGACTAGCTCGGGGACAATTCGACAGCTGACAGAGCGGACGACGCGTAATAGTATGGAGCAAAGCGGGCAGTTCATTGCTTCCTATTTGCAGAAATTAAAACAAACCACCTCCACACTGAGCAAGGAAGAAACGATTCGGAAGTTTGCTCAGAATCAAGAAAGCAGCGAAACGTCAGTTCAGTCTTTGATGAAAACCATCATTGAGACAGATCCGGATTTGGTGTCGGCAGTATTGGTTACCAAAGACGGGCGCGTGGTCTCGACAGATTCTCAAATCAGTATGCAGACTTCCTCTGATATGATGAATGAAAAATGGTATCAGGAAGCTGTCCATACTAGAGCCATGCCTGTCTTGACTCCTGCTCGCAAAGAGTCTCTGTCATCTGAAAAGGAGAAGTGGGTTGTTTCTGTCACTCAGGAAGTGGTGGATGAAGCAGGGCAGAATCTCGGTGTTCTGCGTCTGGATATCGGCTACAATAGTCTTAAAGCCTATCTGGATCAGCTTCAGCTAGGGAAGAAAGGTTTTAGTTTTATTGTCAATAGCCAGCATGAATTTGTCTATCATCCCAAGAAAAGTGTTTATTCATCCAGTCAGGAAATGAAAGCGATGCAGCCCTATATCTCGGTCAAGGACGGTTACGCAGACCAGAAACAGGCTTTTGTCTACCAGATTGATATTGCGGACAGCGACTGGACTCTAATTGGTGTCGCTTCATTGGAGCAATTACAGATGCTTCAGTCACAAATGCTTTATTCTTTTGTGGGAATGGGCCTTTTAGCACTCCTGCTGTGCTTGACTGGTATTTGGTTTGTCCTGCGTTTGTGGATTAAGCCTCTGCAGAATCTGCAGGCAGTCATTCTGAAGATCGGCTCGGGCGACTCAAACCTTCGGGCGGAAGCAAAGGGGTCTCCAGAGTTGGTTGACTTGGCTCAGCAGTTCAATAAAATGCTGGATCAAATCGAACGACTAATGGAAGCTGTCAAGACAGAAGAACAAAATGTCCGCCGCTATGAGCTCCGAGCTCTCTCAGCTCAAATTAATCCCCATTTCCTTTATAATACCTTGGATACGATTGTCTGGATGGCTGAGTTTAATGACAGCAAGCGTGTTGTTGAGGTAACAAAGTCACTCGCTCAGTATTTCCGCTTGGCGCTCAATCAAGGACACGAACAGATTGCTCTGAAAGATGAGATTGACCACGTTCGTCAGTATCTTTTTATCCAGAAGCAGCGCTATGGTGACAAGCTCCAATATGAGATTGAAGAGGATGAATCTATAGCTGATTATAAACTGCCCAAGCTGGTACTTCAGCCTTTGGTTGAAAATGCCATCTACCATGGCATCAAAGAAATTGACCGACAGGGCATGATTCGGGTGACTGCGGCAGCAGAAGAGGGGCAGCTGATACTGTCTATCTATGATAACGGCCGCGGCTTTGATCTCCAAAATTCAGAGGACCAGACTCTCCTCCGCTTAGGTGGTGTCGGTCTGAAAAATGTCGATCAACGCTTGAGGTTGCAGTTCGGAGACGACTACCATATGGAAATCCAGTCCGAACCAGATAAATTCACCCAGATTTGTCTTTATTTGCCGCTAGATTCAGATGATTAAGTTCGCTATCCTTCAGTACTCAAGCCGGAAAATTTCCGGCTTTTTTACTGTTTAGGAGCAAAATAGTGTTTTGACAGATGGCTTCTCCGATAATGATACAAAAATGAGGATAGTGTAGCAAAATGTGGAAAAATTTGAATCGTTTGTTATAATAATATTGAAAACACATCTTAAAGGAGGTTGGGATGGAGTCTGGTTTATTTTTTGTTTCGGTCTTTTTGGCTGGAATTCTCTCGTTTTTCTCACCCTGTATCTTTCCCTTGTTACCAGTCTATATAGGGATATTGCTGGATGAAGAAGATCCTAGAGAAGTCAAGTTTTTAGGCAGAAAGATTGCTTGGACTGGTCTGATCAAGACCTTGTGTTTCATTGCTGGAATTTCTTTAGTTTTCTTTTTACTAGGCTTTGGTGCAGGATTCTTAGGCAGAGTGATTTACGATGAGAAATTCCGTTATCTGATGGGGATTATCATCATTTTGCTCGGAATTCACCAGATGGAGCTGATTAATATCAGGCAGTTACAATTCCAGAAAAATGTGGAATTTAAGAAAAACAGTCGTCGGAATGATTTTCTTTCAGCCTTTTTGCTTGGTATTAGTTTCAGTTTTGGTTGGACGCCTTGTATTGGCCCTGTCCTTAGTTCGGTTCTGGCTCTAGCTGCCTCTGGAGGAAATGGAGCTATCCAGGGAGCGCTCTTAACACTGGTTTATACTTTTGGAATGGCCTTGCCATTTCTCATCTTAGCTTTAGCTTCTAGCTTCGTTATGCGCTATTTTTCAAAAATCAAACCCTATATGGGGCTAATGAAAAAAATTGGAGGAGCCTTAATTATTTTTATGGGAATCCTTCTCATGCTCGGGCAGTTAAATGCTTTATCAGGAATTTTTGGATAAAAGGAGAAAAAGATGAAAAAAATTCTTTCGCTCGTTGTTGCTTCGATAGCTTTTCTGACACTATCAGCTTGTTCATCTGATGAAAAGGGGATGGATAGTCAAAGCCAGTCCAATACAAGTGTCCAATCGCAGGTTGCAGTTGGCCAGGAGGCACCGGACTTCACTCTCCAGTCGATGGATGGAAAAACTGTCAAGCTTTCTGATTACCGTGGAAAAAAAATCTATCTGAAGTTCTGGGCTTCTTGGTGCGGACCTTGTAAGCGAAGCATGCCAGAATTGGTCGAATTAGCTGGTAAAAAAGACCGTGATTTTGAAATATTGTCTATTGTAGCACCAGGTCTCCAAGGAGAGAAGTCTGTTGAGGACTTCCCAAAATGGTATCAAGAACAAGGATATAAGGATGTGCCCGTTCTATTTGACACGTCTGGTGCAATCTTCCAAGCCTATCAGGTTCGCAGTATTCCAACAGAAATCCTCATTGATAGCCAAGGAAAAATTGGGAAGATTCAATTTGGAGCAATCAGCAACGAAGAAGCAGAAAAGGCCTTCAAGGAAATGAAATAAAGTAAAAAGAGAGTGGGACAGAAATCGGTAATTCGTTAGAATTCGATTTCGTCGTCCCACCTCCGCACAGTTGAGTAGGGCTGTAAAAGCTGATGAAATCAGCCGAGTAGAGCCCACTCAACCACTGCGTCTTGCTCGACACTCCAAAGACAATTGAGAGGCTGGGACTTTTGTCCCAGCCTCTTTTATTTCATTTTGTTTCGATTAAGCACTAGCGCCAGAAGTGGTATCGGCATCTCCACCACCGTGACCACCGCCAGTATCTGAAGCACCAGAAGTAGCATCGGCTGTTGCAGCTGCGGGAGCAAATGGGCCGCTTCCTCCAACCAAGCGTTGACCAGTTGTTTTTAGATACCAATCTAGCCAAGGCTGGAAGTTGAAGACGATTTCGTTGATACCAGCGTAAGAACCGTCAGGATAATACATTGCTTGGTAGTTATGGGTATTGATAACACCTGCTGGTGAACCAGGTACGATTGTACGAACATACTCTTGATCACCGTTACGGAGAACACCAACTACCCATTCTACGTTCTTCATGCGGGCAGCAGGAAGAGAGTTGTGTAGAGTTGAGAGACGGCCACCTGATTGGGATGGTACACGCTTGGCAAACATAGTGTCTGGATCTTGATGAGCGTTGTTATAGTAAAGGAACTGGTTGTTATCATCAGCATAAGTCAACTCAAACGGCATAGCCTTTAAGAACATGTCGATTTGGTTAACAGTCAGGATACCATGGTCAAGCTTGACATAGGTATCGCCAGAAACAGCACCAACAGCTTTTGCAGCTTTTTCTACCCATTCTGGATCGTCAGGGTCAACTTCTGTGATGGTTGTTGCGATTGGGTTCGTGACATCTAAGTCTTCAGGAGCAATTGGTTTAGGTTTTTTCAATTTTGAGACTACCTCAACATATTTAACAAAGTTATCTAAGCAAGATTCAAGGAATTTAACAGTGCCTTCGTTTGTGATATTGCCTTCATTATCAAAAGCTTCTTTCGCTTTACCAAGAAGGAATTCATTTCCTGGTAAAGTATAAGCATTGACACCTGGAGCATCTAAGATCTTACGCAAATGTACTTGGGCACGAGACGTTCCTTGGTCGTAGTAGGAAGCTCCCACAATCATGACAGGCTTGCTTTCAAATGGGTGAACCTCATAAGAGAGCCATTCAAGGACACTTTTGAGAGCTGCTGTAATGGTGTGGTTGTGCTCAGGAGTGGCAATGATAACACCGTCAGCGCGCGTGATGCGGTTGTACAAAAGGCGCAACTGGAAGGATTTGTCCCATTTTTCATCTTGATTAAAGAGTGGAACTTCATCAATTTCCAAAACTTCTAATTCAAATTTCAGTTTAAATTGTTTTCTGATAAATTCTAGTAATTTACGGTTGTATGATTGGTCTGCATTTGAGCCGACAAGTCCAACAAATTTCATGTGATTCTTTCCCTTCTAGTTCTTACAATTTTTCCCAGTCAAAGTTTTCAGCTTCTTGATGAAGAAGTGCTTGGGCACTTGATAACTTTTCTGTAATTTTAACAAATAAACGGAAGTCATCAAAAAGAGCGTCTAATTTTTGAATGGTTTCGAGGTCAATCAAGTCTCCATTTTTATCAAAGGCTTGAAGTGAGTGAGAAAGTAGGAATTCAGAACCTGGCATAACAGAAGCCTTGAGTTCTGGTGAATCCAAAATTTGACGGAGTTGTAGTTGGGCGCGAGATGAACCCAGAGTTCCATAAGAGGCTCCTGTAATCATCACTGGTTTACCAAGTAATGGATAGATACCGTAAGACAACCAAGCCAAGGCACTCATAAGAACAGCAGGAATAGAGTGATCATATTCAGGCGTTCCGATGATAACACCATCAGCAGCTTCGATTTTCGCAGCGATTTCTTTAACGATCTCTGGAACTTGCATATCAGATGGTTTGTTGAAAATAGGAATTTCTTTGATTTCAATCAACTCGATTTCTGCTTTATCAGCGAAATGCTTTTGCATGTACTGAAGGAGTTGGCGGTTGGTTGATTTTTTTGAGTTTGTACCAACTAGACCGATAAATTTTAACATAGTAGGTTCCTTTCTGGATTTAGGATAAGATTTCTGGGCTGAGACCAGATGAATAAAAAATTTGATGATTTTCTGTAATAACGAAGGCTTCGATTCCATTTTCTTGCTCGACTTTCTCTAAGATGGAAGTAGGAGTTTCCCCAAATAAACGGGTTGTCCATATTTCACCATCGACTGATTTTGATGAAACAATCGTGAGACTAGCTAGTTGATTGTCAATTGGGTAGCCTGTGGTACGGTCAAAAATATGATGATAAACCCTGCCATCTACCTGCAGTTTTCTTTCATATATCCCTGAAGTCACGACAGACTGATCCTGAACGGACAGAAGAGCCAGGTTGTTTCCCCGTGGCAGACTTGGATTTTGAATTCCAATGCGCCAGCAACGATTATTTTTTTCATTTAGACCAATGGTTAAGATATTTCCACCAAGATTGATGAGGGCAGAGGTGACACCTTGTCCTCTTAGAAAAGTAGCGATTTTATCTGCGATATAGCCTTTGGCAAGGGCGCCTAAGTCGATTTTCATGCCTTCCATTGTCAGAAAAACACTGGAGGCAGCTGCATCTAACTCGATACACTCAGGGTCAGTGAGTGCCAGCGCTTGCTTGATTTCCTTGGGACTGGGAACTTTCGCATCCGCAAAGCCTATCCGCCAAGTTTGGACCAAGGGACCCAAGGTAATATTGAGATGACTGTCTGGAGCGAGACTATGCTTTTTTCCCAACTCAATCAACTCAAACAAATCAGGATGGACACAAACGGGATGTTTACCGGCAGCGTGATTGATTTGCATGAGCTCAGAGCTGTCATCATTTGCACTAAAGCGCTTTTCATACAATCTTAGGAGAGAAAATACCTGGTCTAAAAGACTGTCGGCATTTTCATGGAGAATCGAAATAGTGATAGTCGATCCCATTAAATGGATGGATCTAGACTTAAGATCCACTTTTATCACAACCTTCCCTATTAAATTTCTTAATCTTCTCTATTAGTATAACAGAAAGATACCGTTTTCACAATTGTAAATATATAATATTTTCAGAAAAATTGAAATTTTTTGTCTAAAATCAAAGTTATTTGCCAAATTTTAAATAATTCTGAGCATATATCTTGTAAACGCTAACAGATACATGGTATACTAGTTTGGTAAATTAAATTTAAAGGTGGATTATTCTATGAGTAAAATCGTTGTAGTTGGTGCTAACCACGCTGGTACAGCTTGTATTAATACAATGTTGGACAACTTTGGTCATGAAAATGAAATTGTGGTATTTGACCAAAACTCAAATATTTCATTCCTTGGTTGTGGAATGGCACTTTGGATCGGGGAACAAATCGATGGTCCAGAAGGACTCTTCTATTCTGATAAAGAAAAATTGGAAGCTAAAGGCGCTAAAGTTTACATGAACTCACCAGTGCTTTCAATTGACTATGATAATAAAGTTGTGACCGCAGAAGTGGAAGGAAAAGAACACAAAGAGTCTTATGATAAATTGATCTTTGCAACTGGTTCAACTCCAATCTTGCCTCCAATTGAAGGCGTTGAAATCGTTAAGGGGAACCGCGAATTTAAAGCGACTCTTGAAAACGTCCAATTCGTTAAATTGTACCAAAATGCTGAAGAAGTTATTGAAAAACTTGNNGACAAGAGCAAANACCTTGANCGNATNGCNGTTGTNGGTGGTGGTTACATCGGTGTAGAACTTGCCGAAGCCTTCGAGCGTCTTGGAAAAGAAGTGGTNCTTGTNGANATCGTAGANACTGTCTTGAACGGCTACTATGACAAAGACTTCACTCAAATGATGGCAAAGAACTTGGAAGATCACAACATCCGCTTGGCTCTTGGTCAAACAGTTAAAGCCATCCAAGGTGATGGTAAAGTTGAACGCTTGGTAACAGACAAAGAAACATTTGATGTGGACATGGTTGTTCTTGCAGTTGGTTTCCGTCCTAACACAGCTCTTGCTGACGGTAAGATTGAACTCTTCCGCAACGGTGCCTTCCTAGTAGACAAGAAACAAGAAACATCTATCCCAGGTGTCTACGCTGTTGGTGACTGTGCGACTGTTTATGACAATGCACGTAAAGACACAAGCTACATTGCCCTTGCATCTAACGCTGTACGTACGGGTATCGTGGGTGCTTACAACGCTTGTGGACATGAACTAGAAGGAATCGGTGTGCAAGGATCAAACGGTATCTCTATCTACGGTCTTCACATGGTTTCAACTGGTTTGACACTTGAAAAAGCAAAAGCGGCTGGCTACAACGCAACTGAAACTGGCTTTAACGACCTTCAAAAACCTGAATTTATCAAACATGACAACCACGAAGTTGCCATCAAGATTGTCTTTGATAAAGACAGCCGTGAAATCCTTGGTGCACAAATGGTGTCTCGTGATTCTGCAATCAGCATGGGAATCCACATGTTCTCACTTGCTATCCAAGAGCATGTAACAATTGACAAGTTGGCCTTGACAGATCTCTTCTTCTTGCCACACTTTAACAAACCTTACAACTACATCACAATGGCTGCACTTACAGCTGAAAAATAATCAATGAAAGTCCCGATAAGGGACTTTTTTGTCGCTTGTTTTATCAAGTTGAATTGTCAATACAATACAGAATGAGGCATATATATTATGAGTTTATCAACTAGTACAATAATTAATAATCATTCTAATGAGTCTTAAAATTAGTTCTATTTTAGATTTTTTTGTTATACTAAGATGAAAATAAAATTTTAGAAAGTTGTTATATGAAGAAAAATATTGTTCTTTTCATTTTTCTCCTTCTGAGCGCGATTGGCTTGGAATACGAGACGCAAGCTTATACTACTGGTAGTATGTCAGGTACTGGTTATGGAATTGTCGGACTTTCAGCCCTTTTGGCCCTGCTCTATATCATCCCAGCTCTACTTTTGATTCGCTGCTTGGGTAAAAAATGGCAAACGCCTGCATTTAGCCTTGGGATTGCTCTGCTAGGTGGGCTATTCATTTCTGGATGGACGTCTGGATTAGCCAATACTTATATCCACGAGTGGGTTAGTACGAGCTTTCCAAATACAGTGATTAGTTATCTAGAGAATGCCCTCGCAGCTCCGCTAGTTGAAGAACCGCTTAAGCTTTTGGCAGTTGCTTTCGCTGTCTATCTAGTGCCAGTCAAAAAACTTAAAGGCTTTTTACTGTTGGGAATTACAGCTGGCATAGGTTTTCAGATTAGTGAGGACTTTTCTTATATCCTTTCCGACCTACCTGAAGGATTTTCCTTCACTATCTCTGGTATTTTAGGCCGTATCACTGGTGGGGTAGCTTCTCACTGGCTCTATACTGCTTTGACCACTATCGGCTTAGCCCTGATGTTCCAATTTGCTAAGACTCAAAAAACCTATTTTAAAGCTGGACTATTTTATTTCTTGTCAGCTTTTGTTCTCCACTTCTTCTGGAACTCTCCATTGACTTCTATTGAAACGGATATCCCAGTTATCGTTCCCATCATGACTGCTGTGGCTGTTTTCATTTTCTACCAAGCTTACCGCACAGCTCAAAAGATTGATCAGGAAGACTTGTCAATCTAAGCGCAAAACGACCTTGAAGGTCGTTTTTTTGATGTTTAAACTGCATTTTTGGCATTTTTTAACTCTGAGAGAGTTGATTTTAAAAGTTTTACATTCAAAGGTAAAATGTTCATGGCTATCGCCTTGTTTCTGGCCCATATTTTGTGCTAAAATGTTGCTATAAGATCTTTTGGAGAGAGAGTATGATCAAACAAAAAGAACAAATTTCTGATACGAAAAAAGAATTTAATTTTATATCCAGCTCTATTATTTCCCAAGTGTTCAGGGGGATTCTGGTGGGCATTTTTGCTGGAGTAGTAGTGGGAGCATTTCGTTTTTTGATTGAAAAAAGTTTTCACTTGGTTCAGGCGGCTTATGTGAGGGGTAGAAGTGAGTGGTTTTGGCTAGTAGCCTTGCTTTTCTTCTATGCTTTCATTGTCTTTATCAATGCTAGATTGGTAGCTACAGAAAAGGATATAAAGGGTTCAGGGATTCCACAGGTTGAAGCTGAGTTGAAAGGCTTGATGTCACTTTCTTGGTGGAGCATTCTCTGGAAAAAATTCTTAGTTGGTATTTTAGCAATTTCCAGTGGCTTGATGCTGGGACGTGAGGGACCGAGTATTCAGCTAGGAGCGATGAGTGGAAAAGGCATATCTAAATGGCTAAATTTGAGTCCGGTAGAGGAGCGAACCTTGATTGCCAGTGGTGCAGCTGCGGGCTTGGCTGCGGCTTTTAATGCGCCAATTGCAGGTTTGCTCTTTGTCGTTGAGGAAGTGTACCATCATTTTTCCCGCTTCTTTTGGGTTTCAACCTTGGCGGCAAGTTTGGTGGCGAATTTTATTTCGCTGTCTATATTTGGCCTGACCCCCGTTCTGGATATGCCAGATAATATTCCTTTCATGGGGCTGAATCAGTACTGGATTTATATCTTGATGGGCCTGTTTTTAGGCTTGGCTGGTTTTCTCTATGAAAAAGCGGTCCTCAATATTCATCTGGTTTATGAAGCTCTGGGAAAAATTTTTAGGCTACCGAAAAATTATTATCCGATTTTTGCCTTTGTTTTAATCATTCCGATTGGCTATTTTCTGCCTCATTTGCTGGGCGGTGGGAACCAGTTGATTCTGTCTCTGACGAGTGCTCATTACACAGTTGGAACCTTGATTCTCTTTTTCTTACTCCGTTTTGTATGGAGCATGGTTAGTTATGGCAGCGGCCTTCCTGGTGGCATTTTTCTGCCCATTCTGGCTTTGGGTTCTTTGCTAGGTGCAGCAATTGGAGCCCTTTGTGTAGAAGCTGGGTTCATCACGCAGGAACAATTTCCAATCTTTATCATCTTGGGAATGAGTGGGTATTTTGGCGCCATTTCCAAAGCTCCGCTAACAGCTATGATTCTCGTGACGGAGATGGTGGGAGATATTCGAAACCTCATGCCACTGGGTTTGGTCACTCTGATGGCCTATATTGCTATGGATCTGCTGAAGGGAGCGCCTGTCTATGAAGCCATGCTTGAAAAAATGCTGCCAGATCGGATTGAAGATGACGGAGAGACAACCTTGATTGAAATTCCTGTTTCAGAAAAGGTAGCGGGTCGGCAGGTGCATGAATTGGAGCTACCGCATGGAGTTTTAATCACGATGAATATCCATAAGGGCAAGACCCAGACGGTCAACGGAGCTAGTCGTCTCTACCTAGGAGATACGATTTATGTAGTCCTTAAGAAGTCAGAAATTGGCAAAATTAAGGATATCTTGCTTTGAAATGCTCATTTTTTACTCAGAAAGGAAAGTTTCATTATAATTATCTGACAATTTATTGAAATATGAGAAATAAATTGTTATAATTTATATGAATTCGCCCCTTTTAGGGAAAATAAAGGAGTCAAGATGAAAAAACTTGGAATTGTCTTATTGTCAACAGCTATTTTACTGACTGGCTGTGCTGCTAATCAAAAATCGAATACAAGTGCCAGCAGTTCGGAAGCTAAAACAAGTCTATCGGCCTCTGACCAGAAAGCTTTGGATAAGGCAACAGCAGAGTATAAAGCCTTTGTACAGAAAGAAATTGATCAATTATTGACGGATACGGAGAAATTCAGAGATACGCTCAAAGAAGGAAAGCTTGATGAAGCCAAGAAAATGTATCCGCTAATTCGCATGAGCTACGAGCGTTCAGAGCCGATTGCCGAAAGCTTCGGAGAGTCTGATGTGAAAATTGACTTCCGCTTAGCTGACTATGTGGATGAAAACAAGACCGAAGAAGGTTGGTCAGGCTTCCACCGGATTGAAAAAATTCTGTGGGAAAATAATACAACGACTGGTACAGAGAAATATGCAGACCAGTTGGTCAATGACATCAAAGAATTAAAGGCTAAAATCGCGACTGTCGAGGTTACGCCAGACATCATGCTGACTGGTGCAGTTGACCTCCTTAACGAAGTGGCGACCAGCAAGATTACTGGTGAAGAAGAAATCTTTTCACATACGGATTTGTATGATTTCCGTGCCAATATTCAAGGGGCAGAAAAGATTTTCGAACTCTTTAAACCTTTGATCGAGAAGAAAGATGAAAAACTGGTAAAAAGTATAGAAACTGAGTTCAAGAATGTTAATAGTTTGCTAGACAAGCACATGACTGATTCTAAGAATTATAAACTTTATACCGAATTGAGCAAGGAAGATACCAAAGAGCTAGGAGAAGCTGTCACAAAACTGGGCGAGCCTCTCTCTCAAATGGGTATCATCCTAGATGGGAAGTAAGAAGATGACCAAGGACGAAAAATGGTTTAATAAAAAAATGGATCGTCGGGAATTTCTTAAAAAAGCAGGGATTGGAGGCGCAGGTTTAGCACTTGGTGTCTCCAGTGCATCTGCTTTTTTCGCTAATCAAGCGAAGGAAGACAAAAAATTGGCTGACGGCGATGAAGAAATCAGTTTTTACGGTGAGCACCAAGCTGGCATTACAACAGCCATGCAAAAGAATATCTATTTTGTCATTCTGGACTTGCATACGACGGATAAAGAGACCATTATCCAGATGTTCAAGGACTGGACCGCTTACAGTAAAAAGTTGGTCAATGGGGAGCTAGTCAAAAAAGATGGCTCTAATGCCCTCTTGCCACCTACGGATACTGGCGAAACAGTCGGGCTCAACCCTTATCGACTGACCTTGACCTTTGGCATCTCCGCCTCTTTCCTGAAAAAAATGGGCTTGGAGGAGAAAAAGCCTAAGGAATTTCGCGACTTGCCTCCTTTCCCCAAGGAACAACTAAAAGAGAAATATACTGGTGGGGATATTGTCATTCAAGCTTGTGCGGATGATGAGCAGGTGGCTTTTCATGCCGTTCGCAATCTGGTTCGTAAAGCGCGAAATACTGTCACCATGAAATGGAGTCAGGCTGGTTTTGCTGCTATAGGCGATCGTATGTCTACTCCCCGCAATCTATTTGGTTTTAAAGACGGCACGGCCAATGTCACCAAGGAGAAAGATTTTGACAAGGTGGTTTGGTGTGATAGCAAGGACTGGATGAAGGGTGGCTCCTACATGGCTGTCCGTCGGATTCAGATGTTTCTTGAGACTTGGGATCGGACCAATTTGCAAGAGCAAGAAAATACCTTTGGTCGTTATAAGGAGAGCGGAGCGCCCTTTGGCAAGAAGAATGAATTTGACGAGGTAGACTTGGACTTGCTTCCAGTTGATGCACATGTGCGGCTGGCCAAAGAGGTCGACAAGCCTCTCTATCGTCGTTCCTATTCTTATTCGGATGGGATTGATGAAACAACGGGTCAATTTGATACAGGTCTCCTTTTTATCTCTTTCCAAAAGGATCCCGACAGTTTTATCAAAGTCCAGACAAATCTTGGAGCACAGGATAAGATGAATGAATATATCACCCATGTGGGCAGTGGCTTGTTTGCTTGCTTCGGCGGTGTCAAAGAAGGAGAATATCTTGGTCAGAAATTATTTGAATAAGATCTTGTTTTTATTTTTGGCGCTCGTACTCCTAGCTCAGCCTGTATCGGCTGAGGATTCTTATAGCAGTCTCTTTATCAAGATTACGGATGCCAGCACAGCCGTTCAAAAAGGCGACCAAGCCAGTGCCAAAGAGTTGCTGGAAGAAATCCAGACTGAATTTGCGGCTTTAAGCAACCATGACTCAGCTGCAGGGAAAGAAGTCAGCAAGGCCTTGACTATCTCGGGCGATGTGACAGAGGATAAGCTGACCAAGGTCTCAGCCGCCCTTTTAGCTTTTGAAAAGGAGCAGAATCCTGTTGATCTTGAGGCGGAAAAAACCAAGCTGGTCAATAAACTAGAATCAAAGTTTCAAGCTCTTCAGGCAGCGATTGAGAGCAAGGATCTTGAAAAGATTCGTGAAGCCTATAAAAAAATGAATTCAACTTGGACTGCCAATGAAGGAGTGGTGCGGGATCATAGTACGGCTCATTATGGTAAGGTGGAAACGGCCATTTCATTTTTACGAAGTGCTATCGAGACGGAACCGACGGATTTTGAAGCTATTCAAACTTCTTATGATGACCTGACGGCAGCGATTGACAGCTTTGTCAAGGGAGAAGAAGCGACAGCTAGCAGTGAAAATCTTACGCTGGCAGATGGTATTAGTCTGCTGAAAAAGGCTCTGCTTGCTTTCCAAAAAGGGGACGAAAAGCAGGGCAAGGCTGCGATGAAGAAATTTATCACGATTTGGCCAAGTGTTGAAGGAGATGTCGGCACGAAAAATCCTTCCCTCTATACCAAAGTAGAGAGCCAATCACCTGTCATCATGGTGAAGGGCAAGGATAAGGAGTATCAAGACCAGCTCGCGTCCTTAATCAGTGAGCTAGAACAGATTGACACCAGCGGGTCTTATACTTTCTTTGATGCCATGCTGATTTTGTTGCGTGAGGGCGTTGAGGCTCTCTTGATTGTGATGGCACTTGTCACGACGCTCAAGACGTCCAAGATGAAAAAAGGTCTCAAATGGGTCTATACTGGTGCTGGCTTGGGCGTACTAGCCAGTGCGGCCATTGCCATTTTGCTACAGACTCTTTTTCCAGCCGTTGCCTCTGGCTCCAATCGTGAAATTATTGAGGGAGCAGTGGGGATTTTTGCGGTTGTCATGATGATTTTGGTCGGCATTTGGCTCCACAGCAAGTCCTCTGTCAAGAAATGGAATGACTTCATGGAAAGTCAGATGCAGGCAGTGACAGCCAGTGGTAGTTTTATTTCCATGTTTGCCCTGAGCTTTCTCGCTGTTTTCCGTGAGGGGGCGGAGACCATCTTGTTCTATGCGGGAATTTTACCACGAATTACTACTCTAGACTTCTTTTTGGGACTGGGATTTGCTATTTTGGTTTTAGTTTTGCTCGCAATTCTAATGACCAAGGCTAGCAGTTTCATTCGGCCTCATCGGATTTTCTTTGGTCTGACTTGGCTGATCTATGCGCTGGCCTTTAAAATGCTGGGTGTCAGCATTCATGCCTTGCAATTAACAGCTATTTTCCCTAGTCACTTGATTTCTCATCTTCCAACCATTGATTGGCTGGGAATTTATCCGAGCCTTGAAGTGCTTCTAAGTCAAGCCATCTTTCTGGTCGTTGTCCTCTATGTGACCTTTAGAAATCGGCAAAGGGAGAGAGCAGATGCCTAGTAAGGAACAGACCGTTATTGAACACTTGACGGAATTTAGATGGCGTTTTATAGCTGTTTTAATCTGGTTTGGTTTGATTTTTCTGGTCAGTCTGCTTTTTGCAGCGGATATTTACAAATGGCTGACTGCTTCTTTTGAGCAGAAGCTGATTGTATTGGGACCAGACGACATACTTTGGATTTATATTAGCCTGGCTAGTCTTGTGGCTTTCTCACTGACGCTCCCTTTTATGGTCTATCAGATTTGGGAATTTATCCGCCCTGCTCTTAGAAATAGTGAAGCAAAGGCGATTTTTGCTTACATACCAGCTACATTTTTCAGCTTTGTCTTGGGCTTGGCCTTTGGTTTTTACTTCGTCAGCCCTGCTATTTTGCAAGTTTTGCTCTCTTTAGGAGATGGTTTATTTGCCGTCCAGATGACAGCGCAGAACTACCTGTCCTTTCTGTTTCACACGACCATTCCGATTGCTTGCTTGTTTGAATTGCCTGTCATTGTGGCCTTTCTGACATCAATCGGTTTGCTCAAACCGCAATTTTTGATAAAATATAGACGCTATGCTTATTTCGTTTTATTAGTATTAGCAGTAATCTTGACGCCGGCTGATTTCATCAGTGACTTGTCAATGACAGTGCCACTGATCTTGCTGTATGAAGTTAGTATCCTATTGAGTAAAATGATTGAGAAAAGGAGAACATCGTAATGGGAATTTTAAAAGATATCGGGCTACCAGGGCTTATCGTTATCGTCCTAGGTGCCTTACTGATTTTTGGACCAAAACGTCTGCCAGAGCTAGGGCAGTCGATTGGAAAAATGTTTTCAGAGTTTAAAAAGGCAGTTGACGGAGGAGCAGAAGACTCCAACTCAGAAAAAGATAAGAAAGAATAAAACACGGGCGACCGTGTTTTTATTAATTTCCGAACATTATCAATAATATATTTGAAATATTTTACAAAACCTGTACCTTGTGATATACTTTCTTTGGAAACGTCTGGATAGATGTAGTGATGCTGAAGAGCATAGGTAGGTCATTTTTTAGTATTGATAAGGAGTTTTCTATGCTCAATGATTTTCAGGTTTTTGACTATGAAGATATTCAACTAATTCCAGCGAAATGTATTGTGAAAAGTCGTTCAGAGGCTGATACCAGTGTGAAATTAGGTAAACATAGGTTTCGGATGCCGGTCGTACCGTCTAATATGCAGACGATTATTGACGAATCTGTCGCTGAAGAGCTTGCTCGAGGAGGCTATTTTTACATTATGCACCGTTTCGATGAGGAAGGTCGCAAACCATTCGTCAAACGAATGCATGAGCAAGGCCTGATTGCATCGATCTCCGTCGGTGTGAAAGACTATGAGTATGACTTCGTTAGTAGCCTTAAAGATGATGCACCTGAATACATTACCATTGATATTGCACACGGGCACTCAGACAGTGTAATTCAAATGATCCAGCACATCAAGAAAGAATTGCCCGAGACATTTGTCATTGCGGGCAATGTTGGAACTCCAGAAGCCGTACGGGAGCTGGAAAATGCTGGCGCAGATGCAACCAAAGTTGGTATTGGACCAGGAAAAGTTTGCATAACCAAAGTCAAGACTGGATTTGGTACGGGCGGATGGCAGTTGTCTGCACTTCGTTGGTGTTCAAAGGTTGCCCGCAAGCCTATTATTGCGGACGGAGGGATTCGGACGCATGGTGATATTGCCAAATCGATCCGCTTCGGAGCTAGCATGGTCATGATTGGTTCGCTCTTTGCTGGCCACATTGAAAGCCCAGGTGAAACCATCGAGGTAGATGGTGATAAGTTTAAAGAATACTATGGTTCTGCATCCGAGTATCAAAAAGGTGCTTATAAAAATGTCGAAGGCAAGAAGATTTTGCTGCCGGCTAAGGGACACTTGCAAGATACATTAACTGAAATGGAGCAGGATTTGCAGAGCTCGATTTCCTATGCGGGGGGGCGTGATTTGCATAGCCTAACTCGCGTGGACTATGTCATCGTCAAAAACTCCATCTGGAATGGCGATGCTCATTAATGAAATAGAATAACTTATTTATCTTGCTAATGATTGGGGCAAGGTCTCTACAAGATGCCAAACATCTAACAATAAGTGAGCCTAATGACTTTCTGATACTTTTAGTATCAGGCTATTTGTCATTAAAAGAAAGGACTTGCTTATCGTGGTAGGTCCTTTAATCATTGAACCAAGATATGTTAAGAGGAGATACATGAAAACATTAGAAGAAAGAATTTTGAGGGATGGCAACGTTTTAGGAGAAAATATTCTCAAAGTTGACTCTTTCCTGACTCATCAGGTCGATTTTTCGCTTATGAAAGAAATCGGGCAAGTATTTGCTGAGCATTTCAGGAATGCAGGCATTACAAAAGTTGTGACGATTGAGGCTTCAGGGATTGTACCGGCTGTCTACACGGCAGAAGCTTTGGGTGTTCCAATGATTTTTGCTAAAAAGTCTAAGAACATCACTATGACTGAAGGGATTTTAACGGCGGAAGTATATTCCTTTACCAAGCAGGTCACTTCGACTGTCTCCATCGCTGGCAAGTTTTTGGAGTCAAGTGACAAGGTCCTGGTCGTTGATGATTTTTTGGCAAATGGTCAGGCAGCCAAGGGCTTGATTAAAATCATTGAAGAAGCAGGCGCTGAGGTGGCAGCCGTTGGAATTGTGATTGAGAAATCCTTCCAAGATGGTCGAAGCTTGCTAGAGGCTCAAGGACAAACAGTTCTTTCTTTGGCTCGAATTGACAGATTTGAAAATGGAAAAGTTGTATTTAGAGAGGCAGATCTATAAGATGAATTATAATGAAGAAAAACATTCACAGGCAGCCATTTTAGGTTTGCAGCATTTGTTGGCTATGTATTCCGGATCCATTCTGGTTCCAATTATGATTGCTGGGGCTTTGGGATATTCGGCTGAGCAGTTGACTTATCTGATTTCTACTGATATTTTTATGTGTGGTGTTGCCACTCTCTTGCAACTCCAGTTAAATAAATATTTTGGTATCGGTCTGCCAGTCGTGCTGGGCGTGGCCTTTCAATCCGTTGCTCCTCTGATTATCATTGGGCAGAGCCATGGTAGTGGCGCTATGTTTGGTGCCTTGATTGCATCAGGGATTTATGTTGTTCTGATCGCTGGGATTTTCTCAAAAATCGCTAATCTATTTCCTTCAGTTGTTACTGGTTCGGTCATTACGACCATTGGGTTGACCTTGATTCCAGTGGCCATTGGCAATATGGGAAATAATGTAGATAAGCCTACCGCCCAAAGTCTGATTCTAGCAGCTGTGACGGTATTGATAATTCTTTTGATTAACATTTTTACCAAAGGTTTTATCAAATCCATCTCTATTTTGATTGGTTTGATTGTCGGAACGGGCATTGCTGGAGCCATGGGCTTGGTAGATTTAACGCCGGTCGCACAGGCTCCGCTGGTCCATGTGCCAACCCCTTTCTATTTCGGAACACCGAAGTTTGAATTTTCTTCTATCGTGATGATGTGTATCATCGCAACGGTTTCTCTAGTGGAGTCAACGGGTGTATACTTAGCACTTTCTGACATTACCAAAGATGAGATTGATAGCACCCGCTTGCGAAATGGCTATCGAGCAGAAGGACTTGCTGTCTTGCTGGGTGGTATCTTCAATACTTTCCCTTACACAGGATTTTCTCAGAATGTGGGCTTGGTCAAATTATCTGGTATCAAGACGCGGTTGCCGATTTACTATGCGGCTGGTTTCTTGATTCTTCTCGGTCTTCTGCCAAAATTCGGAGCCTTGGCTCAGATTATCCCAAGTCCAGTTCTTGGCGGTGCTATGCTGGTCATGTTTGGTTTTGTGTCCGTTCAGGGGATGCAAATCTTAGCGCGTGTTGACTTTGAGCACAGTGAGCATAATTTCCTCATTGCAGCGATTTCTATCTCAGCAGGTGTCGGACTCAATGGTAGCAGTCTTTTCAACAGCCTACCGACCAGCCTTCAGATGTTCTTCTCAAACGGAATTGTCATGGCCAGTCTGATTGCCATTGTCCTAAATGCTATCTTAAATCGCAAAAATAAATAAGAAAGAGAGTGGGACAGAAATCGGTAATTCGTTAGAATTCGATTTCGTCGTCCCACCTCCGCACAGTTGAGTAGGGCTGTAAAAGCTGATGAAATCAGCGTAGTAGAGCCCACTCAACCACTGCGTCTTGCTCAACAATCCAAAGACAATTGAGAGGCTAGGACTTTTGTCCCAGCCTCTTTTGACTATTGAGCTGGCTTGTAGTATAGTAAAAGAAGATTAAAAAAAGGACTTCAACATGTATCAGACTTATCATTTGAAACAACGCCTAAGCTTGTTTGTCTCAATTTTTCTTCCCATCTTGATTTACCAGCTGGCAAATTTCTCGGCTTCCTTTGTTGACACGACCATGACGGGCCAATACGATACCTTGCATCTGGCAGGCGTGTCTATGGCGACCAGTCTGTGGGGTTCATTTTTCTCCTTTCTAACGGGGATTGTGTCTGCTTTGGTACCGATCATCGGTCATCATTTGGGACAGGGGAAAGATGAAAAAATTGCATCAGATTTTTATCAGTTTATCTATCTTTCTTTGGCTCTGTCGTTGATGTTATTTGCGCTGGTATTTGTGGGTGCCCCTTTGGTTTTGCAACGTCTAGGCTTAGACCCTTTGGTAAAAGATGTGGCCCAGCATTATCTTTGGTACTTGTCCATCGGTATCATTCCCTTCTTGCTCTTTAGCGTCATTCGCTCTCTCTTAGATGCTCTAGGGCTGACTCGGCTTTCTATGTATTTGATGCTCTTGCTCCTACCTTTGAATGCCAGCTTTAATTATGTTTTGATTTATGGAGCTTTTGGCTTTCCAGAAATGGGTGGAGCTAGTGCGGGACTAGGCACTTCTTTGGCTTATTGGGTTTTATTAGTCATATCACTATTACTGGCCATCAAACATCCTAAAGTCCGCCAATACCAACTCTGGAAAATTCGTCCCTTGAACAAAGCTGGTTTGGCTGAAGGTTTTCGCTTAGGTTTGCCAATAGGAGGCACAGTTTTTGCGGAAGTTGTCATCTTTTCAATCGTCGGACTAGTGATGTCAAAATTTTCTTCTTTGATTATTGCTAGCCATCAGGCTGCCATGAACTTTTCTACTCTTATGTATGCTTTCCCTATGAGTATCTCTACAGCTATGGCCATTATTATCTCTTATGAGCTGGGGGCTGAGAGACTTGACGATGTGAAGAAATACTGCACTTTGGGTAGAATTGTGGCATCCATTTTTGCGGTCTTTACCTTGATTTTTCTCTACATTTTTCGAGATAAGGTTGCCAGTCTCTATGGCTCTGATCCAGAGTTTATTCGTCTGACCTCAATCTTTCTGACTTTTAGCCTCTTTTTCCAATTGGCTGATACGATTGCCGCTCCTTTACAGGGAATTTTACGAGGCTACAAGGATACTCAAGCTCCATTTTACTTGGGCTTACTAGCTTACTGGGGCGTTTCCTTGCCTCTGGGCTTGTTTTTAGATTATGCTACGGGCTTGGGACCTTATGGTTATTGGATTGGACTGATTGCAAGTTTGGTCGTGAGTGCCACCCTTTACCAACTGCGATTGAATTATATCCAAAAGAAGCGACGCTGAGCATTTTCATCATAAAATTAAAAGGCTGAGTTATTATCTCAGCCTTTTTGATTTTATTTTGTTCGCATTTCACCTTGAGGGAAGTAAGTGCCTTCTGGCATGTCGTTGATGATGACATGTACAGCAGACTGAGGTGCGCCAGTATTTCTGACAACGGCTTCGGTGACTTCCTTAGCCAAAGCTTTCTTTTGTTCCAAGCTGCGTCCTTCAAATAAATCAATTCTGACAAATGGCATATGATTTCTCCTTTTCTTTTGCTAATCTTATTTTATCACAAATTAGGTTTTAAAGAATAGTGAATTGTGGTAAAATAATAGGAAGTACGGTCGGTCTTTCAAGCAGAGTTTATGGACAGTGCTGAAAGTCCTAGAAAGACAATACTTAGAGAGAATGTAAGAATAAAATGGCTCAGTTATATTATAAATATGGCACAATGAATTCGGGCAAGACGATTGAAATTTTGAAAGTGGCCCACAACTACGAAGAGCAGGGCAAAAGCGTAGTCATCATGACCTCAGCTGTCGATACACGTGATGGCTTTGGCGTTGTTTCCAGCCGCATCGGCATGAAGCGATCTGCGATGGCAATCGAGGACCAGACAGATATTTTTGGCTATATTCAAAGTCTGCCTGAAAAGACTTACTGCGTTTTGATTGATGAGGCTCAGTTTCTGAAACGCCATCATGTCTATGATTTGGCTAGAGTGGTGGATGAGCTGGATGTTCCAGTCATGGCTTTTGGTCTGAAAAATGATTTTCGCAATGAACTCTTTGAAGGTTCCAAGCATCTTTTGCTCTTGGCTGATAAGATTGACGAAATCAAGACCATTTGCCAATATTGCTCTAAAAAGGCAACCATGGTTTTGCGGACGGATAATGGGAAACCCGTCTATGATGGCGAACAGATCAAAATCGGTGGCCATGAGACCTATATTTCTGTTTGCCGCAAGCATTATTTCAATCCACCCATTAAGTAGAATGAATTAGAAAATCAAGGAGATAGATTACAAAGATGAATATTTATGACCAGTTACAGGCAGTGGAAGACCGCTATGAAGAGCTCGGAGAATTGCTCAGTGACCCAGATGTGGTCTCAGATACCAAGCGTTTCATGGAGCTTTCAAAAGAAGAGGCTTCTACTCGTGATACGGTAACAGCCTACCGCGAATACAAGCAAGTCCTTCAAAACATCGTTGATGCTGAGGAGATGATTAAAGAGTCTGGCGGAGATGTTGACTTGGAAGAAATGGCCAAGCAAGAACTCAAAGATGCCAAGGCTGAAAAAGAAGAATACGAAGAAAAACTGAAAATTTTGCTCCTTCCAAAAGATCCAAACGACGACAAGAACATCATCCTTGAAATCCGTGGAGCAGCTGGTGGAGATGAAGCGGCGCTTTTTGCTGGAGATTTGCTGACGATGTATCAGAAGTATGCGGAAGCCCAAGGCTGGCGCTTTGAAGTCATGGAAGCTTCTATGAATGGCGTCGGTGGTTTCAAAGAAGTAGTGGCTATGGTTTCTGGGCAATCCGTTTACTCTAAACTCAAGTATGAATCAGGTGCCCACCGTGTACAACGAGTTCCTGTGACAGAAAGTCAAGGCCGTGTTCATACATCGACAGCGACAGTTCTCGTCATGCCAGAAGTGGAAGAAGTTGAATACGATATCGATCCAAAAGACCTTCGTGTTGACATCTACCACGCATCTGGTGCTGGTGGACAGAACGTCAACAAGGTTGCGACTGCCGTTCGTATCGTTCACTTGCCAACCAATATCAAGGTTGAAATGCAGGAAGAACGGACCCAGCAGAAAAACCGTGAGAAGGCCATGAAGATCATCCGTGCGCGTGTTGCTGACCACTTTGCGCAGATTGCTCAGGATGAACAAGATGCTGAGCGTAAGTCAACGATTGGTACAGGTGACCGTTCAGAGCGTATCCGTACCTATAACTTCCCGCAAAACCGTGTCACAGACCACCGTATTGGTTTGACTTTGCAAAAGCTTGATACGATTTTAGCTGGCAAACTGGATGAAGTCGTCGACGCCTTGGTTCTCTATGACCAAACGCAAAAACTAGAAGAGCTGAATAAATAATGACATTAGCTCAATATTTGGCGGAGCTAGAGCAGGAGCTAGTAGCAACGGGAGAAGAAGCAGAAAGCCTGTCTTTTGTTTATCGGGCTCTTAATGAGCTCTCCTTTACCGATTTTGTTCTCAAGCTTCAGACAGCAGTCAGCCAGGAAGACCGTGACCAGCTAAAAGCAATTCAAGAGCAACTGCTTGCTCATAAGCCGGCCCAGTATATCATTGGGAGCAGTGACTTTCACGGCTTGACTCTCAAAGTGGACGAGCGAGTTCTGATTCCAAGGCCTGAGACGGAGGAGCTGGTAGAGCTGATTTTGTCAGAAAATCCTGAAAGCTCCCTATCTGTCTTGGATATCGGCACGGGCAGCGGGGCCATCGCACTGGCACTAGCAAATAGCCGTCCAGACTGGCAGATTACTGCTTCTGATCTCTCGAAAGATGCTCTTGCCTTGGCAGCAGAAAACGCTCAGTCCTGTGGCCTCAATCTTGCTTTTGTCCAATCCGATTGTTTTGAAACAATCAGTGGCAAATTTGACATTATTGTCTCCAACCCGCCCTATATTTCAGAAGCGGATAAGGATGAAGTTGGACTTAATGTTTTGACCTCAGAGCCTCATATGGCCCTCTTCGCAGAGGAGGATGGTTATGCCGTCTATCAGAAAATAGCAGAGCAGGCAGGGGAGCATCTCACAGAAAAAGGAAAAATCTATCTGGAAATTGGTTACAAGCAAGGAGTCGGCGTCAGGGAGTTATTCAAAAAATCCTTCCCGCAAAAACGAATTCGAGTCTTGCAGGATCAATTTGGTAAAGATAGAATGGTGGCAGTGGACAATGGATAAGATAGAAAAGACTCTAGCAGCAGGTGGAGCGGTCGTCCTGCCTACGGAAACTGTTTATGGCCTCTTTGCCCAAGCCTTGAACGAAGAGGCGGTTGAGCGAGTCTATGAATTAAAAAGAAGACCTCGTGACAAAGCTCTCAATCTCAATGTGGCTAGCTTGGAAGAAGTTTACCGTTTCTCTAAGAACCAGCCCAGCTATCTAGAAAAACTCTATCAAGCCTTTCTACCTGGGCCACTGACTATTATCCTCCAAGCCAATGACCGAGTGCCTGCTTGGATTAGCTCTGGTATGGAAACTGTGGGCTTTCGGATTCCTAAGCATCCAGTTACGCTGGACTTGATTCGCAAGTACGGACCCTTGATTGGTCCATCCGCCAATCTTTCTGGAAAAGCCAGTGGAACTGATTTCCAGCAGATTATGATGGATTTTCAAGAGCAAGTCTCGGGAGTAGAAGATGATGCTGCTTTGACAGGTCAGGATTCAACCATTCTGGACTTGTCTGGAGAAAAGGCACGTATTTTGCGCCAAGGAGCCATTACCCGCGAGGACATTCTCGCCCAAGTAAGTGATATAACATTTTAACTATTAGGAGCCTAGCGCCCTATTTTCTCAAAAGAAGGAGATACCTTATGATTTTTGACCAAGAAGACTATAAAGCATTTGACAAAGAACTCTGGGATGCCATTGCCAATGAGGAAGAGCGTCAGCAACATAATATCGAGCTGATCGCTTCAGAAAACGTCGTTTCTAAAGCTGTTATGGCCGCTCAAGGTTCTATTTTGACCAATAAATATGCTGAAGGCTACCCAGGTCGCCGTTATTATGGTGGAACAGACGTAGTGGATGTTGTGGAGAGCTTGGCCATTGAGCGCGCTAAGGAAATCTTTGGTGCCAAATTCGCCAATGTGCAACCTCACTCAGGCAGTCAGGCCAATTGTGCAGCTTATATGGCTTTGATTGAGCCAGGCGACACAGTGATGGGCATGGATTTGTCTGCTGGTGGTCACTTGACCCATGGTGCTCCAGTCAGCTTCTCTGGCCAAACCTACCATTTTGTATCTTATAGCGTTGATCCAGAAACAGAGTTGCTGGACTTTGATGCCATCCTCAAGCAAGCTAAGGAAGTACAGCCTAAGTTGATTGTGGCAGGTGCTTCAGCCTATTCTCACATCATCGACTTTTCAAAATTCCGTGAAATTGCTGATGCAGTCGGTGCCAAACTGATGGTCGATATGGCTCACATTGCTGGATTAGTCGCTGCTGGTCTCCATCCGAGCCCTGTGCCTTATGCGGACATCACAACAACAACAACTCATAAAACCTTGCGTGGACCTCGCGGTGGCTTGATTTTGACGAATGATGAAGACCTAGCTAAGAAAATTAACTCAGCTATCTTCCCGGGCATTCAAGGCGGACCACTGGAGCATGTAATTGCAGCCAAAGCAGTGGCCTTTAAAGAAGTGCTGGATCCAGCTTTCAAGGTTTATGCTCAGCAGATTTTGGACAATGCCCAAGCTATGGCCCAAGTCTTCCGTCAGCATGACAAGTTCCGTGTAATTTCTGACGGTACTGAAAATCATCTTTTCTTGGTTGATGTCACTAAGGTTGTAGAAAATGGGAAAGTGGCGCAAAATCTCTTAGATGAGGTCAATATCACGCTTAATAAAAACTCCATTCCTTACGAAACTTTGTCACCATTTAAGACTAGCGGCATTCGTATTGGTACAGCAGCTATCGCAGCTCGAGGCTTTGGTGTCACAGAAAGTATCAAGGTAGCTGAGCTCATTATCAAGGCTCTGGAAAACGCTGAAAACGAAGCGGTGCTCAATCAAGTTCGGGCGGAAGTTCGTGAATTGACGGACGCTTTTCCGCTCTATGAAGGTTTGAACTAAGATGGACATTTACGTAAAAAAGGCCATCATTCATCAATTCAGTCCAGCTGATACGGACTTGCTGCTGGCGGATAAGTTTCTCAACATTACTCCCAAGATTGAGGAATACTTGCGTAAGAAAATCGAGCGTGTCTATTCAGACGAGGCTAAAACAGGCATTTTCGAACCTGATAATGTCTTTTTGGCTCAGCTTTCGGACGACTTATTGGAAACATCCGTGACGGTGGCCAAACTTTGGCAGGAAGAGTTTTCGGTCAGTGAAAACCAGAAAACCAACGATCTGATTTTCGTTCAGTTTGACAAGGAAGGCGTGGAGCATTTTGCTTTTCTGCGGATTGCGCTGCGGGAAACCCTAACCCACTTGGGTGGCGAGGTAGACAATCCTATCAAGCTGACGCAGAACAATCTGCCTGGCTTTGGTACGGGGGCGGACGAGGCTTTGGTCATCAATCTCCAGTCTCGCAAGTACCATCTGATTGAAAAGCGTATCAAGTACAATGGTGCCTTCCTCAACTATTTTTCTGACAATATCTTGCAGGTCAGTCCCAAGATTTCACCAAAAAAATCTATCAAAACTCTGGAAAAAACGGCTCAAAAGATTGCTGAAAGCTTTAACACAGACGACTTTCAGTTCCAGTCTAAGGTCAAATCCAGCATTTTCAAAAATCTGGAAGAAAATGACGAATTGTCTCCTGAAAAGTTGGCAGGCGAGCTGTTTGACAGCAATCTGACAGCCCGACTTACCTTTATTGACCAAGTTAAGGAAACTGTGCCAGAGCCAATCAAGTTTGATGAGATTGACAGCAGTCGCCAGAAAAAGAAGTTCGAAAATCAAAAATTATCCCTCTCTAATGGAATAGAGCTAATCGTTCCCAATAATGTTTATCAGGATGCTGAATCCGTGGAATTTATCCAGAACGACAACGGGACCTATTCTATTCTCATCAAAAATATCGAGGATATACAAAGTAAATAATGTTTAAATTTATCAGAAGATTGATTTTGGTCATCATTCTGGCTGCCATTGCGATAAAAGGCTATCAAGTCCATCGTGATGTTAAGCAGGTTATGACCTATCAAAACTTGGTTAGAGAAGTACTGGACGAGCAGGATACGGCGGCCAATGAAGAGCTAGTCCTAGCTATGATCTACACGGAAACCAAGGGAAGAAATAACGACCTCATGCAGTCTAGTGAGAGTGCAACAGGCGAAATCAATTCGATTACAGACAATAAAGAAAGTGTCCGCCAAGGTATTCAGACTCTATCGGACAATCTAGAGCTGGCCAGCGAGAAAAAGGTAGATGTTTGGACAGCGGTTCAGGCCTATAATTTCGGTCTGGCCTATATCGACTATGTGGCACAAAATGGCGGTGAGAATACGCTCGAGCTAGCGAAAAAATACTCAAAAGAAGTAGTTGCACCGAGTCTTGGCAATGTGACTGGAAAAACCTATTCATACTATAATGTACTTTCTATTTTTTACGGGCCCAAGCTTTATATCAATGGTGGAAATTACTACTATTCGCGTCAGGTGCGACTAAATATGTACCTTATCCGCTTTATGGGTTGGCTGTAAACAGATGATTTGAGTATAGCTTGCCTTTCTATAGGAATAAATTGAGATAAACTATACTAAACCAATTAGAATGTGAGTGTTGAACTTTGATTGAAAAGACACATGAAACACAAAGTGGAATAATTCATTATTGGACAAATGATGGTGATGAATCATCCCAAAGCGCTCTTATCTTTTTGCCTGGACTTACAGCTGACCATAGATTATTTGACAAACAAATAGAGTACTTTAAAGACAAATATAGAGTCCTAGTGTGGGATGCTCCAGGCCACGCGTCATCTTATCCTTTTAACCTCGATTTTAGCTTGTTTGATATGGCAAAATGGTTAGATGGAATATTTGTCAAAGAGGGAATTGAAAAGCCAATCATAATTGGTCAGTCAATGGGAGGATATGTAGGACAGGTTTATGCTCAACTTTTTCCTGAGAAATTAAAAGGTCTTGTTACGATTGATTCACCTTCCCTGCAAAGGAACTATTATACAGCTATGGAGTTGTGGCTCTTAAAAAATATGGAGGCAATTTATAGAATCTATCCATGGAAATCTCTTTTGAAATCTGGTCCTAAAAGCGTATCAACAACAGACTATGGAAGAAAACTGATGTATGATATGATGATGGTTTATTATGGCGATCAAAAAAGGTATGCTCGTCTTGCGGGATACGGATATAAGATGTTTTCAGAAGCAGTAGAGAAGAAGCTTTCTTATGAAGTAAAATGTCCACAATTGGTTATATGTGGAAAAGAAGATCGTGCAGGGTCTTGTATACGATATTTGAAAACCTATGAAAAAAATACTGAGAAGTCTGTTCAATGGATTGATAAGGCGGGACATAATTCAAATACCGACCAACCCGATATTGTAAATAGACTGATTGATGAATTTTTGGATAACAAAATTAAAGAAAAGCTTGGTTGAAAGACCGGCTTTTTGATATAATAGACTCTATGAACACAAAAGAAAAAATTTCAAATTATCAACTGTTGCTGGCTCAGCTGGAAGCTTTGCTGGATGGCGAGACCAACGCTTTGGCCAATCTTTCCAATGCTAGCGCCTTGCTCAATCAAGCCCTGCCTAATTCGGTTTTTACTGGTTTCTATATTTTTGATGGGAGTGAGCTGATTCTGGGGCCTTTTCAGGGAGGTGTTTCCTGTGTCCATATTACGCTAGGCAAGGGTGTCTGTGGGGAGTCAGCTGAGAAAGAGCAGACGATTATCGTAGATGATGTGAGCCAGCATGCCAACTATATCTCCTGTGATAGCCGAGCTAAGAGCGAGATTGTGGTGCCTATGGTAAAAGATGGTCGCCTTCTTGGAGTGTTGGATTTGGACTCAGCCTTGACGGGTGACTATGATAAGCTAGATCAGGAATATCTAGAAAAATTTGTCCAGATTTTGCTTGAAAAAACGACGTGGAATTTTGAAATGTTTGGAGAAAAAGCCTAATGTATCAAGCTTTATATCGGAAATACCGCAGTCAGACCTTTGGTCAACTGGTGGGGCAGCAGGTAGTAGCCACTACTCTGCGCCAGGCTGTGGAGCAAGGGAAAATCAGCCATGCCTATCTCTTTTCTGGCCCACGTGGAACAGGGAAGACCAGTGTTGCCAAGATTTTTGCCAAGGCTATGAACTGTCCGAATCAAAAGGACGGCGAACCCTGCAATAACTGCTATATCTGTCAGGCTATCACTGAGGGGAGCCTTGAAGACGTCATCGAAATCGACGCAGCTTCTAACAATGGAGTAGATGAGATTCGTGATATTCGGGACAAGTCTACCTATGCACCTAGCCTCGCCAAGCACAAGGTCTATATCATTGACGAGGTGCACATGCTCTCGACTGGAGCTTTTAACGCCTTACTTAAGACCTTGGAAGAGCCAACGGAAAATGTGGTATTTATCCTAGCGACGACAGAGTTGCATAAGATTCCAGCGACCATTCTTTCACGCGTCCAGCGTTTTGAGTTTAAGTCTATCAAGACGCAGGACATTATTGGTCATATCGAGTGGATTTTGGAGCAGGAAGGCATTGACTTTGAGCAAGAAGGTGTGCAGATTATTGCCCGTCGAGCTGAGGGCGGTATGCGGGACGCCTTGTCTATCCTCGATCAGGCTCTTAGCTTAACTCAGGAAAATCGTTTGACCACTGACATTGCTGAAGAAATCACTGGCTCTATCAGCTTAGGAGCCTTGGATGCCTATGTAGCAGCCTTGATTGCTCATGATGCAGTAGCAGCCTTGGATAATCTCAATCTGATTTTTGACAGCGGCAAAAACATGGCCCGTTTTGTGACGGACCTCCTGCAATATCTGCGTGATCTGATTATTGTCAAAACTGGCGGAGCAAATCATCATGCCAGCGAGCTCTTTCTGGAAAATCTCAAGACACCGCAGGAGACTCTCTTTGCCATGATTGAGATGGCGACCAAGAGTTTAGCAGACATCAAGAATAGCCTGCAGCCTAAGATTTATACAGAAATGATGACCATTCGGCTGGCAGAGGAAAAAGCCAGCTTAGATCAGATTCCTGACAACTTGGCAGAGGAACTGTCTAATCTCAAGCAGGAGATCCAAGAGCTCAAGCAACGATTAGCCAATGTCGGCAGTCAGCCAGCTCCAGTAGCTAAGAAATCAGAGGCACGACCTCAGAAGGCTAAGACCTATCGAGTAGACCGCAATAAGGTCAATGCTATCTTGGAAGAAGCGGTGGAAAATCCTGACTTGGCTCGCAGCAATTTGACGAAGCTGCAAAATGCTTGGGGTGAAATCATCGAGAGTCTGGCGGGCGCGGACAAAGCTCTGCTCATTGGTTCGCAGCCAGTTGCGGCCAATGAAAATCATGCTATTTTGGCCTTTGAGTCTCATTTCAACGCTGAGCAAACCATGAAAAGAGAAAATCTCAATACCATGTTTGGGAATCTGCTCAGCAATGCTGCTGGCTTTTCACCAGATATTCTGGCTATTTCACTAGAGGATTGGACTCAAATTCGAGCAGAATTTTCAGCTAGAAGTCGTAGCAATAAAGCAGAAGTAGCTGAAAAGCAGGAAGAAAGATTGATACCAGAAGGCTTTGACTTTCTAGCGGAAAAAATCACTGTTCAAGATGATTGAATTTAGATTTTTATGATTTTTCATGCTATAATGGAAGAATGAATAGACGACAATTTATAGTAATGGCGGCTTTTACAGCCCTAGAAACATATTTTTTTAATGAAGCAATCATGTCTGAGAACTATCTGATGGCTATTTTCTGGGCTATCTTGATTGGTCGCAATCTGCAGATTAGCTATATGATGGGGCGGATTATGGATGAGATTGATAAGCATTTAAGACACAAATAATGGCTAAATCAGAGAATGACTAGAGCAAGAATCTAGCACTCTTGTGGTTTTGATAAGGAATAAAGGGAGGCTGAGAGACGATTGTCGCAGCCTCTTTTATGATGTATAAAAGTAGAAAGAAGGAAGAAGTCGGAATGAATACAAGAATTTATTAGAAAATTGTTATTTTTATGATAAAATAGAAGTTAGTAGCAAATTGAAAGGGGCATCTATGAAGTTAAGAACAAAGGCAAAAGGTTTGAATGGTCGTATCCGTGTGCCAGGCGATAAATCGATNAGTCATCGTTCGATTATGTTCGGGAGCTTGGCCAAGGGCCTTACAGTGGTTCACGATATTTTGAGAGGTGAGGATGTCCTTTCTACGATGCAGGTCTTTCGCGATTTAGGCGTCAAGATAGAGGATGATGGGAAGACTGTCAAGATCCACGGTGTTGGGTTTGATGGTCTCAAGGCGCCGGATAATAAATTAGACATGGGCAATTCAGGAACCTCCATCCGCTTGATCTCAGGTGTCTTGGCAGGTCAGGATTTTGCAGCAGAGATGTTTGGGGATGATAGTTTGTCCAAGCGTCCGATGGATCGGGTAACCCTGCCTCTTAGTCAAATGGGTGTGGATATTTGGGGTCAGACAAAACGAGATTTACCGCCACTACACATTCATGGCCGAAAAGATTTAAAGCCTATCCATTACCAGCTGCCAGTGGCTTCCGCTCAAGTCAAATCAGCCTTGATTTTTGCGGCTTTACAGGCTCAAGGCGAGTCAGTCATTATTGAAAAGGAAATTACCCGTAACCATACAGAGGATATGATTGTCCAATTTGGTGGTCAAATTGAGGTCAAGGGCAAGGAAATCCGTGTTCAGGGTGGTCAGATCTTTACAGGGCAAGAAGTGAGAGTGCCTGGCGATATTTCCAGTGCAGCCTTCTGGCTGGTTGCAGGCTTGATTCTGCCCCATTCCAAAATCGTTCTTGAAAATGTTGGAATCAATGAAACTCGGACGGGGATTCTTGATGTTATCAAGGCAATGGGCGGTAAGATGACCCTTTCTAATATAGATGAGGTAGCCAAATCCGCCACGATTACCGTTGAGACTTCTGAGCTGAAAGGAACGGAGATTGGCGGAGAAATTATTCCGCGCTTGATAGACGAGCTTCCGATAATTGCCCTTTTAGCCACCCAAGCCGAGGGCAGAACGGTGATCCGAGATGCCGAGGAGTTAAAAGTCAAAGAAACCGATCGGATTCAGGTTGTCGCAGATGCTTTAAATAGCATGGGAGCAACCATTACTCCCACAGCAGATGGCATGATTATTGCTGGGAAAACGCCTCTTCATGGTGCAACCATCAATACATTCGGTGACCATCGTATTGGAATGATGGCAGCGATTGCGGCTCTATTAGTTTCAGATGGAGAGGTAGAGCTAGAGCGTGCAGAGGCTATCAATACCAGCTATCCAAGCTTCTTCTCAGATTTGGAGGGCTTGGTGAATGGCTAAGATTTTACTTGGCTTCATGGGAGCGGGAAAATCAACGATTGCGAGAGCCTTGTCAGCAGATTTTATGGATATGGACGAGCTGATTGTCCAAAAGATCGGCATGTCCATCCAAGAGTATTTTGCTCAATATGGTGAGCCAGCCTTTCGAAAGATTGAAGCCGAAGTCTTGGCTGAGTGTATCCAGCAGGATGTCGTCCTTTCTACAGGAGGCGGTGTCGTCTTGAGTGCAGAAAATCGTGATTTATTAGCCCAAAATCCCCAAAATATTTATCTGAAAGCTGACTTTGAGACCCTCTTTCGTCGGATTGAGCAAGATCAGGAAAATCAGCGCCCCTTGTATCTGACCAAGAGCAAGGCAGATTTGCAGGAGATTTTTGAACAAAGGCAGGCTCTCTATGAGGCGGTCGCGACACAAACAATTGACGTGGTAGGAAAAACGCCACAAGAAATTATTGAGGAAATTCAATGAGAGTAGCATTTTTAGGACCCAAGGGCTCCTTTTCCCATCATGTTGCCCAAGAAGCCTTTCCCCAAGCAGACTTGGTGCCCTACCCAAACATCACAGAAGTGATGAAGGCTTATGAGGGGAAAGAGGTGGATTATTCAGTCGTTCCCGTGGAAAATTCGATTGAAGGAAGTGTCCATGAGACCTTGGATTATCTTTTCCATCAAGCTGAGATTCAAGCAGTGGCAGAGATTGTTCAGCCCATTAAGCAGCAGTTATTGGCAACTAGCTTAGATAAGCCCATTGAAAAAGTCTTTTCTCATCCTCAGGCGCTTGCTCAGGGAAAAGGCTATATTCGCCAGCATTATCCAGAAGCAGCGCTTGAAATTACAGCTAGTACAGCCTATGCGGCTCGCTTTGTAGCAGAGCATCCTGACCAACCTTTTGCGGCTATTGCACCGCGGACTGCGGCAGTCGAGTATGGTTTGCAAGTGGTGGCCCAAGATATTCAGGAAATGGAGGAAAATTTCACTCGTTTCTGGATTTTAGGACAGACCACTCCCACTCTTAGGCTTGTAAAGCAAGAGGAAAAACAGAGTTTGGCTTTGACTTTACCGGATAATCTGCCCGGTGCTTTGTATAAGGCCTTATCAACCTTTGCTTGGCGTGGTATTGACCTGACAAAGATTGAAAGTCGCCCTCTTAAAACAGCCCTAGGGGAATATTTCTTTATTATTGATATTGATAATGAACGGAAAGAATTAGTGGATTTCGCTTACCAAGAGCTTGCTACACTTGGTATCACCTTTAAAATTCTAGGCAGTTATCCCGTTTTTCTGATTCAGGATTATAGATTGGAGCAGAGATGAGAGAAACAGAAAATCTGAGTCGACACGAGCAGTTAAGGCTGGATTATCTCCATACAAACTATTACTATCTTAACGAACATGAAAAAGAGGAGTATAATTACCTCCGCCAAAAGTCGAAAGGACGGTCAGATGTTGCGCAAAAGCCGTCTACCAAGCAGACCGTGCAGGCTTCTCCAGAGAATTCGAAGACGGACTCATCCGGTTTGTTACCCAAATACCCGGGTAAAGGCTCTCTTAGCAGAAGCCAAAAGAATTCCCGCAATTCTTTAAAGCAAGAAACGAAAAAATCAACTCAGAAAACTCCGAGAACCTACAAAAAAATTCGTCCGAAGCGCGTGCTGATGTGGCTCCTGATTTTTGTGCTTTTGGTTGTTTCTGGCATGCTCTTTATGTTTTTTAAAGGCTTAAATACAGCGAGACCAGGAAATCTTAAAGCAGCTGATGTTGAGTACTTTGATGGCCATGATGCTCGAGATGGGATCAATATTCTTGTTTTAGGGACGGATGGCCGAATTGGAGAAAATTCAACGGAGACTCGGACCGATTCAATTATGGTCTTGAACGTTGGCAATAAAGACCATAAAATGAAGTTGGTTAGCTTTATGCGTGATACCTTGATTCATATTGACGGCGTCAGCAATTCCTACACGGAGCCGACGGATGATGATTATTATGATCAAAAATTGAACTCCGCCTATACTTTTGGTGAACAAGATAATCATCGTGGAGCTGAGGCAGTTCGTCAAGCTTTGAAGGATAACTTCGATATTGACATTAAATACTATGCTCTAGTGGATTTTAACACCTTTGCGACTGCAATTGACACCCTCTTTCCAAATGGTGTATTTATGGATGCTAAATTTTCGACCATTGATGGGGAAAAAGTCACAGAAGTGGAAGTTCCAGATGATTTGAACATGAAGGATGGAGTGGTTCCTACTCAAACCATCAAGGTTGGTCGTCAGCACATGGATGGGCGAACGCTCTTAAACTATGCCCGTTTCCGTAAGGACGATGAGGGTGACTTTGGACGTACACGCCGCCAGCAAGAAGTCTTGACTGCTATCATGCAGCAGATAAAAGACCCTACCAAGCTTTTTACAGGATCTGAAGCATTAGGAAAAGTTTTTGCCTTGACCTCGACCAATGTACCGCAGAGTTTTATTTGGTCACAAGGCTTATCCTTGGTGCTCGATTCACGCAATGGGATAGAGCGCCTCACTGTACCAGAACTAGGCGACTGGACGGATACCTATGATATGTATGGTGGACAAGGACTCTTGATTGATTTTGAAGCCTATAAAGAAAGATTGAAACAAATGGGCTTAAGATAGGGCTCTTATGATATAATGGGAAGTGGCAGATTTTGTCTCTTCCCTTTCTTTTTGGAAAATAGCAGAGCAGAAATGTGAACATCCATTCAAGCAGGAAGAAAGAAATAAACAGTAGAAAACCCTGTGATTCCCTGCTTTAGTATCATTGCAGTTGAGCGCAGGATTGATTAGAAAGTAAAGAAATGTTAGAAAAGAACGATATTATTGAAGTAGAAATTGTAGATCTGAGTCATGAGGGAGCGGGTGTGGCTAAGGTAGACGGCCGCGTCTTTTTCATTGAAAATGCCCTGCCGAGTGAAGTGATTCGCATGCGTGTCCTCAAGGTCAATAAAAAAATCGGCTTCGGCCGAGTTGAGGAATTTGTGAAGAAGTCTAACCAGCGCAATGAGCATGTCGATTTGGCCTATCTGCGGACTGGAATTGCTGATTTAGGGCACTTAGCCTACCCAGCCCAGTTAGCTTTTAAAGGCAAGCAAGTGCAGGACTGCCTTTATAAAATAGCTGGCATTTCGGACGTAGAAGTGATGGAAACACTGGGCATGGATCAGCCGCTGGCCTACCGCAATAAGGCTCAGGTGCCAGTTCGCCGTGTCAATGGACAGCTGGAAACTGGCTTTTTCCGGAAAAATTCCCATGACCTCCTACCGATTGAGGACTTTTATATTCAGGATCCAGTTATCGACCAGGTCATCGTTTTTGTACGCGACTTGCTGCGTCGCTTCGACCTTAAGCCTTACGATGAGAAGGAAGGTACTGGTCTGATCCGTAATCTGGTTGTCCGCCGTGGCCATTATTCTGGTGAAATCATGGTGATTTTGGTGACCAGTCGGTCTAAGATTTTCCGAGTGGAGCAGCTAATTGAGCGTTTGACAGAAGCTTTCCCAGCTATCAAATCTATTATGCAAAATATCAATGACCAGCTAGGCAATGCCATTTTCGGTCGGGAGTTTCGGACACTCTACGGCCAAGACTTTATCATTGACAGCATGCTGGGCAAGCAGTTCCAGATTGCTGCGCCAGCCTTTTACCAAGTCAATACTGAGATGGCAGAGAAGCTGTATCAGACGGCCTTTGACTTTGCTGATTTTAAAAAAGAAGATATTGTGCTGGATGCCTACTCGGGCATTGGTACCATTGGTCTGTCGCTGGCTGACCGAGTCCAGCAGGTCTATGGAGTCGAGGTCATTCCTGAGGCCGTGGAAAATAGTCAGCGAAACGCAGAACTCAACGGCATCACCAATGCCAGCTATGTTTGCGCCCCTGCAGAAAAAGCCATCCAAACTTGGCTGGATCAGGGAATCAAGGCGGATGTCATCCTAGTCGATCCGCCGCGCAAGGGCCTGACAGAAAGCTTTATCACTTCCAGTGTCAGCATGGAGCCCCAGCGGATTGTCTATATCTCCTGCAATCCTGCCACCATGGCGCGTGATATCAAACTCTATCAAGAACTGGGCTACGAACTGAAGAAAGTCCAGCCAGTTGATTTATTTCCGCAGACGCATCATGTTGAGGCGGTAAGTTTGCTAGTCAAGGAGTAAAACGACGAAGATTAGCATTTACTTCCGCCCATGCGATAGCTGTCCGTGATTGACAAGTGCTAGCACGCAGACAGAACGGAGATAGCGAACCGCTGAGTGTGTCGCTCTGCTCGTAAAAGCTTAGAAACCTTTGAACGAAAGGGATAATGAAAGCCTTGATTGCAAGGCTTTTTGCTTTATGGTGGGTAAGTATCAGAGTGAGAAAATTTTTGGAATGAGTAGAAGTGATAGCTAGAAATTATCAGTTTCTATTTCCATTTACCCTGTGGGTACGTGTTTGTTTCCATTGACAAGGAGTTTGTGGGAATAGAAATGTACCCACCTTGTTTGAATCAAGTGAAGTGTAGTTGAAGGAAATCTGTTGAAAGCAATACTTCATTTTACCGAATAAGTAATAATTTAGGCAACTTCAAATCGATTAAAAAAAACTATTTTAAAGGTTAAGAGTAGACAAAAATTGTCCACTCTTTTTTGCAAACTCAATTTATCAATAAATGAAATGAGGGAATGTAAAATGAAATATTTTGAGGTTGAGTTAGAAAATCCTGATGAATTTTTAAAACTACAAACAGAAGATTTTGTGAAAGCTAATCGCTTGCTACTAAGGAAGATAATCCAGAGCGTTACAGTCTATGAAGAAAACTTCGTCATATCCTTTAAATCTGGCATCGAATTGGAAGTATGAGTCTCATTCCATAACTTTTATATTGAACATATCATCTTGTTGTGTTATACTATAAATTGATATAAACAAAGATGTAGGAGGAACCGAAACTATGACAGCCTCAATGCGTTTAAGATAAGCTGGCAATAAAAAAAGCAGAATCTATACCCGATGATAGGCTTTTTTGTTGTGCTTATTTATACGATATTGAGCATTCATTAGTTACGGTGAGGATATTGGTTATTTAACTATACCTTTATTTAACTATGTCTTTAATATGAATGTTTCCAAATTGTATGTATGCAGACCAAAAGCCACATTGTGGGGTTTGGCCTGCATTTTTTATTGCCTAGAATGCTATTCAAAATAGAAATTCAAGCAAAATAATATGCAGGAGATAATATAAATGGAAAAATACAACAATTGGAAACGAAAATTTTATGCAATATGGGCAGGGCAAGCAGTATCATTAATCACTAGTGCCATCCTGCAAATGGCGATTATTTTTTACCTTACAGAAAAAACAGGATCTGCGATGGTCTTGTCTATGGCTTCATTAGTAGGTTTTTTACCCTATGCGATTTTGGGACCTGCCATTGGTGTGCTAGTGGATCGTCATGATAGGAAGAAGATAATGATTGGTGCCGATTTAATTATCGCAGCAGCTGGTGCAGTGCTTGCTATTGTTGCATTCTGTATGGAGCTACCTGTCTGGATGATTATGATAGTATTGTTTATCCGTAGCATTGGAACAGCTTTTCATACCCCAGCACTCAATGCGGTTACACCACTTTTAGTACCAGAAGAACAGCTAACGAAATGCGCAGGCTATAGTCAGTCTTTGCAGTCTATAAGCTATATTGTTAGTCCGGCAGTTGCAGCACTCTTATACTCCGTTTGGGATTTAAATGCTATTATTGCCATCGACGTATTGGGTGCTGTGATTGCATCTATTACGGTAGCAATTGTACGTATACCTAAGCTGGGTAATCAAGTGCAAAGTTTAGAACCAAATTTCATAAGGGAGATGAAAGAAGGAGTTGTGGTTCTGAGACAAAACAAAGGATTGTTTGCCTTATTACTCTTAGGAACACTATATACTTTTGTTTATATGCCAATCAATGCACTATTTCCTTTAATAAGCATGGAACACTTTAATGGAACGCCTGTGCATATTTCTATTACGGAAATTTCCTTTGCATTTGGGATGCTAGCAGGAGGCTTATTATTAGGAAGATTAGGGGGCTTCGAAAAGCATGTATTACTAATAACAAGTTCATTTTTTATAATGGGGACCAGTTTAGCCGTTTCGGGAATACTTCCTCCAAATGGATTTGTAATATTCGTAGTTTGCTGTGCAATAATGGGGCTTTCGGTGCCATTTTATAGCGGTGTGCAAACAGCTCTTTTTCAGGAGAAAATTAAGCCTGAATATTTAGGACGTGTATTTTCTTTGATCGGAAGTATCATGTCACTTGCTATGCCAATTGGGTTAATTCTTTCTGGATTCTTTGCTGATAAAATCGGTGTAAATCATTGGTTTTTACTATCAGGTATTTTAATTATTGGCATTGCTATAGTTTGCCAAATGATAACTGAGGTTAGAAAATTAGATTTAAAATAAACAATATTGGAGGAATATTTATGTATCTTATTTTCATGTAACTCTTCCTGCTAAAATCGCAGGGTTTTCCCTGCATACAAGCAAATGAAAGCATGCGATTATAGACAGGAGGAAATGTTATGGAATTAATATTAAAAGCAAAAGACATTCGTGTGGAATTCAAAGGACGCGATGTTTTAGATATAAATGAATTAGAAGTATATGATTATGACCGTATTGGTTTAGTAGGAGCAAATGGTGCTGGAAAAAGCACTTTACTCAGGGTACTTTTAGGAGAATTAACTCCCCCAGGATGTAAAATGAATCGTCTGGGTGAACTTGCCTATATTCCCCAGTTGGACGAAGTAACTCTGCAGGAGGAAAAAGATTTTGCACTTGTAGGCAAGCTAGGTGTTGAGCAATTAAATATACAGACTATGAGCGGTGGTGAAGAAACAAGGCTTAAAATAGCACAGGCCTTATCGGCACAGGTTCATGGTATTTTAGCGGATGAACCTACGAGCCATTTAGACCGTGAAGGAATTGATTTTCTAATAGGACAGCTAAAATATTTTACAGGTGCACTGTTAGTTATTAGCCATGACCGCTATTTTCTTGATGAAATAGTAGATAAAATATGGGAACTGAAAGATGGCAAAATCACTGAGTATTGGGGAAACTATTCTGATTATCTTCGTCAGAAAGAGGAAGAACGTAAGAGCCAAGCTGCAGAATACGAACAATTTATTGCGGAACGTGCCCGATTGGAAAGGGCTGCGGAGGAAAAGCGAAAACAGGCTCGTAAAATAGAACAGAAGGCAAAAGGTTCTTCAAAGAAAAAAAGTACTGAAGACGGAGGGCGTTTAGCTCATCAAAAATCAATAGGAAGTAAGGAAAAAAAGATGTATAATGCTGCTAAAACCCTAGAGCACAGGATTGCGGCCTTAGGAAAAGTAGAAGCTCCGGAAGGCATTCGCAGAATTCGTTTCAGGCAAAGTAAAGCATTGGAGCTCCATAATCCATACCCTATAGTCGGTGCAGAAATTAATAAAGTATTTGGGGATAAGGCTCTGTTTGAAAATGCATCTTTTCAAATTCCGTTAGGAGCAAAAGTGGCGTTAACTGGTGGTAATGGAATCGGAAAAACAACTTTAATCCAAATGATCTTAAACCATGAAGAAGGAATTTCTATTTCGCCTAAGGCAAAAATAGGTTACTTTGCACAGAATGGTTACAAGTACAACAGTAATCAGAATGTTATGGAGTTTATGCAGAAGGATTGTGACTACAATATATCAGAAATTCGTTCAGTGCTAGCATCTATGGGGTTCAAACAGAACGATATTGGAAAAAGTTTATCTGTTTTAAGCGGTGGAGAAATTATAAAATTGTTGCTTGCTAAAATGCTCATGGGTAGATATAACATCCTAATAATGGATGAACCCAGTAACTTCCTTGACATACCAAGTTTAGAGGCTTTGGAAATACTAATGAAGGAGTACACCGGAACTATCGTGTTTATCACCCACGATAAACGATTACTCGAAAATGTAGCAGATGTAGTTTATGAAATTAGAGATAAGAAAATAAATCTGAAACATTAAATTTAAGGTAGTCGCTGGTCAGTATAGTCTGTTCTGGTTGGCGACTCCATTGTTAAAGAGTATAAAGACTTTAGATTTTATGAATATTAAAAATAGGAACAGTCAATTGAACTGCTCCTATTTTTCTGCTAAATATATTGTAGTTTTCTTATATGTATAATGATAGATTAGCGGATTCTCATCTACGGTACTTACTTCAAATATGAAGAAGTGATCGCGGTTATCTCTGGACTTTTCCTTATTGAGGACAAAGTAATTCTTACGTGAAGTCGCCATTGTTTTTAGGATATCATCAGTTAGGAAGGTCAATGGAATATTCATGTTAGAGTAGCGGTAGAAGTCACGTTCAAAATCTTGGTAGCTCTCGCTATAATAGTCCATTTGTAGGTGATTACGCTGAAACTCAAGCTGATTCATAGAGCACCTCCTCGACAAGTTCAATACTAATAATGTCTTTTAATTTCAAATTGATGTGACCTGTTGTAGTTTTTATCAAAATGAAATCTTTGGTCAGACTTGGTATTGTTCCAGTGTAGGAAACACGCTTGTTTTTTTCAATCACTTGAATGCGTGTGCGTAGCTGCCCGGCGTATACTTGACTGAGGAGTAATAATTTCTTCTCTAGTGATAAGTCAGACATGTACGTTACTTTGTTTGTATCATCAGAGAGTGCTGATGCATGTTCAGATAGGAAAAAGCCCATCCATTTTTGCATCTTTGTATCCTGGTACTCTCTTGCTGATTGAAATGGTAAATATGAACGGTCAATCATATCAAATCCTTTCTATGCAGAGGCAAGGGTATTTTTATCAAATTGAATCGTAAAACCTTGAATTCCCCCACCTGTGTAACATTCTTTAAAGCGATTGATTACCTCAGTATAGATTATCACAGATGAGCTTGTTGGCTTAATGCTAAATGTAAATTCCAATGGTAATCGGTTTTCAGATTTAGCATGTACTAGTCGTATCGATATTTCAGTTGTTTTGAGTTTTCTCTGACGAAGTTTTGAAGTTGCTGTTTCAACGATTCCATGTAAAAATCTTTCAAGCATTTCAATATCATTACATCCTTTGCTACGGATTTCTGAAAATTGTACTGTATTTTTTCTTGTTTCATTTTAATCCCTCCAATCCACCCGCGGAATGACCACCGATAAGTTTACTGCGTTCAATATTTCTGGAACCTTCAGTTAGGACGGTTCCTTTTTGTATGGCTAAAAAACCAAACTGTTCTCTGACAACATCAATAGCTGTCTGAAGTCTATTATCTTTTTCAATTTGTTCTACATCATCAAAGAGTGATAGTAGAGTATAGCTTTCATCTACGAAGCCACTATAAGATACACCAATTTGTCTCACTGCACCAGAGGTGTATTTTTTCGGAATAATACAAGTACATGACTCACCATTGTTTTGGGGAGATTTGCGGGTTCAATTTTATTCTGAGCATTTATAGATTTTTTCATCTCAGTCCTAGAATAGCCAATATGAATAGAAACGACAGTAGTCAATACTAGGGCTACTGTTCCGTTCCACAGTATCATTTAAAAATCATTTTCACACCCTTTCGTCTATTAGTATAGAAGAAAGCTCTCAGCACATGTTGAGGCGGTATCACTGCTTGTACGAGCTGAGGCATCAGCGAAGTAGAAGTAGAACAGTGGTTTATATTCTTACAGAAAATCTAGCAATTTTATAGCAAGCATTACGATCTGACAGGAGTCAATAACCTTTTAGAATATTATCTCAGTTAACGATTAAAATTCTAAGTTTAGAAAATAAAATGGTTTAATTATGTGCTTGTTATTGGACAGAATAACGAGCACATAAGAAGGGGAAAATTGCCTTCAAGTTTTAGATGGACTGAGGTAGAGTTGTCAGCGACTGTGACCGAATGGTTAAGGTCATTTTGTGGTTTTAGTGATATAATAAACAATATGAATAAGCTGTTTTGTGAGGACGAAATGACTGATAGTAAAAAAGTGAAGAAAGTTGAAATAGACTCTATAAAAATTGCCTTAGACAACGCAACAAACCTCTCTGAGAAGATAAAATTGGGACAAAATACTGGAGCTATTTCTGTTTTGGCTAATACCTTTAGTAACTTTCAAGCAGCAGTAAATACTTCTAATATTTCAGGAATCATTGTGGCTTCAAATGCATTAAGTGCATCTAAATTAGTGAATATTGCTAATTTGACAACTCCTTTAGCAAGTCTGACTTCATCAATTCAAGTGGACAAAAGTGCTATCAATGCCATGTCAGAAGTGATTGCTTCATACAATAAATGGATGGATTATTTATTTTCGTGATAGAAATGTTTATCAGCGTGTACTTACTGAGGAATGGAATGCCTTGGAGGACGAATGGATCGAGTTGCTTAGGGATAAACTAAACAATGAGGATTTTATTATTGCCTTACAAAATTCGCCGTGTTTCTTGGGTCCTCTAGTAAAATCAATGGTTGATTGCTACTTTAATCAAAACTACTATGCAGCATACACTCTGGGTAGTTTGGCAATTGATGGTGCATTAAATAGAATTTCAAAAATGATTTCTTCAAGGAAGACAATACTAGTTGGGTATAAAGCTGTTGAAGAAATTGATAGTATATTTATCGATAAGTCATTTAGCGATATAGGGCTAATGCATTTGTTATTTAATTTTTTCGAAGATACAAAAAGGTTTACGCTAGATGAACCCAATAGACACATGGTGGGACACGGTGTTGGGAAAAAGAAATCGACGAAACAGATTTTTTGAAGCCATTTAATACACTGTTGTACATTTGTGATGAGTATGATTATTGGGAAGAAATTATAGAGACTCTAGAGACTGACAGATTAAAATAAATTTATGAGAGAGTTTAAGGTATGAAGTTTAGTAAAGTATTTAATATTATCTTGTCGCTTATAGCGCTAGTACTAGTACTATTTTTTAGGCAAGTTATAGTGAATTCAGTTGTTTCTACTAATTTGGAAGTTTCTCAACGGAATCTATATGTATTAACTATTATATTTTGGTTAGAAATACTCTCATTGTTAGTGATATATGATTTAGTAATTATTGAGTTATATAGTGGAGTAAGCTATTATTTGAGTAAACTAGGGCAATGGGCAGTAAGAACGAAAAAGGTGAGTATTGCGCTTTACACAATTAGATTAAATTATTATTTGTTAAGACTAAGTCGATTATTACGTGTAGGTTGGGTAACTTATGGTGGTGGTGAAAAAAGTTCAGTCTGGATAGGGTTATCTAAACTCTCCTTGACTCAGCTGTCACTTAATATATTTAGACTTATAATAAGCACACCTATGTTCTTGGCATTTTTGTTTGCTTGTTTCTCTTTGAAAATATTGAAAGGAGATGTTGCCTATTATTTGCATAAACTTCAAGAATTTCTAAGAGGTATTTTACAAATAAAAGTAAATATTGGTGATATCTTTTCAAGATTACCAGCCCTTGTAGCTTTGATGACGATATTACCAATCGTCTTTTTCTTCTATTTCTACAGTCAAAAACGTGATGTTCGAAAAATAATTGATAAGGAAAATAGTCAATATTTTGAAGAAGTTGTCTTATTGTACGAAAAATTATTAATTTGGATTGATAATCATATTTATGAATTATCTGAGAATTTTAATTATGTAATTAAATGTCAAGATTCAATTGTTGAGATATTTTTAAAAAAGGAGGTTCCTAACTATATATCATTAGCAGGGAAGCAGTATAATATACCCAGAGAGATTGAGACATTTAGATTTGTTGAGATAACTGATTTGACTGAGTTTCGAGAAATTATGAGTAAATTATCTAGTGATAGATTAAAGAAATATACACGAATATTCTCAGTTAAACGATTTGATGTCTGGTATCTTTATTTTTTTGATTTTCCTTTATTGAATGAAGAAGAGAGACTCGAAAGATGTTTTTATACTAAAAAAGGGATAAGTTATAAGTTGGATAATCGTCATACCTTTCCGTATGACTTTACTCAAGACCAAATTGAGAAGAGGAGGAAAGAGGAACATTTTCTTTTATCTTGGTCTATTTATGACGACTTGAAGTTGCTATACAGGTTTAAGAGAGTGAGCGATTCGTTAAAAAAATATCTTTATTCTTCAAGGACAGAGCGATTGATTCTAAAAGCACTAAATAAAGATAAATAATTTCATTCCATAGTATTATTCTAAAATTAACCAATCACATTTCGTTTGATAGTATAGGTAAGCGCTATCAGCACATGTGGAGGCAGTGTCACTGCTTGTACGAGCAGATTCATAAGCGAAGTAGAAGCAGATGTTACGCCCGTGCGATAGTGGTAGTGTACGACGAGACGATACGCTAACAGAGAACTGCTGAGTGTTTGGATTGGATAGGAAAAGGAGAAAATTTTAATAATTAGCAATTATAGAAAGTATTGTGATCAAGACTTTTAGGGCAATTGTTAATTTAGTATAAAAACAATTCAATGTTCGAGTTTATATGAAGAATAGAAAAAGTTGTATCAATTTATTTACATAGTCTCATAGGGTAGAAAATAATTCCTTTAGACAAGATATTTGTTGGAACAGAGTAGCCTCATCTCACTTTCTTTTTATCTGGAATGTCACCAAAACCTTCTATTAAAATGTGGAGTAAAAGTATCATGAAATAAGTTGTTACTAAATTTAACTTTAAATGATATACTATAGATAAGAAATACAGTAGTTTACAATGAAGATTAATCTTGTTAATGAGCTTTTGGAGTGAAACTCAAAATGTTAAAAATTTTTATTAAAAGAATTGTGACTAATAAATATATAGAGTTTATTTTATTAGTTGTAATGATATTGTGTTCATATTGTGTACCTGTTTATTTTGTAAATTTCTCAAACAGGAAATTATGGGCACCTTTCTCATTATTATTTCTGCTACTACCATCAATTATTATTTGTTTGAATATTTATTTTAATACCAATTCTGATCAAAATAAAAAAACAAGCGGTTTATTATATAGGTATGTTTTACTAGCAGTATTTTTGGATATAGCGTTAATCGTTTTTGGAGCGAGTTATGGACCGAGCTCAGAAATAGGAGTTGGAAAGATCCAATTATTTGCAAAAATTATATCCTCTCCAGAGTTACTTGCTGGAATTGGTGTAGCTATTCCTACTATTTATATATGGATTAGGGAGGGAGAGGAGAAAGAAAAAGAGAAACTTCTTTCCGATTATCAATCTTGGGTAAAAGATTTTTTATTGATTAAAGATTTTCCTAAAATCACAGATAAACTTGCGATCGAATTACTATTAAAACAAGATTCATTCAATTTAATAGAGCGTATTGAAATCTTTACTATTTTTCAAAGAAAATTTAGTGACTTTGAACGGGAAAATGTACTTACTTTGAAGGAAGCTGTGAAGTGGCAAGAGTTTTTTACTAGTTTGAAAATAAATAAAGATGATTTTTGGGAGATAATCAACAGTTCTGATTTCCCCAATATTTATTTTATTGATTTTTCGGACTTAAATTCTTCAGAAGATATGCAGATCGATCCATCCCCTGTTGGAGTAAAGAAGATTAAGCGTTTTGCTTACTCAAAGTTTCCAGACACTGAATTCGACTGTTCTGAAGGTAATGCTGATTTGTATTTTTATTACTGTTTATTCGATAAAGAACCAGATGAAAAAATTAAAAATTTACATTTACAGCCTAAATTATACTATTTAAAAGATGGTATTTCGTATAATTTTGTAGATTTAAGAAGTGCAGGCGATAAAAAGAATGCTTGTTTAAAAATGCTAGATATAATTATAAGGAGAAGAGATAATGTTTAAATTTCTGAAGAATATAAATATTCCTAAGACTAATGTTAAAATTTTTGAAAATAGAGATCTGAAAGGGAAGATTATAAACGAATATTTAGTAAATCAAAATCCCTATGAGGTTGTAATTGATCTTAATGATCAAGAGAAAAGAAGCATCAATCAAAGATTGGTAGAGGGGATATCTAAAATATTAAACGATGACATTTCTGATGGAACAGATAAAAAATTAACACTCGAAAATACTGAGATAAGTCGTAGTAAAAATTATGTACCAACTATGCCCGATCAACTGAAAGAGTGGGAATGGCATTCTTGGAATGTTTTAACTAAAAAGAAAGCCAACTCTGATAAAGCTTATTTTCTTTTTGCTGTAAAACTTGATGAGGATAGATATGCTTGCATGTTGTTTACAAATGAAAAATTTAAAGAACTTCTTAATGAAAAAAAATTAACACCTGATGAACGTTACTTTTTCTATTTTGCCAAAAAAGGTCATTATTGATTTGACTTGATTATGATATAGAGGAAGAGAATTTTTAGGGATCATATTTTGAATTTAGTAAATAGTTTATAATAGGCAAACTCCTGGTCGAGAATAGCAAATCTATTTTATTACTTAACCCAAACAACACCTTGCATTCGTTTTTTTAAAGTGATATACTAGGGCTATGTTTTGAAATCGTTTGCATAGGGTTGCGATGAGTTTATAAAGAGAAATCTAGGAGAGAAAATATGGAATTGTCAGCTATTTACCACAGGCCAGAGTCGGAGTATGCTTATCTTTATAAAGATAAGACAATGCATATTCGCATTCGGACGAAAAAGGGTGAAATTGAAACAATCGCTTTGCACTATGGAGATCCTTTTATCTTTATGGAGGATCATTATGAGTACAGCAAGGAAATGGTCAAAGTCACCTCCGATGTTTTGTTTGATTATTGGCAAGTGGAGGTTACAGTTGGCTATGCGCGACTCCAGTATCTCTTTGAACTCAAGGATAAGCGAGGGCAGAGTATCTTGTTTGGTGATAAGGGTTGTGTTGAAAACACGCTAGAAAATCTTCATTACGAGGGGAATGGCTTTAAGCTTCCTTATATTCATGAAATTGATGCTTGCCATGTTCCTGACTGGGTAGCAGAGACGGTATGGTACCAGATTTTTCCAGAACGCTTTGCAAATGGAAATCCTGAGATTTCACCAGAAGGAGCGCTAGCTTGGGATTCGTCTATCATGCCTAAAAGTGAGGATTTCTTTGGTGGAGATTTACAGGGAATTATTGACCATCTAGATTACTTGCAGGACTTGGGTATTACAGGCCTTTATCTCTGTCCAATCTTTGAGTCTCCGAGCAATCACAAGTATAATACGACGGATTATTTCAAAATTGACCGTCATTTTGGAGACAAGGAAACCTTCCGTCAACTGGTGGAGCAAGCCCATCAACGTGGCATGAAGGTGATGCTGGACGCTGTTTTTAACCATATTGGAGACCAATCTCCACAGTGGCAGGATGTCCTTAAACATGGTCAAGATTCCATTTATAAAGACTGGTTTCATGTTCAAGAGTTCCCAGTGACAAAGGATAAGCTTGCAAATCCAAGAAAGCTCCCTTACCATACCTTTGCCTTTGAGAGCTATATGCCAAAGCTCAATACGGCCAATCCTCAAGTGAGGGACTATTTGTTGAGCGTTGCGACTTATTGGATTGAAGAGTTTGATATCGATGCTTGGCGGCTGGATGTGGCCAATGAAGTCGACCACCAATTTTGGAGAGATTTCCGTAAGGCTGTCTTGGCTAAAAAGCCGGACCTTTATATTCTTGGAGAAGTCTGGCACACGTCTCAGCCTTGGTTAAATGGCGATGAATTTCACTCAGTCATGAACTATCCCCTCTCTGACAGTATCAAGGATTATTTCTTGCGTGGGGTTAAGAAGTCCCATCAATTTATCGATGAGATCAATAGCCAGTCTATGTACTATAGACAGCAGATTTCGGAAGTGATGTTCAATCTTCTTGATTCGCATGATACGGAGCGCATTTTGACAACAGCAAAAGGAAACGTTCAATTGGTCAAGTCTGCCCTTGCCTGTCTGTTTTTACAAAAAGGAACACCGTGTTTCTATTATGGAACCGAGTTAGAATTAGACGGAGGGCCAGATCCAGATTGTCGTCGTGTGATGCCTTGGGAACGTGTTTCCGATAGCAATGATATGCTCGATTTTATGAAGAAATTGATTCAGCTTCGCAAGAGTGTCTCAGACATTATCCAGCATGGGAAATATAGTCTAGAAGAAATCAAGTCGGATGTGGTGTTCTTAGAATGGGATTATGATGGTCAAAAGGTTCGAGCAATTTTTAACCAATCCAAGGAGAATTACATGTTAGAGAGTGATTCTGCAACTTTAACAAGTCATTGCCAAGTATCGGACAGGCAACTTCTTATCTTACCAAAAGGCTTTGTAATCTTTGCGGAAGATTTGGAAACTGCTGCAAATTAATTTTTGGAATTTGACTTAAAGATTTGTCAGGGTTACTCAAATTTCAAAAACCCAATCTAAGAGCAGCCTATTTAAGAAGAGCAAGTAACTTAGTAGAAAAGAGGAGTTCAGTATGGAATTAGATGATTTTACCCAAAAAGAGCAAGAGCAAATTAAAGAAGGGCTTAGTACAGCCGTCATTAGCGATAAGGAAGCGGCAAAAAAGATTTTGGCCCTTGTGCCACAAGAATGGCTTAAGCGAATTCCCTTCCTTGTGAGAGGGCATGCAACGACCAAGACGGTTGAGCGAGTTGCCAAGCAATACCCAGAACTTTACGCTGTGGCCAAGCAAGCAGGAGACCTTCCTGAAAAGGAGCGTGAGGAATTGCGCGCCATCATGACAGCTATTTTTGAAGAAAAGATGAACAAGCACAAGATTAAGTAGACTTACCAGTGCATAGCGATTCCTTTCTTTAAGTTGGCTACTCTAGATTATTCATCTATTCATAAATCAAAGTGACTGCACTTTTATCAACTGCAGTCATTTATTATGGCTTAAGGAAGTTTCTATCCAAGATATATTTTTCCTTTCTGTTTTTCAGTATTTCTTGATATAATAACAAGAGGAATTATTTGAAGATGAATATAGGAAAGATGTAAAAAGGACGAAAGAATGAAGAAAGTAAAAAAGATTATCTTGATGAGTGCCTGCACTTTGGCAATTCTTGGCTTAGCTGCATGTGGGAAGGCACAAAAGCAATCAAACGGCAGTCAAGAGAATCTAACAGTTGGTCAGACTAGCTCAGAAAAATACCCATGGAAGGCGACTTATTCAAATCTAAACAGTAAAAAAAGTGTCGAAGAAGTGAAGAGTCTGTTGGCTGCCGACTTGGATAAAGACAGTGTCGATAGCTTTGTCAATCTAGTCAATGACTACAATGGTCTTGTCGGCTCGACTGGATTAAGGGGCGATTTCACTAAGTTTACCAAAACCGAATATGACGTAGAAAAAATCAATCCTCTATGGCAGGCCAAGAAGGGCGATTTTATCGGGACAAATTGTCGGATTAATACTTACACTTTGTTGAAAAATAGCATCGAAATTCCTCAAATTGAAAAAGATGATGAACTCTTGTTCATAGATAATGATTCGATTGACAAGGGCAAGCTCTTTGATGCCAAAGATAAGGAAGAATTTAATATCCTATTTTCAAGAGTCAAGACTGAAGCGACTCAAGATGTCAAGGTACATGCTAAGAAGATGGAGGAATACTTCAAACAGTTCAAGTTTAACGAAAAGGCGCGGATGCTTTCTGTTATCGTCCACGACAATCTTGATGGTGACTCTCTCTTTGTGGGGCATGTCGGCGTCTTGGTTCCAGATAAAGATGGCTATCTGTTTGTCGAGAAGCTGACCTTTGAAGAGCCATACCAGGCCATCAAGTTTGCGACCAAAGAAGATGTCTACAAATACTTGCAGACAAAATATAAAGACTACACAGGAGAAGGATTGGCCAAGCCCTTTATCATGGACAATGATAAGTGGGTAGAGGGGAAATAGAATTTCGAGCTAGTTAAGTTTTATGTAAATACTAGTTAAGGGAAGGACATAAAAATGGATAAAAAACAGACCTTTTTTTCGATTACCCTTGTTCTTATCGGTTTTCTACTTGTGGAATCAAGTATCTACATCATACCCTATATTGAAGGATTAAAAGAATTAGAAATAGCTGTTTTTGTAATTGGAATTCTTATTTTACTAGGTGTCATCATCTTATTAGCAAAGACTAAGAGGCATAATGATTAAAGAGCAGTACTTACGAATAAAAGATTTAGACATTATTTTATGGGAATTTATTGGTCATCAATTAGAGGAATTGTCCGTCTTCAAAGCACTATTTGAGAATTTGGATTATCTTAATAGAGAAAAGCTAGATATGGTTGATTCATCCGAAATTCATGATAGCGACGGTCTTACTATCTTGGACTTGCAGCAGAATGATAGGGAATTGTTTATTCGCTTTGAAATGGACTTTCAACTAATGGGCTGGGCATCTGCTAGCAATGACTATGCAGCCTATATCCAAGCTACTCTTGTTGGAACTTATCAAGTTGACTTGAAGGCAAAGCTTGTTTTTTCTGACAAGAATGTAAATGCTCTCACTAAAGCTCAATTATTGGAATATGGCGAAAAATTGATTTCGGATTTAGAACTCCAATACCAAGATATTGAAGGTTCTGAACACTATGGATGATGAAACATTCTTAAACCAATAAGCGATAATTGCATAAATGATCAGTCCCGTGACTAAGGATTAGTCGGGATTATAGATAAAATTCTTTTCAATAACGTTAAAAATATGTCCTTATGGACAAGAAAGGAGTCAGTTATGACAAATGAACTGAACAAAGAAATTTTTATGAGCATGGTTGAACTGCTTACAGAGGATAGCTCTGTCCGTTCTGCTATAGAAGCTTGTCTTACCTCACTGTGGGACTACTTTGATGAAAATCTTGAAAGGTATGACGATCGTGGGATAGAAGATGACGAAGCGGAAGATACCATTGTTTGGCTAGGAATTGTGGATGAGTTAATTGAGAGTGGTGACGCCATTGAACTGGATTGGAATTCAATATTAGAAGACTTCACCTATTTCATGAAAGAATTGGCAGATCAAAAGAATCTCCCACTGAAAGATGACTGGCTAGATGAAGATAGAGACATTCCATCATGGTGCAAGGTTTTGGATGAAAAATGGGAGGAAGCAGGCTACTGCGTCGGAGCAATGGACATTGATAGCGACAGCTATGTCATCTTTGTCTGCCGCAGAGAGACTTTGACTGAACTGACTCAATTAGGTCAAAAGGTTGGGTTCCGTTTTGATTTTGCAAAGAATATGTAAATATCATGCTTAAAAGGGTGAACCAAGCCTGATGATATAAAGGAAGCCTGAGACGGCTGGGGAAATCATCCCGCTGGTCGGGTTTCCTTTTTGTTTAGTCATAGATGGATGCAGCAGATGAAGCAGATTGCTTCGTCTTTTTTTCTTTTTGTGTTAAGCTAAGATTAGCAAACTGAAAGGGTTTTCGAATGTATTTAGCAGACTTAATGGAAAAGAGTGAAGCGGGGCAGTTTATTGTCCTATCTTATTTACAGCAGCATTCTACATCCAGTTTGAAGGCCGTCATGTCAGAAACAGGCTTCTCGAAAGCAACTTTGACCAAGTACATTAGCCTGATTAACGACAAGGCTATGGAACATCAGACAGCCTTATCCATCCAGCTTCAGGACGAAACGCTCAGCCTGTCTATCGGATCTGATACCAAGGGACGGGACATTCGCAGACTTTTTTTGGACAATGCAGTCAAATACCAGATTTTAGACTACCTGCTCTACCATCAGCAGTTTTTAGCCCATCAGTTGGCTCAAGAGCTGATGATCAGTGAAGCAACACTCGGCCGCCATATAGCTGCTATAAATCAGATTTTATCAGAGTTTGAGCTATCTATCCAAAATGGTCGCTTGAAAGGTCCTGAGCACCAGATCCGCTATTTTTATTTTTGCCTCCTTCGCAAGGTCTGGTCCAGCCAAGATTGGGAAAAAGAACTTCAAAAATCAGAGAGAAGGCAGGAAGTTGCCGTCTTAGAAGAACTCTGCGGAGCCCAACTCTCTCAAGGTCAGCGATTGGACTTGTCCCTTTGGGCACATATCACCCAACAGCGCCTACGAGTCAATGCCTGTCAATTCCAAAACATTGAGCAGAAGATGCGGGGCTATTTTGAAAACATCTTCTACCAGCGCTTGCATCGGCGAACAAATGATTTCTTTGCCGGTCAGCATATCACCCTGAGCCAAGAAGATGGGGAAATGATGATTTTCTTTTCATTTCTGCTTTCCCATCGGATTTTACCCCTGCACACCATGGAGTATATACTAGGCTTTGGCGGTGAAATAGCCAGTCTGATTACGCAACTCATTCAAGAGATGAAAGCTCAGGACTTGCTAGGTGACTATATTGAAGACCAGGTGACCTACGAACTCAGTCAGCTCTGTGCCAGCGTCTTTCTTTTCCGAGGCTATCTCTTGCAAGACAAATACAAGTATGATCTGGAATTGCGCCATCCTTACTTATGGAGCGAAGACGATTATCGACAAGTGGCAGACACTATTTTTAGCAAACTGCCTATTTTTCAGCAGGGAACATCTCTGGATAAAAAAGTTTTGTGGGAATGGCTCCAGCTGATGGAGTACATTGCTGAAAATGACGGCCAAGTCATCAAGATAGGCATGGACTTGACGGATAGCTTTATCGTTGTTTCTAGGATGACAGCCATTTTAAGACGCTATTTAGAGTACAATAGTTTTATTAGCATTGAAGCCTACGACCCAGCCAAAAACTATGACCTCATCATCACCAATAATCCTATTCATCAGACCCAGCAGATTCCCGTTTATTATTTAAAAAATGACTTGGATTTGGAAGATTTGGCTCAAATCCGTCACATGATATTTCATTAAGAAACCTAGAGAAATCTAGGTTTCTTTGTGATTTTCACACAATCTCATCAATTTTTTTAAAAATTTTAAAAAAATTGATGAACAAGAAAGCGCTTTATTTTGTATACTAGTTACTGTAAAGAGGAAATCTCCTCAAGATTTTTACCAGGAGGACAGTACATGTCACAAGAAAAATACATCATGGCCATCGACCAAGGAACAACTAGTTCCCGCGCCATCATCTTTAACAAAAAAGGAGAAAAAGTTAGCTCCAGTCAAAAAGAATTTACTCAGATTTTCCCTCAAGCTGGATGGGTTGAGCACAATGCTAATGAAATTTGGAACTCTGTTCAGTCCGTTATCGCAGGTGCCTTCATCGAAAGTGGAGTCAAACCTAATCAAATCGAAGCCATCGGGATTACCAACCAACGTGAAACAACTGTCGTCTGGGATAAGAATACAGGACTTCCTATCTACAATGCTATCGTTTGGCAATCACGCCAGACAGCACCTTTGGCTGAGCAACTAAAAAGCCAAGGCTATGTGGAAAAATTCCATGAAAAGACTGGTTTGATTATTGACGCTTACTTCTCTGCTACCAAGGTTCGCTGGATTTTGGACCATGTAGAGGAAGCGCAAGAAAGAGCTGAAAAGGGCGAATTGCTCTTTGGTACTATTGATACCTGGCTGGTTTGGAAATTGACTGACGGGGCTTCTCACGTGACTGATTATTCAAATGCAGCCCGTACCATGCTCTATAATATTAAAGAACTCAAATGGGACGACGAGATTTTGGAAATCCTCAATATTCCAAAGGCTATGCTTCCAGAAGTTCGTTCTAACTCAGAAATCTATGGCAAGACTGCTCCATTCCATTTCTACGGTGGAGAAGTTCCAATCTCTGGCATGGCTGGTGACCAGCAGGCAGCTCTCTTTGGACAGTTAGCTTTTGAGCCTGGCATGGTCAAGAATACTTATGGAACTGGTTCTTTCATCATCATGAATACTGGTGAAGAGATGCAGCTGTCTGAAAACAACCTCTTGACAACCATTGGCTACGGAATTAATGGCAAGGTTTATTATGCCTTAGAAGGTTCTATCTTTATTGCTGGAAGTGCCATTCAATGGCTGCGCGACGGTCTTCGCATGGTTGAAAATTCACCAGAATCTGAAAAATATGCTCTCAATTCTCACAACAATGACGAAGTCTATGTCGTACCTGCCTTTACAGGTCTGGGCGCTCCGTACTGGGATCAAAATGCACGTGGATCTGTCTTTGGCTTGACCCGCGGAACCAGCAAGGAAGACTTCATCAAGGCTACTCTGCAATCTATCGCTTACCAAGTACGTGACATCATCGATACTATGCAGGTGGATGCTAATACTGCCATTCAAGTGCTTAAAGTTGACGGCGGTGCTGCTATGAACAACTTCCTCATGCAGTTTCAGGCTGACATCTTGGGAATTGACATTGCCCGTGCCAAGAACTTAGAAACAACGGCTCTCGGTGCAGCCTTCTTGGCAGGACTGTCAGTAGGCTATTGGAAAGACTTAGACGAACTCCGTACTCTCAATGAAACTGGAGAACTCTTTGAACCGTCTATGAATGAATCCCGCAAGGAACAACTCTACAAAGGATGGAAAAAAGCCGTTAAGGCAACTCAAGTCTTTGCAGAAATCGACGACTGATACTGATTCATATTTTGATAATCAAGTCAGTAGAAAAATGAAACGACTAAGTTAGAAAGTGTATAATTATGGAATTTTCAAAGAAAACACGTGAATTATCGATTAAAAAAATGCAGGAACGCACCTTGGACCTTTTGATTATCGGTGGAGGGATTACAGGAGCTGGTGTAGCCTTGCAGGCAGCAGCTAGTGGTCTTGACACTGGATTGATTGAAATGCAGGACTTCGCAGAAGGAACTTCTAGCCGTTCTACGAAACTGGTCCATGGTGGCCTTCGTTACCTCAAACAATTCGACGTAGAAGTGGTGTCAGATACAGTTTCTGAGCGTGCTGTGGTACAGCAAATTGCTCCTCACATTCCAAAACCAGATCCAATGCTCTTGCCAGTTTACGATGAGGATGGAGCGACCTTTAGCCTCTTCCGTCTCAAAGTAGCTATGGACCTCTACGACCTCTTGGCTGGTGTTAACAACACTCCTGCTGCCAATAAAGTCCTCAGCAAGGAAGAAGTCCTAGAACGGGAACCTGAACTTAAGAAGGAAGGCCTGGTCGGCGGCGGTGTCTATCTTGACTTCCGCAACAACGACGCGCGTCTCGTGATTGAAAATATCAAACGGGCCAACCAAGACGGTGCCCTGATTGCCAACTATGTCAAGGCAGAAGGCTTCCTCTTTGATGAATCTGGAAAGATTACAGGTGTTGTTGCGCGTGACCTCTTGACAGATGAAGTCTTTGAAATCAAGGCTCGCCTAGTTATCAATACAACTGGACCTTGGAGCGACAAGGTACGCAATCTGTCAAATGACGGGGAGCAATACTCTCAAATGCGTCCAACTAAAGGTGTTCACTTGGTAGTTGACTCTAGCAAGATCAAGGTTTCGCAGCCAGTCTACTTTGATACAGGCTTGGGAGACGGCCGGATGGTCTTTGTCCTTCCACGTGAAAACAAGACCTACTTTGGTACGACAGATACTGACTACACTGGCGACCTTGAGCATCCAAAAGTAACACAAGAAGATGTGGATTACCTCTTGGGTATTGTCAATAATCGCTTCCCAGAAGCCAACATCACGATTGACGACATCGAAAGCAGCTGGGCTGGTCTTCGTCCACTGATTGCAGGAAACAGCGCTTCTGACTACAATGGCGGAAACAACGGAACCATTAGTGACGAAAGCTTCAATGCCCTGATTGCAACTGTTGAGAGCTATCTGGCTAAAGAAAAATCCCGTGAGGATGTTGAAGCGGCTGTTACGCAACTCGAAAGCAGCACATCTGAGAAACATTTGGACCCATCTGCCGTATCTCGTGGTTCGAGCTTGGACCGTGATAACAATGGCCTCTTGACTCTTGCTGGCGGTAAGATTACAGACTACCGTAAGATGGCAGAAGGTGCTATGGAGCGCGTGGTTGACATCCTCAAAGCAGAATTTGATCGCAGATTCAAACTCATCAACTCTAAGACTTACCCTGTTTCAGGTGGAGAATTGAATCCAGCTAATGTGGATTCCGAAATCGAAGCCTTTGCTCAACTTGGTGTCTCACGTGGCTTAGACAGCAAAGAAGCCTTCTATCTTGCAAATCTTTACGGTTCAAATGCTCCTAAAGTCTTTGCCCTCGCACACAGCATCGAACAAGCACCAGGTCTCAGCCTGGCGGATACCTTGTCACTCCACTATGCGATGCGCAATGAATTGGCACTCAGCCCTGTAGACTTCCTCCTTCGCCGGACTAATCACATGCTCTTTATGCGGGATAGTTTAGATGCGATTGTAGAGCCCGTTCTGGATGAAATGGGTCGATTCTACGATTGGACAGAAGAAGAAAAAGTAGCTTATCGAAATGACCTAGAAGCTGCCCTTGCAAATAATGATTTAGCAGAATTGAAAAAATAGAAAATAGAAGAAGAGGTGGCGGACCAGTTCTCCTGTCTAGCCTCCCCTTCTTTTGAATGGAGTAATATAGATGATGAAAGAAATATTTGGTGAATTTTTAGGAACCCTGCTCTTGCTCCTTTTGGGGAATGGCGTCGTTGCAGGCGTGGTTCTTCCCAAAACTAAGAGCTACAATTCTGGCTGGATTGTGATTACCATGGGATGGGGGATTGCCGTTGCCATCGCTGCTTTTGTATCTGGCAACCTTGGCCCAGCCCATCTGAACCCAGCCCTAACCATCGGAGTAGCTCTCAAAGGTGATTTACCTTGGGCATCTGTTTTTCCGTATATCCTTGCTCAGTTTGCAGGTGCTATGGTCGGACAGTTCCTCGTCTTCCTACAGTTCAAGCCTCACTATCTGGCTGAAGAAAATCCAGCTAACATCCTTGGCACATTCAGCACTGGCCCAGCTATCAAAGATACCTTCTCAAATCTGATTAGCGAAATCCTTGGAACTTTTGTCCTTGTACTGACTATCTTCGCTCTAGGACTTTATGAGTTGCAAGCAGGCCTTGGCACATTTGCAGTTGGAACCCTGATTGTCGGGATTGGTCTCTCACTTGGTGGAACGACTGGTTATGCCCTCAATCCTGCTCGTGACTTAGGGCCTCGCATCATGCATAGCCTCCTTCCGATTCCCAAAAAAGGAAATGGTGATTGGGCTTATGCTTGGATTCCAGTTGTCGGTCCAATCATTGGTGCTGTCCTTGCAGTAGCAGTCTTCTCCCTATTTTAGACTAAAATAAAGCAATACTCTTCTCTGAGATTGATACATGCTTGGAGAAGAGTATTTTTGTATAGATTTTTTAATTTCATCGAAGACCTTGCTAAATCAATCTAAAATCAGGAGAAAAGAGCTAGTCAGGACGATATTTGACAGCGGATTTATGCTATAATTGACAGTATAAATGGTTTAAAGGAGTTATGATGAATCAAACTGTTCAATATTTACAAGAATTAACGGCTATCCCTTCTCCAACAGGATTTACGGCTGAGGTGGCGGACTATCTGGCGAAGACACTAGAAGGATTGGGCTATGAGCCTGTCCGGACCAATAAAGGCGGCATCCATGTTGTGGTTAAGGGAGCAAATGATGCCCAGCATCGGGTAGTGACGGCCCATGTGGATACACTGGGGGCTATTGTGCGTGCGGTCAAGCCAGACGGTCGTCTCAAGCTGGATCGGATTGGCGGTTTCCCTTGGAACATGATTGAAGGAGAAAACTGTCTAGTCCATGTGGCCAGCAGTGGCAAGACTATCAGCGGTACTATCCTAATTCACCAGACTTCCTGCCATGTCTATAAGGATGCTGGGACGGTTGAACGTACTCAGGACAATATGGAAGTGCGTTTGGATGAAAAGGTGACGAGTGAGAAAGAAACGCGAGATTTAGGAATTGAAGTTGGGGATTTTATTTCTTTCGATCCGCGAACCACAGTTACCGAGACAGGCTTCATCAAGTCCCGCTTTCTCGACGATAAGGTCAGCGCAGCTATTTTGCTCAATCTCTTGCGCATCTATAAAGAGGAAAATATTCAGCTGCCAGTGACGACTCATTTTGCTTTTAGCGTCTTTGAAGAGGTTGGTCATGGAGCTAATTCTAGCCTGCCTGAGCAAGCAGTAGAGTATTTGGCGGTTGATATGGGGGCGATGGGTGACGACCAGCAGACAGATGAGTACACGGTTTCCATTTGTGTCAAGGATGCTTCAGGACCTTATCACTATGCTTTCCGCCAGCATTTGGTAAATTTGGCTAAGGAGCAGGATATTCCTTATAAACTGGACATTTATCCATTTTACGGATCAGACGCCTCTGCAGCCATGAGCGCAGGAGCAGAAGTCAAGCATGCCCTGCTAGGCGCTGGCATCGAATCCAGCCACTCTTATGAGCGCACGCATATCGATTCAGTTGTCGCGACAGAGCGTATGGTGGATGCTTATCTGAGAAGTGCCTTGGTGGAGTAAGAGTAGGACATTTAGCTTTGAATAAAAGGCAGAAATCTGTGTATCCTGTGGGAAGCAGAATGGCTGTTCTTGTTTAATTGATTAAATTTTCGTAGATGCTTAAAAATATTTGGAAAGTTATGATGTTCAGGTATTTGAAAAAATTCTTTCTATGTTTGCTTTTTACAATCATAAGTGCTCTGGTCTTAATCTTTACTTATCATCGAATCTGCCTGACTAAAGAGCAGAAATTGCTTGATAAACCGATAGGTCGCCTGGTTCAAGTAGACGGCAAGAATATGAATGTCTATGTAACTGGTCAGGGAGAGTCGACGCTGGTCTTTTTGGCGGGTGGTGGCACAACGTCGCCTATTCTTGACTTTAAGACCCTCTATTCTAAATTGGAAAAAGACTATCGGGTTGTTATTGTTGAACGCTTAGGCTATGGCTTCAGTGATGACAGCCAAGGGGATAGCAGAGATATTGACACGGTACTTGCCCAGACGAGGCAGGCTTTGAAAAAGGCTGAAATCACAGGTCCATATACTTTGGTAGCACACTCTATGGCTGGGCTAGAAGCGCTTCATTGGGTTGCAAAATATCCAGAAGAAGTCCAAGGCATTATCGGACTGGATATGGCCTTGCCAAGTTCTTACAACGATTTGAACCTCTATCCAGGGGCTTATAAAGGTTTACAAATGGCTGCTAATTTAGGCTTAAGTCGGGTATTTTATGATGTTGACAAGCAAGTTTCCGCTCTTGCGGTGGGGGATTTGACAGCAGAAGAAAAGCAAGTATACAAGGCTCTATTCTATCGTCGTCCATTGGCAAATGCTGTATATGAAGAGGTCACTCAGGTCAAGCAAAATGCTGAGGCAGTTTCTAGAGAAAAGCTTCCTGAACTACCGATCTTGCTCTTTTCTTCAAATGGCCAAGGGACTGGCTACAGTCAGGAAGAGTGGCAGGGTTTCCAGAAGGATTTTGCAGCGCAGCATCCACAGACAGAGCTGATTCTATTGGACTGCCCTCACTATGTGCATGATTACGCCAGTGATGAGTTGGCAGAAAAAATAAAGCAATTTTTAAAATAGCAAGTTTTATATGAGCTTGAATACTAGAAAAACGAGAAGGAAAGATTCCCTCTCGTTTTTGAATATACAGATTATTTGACAGACCAGACACTGACTGACTTCTCCTCCACTGGAAATTCTCCCCAGCCTTCTTCGTCAATGGTCACGATTTGAGAACTATTGCCCAGATAATCGCTGAATTCTCTACCTGCCCATTCTGAACCGACCAGCATACGTTTGCTGCTGGCTTGGTCATTGCTGACAAGGACAGCGATTGGCTGCCCACCGTCCTTGCCTTGACGAGTCCAGCCGATACAGTTGGCATCGTCAAAGTAGTCAGTCTGCTCACCGTAAGCTAGGTTGAGGCGAATATCCAAAAGCTTGTCCAGTACGTCTTGGAAGCTGTCCTGGGCAAATTCTCCACTAATACCATAGTAGTCGCCATAAAAGACGCAAGGCAGCCCTTCTTCTCGTAGCAGGATGAGAGCATAGGCTGCTGGCTTGAACCATTCTTCGACGGTGGACTCCAGAGCTTGACCTCGCTGAGTGTCGTGATTGTCCACGAAGGTCACGGCTGATTCAGGATGATTCTTGGCAAGCGTCTGATCAAAAATCGTCCGTAGGTCAAAGTCTGCCCCAGCTATGCTAGCGTCAAAGAAATTATGGTGGAGCTTGACGTCAACAAGATCAAAACGGTATTCAATATTTTTTAGATAGTCGTTATTAGCCGTCTCATCGCTATTCCAAAATTCCCCAAAGACATAGAAATCTTCACCGTATTTTTCAGTTATATCGCGGATAAAATTTCTCATAAAGAAGGAGTCAATNTGCTTGACAGCATCTAAACGAAATCCTTGAACGCCTGTTGTTTCGATAAACCAGTAAACCCAGTCGTAGAGGTTTTGAATGACCTCTGGATGCTTGAAGTCAATATCAGCATACATGAGATAGTCATAGTTGCCGTTTTCATTATCCACAAGCTCATCATCTGCCCAGCCTTTATTGTCTCCTTGGATAAGGAAAATACCTGACTTGTTGTTTTTGGCATCATAGTCCGTACCGGTAAAGTGGTACCAATGCCATTCAAAGTCATTGTAGGTTTTATTGCGGCCTGGGAAGACAAATTTAGTCCAGCCTTTGATTTCGAAAGGTTCTGACAAAACCCTTGTTCGGTCGTTGGGGTCTACTTCGACGACAGTAAAACGCTCCTTGTAGTCTGCAGCTGCCTTGTGATTAAGAACTACATCAGCCATGGGTTCAATGCCATTGGCTTTGAGAGTTTGGATAGCATTTAGGTAGTCTTCCTTAAAACCATATTTGGTGCGGACAGTTCCTTTTTGGTCAAACTCGCCTAGGTCGAAGAGATCATAAACTCCATAGCCGACATCATTTGAGCCTGTTGCTTTGAAAGCTGGTGGCATCCAAATCTTGCGGATGCCTTTTGATGCTAGATGAGGAGCATCCTCCGCCAAGCGATTCCAATGTTGTCCATCATTTGGTAAGTACCATTCAAAATATTGCATTAATGTTTGATTTTCCATACGAGATACCTCACATTCTTGGGATGGGTCTATTTTACCAAAAGAAGAATGATGATACAAACGTTTATACAAGTTAATTTTATATTTTTTGATGATGAGCTAAAACTAGCATTGAATTTAAAACGTTTACATAGTATAATGGACAAGTAATAAACTTTATAAAAAGAAAGGGGTTCTTTATGAAAAAGAGAGGACTAGTGAGGTTACTCTTATCAGTCTCGCTATTTGTACCTTTGGCCCTAGGCTGGGTTGTTCAAGCCGATGAGGCGAGTCAGGCGAATGTCGAAAGCAAGGAGATTCTTCATACAGAAGCTGTCGCAAAGCCATCTGAGCCTATATCTTTAGTCCAGCAGCCAGCAGTTTTAGAGGTTGAAAGCAAGGAATCGTCGGCTACTGCAAGACCAGAAAAGCAAGAAGAGGAATCGGTCACTGCTGAAAAACCAGACGCGATCCATGAAATACCTGCTTCGTCACTGGAGTCTCCACCTTTAGCTTGGGCTCAAGATGCTAGCTTAGTGCCTTCTGTTGTGCCTGCTAGTGCCAAAGGACAAGACCTGTCTGCTTATACGGGAAGTCTTTCAAATCTAGCTTTAGCTGATAAGGAACTGACCCTGCAGGAAGCAGTCGATGAGCTACTGAAATGGGCAGCTGTCAATGAATCTCAGCTAGGTACCAGTGCCCAAGATAGGGTGAATCTAGCCAAGAGCATGGGAATGATTGACAAAGAGGCTGATTTGACAGCCCGTGTACAGGGAAGCAATCTGCAGACTATGTATGCTGTTGCCAAGCGCCTGCATGATGCCTATCGTGCCGAAAAGAAAGCACCGCTCTTTTTGAATGGTCGGGCGCAGCCAATTTTCCCATACAGCAGTGGAGCTAAGGAAGATAAAGACTATTCGTATGAGAAAAGCAATATCGTCCGTTTTCCTGTCTATGTTGAGACGGATCATGATACGGATGGAGACGGAAAGCGTGACCTCGTCAAGGCTATCGTACAACTTCCTAAAGCAGTAGCCCAAGGTGATTTTAAGGCTTCTACAATTTTAGAAGCCCGTCCTTATGTCGCAGGGACTTTGGATGAAAACTATGTGACCTTGGAAAGTCTCAATCTGCCGACAAACGGTTCTTATGATATGAAGAGTTTGCACAATAAGCCTGCTAAGCGCCAACCGGTTTCCAGCATGAGCAGTATTGATGCGGCGAAGAAGGCCAAAGCGTCAGATTGGTACTATTATAGCCCTTATGAAGGGATTTATGATTACGAGAATTTGAACTGGTATGATTACTTCCTAGTGCGCGGCTATGCCTTTGTTTCCAGTGCTGGTCTGGGTACTAAGGGTTCAGAAGGCTTCAATACAACTGGATCTAATTTGGAAGTAGAAGCCTTTAAAAATATTGTCGAATGGGTCAATGGTAAACGGACGGCCTACACAGACAGAACTAGCAATATTGAAATCAAGGCTGACTGGGCCAATGGCAAAGTCGGTATGACTGGCCTATCTTGGGCCGGTACGACAACTTTCGGTGTGGCAACAACAGGTGTAGAAGGCCTGAGAACCATCGTTCCAGCCGCAGGAATTGCTAGCTGGTATGATTATTTTAATAGTCAAGGAACAGCCTACAGCAATCCGCCATACAGTGATCTGTCTTGGCTGTCACTCTACGTTTCTACTCGGATGCTTGATCAAGACGATTGGGCTTCAATCTGGAACAAGTATGCTGACTACATCAATCAGCTAAACAAGGACCAAAAAGCTCACGGTCGCAATTATAGCCAAGTTTGGCGGGAACGCGATTATACCCTAAATTCAGGAAAGATAAAGACTAGCGCCCTGCTGGTACATGGCTTAAATGATGACAATGTCAAAACCAAACAATTTGAGCTCATGTATGATGTCTTGAAAAAAGCGGGACAAAACGTAAAACTCTACCTCCACCAAGGAGACCATGTCCATCCAGCAGCTATCTCTCGAGGGTATGGTATCAAGGCCAACAATCAAGATTTCTACGACTTGCTCAATACTTGGTTCTCTCATTATCTTTACGATGTCAAGAACGATGTTAGCAAGCTTCCTGCTGTTTTGGCACAAAATAACTACGATCCAAATAAATGGACGAGCTATGACAATTGGAAAAGTAATAATCGTTTGATTTTGACAGCTAAGTCCAAACGTCTAGAAGAAACCATTTCCAGTGACTATGCGGCTGCTGGGATTGACACTAGCAAGCGAGATGAGTCAGTCAGTCAAGCTTCTTCTAAGGCTAACATGACCTTTATGACAGAAGTCAAAGAAGATACGACTATCAAAGGCCATATTCCAGTTCACTTCAAGGCCGCTTTAGCCAAGGGAAGTGGCAAAAACTTGCAGGTCAATGCACTCTTGGTAGATGTATCAGACAAAGAGTTTGATGTTGTTGGAAATGGTGCTGCTAGTGATGACAGCAAGGCCGGTGACTTCTGGATGGGTAGCAATCTCAGCAATCTGGATGTTAAAAACTTTGCGACAACCAAAACAAGATACAAGGTCATTGCTAAGGGCTGGCTAAACTTAGCCAATCCAGAATCAGGCTATACACCGTCTAGCTCAGAAAAGAGCACTAAGCCAAAAGTCGGCCAATTCCATGATTATACCATGTATTTGCAGCCGAATCTTTACACGGTGAAAAAAGGCCACAAGCTGGCTCTGGTCTTCAATACTTATGATCCTAGCGACTTGACGATTAAGCGTCAGTATGCGGTGACTTTCAAGACGGATTCTATTAGTGCGCTAGTACCGACCGTGGAAGCTAGTCGGTCACAAAAAGCTGATTATGTAGCAAGTGCCCTTGATACGGAATATGCTAACTTACCTGAAATTCTTGGTGAAAAGCTAGTTGCACCAGAAATCAGAGAAGTTCCAGAATATATCTTTGATAGACAGGAGCCACAACAAGAAGCTCCGTCAGTCGATTCGAGGGTTGGACGTGAAGAAGGTAAGAAAGGCGTGACTGACCATGTGCAGCAATTAAGCAGTCAGAAAGTGGTGCCTCAGGTGCAGCAATTAGCTAGTCGACCAGAAGTGTCTCAAGTGGAGCAGGCAGCTGTTCAACAAGCTCAACAAGCCGCATCCTCCTTGCCAAAAACTGGTAGTAAATCAGAAATGGGAATGTTCTATCTAGGCTTGGTGCTTCTTGTCAGCACATTGGGCATGTCTGGCCTCGTTAAGAAATATTCTCATCGTTAGTCATTACAAGATAAAAGCAGCCAAACATTCCTGACTAGGTAAAGATTGGCTGCTTTTGCCTTATCGTCTTTCAGCTGGCCATGGCCTGCAAGTCAGAAGTGCCAGAAATATAGAGGTAGAAAGAATGAAACAGTATATTCAAGATATTTTTAACCAAAGCATGGCGATTGAAAGTTTTACCCATACTAGTTCTGAGCGGAAGATTGAAGCCTTTCTTCAGGAGCGGATAGGAGAGATTCCTTATTTTCAGGAACATCCAGAACAGATTGGCTGCTATCAGATTCCGAATGATTTTTATAACCGCAGTGTCAACTGGGCTCTGGTCAAGCGAGATACGGCTGACACCGTGATTATTTTTCATCATCATGATACAGTGGACATTGAGGACTTTGGGAGTCTCAAAGACTGGGCTTTTGATAATCAGTCCCTCAAAGAAAAATTACCCTCCATTTCTTCAGATTCAGATCTTTTAACGGATATTGCGTCGGACAAATGGCAGTTCGGTCGGGGCTCTTGCGACATGAAGGCGGCTCTGGCCTTGCAGCTAGGAGTGGTGGAAAGATACAGTCAGATACAGTCTGGTCTGGTCAATTTGCTCTATCTGTCGGTCGGAGATGAGGAGTCCTATTCTCAAGGCATGCGGGCAGCAACAGCCTTGCTTGCTGAATTGAAGGAGCGCTTCCAGCTTCATTACCTTCTGGCTGTGGATTCTGAGCCTTTTGAGAGTCAGTCAGCGGAGGAAAAGGTGCTTCATATAGGAACGGTCGGTAAGTTGATGCCAGTTGTCGTGACTCAGGGTATCCTTTCGCACATGAAAGAGCCACTCAAGGGGATCAATGCCCTGTCCTTGCTGGCCAAGGTTGGTGAAAAAATTGACCTTAATCCAGCTCTATCCGACATGGCCTACGGAGAACGCTCGCCCCTGCCATCTTGGTCTTATCTGCGCGATTTGAAGGAAAATTACGATGTATCAACAGTGCTGCGTGCTGCTGGCTATTTCAGCGTCCTTTATCTAGAAAAGAGTCCAAGTGAATTGCTAACGACCATAAAGAATCTCAGTCAGGAAGCAGTGGAGGACTTTTATCAAAACTACTGTCAGCTTCAGAAAGTTTATGAAGAAAGCAAGATTGTACCGAAACCGCGCGTGCTGACCTATCAGGAATTACTGCAAGAATGCCAAGAAAAAATCGGTTTTGAAGGCACTTTGGAGAAAATTTATGAAGAAGCCCAGCAAGCCTTGCAAGAGGGCGCATCCTATCAGGAAATCAGCATTCAAAATATCCAGAAAGTTTTAGATTTCTACGACCGTAAGGAAGCTTTGGTTGTCTTAGCGATCGCGCCGCCTTACTATCCATCCATGAATTGTCGCCGCTTGTCAGACAGTCCGATTAGGATTGACAAGGTCATTCAACTCTATCGAGATTATCTGGACAAGGAAGCTGGTTGTCAGCTCCAAGTGGACGAATTTTTTATGGGAATATGTGACCTTAGCTACTGTGCCTTGGAGAAGCCTGCCGCTGAATACCAGGACCTGATTGCCAGTATGCCTGTTCCTGAGAATCTCTATCATCTGGATTTCCCAGAAATTGCGGCCAATCATATCCCCGGCATCAATCTAGGCCCATGGGGGAAAGATTTGCATCAGCTGACTGAGCGTGTTTATGAGCAGGACATGCTGGAAACCATTCCCAATTTCTTGCTCTATCTGTTGGAAAATGCTCAAACTTTCAAGGTTTAAAAGATGGCTATAGATTATTTCAAAGCAAAATCCGAACTTTTTCGCTCATTTTAAGACAAATAAGTTTTAAGATAGTATAATAACCTCAAAACATAGCAAAGGAGATTCTCATGATTGAATTTAGAGATGTTACAAAAGACTATGATGGCAAGCTGGCGCTTAACCATTTGAATCTGACCTTGGAAAGCGGTGAGATTGTCGGTCTGATTGGTCACAATGGAGCGGGTAAGTCAACGACCATTAAATCCTTGGTCAGCGTCATTAATCCGACACAAGGACAAATTTTTGTGGACGGCAAGGAGCTATCCAGTAATCGTCTAGAAATCAAGAAAAAAATCGGCTATGTAGCTGATTCTCCTGATCTTTTCTTGCGCCTGACAGCCAATGAATTTTGGGAGCTAGTGGCGACTTCCTACGATATGACCACGGCAGAAGTAGAAGCTCGTTTGGGCGAGTTGCTGGCTATCTTTGACTTTGCTAGCCATCGTTATGAAGTGATTGAGTCGTTTTCACACGGTATGCGGCAGAAGGTCTTTGTCATTGGTGCCCTTTTGTCCGATCCAGATATCTGGGTTTTGGATGAGCCCTTGACGGGATTGGATCCTCAGGCAGCTTTTGATCTTAAGCAGATGATGCGTGAGCATGCTAACAAGGGAAATACAGTTCTGTTTTCAACCCACGTATTAGAAGTGGCTGAGCAGCTATGTGATAAGATTGCCATTCTCAAAAAAGGAGAGTTGATATTCTACGGAACGGTTGAGGACCTAAAAGCCCAGCATCCAGACCAGTCCCTCGAAACCATCTATCTAGGTCTGGCTGGCCGCAGAGAAGAGGTGAGTTCAGATGCGCCTTAAAGCGATTAAAAAATTAGTTGATATCAATATTCTTTATGCGATTCAAGCATCGCAGTTGCAGCAATACCGCAAGAAGCAGGAAAAAAATCCAGAGGTCAAAGTCAATGTCTCCCTGCAGGCTATTCGAATGTACTTGATTTTGGGCTTGGTCTACCTGTTCTTCTTTGGTATCATGAGTGCCTTCAATCACATGGTAGGAAATCCGGGCCTCTTTGCCAATATGGTCTCCGTATTTGCAGTATTTTCCATGTCGCAGGGCTTTCTGGTTTTCTATAATGTCTTTTATGAAAGCAAGGATTTGCAGTCCTATCGGCCCTATGCCTTTAGTGAATCAGAAATCATTGTCGGAAAGAGCATCTCTGTTGTCCTGACTCTCTTGATTGCGATTCTGCCCATGTATAGCTATTTCATCGTGCTAGCTCTTCAAGGCGGAAATCCCTTAGTCGGCTTGCCTATGGCCTTGATTTCGATTGTCATTTTAAGCTCTGTTATAACCTTTATCATTTTGATTTTGGTGCATTTTATCACCAAGACAGCTTTCTTTAGAAAGTATAAGACTATTCTATCCAATGTGATTCTGGGGCTGGTTTCCCTTGGTTCGGTAGGACTCTATATCTTTATCAATCAAATGAACAGTCGTAGTATCGCCAGCAATACAATAGCCACACCTTATTTCCCGCCAGTTGTAGCCTTTTACGACTTTATCATCAATCCTCTTAGCTTGTCTGCAATTTTAGGGATTCTAGCTTGGCTTGCCGTGGGGGGGCTGCTCTTCTTGGTGGTTAAGTTCAAGGTCATACCAGAATTTTATGAAGCAGCCTTGATGACAGGTGCAGCAAGTGGCAAACGTGAGCGAGTGCACGATATCAATATGGACGAGGCCAAGAATTTCAAAAAGTTCGTCTGGCGCTATCACATTCGGCTGCTGAGTGAAGGTTCGGTTATCTTGCAGGCTCTCTTCATGTCAGCACTGATTCCTTACATCATCATTTTTAGTATGGCCATGGGGGCAGTCAAAGCAGATCTAGATGTTAGCCCGTTCTTGATTCCGCGATTTTTACTTCCGCTTAGCTTCCTATCTATGTTTATCGCCACCCTCAATTCGGGTGGGAGTAATCTGACCTCTATTGGTTTATCCTTGGAGCGGGAAAATTTTGATTATCTGAAGGTCTTACCTTTTGAGCTCAGAAAATATGTTCGTCTCAAATTTTGGTATCTCTTTGCCATTCAGTCCATTTTACCAGTGATTCTTCTTTTAGTGACCAGTCTTATCTTTCATGTTCATTTGGTGACGTTTCTGGTTATGCTGCTGGTTTGGTTTATGGCTAGTCTAGCTTGGAGCGCTTGGGGTTATCATCGGGATTATAAGCATTTGGTGACCAACTGGTCCAATGTCAACGAGCTGATGACTCGAGATAATAGTATGGGTAAGACCTTATTAGGACTAGCCTTTACTATTGGAGTGATTATCGTGATTGGTCTTCTCTATGTGATTTCATACTCCCTGCCTATCACGTTACTTTATCTCCTTTCAGTTATGCTGATTTTTATTTCTGGACTTGTTTCTTATCTGATCTATCGCTATTATATGAAAAAACTTGATAGCGAAATTGCAAGTTTCAATTCCTAAATAACAATAATAAAAAAGCTTAGCAGCAGGGTGATTTGATTACCTACTTCTAAGCTTTTTAGTTGCGATTTATTCTACCATTTTTTGTTAGCTGATATGTTTCCTTTTAGGAACGCCAATTAATCAGTACATACATCAAGCTGGAGCCAAACATATCCGCCAAGGCGTGCATGAGGAAGAAAGGCAGGAGATTCTTGACCTTGTACTTGTAAAGGAAATAGTAAAAGAGACCATAGACCACTCCGATAACCAAGGCCCAGAGCATTCCTTGATAAGTATGGAAAGAAATCCGAATGATGGTAGAGTAGGCCAGTGCCCACCACTTATACTTATCCTTGACTGAGGTCATGAGGCCAAGAAAGAAGAATTCTTCATAGAAGCCATTGAGTAGTCCATAGAGGATGGTCATTGGTGTCAGCTCAGCAAATTTTCGGAAGATTTCCAGTAAATCTATATAAGCCCAGAGGGTTGGATCAAAGTAATTATACTCGCTGCTCAGTGTCATCACGATGTCGCCAAAGAATCCCACCACTATGAAGATCAGAGGTGTCCAGAGCAGAACCGACCAAGTCAGGCGGATGGGAAGCTGCTTAAAATCAAAGCGCCTCAGCAGAAGATAGAGAATGGTCAAGACCAGCATCAGGAGCTGAAGATTGAAATTGCTTGAGAATGCTGCGCCTTCGCTAGCTGTATTGCTGACCGTTTCAGTTGCTGCCGTCGTCGCTGTTGTTGAAAAACTAGCTAGGTAAAGCTCGGTTGATCGGTAGATGAACTGACCAAACATGAGCAGAGTAATCACAAGAATATCGAACCATTTCAGCTCTTTCAGAGGCTGCGATGGGCGGATTTTTGATAAAATAGTCATTCGTTTTCCTTCCATAACTGGCAGATTCATTTGCCAGAGATCATCTTTTCTATCCTTATCTTAGCAAAATAAGCTTAAATTTTTATTATTTTCAAAGCTCCTGCTTTTGAGAGGAGCTTTTTGCAGACCAGTTGTAAGCTTAGTTGAAGAGCTGCATTATATCATAGAGAAGAGGCTGGGACAAAAGTCCTAGCCTCTCAATTGTCTTTGGATTGTCGAGCAAGACGCAGTGGTTGAGTGGGCTCTACTAGGCTGATTTCATCAGCTTTTACAGCCCTACTCAACTGTGTGGAGGTGGGACGACGAAATCGAATTCTAATGAATTACCGATTTCTGTCCCACTCTCACATGAAATAGACAATTGCTAGGTATTGGAGAGCAGAAGCGGCTAGGATGAAGAGGTGCCAAATCATGTGGAAGTAGGGCTTCTTTTTGGCATAAAAACCAGCGCCGACTGTGTAGCAAAGACCGCCTGCTAGCATGAGTCCCCAAAACACTGGTCCAGTTTGTCCGATAATTTGCGGGATGATAAAGATCACCAGCCAGCCCATAATTAGATAGAGAGCCAGGCTAAATTTCTCATTGACCTTCTTGGCAAAGATTTTGTAGAGAATGCCAAAGATGGTCGTGCCCCACTGAATCGCGATAATCAGATAGCCGCGCCAGTCATTCATGAGTGAAAGGACGACAGGCGTATAGCTGCCCGCGATAGCGATATAGATCATGGAGTGGTCAATAATCCGCAGGATATATTTGTGGGCAGAGCCATAGGACATGGAGTGGTAAATGGTAGAAGAAAGAAACATGAGGAAAAGGCTTATGACAAAGATAGAAGTGCCAACAGCAGAAACGAGGCCATGCTCTTCATAACTGTAAATAGCAGAGATGGGGAGAAGAATCAGCATCAAAACAGCTCCGACGGCATGAGTGACAGCATTGGCAATTTCCTCTCCAAAAGAGAGTTGTTTACTGAGTTTAAGCGCGTAGTTCATCGTTATCGGCCTCCTTTTCGGGTACTTGGATAAAAGCAAGGGTTTGCTGGTAGAGTTTTAAGGTCTGACAGGCACTGGCAATAATGGGAGTCACTTCAAGTTTCCGTCCGTTCATATAATCCACAAAGTCATTGTAGAGCTTTTCAGACTGGGTCTGGGCGTTGAGCATATCCAAAGTCGCAGCAATATCTTGAATAGAAAAAACAGTTTTCAAGCTTGTAATGGCAATCAAACGGGCAACTTGCTGGCGATTGTATTTTTTCTTTAGAGGTTTTTCAAGGTAGCCATGCTTGACATAATTATTGATCATGGATGCGGTCAATCCTTTGTCAGATGCGGTAAAAGTCGGCTTACAGACCTTGTTGACGTAGAGCAGGACCTGATCCAGATACAGGTCAAGAACAGGTAATTCATCCCATCTCGGGAACAGATTTTTCGTTTCCAAATCTTAAACTTTCTAATATCTAGTTTTGATAACTAGATATTATCATTTTTGAAAATTTAAGTCAAGAATAAATCCAATTAGTCCAAAATTTGCTATAATCATGAGTGAGGAAAACAGGAAAATAGACTCTGAATCCAATATGAGAAAGGGAAAACATGAAAATTTTAATTCCGACTGCCAAAGAAATGAATGAGGAACAGAGCTCGCTGGGGCGCTCCCAGTTGACGTCTAAAAACAAAATCATCATAGAAGAGTTGTTGCAATTCTCAGCCAAAGAGCTGGAAAAATTATACAAAATCAGTCCGCAAATGGCTGAAATAGAATACCAGCGGATTCAAAATCTGAGCAAAAATGAAGCGGAGACTTATCCAGCCTTGCTCTTATTTGACGGGCTCATGTATCGCAATATCAAGCGAAAAGATTGGACACAAGGGGAGAAATCCTACATTCAAGAGCATTTGCTTTTAACTTCTAGTCTATATGGGGTCATTCCTGCCCTTAGTCCGATTGCCCCTCATCGGCTGGACTTTTTGGTGGGGCTGAAGCCCAATGGTCAAACGCTGAAAAAATTTTGGCGGGACGATTATACAAAAGCAGTAGCGGATGAAGATATGCTACTTTCGCTCTTGTCTAGTGAATTTGAGGAAGTTTTTGAAAAATCAGTCAGAGAGAAGATGCTTCGCTTCAAATTTTTAGAAGAAAAGGCTGGCAAATTCAAAAGTCATTCTACTATTTCTAAAAAAGCGCGTGGGCAGTTTTTGACTGCTTTGATGGAAGCGCAGGTCGATAAACTTGAGCAAATCAAACAGCTCTCTTTTGCAGGTTTTGCTTATCGAGCAGATCTTTCAGATGCTAAAGAATTAGTTTTTGTAAAAGAAGAATAAGAAAAGGAGGCTGGGACAAAAATCCGACCTCAAATATAGAAAGCGAACAAAACTAGTTTTCTGGTAATCAGAATTCTGCTTTGTTCGCTTTTCGCATTTAATTATAGATTTGAAGGGCTTAATAATTAAGATTTTTAAAAATTGAAATATTTTTGTCCCAAACTCTTTTTTGTAGCAAAGAGACTATTGTCTCAGACTCTTTTACTCTATTATTGAGACTTATCAAAAGAAAAATTAACTTAACAGGTATTTCTACTGCAACTTTTAACACATTCATTAACTACATTAGAAATAAGAGAAAGGCAATTCGAAACAGAGACAGGGCGAGCAAATGAAGGGGGTAAAACCAGTAAAATACTTTTCCAATATTGGCCCCTTTTTGACCGTTGTAGAAAGAGGTCACGAGGAGAAACAGAAGACAGGTGGCAGCCAGATCAGCCAGACCATCATAGGAGAAATTGAAGGCCAAAATTAGGATTTGCACACTGTTCAGTACCAAGACACCGCCAATTTTTCGGAAGATTGGGTCTTTAATCTTTGCAAAGGCATAGATACCAAAAACTCCTCCCGTCAGTCCGCCGTCAGCGATAATGGACAGAGTAAAACAGAGTAGAATAATTAGAACTTTTCTCCAGGTTGCTGTTTGCTGATCACTGTAATAAAGAGCACAGAGCCCCAAAAAGAGAGTAACAACCGTATTTTGCATGATAAAGCCAAGACCAGTAACCCAGCCCATCAGAGAGAAAGGGATGATACTGATAAGAGCCAGCAGCCCCAATCGTCTCATATACTTGCGCACATCATGACTGTGCCGATATCCTTCCGCGATACAAAAGGCAAAGACTGGAAAAGCCAGGCGGCCTATTATGTGCATACTATTGGCCGGCCAGTTAGGAGAGAGAATATTCATATTGGTAGCCAGTGGAAAAGATACCCAGGCGATATGGTCAATCAGCATGGCAAGCATAGCAAGCAGTTTCAAACTGCTATTGTCAATTATTTTTTTCATAGGATCCTCCTTTTTCCTTTCCTAGGATACAAGAAAGAGGTTCTTTTTTCCATTTCTTTAGCTTACATTTCTCTCATTTTTCTTACAATTTTGTAAGTTGGAATTTCACCTTTTTACCTCATCGATGAATACTTCTGATTTTTTCTTGACAAATAAGACTGAACGAGGCTGGGACAAAAATATTTTGATTTTAGGAATTCTTTATTATAAATTTTTAAAATCGATAGATTAGACAAAAAAAGTGAACAAGACAGACTTCTGAGTGTCAGATAACTCCGTTTTGTTCGCTTTTTATATTTAAGGTTAGACTTTTGTCCCAGATTCTTTTACATAGTCTGATAATTTCTTTTGATTCTGCAATTCGATGAATTTCTCAGGATAGGTTTGGCGAACTTTTTCATAGCGACTCTTAGTCTCTCTTGTCCGACCATCCCAAAGGATCCAGCGGATAAATTCCCAATCCAGTCTTTCGGTACAGCCAGATGCCATACTCTCTCGTACTTGATTGCGATATTTTAGATAGCGTTTGAAGGCGCGATAGAGGCAGTTCCAGCGAGAAAAGTTCATAAAGATAATCTGATCAGCCTGAGCCATTCTTTCCTCAAAGTAGGCAAAAGAGTAGTTGCCATCGATGACCCAAGATTGTTCTCGCTTGAGGTAATCCGCTAAATCATCCTTGACTTGGTCTTGACTACGAGTCTGCCAGTTTTCTTCAAACCGAATCGTGTCCAGATGAAGGACGGGAATATGGTGGAAGTGGCCTAACTGCTGGGCCAAGGTTGATTTTCCAGAGCCAGAGTAGCCGATGATAGCAATCTTCATATAATTTCTCCTTTTATAATGAGCAACAAAAAAAGCTCCGTGGAGCTCCTTTGTATGCGCGATGCATTATTTAGCAAGTTTAGCTGAAAGACGTGCTTTATCGCGGCTTGCTTTGTTTTTGTGGATCAAACCTTTTGTTTCTGCTTTATCGATAGCTGAGCTAGCAGCACGGAAAAGTTCTTCAGACGGGTTTGCTTCAAATGCTTTGATTGCAGTACGCATAGCTGATTTTTGAGCTGAGTTTTTTTCGTTTTGTTTAACGTTCAATTCAGCGCGTTTGATAGCTGACTTAATGTTTGCCAAGTTATTCACCTCCATTGAAAATACTAACTATCTAATTATATATGAAAAGTTGTGATTTGACAAGCCTAAATTATTTTTTTAGATAGATTTCATCAATTTCATGATTTTTAGCCTTATGCAAAATCACTTCGACCCTGTTGCGAGTTGGCTCGATATAATCTATCAGGTTCACCAGATTGATTGTTTCCCAGATATTATGGGCAAGTGCCATGACTTCTTCTTCGGGCTGGGTCGTAAAGCGATGGTAGTAGTTGTCCGTGTCATGCTTGGCTAGTGCCAATAATTTTTTAAAACGATCTAGATACCAAGACTCGATATTTTCGACTTCGGCATCTACGTAGATAGAGAAGTCGAAGAAGTCAGTCATATAAAGGCGTTCATTTTGCGGATTTTGGAAGACGTTGATGCCTTCTACGATGACAAAGTCAGCTGCCCTAATTTCCTGCTTTTCATTTGGGACAATATCATAAATTTCATGCGAGTAGACGGGAATTTCATAGTTTTGACCATTTTTGATGCGGTCTAAAAAGTCAAGTAAGAGTTCCATATTATAGCTTTCAGGGAAGCCCTTGCGATTTAAAATGCCTGATTCAATCAAGGTTTGATTGGGATAGAGGAAACCATCGGTCGTCACCAATTCAACGGTTGCATTGGTAAAAGTCCGTGATAGGAGGATTTGCAATAGGCGGCTAATCGTTGATTTTCCAACGGCAACACTGCCAGATACTCCGATAATAAAGGGCTGCCTTTTACTCTCCTTTTGTAGAAAAATACCTTTTGAAAAGGCGAGATCCTCTTTGGAACGTTTATAAATCTGAATGAGATTTGTCAGAGGAAGATAAACATCTGTTACATCCTGTAGACTGATTTTGTCATTGAAACTCTTGATAGAATTGAGTTCGGACTCAGTGAGCGGTGGATTTTTCTTTCGATGCAGATTCTGCCAAGTTTGGCGGCTGATTTTTTCAAAATGAAGAAATTCGTTGGTCATAATATACTCCTATATGATGGATTCTAGTATAACATACTTTTGGAGAAATGAAAACGATTTACAAATCTAGAAAATTTATGATAAAATGGTTTTATGACTAAAATGTATTTTGCAGAAAATCCGGATGCCAAACATGACATTCATGAATTGAAAGTGGAACTATTAGGACAACAGATGACCTTTTTAACGGATGCTGGTGTCTTTAGTAAAAAAATGATCGACTATGGCAGTCGAGTTTTGTTGTCTGCCTTGGAATTTAACAAAAAAGAAACACTGCTGGATGTCGGCTGCGGTTATGGAACGCTGGGCTTGACTCTGGCTAAAGCGCAAGAGCTAGAAGTCACTCTCGTGGATATCAATCAGCGAGCACTAGACTTGGCTAGAAAAAATGCGGATGCGAATCAAGTATCTGCAGATATTTTCCAGTCCAATGTTTACGAACAGGTGACCGGACAATTTCATCATATTATTAGCAACCCGCCGATTCGAGCTGGTAAGCAGGTGGTGCATGAAGTTATTTCAGGTAGCTATGATCACTTGTTAGCGGATGGGGATTTGACGATTGTTATCCAAAAGAAACAAGGAGCTCCTAGTGCTAAAGCTAAGATGGAAGAAGTATTTGGCAACTGTGAGACTCTCAAGAAGGACAAAGGCTATTATATCCTAAGGAGTGTGAAATAAAGATGCGGGCAGTTGATATTATTCAAAAGAAACGAGATGGACTAGAGTTGTCCAGTCAAGAGATTGAATGGCTGATTGAGGGGTATGTGGCTGGAACAGTGCCAGATTACCAGATGTCAGCCTTTGCTATGGCTGTTTACTTTAAGGGAATGACTACTAGGGAAATTTCTGATTTGACCATGGCCATGGTGGGGACAGGCCAGCAGTTTGACCTGTCAGCTATTTCAGGGATTAAGGTCGACAAGCATTCTACTGGTGGAGTGGGAGATAAGGTTACCTTAATCTTGGCTCCTCTAGTAGCTAGCTTTGGCGTGCCTGTTGCCAAGATGAGCGGTCGAGGCTTGGGGCATACGGGTGGTACCATAGACAAGCTCGAGTCTGTCAAGGGCTACCAAGTAGAGCGCAGCCAGGAAGATTTCATCAAGCAGGTTCAGGATATCGGTGTATCCGTCATCGGTCAGTCAGACCAGCTGGTCAAGGCAGACAAGCTTCTCTATGCTCTACGTGATGTGACCGCTACAGTTGATACGATTCCTTTGATTTCCAGTTCAGTTATGAGCAAGAAAATCGCCGCTGGTGCTGACAGCATTTTGCTGGATGTAACCGTCGGTGAAGGTGCCTTTATGAAAAATCTAGAGGATGCCCGTGTCCTAGCCCGTACCATGGTAGACTTGGGCAAGGCAGTCGGACGCAGGACGGTTGCAGTTATTACGGACATGAGTCAGCCTTTGGGCACCAGCATTGGCAATCGTTTGGAAATCTTGGAAGCACTGGAAATCCTTCAAGGACAAGGACGCGAAGATATTACGGAGTTTATCTGTGAGCTCGCTCGGATTATGCTTGGTTTAGCTAATGTTGAGAAATCAGTTTCTGAAATTAGAGAACATTTGACAAATGGATCAGCTTTGAAAAAATTTGAAGAGATGATTGCGGCTCAAGGTGGTGATCTAGAGGACTTGTATCGACCATCCCAGGCGGCTTATGTGGCTGAAGTGAAAGCAGAGCGATCTGGTTATATCACAGAGCTTCCAGCTATGGAATTTGGCTTGTTTGCGATGAGATTAGGAGCAGGTCGAGCCGTCAAATCTGATAAACTAGATTATGAAACTGGAATTGTATTCAAAAAGAAGATTGGCGAAACAGTCGAAATTGGGGAAATTGTCGCAAAAATTTACGCAAATGAAAAAATTTCTCAAGAACTAGTTACAGAATTCCAAAAAAATGTTAGAATAGGTAGTGAAAGCGTTGCAGTAAGCGAGATTGTCGAAGTGATCGCTTAATTCTAGGAGAATCCAACATGAAACTAAACAAATACATTGACCATACGCTTTTGAAACCTGATGCAAGTCAGGAGCAGATTGAAACCTTAATTGAGGAAGCGAAGAAATACGACTTTGCGAGCGTCTGTGTCAATCCGACTTGGGTGAATTTTGCTGCGCAAGCACTAAAAGCTACGGATGTAAAAGTCTGTACGGTCATTGGTTTTCCTCTGGGAGCGAATACTCCGGAGCTCAAGGCTTTTGAAACGAGTGATGCAATCCAAAACGGAGCAAATGAAGTCGACATGGTCATCAATATCGGTGCTTTAAAGTCTCGAAACTTTGACTTAGTTGAAAGAGACATTCGAGCTGTTGTGGAGGCTGCCAAAGGAACCTTGGTCAAGGTCATTATTGAGACCTGCCTCTTGACAGATGATGAGAAAGTGAAAGCTTGTCAGATTGCTCAGAAAGCTGGGGCGGATTTTGTCAAGACATCCACTGGTTTCTCAACTGGTGGTGCAACCGTTGCAGATGTAGCTTTGATGCGTAAGACAGTTGGGCCAGATATGGGAGTCAAGGCTTCTGGCGGTGCCCGTTCTTACGAAGATGCACTTGCCTTTATCAAAGCTGGTGCGACTCGCATTGGAGCATCCTCTGGTGTAGCGATTATAGAGGGAGACGTGGCTAATGGCGACTACTGATTTGATTGATTTAGTTGTAGAAACCACGAAGAATGCCTATGTTCCATACTCTCATTTCCCTGTCGGAGCTGTTTTAGTAGCTAAAAATGGACAAGTTTTCACAGGTGTCAATATCGAAAATGCTAGTTTCGGCTTGACCAATTGTGCAGAGCGAACAGCCATTTTTAAAGCTGTTTCTGAAGGCTTTTTAGACTTTGAGGAATTAATTGTTTACGGAGAAACGGAAAAACCGATCTCCCCGTGTGGTGCCTGCCGCCAAGTAATGGCAGAGTTTTTTAATCAGGATTTACCAGTGACTTTGGTCGCTAAAGATAAATCGACGGTCGTGATGACGGTCAAGGAGTTACTTCCATACTCTTTTACAGACTTAACTTGAGTCTGTTGCTGGTCAACTGACCAAAATTAAACTTGCAACTAAGTTGCACATCTTATATAGGAGGTTCAGAAATGAACAAGAAACAATGGCTAGGTCTTGGTCTAGTGTCTGTCGCAGCAATCGGACTTGCTGCATGTGGGAATCGTGCGTCTAAATCAGATAGCTCTAACGCTAAAACTGATTTAAAAGCTGCTATCGTAACCGATACAGGTGGTGTTGATGATAAATCATTTAACCAATCTGCATGGGAAGGTTTGCAAGCTTGGGGGAAAGAAAATGGCCTTTCAAAAGATAACGGCTATACTTACTTCCAATCAACAGACGAGTCACAATACGCGAACAACCTAAACCAAGCTGCTACGGATGGTTACAACCTAGTATTTGGTATCGGTTTTGCCCTTCGTGATGCCGTTGAATCTGCTGCAAAAGATAATTCAAGTATTAACTACGTTATTATTGACGATGTGATTGAAGGTCAAAAGAATGTTGCTTCAGCAGTCTTTGCAGATAATGAAGCAGCTTACCTTGCTGGTGTTGCAGCTGCAAAAACTACTAAGACAAAACAAGTTGGTTTCATAGGTGGTATAGAAGGTGCAGTTATCACACGTTTTGAAAAAGGTTTCGAAGCTGGTGTGAAATCAGTTGATCCATCTATCAAGATTAAAGTGGACTATGCTGGCTCATTCGGCGATGCAGCTAAAGGTAAAACAATTGCTGCTGCTCACTATGCTGGTGGTGCGGATGTTGTTTACCAAGTAGCTGGTGGTACTGGTGCTGGAGTATTTAACGAAGCTAAGTCAATCAACGAAACAAGAAATGAAAATGAAAAAGTTTGGGTACTTGGTGTTGACCGTGACCAAACTGAAGAAGGTAAATACAAATCCAAAGATGGTAAANAATCTAACTTTGTCTTGGCATCAAGCTTGAAACAAGTTGGTAAGACTGTCCAAGACATCGCTAATCAAACTGCTAAAGGTAAATTCCCAGGTGGTAAAACTACAACCTTTGGTTTGAAAGACGGTGGTGTTGATTTGACAACAACCAACCTTTCTGAAGATGCTAAAAAAGCTGTTGAAGAAGCGAAAGCAAAAATCCTTGACGGCAGCCTCACAGTTCCTGATAAATAATTGAATGTTGAGCGATCCGACCTACTAGGGTCGCTCATTTTTAAATTCTGACGCCTTTGCATCGATTAAGCCTACTAGGATAGGAGTCCGAGGAGGTTATATCGACATAAAATGAAATTCTGGAAAGGAAAGAGCCATGACACATGAAAATGTCATTGAAATGCGAGAAATTACCAAGGTTTTTGGTGAATTTGTAGCCAATGATAAAATCAATTTGGAACTCCGAAAAGGTGAAATTCACGCTCTTTTAGGAGAAAATGGTGCCGGGAAGTCAACCTTGATGAATATGTTGGCCGGCCTACTTGAGCCGACTAGTGGTGAGATTGTAGTAAACGGAAAGCCAGTTAAGCTGGACTCTCCATCAAAGGCGGCCTCACTTGGTATCGGGATGGTGCATCAGCACTTTATGCTTGTGGAAGCCTTCACTGTTGCTGAAAATATTATTCTTGGAAGTGAGATTACAAAAAATGGTATCTTAGACTTGAAACGCGCTACGCAAGAAATTAAGCGTTTGTCTAAGAAATATGGTTTGTCGGTCGATCCATCTGCCAAGATTGAGGATATTTCTGTTGGAGCCCAACAACGTGTTGAAATTTTGAAGACCCTTTACCGTGGTGCAGATATCCTCATCTTTGACGAACCAACAGCTGTTTTGACACCATCTGAGATTGATGAATTGATGAAAATCATGAAAAACTTAGTCAAGGAAGGTAAGTCTATCATTCTTATTACCCATAAGTTGGATGAAATTCGTGCAGTTTCTGACCGAGTGACCGTTATTCGTCGAGGAAAATCGATCGAAACTGTTGAAATTGCTGGTGCAACCAACCAAGACTTGGCAGAAATGATGGTAGGACGCGCCGTTTCCTTCAAGACTGAGAAGAAACCTTCTAATCCGCAAGAGACGGTTCTTTCCATCAAGAATCTTGTCGTTGAAGAGAATCGCGGCGTTCCAGCTGTTAAAGGACTTTCACTGGATGTTCGTGCTGGTGAAATCGTTGGGATNGCAGGAANTGATGGAAATGGTCAGACTGAGTTGATTCAAGCTATCACAGGACTTAGAAAAGTAAGTTCGGGTGAAATTTTGATCAAGAACCAGTCCGTGATTGGTAAGAAACCACGTCAGATTACAGAGATGAAGGTCAGCCACGTCCCTGAAGACCGCCATCGCGATGGTTTGGTGCTGCAGATGTCCATTTCTGAAAATATTGCTTTGCAAACTTACTACAAGGAACCACTTAGCAAAAACGGCATCTTGAATTACAATAATATTTACTCTTACGCGTGCAACCTGATGAAAGAGTTTGACGTGCGGGCAGCTAGCGAGTATGTACCTGCTTCAGCCCTCTCAGGAGGAAATCAGCAGAAGGCTATCATTGCTCGGGAAGTGGATCGTGATCCAGATTTGTTGATTGTCAGTCAGCCAACCCGCGGTCTTGATGTTGGAGCGATTGAATATATCCATAAACGCTTGATTGAGGAGCGTACACAAGGTAAGGCAGTACTTGTTGTCAGCTTTGAGCTAGATGAAATACTCAATCTTTCTGACAGAATCGCCGTTATCCATGATGGCAAGATTCAAGGAATCGTGACTCCAGAGAAAACCAATAAGCAAGAACTTGGTATTCTCATGGCTGGTGGTAAGATTTAGAAGGGAGATTCAAATGTCTAAGAAAACACAGCAGATTGCAGTTCCCTTAATCTCAGTTCTTTTGGGGATTTTATTGGGAGCGATTGTCATGGCTATCTTTGGCTATGATGCCATCTGGGGATATGAATCCCTCTTTAAAACAGCATTCGGTTCTTTGAGAAGTTTGGGTGAAATTTCTCGGGCGATGGGACCTCTAGTTCTCATTGGTCTGGGTTTTGCCGTTGCTAGTCGGGCTGGATTTTTCAATGTCGGACTTCCAGGTCAGGCCTTGGCTGGTTNGATTCTGGCTGGTTGGTTTGCCCTTTCCTTCCCTGACCTACCTCGCCCTCTGATGTTGTTAGCAACCGTAGTCATTGCTGCAGTAGCTGGTGGGATTATTGGTGCTATTCCAGGAGTTCTGCGTGCCTATTTAGGAACGAGTGAAGTCATCGTTACGATCATGATGAACTATATCGTCCTCTTCGTTGGAAATGCCTTTATCCGCAGCTTTCCAAAATCTGTGATGCAGAGTGTTGACTCTAGTAAGCGTGTTGGAGCCAATGCTATTTATCAAACAGAATGGCTGAGAAGTTTGACAGCTAACTCTCGTATGAATATTGGTATTTTCTTTGCTTTGATTGCAGTTGTGCTGATCTGGTATATGCTGAAGAAAACAACGCTTGGCTTTGAAATCCGTGCTGTAGGTCTTAACCCAAATGCATCTGAGTATGCAGGGATGTCTTCTAAACGGACCATTATTTTGTCTATGATTATTTCTGGAGCCCTTGCAGGACTTGGAGGAGTAGTAGAAGGACTAGGTACTTATCAGAACGTCTTTGTACAAGGCAGTTCATTGAGCGTTGGTTTCAATGGTATGGCAGTTAGTCTTTTAGCAGCAAACTCCCCAGTTGGTATCCTTTTTGCGGCCTTCCTCTTTGCAGTTTTAAGTGTTGGTGCGCCAGGTATGAACGTGGCTCAGATTCCGACAGAATTGGTCAATATTGTGACAGCTTCGATTATCTTCTTTGTTAGCGCCCATTACTTGATTGAGCGTCTGACTGGTAAGACAGTTTTTGAATTATTTAAAAACCGTAAGCAAGAAGCTGGTAAAGTGAGAGGGGGAAACTAGGATGAGTATTGTAACGATATTAGGTTTATTAGTATCATCTATGCTGATTTATGCGGCTCCCCTGATTTTTACAAGTATCGGTGGAGCTTATTCGGAGCATGCCGGAGTCGTCAATGTTGGTTTGGAAGGGATCATGGTAATGGGAGCATTTACAGGCGTTCTCTTTAACCTGACTTTCGAAAGTAGTTTTGGCAACTTGACTCCGTGGCTTTCTTTGATTGCTGCTGGTTTAGTCGGAGTGCTCTTCTCACTTATCCATGCTGTAGCAACCATTAACTTCCGTGCGGACCACGTTGTTAGTGGTACGGTTCTAAACTTATTAGCACCAGCCTTGGCAGTCTTCCTTGTTAAAGCTATCTACAACAAGGGGCAAACAGACAATATTCAGCGTTCATTTGGTAAATTTAATTTTCCTATTTTGTCTGATATTCCGGTCATAGGAGATATATTCTTCAAACATACAAGTCTGATGGGATATTTGGCCATCGCCTTCTCTTTCCTTGCTTGGTTTATCATGTTTAAGACAAAATTTGGATTGCGTCTTCGCTCAGTTGGAGAACATCCGCAGGCAGCAGATACACTAGGAATCAATGTTTATCTCATGCGCTATTGTGGTGTTATGATTTCTGGTCTGCTTGGTGGTATTGGTGGAGCTATCTATGCTCAGTCAATCTCCGTTAACTTTGCTGTGACAACTATCATAGGTCCAGGCTTTATCGCCCTGGCAGCTATGATCTTTGGTAAATGGAGCCCTATCGGTGCTATGTTGGCAAGTCTCTTCTTTGGAGCTTCTCAAAGTTTGGCCGTTATCGGAAACCAGTTGCCTCTTCTTTCAAAAGTGCCAACGGTTTATCTACAGATTGCGCCATATGTCTTGACGATTGTGGTTCTTGCAGCCTTCTTTGGTAAAGCTGTTGCTCCGAAAGCAGACGGTATCAACTATATCAAGTCTAAATAATTTTTTACACCAGTTCTTTGGAACTGGTTTTTTTGTGATTGGAAAAAGTTGCTATCGGAAATAGAAAAAGCCTGCTTTATCTGAAGCAAGCTTTCTAAGATTAATTTGTAGCGATTTCGTTTAATAAATCTTCTGCAGTAGTAGTTGGGTTCACTCGAACACGATTGAGTGAGAGTAAACCGTTGGATAGAGAAGCTAAACCGTTATTGGTCGTCAATCCCATCTTATAGCCCAGACTTTCAGCAATCTGCAAGGTCGCATCACTATAGCGGCCTGATGGATAAGCAACAGTCGTGGTTGTTTGTGAGAGATTGTCGTCTAAAAAGGCTTTAGAATCACGTAGTTCAAGGGTTTGTTGATCAGCAGTAGCAGTTGATAGATCAGGGTGGTTGACGGTATGGTCTTCAAAGGACATACCCTTTTCCTTCATTTCTTTGATCTCATCCAGCGTCAGCATATCTTCACGGCCAGCTTGGACAAATCCAGTAATGACATTGTTGGTTGCCTTCATCTGGTACTTTTGAAGTAGCGGGAAGGCATTGGTATAAAAGTCTTTCAAACTATCATCAAAGGTCAGCCAGACTACTTTTTTATTTTCAGGTAGGACATTCTCTGTCAAAGCTTTGTAAGCTTCATCTGGGGTTAATGTATAGTAACCAGCTTCTTTCAGAGCCTGCAAATGGCTTTCAAAAGTAGTTGGATCTACAATCAAACCAGCATTGGCTGCCTCAGAGGGATCCATTACATGGATCGCATGGTACATTAAAATTGGAATCTTAACAGGTTCGTCCTGTTTTACCCACTTTATTTTTGAAGCTTCTTCATTTGTTGAGGTAGAGTCTGGCTTGGAGGTGGATTGCACAGTTTGGTTGCCTGCAGAGGATTGTTTGCTAGGAGAGAACTGAGTCTTCCAAAGATAAATTCCGCCTACGATTAGGGCAAGGAGCAAGAAAAGATTGATAATAGAAAAAAGGAATGCCTTTTTCTTAGCTTTATGTCTTTGCATGCGTCTTCCAATGTGTTTATCGGTCATGGTATCTCCTTCTAATCTCATGAGTTTAAAATTTTTACTTACATTATAACAAATATACAAATAGATTTGTAGGCATTTCTATATATTTTTGTTATAATGTTTTTTATATAAGAAATATTCAAGGAGTTCCTCATGTCTATTAAAATTGCTTTACTTGGTTTTGGAACAGTTGCTAGTGGTGTTCCTTTCTTGTTGAAAGAAAATGGAGAAAAGATTGTTCAGGCTGCTCATTCTGAGATTGAAGTTGCTAAAGTCTTGGTCAAGGATGATGCTGAAAAAGAACGTCTATTGGCAGCTGGAAATGATTATAACTTTGTAACCAATGTGGATGAAATCTTAAATGACGGCGAAATTGCGATCGTAGTGGAGCTGATGGGACGGATTGAACCAGCTAAAACCTTTATCACACGAGCACTTGAAGCAGGTAAGCATGTGGTAACTGCTAACAAAGATTTGCTGGCAGTTCATGGCTCTGAATTGTTAGACATTGCTCAGAAAAATGGCGTTGCCCTTTATTATGAAGCTGCTGTTGCCGGCGGTATCCCAATTTTGCGCACCTTGGTTAATTCATTGGCATCTGACAAGATTACTCGCGTTTTGGGTGTGGTCAATGGAACATCTAACTTCATGATGACCAAGATGGTAGAAGAAGGTTGGTCTTACGAGGATGCTCTTGCGGAAGCGCAACGTTTAGGATTTGCTGAAAGCGATCCGACTAACGACGTTGATGGAATTGACGCAGCCTATAAAATGGTCATTCTCAGCCAATTTGCTTTCGGTATGAACATTAAGTTTGAAGATGTCAGCCACCAAGGTATTCGCAACATCACTCCAGAAGATGTCGCAGTTGCTCAGGACTTAGGCTATGTGGTGAAATTGGTCGGCTCAATTGAGGAAACGCCATCAGGAATCGCTGCGGAAGTGACACCGACTTTCTTGCCAAAAGCGCATCCACTAGCTAGTGTAAACGGCGTAATGAATGCGGTCTTTGTCGAGTCAATTGGTATTGGAGAATCCATGTACTATGGTCCAGGTGCAGGCCAAAAACCAACTGCGACCAGTGTCGTTGCAGATATCGTCCGTATCGTCCGTCGCCTAAATGAAGGCACGATTGGCAAAGCCTTCAATGAATTTAGTCGCGAGCTTGTCTTGGCTAAACCTGAGGATGTTAAGAGCAACTATTATTTCTCTATCTTGGCTCCAGATGCCAAGGGTCAAGTATTGCATTTGGCTGAAATCTTCAATGCTGAAGAAGTTTCCTTCAAGCAAATTCTGCAAGAAGGTACGGATGGTGAAACAGCTCGTGTAGTCATCATCACACATGCTGTCAGCAAGACTCAGCTAGAAAATGTCGTGGCCAAGCTCCGTGAGGTACCAGAGTTTGAATTGCTCAATACCTTTAAAGTATTAGGAGAATAAGATGAAAATTATTGTACCAGCAACCAGTGCCAATATCGGACCTGGTTTTGACTCAGTTGGTGTCGCAGTCTCCAAATATTTAGAAATCGAAGTCTTGGAAGAAAGTCAGGAGTGGGTCATTGAGCATGATCTCAATCCTCGAATTCCAACTGATAAACGTAATTTACTAATCAAAATTGCCATGCAATTGGCCCCAGACCTTCAGCCTCATCGCTTAAAAATGACTAGCGATGTTCCTTTGGCTCGCGGTCTTGGCTCTTCTAGCTCCGTTATTGTTGCTGGGATTGAACTGGCTAATCAGTTGGCAAATCTGAACTTATCGGATCATGAAAAGTTGAAAATTGCGACAAAAATCGAAGGCCATCCTGACAACGTGGCCCCAGCAATTTATGGAAATCTAGTGATTGCAAGCTCCTTCCAAAATCAAGTTTCGGCTGTCGTGTCAGATTTCCCAGAGGTCAGCTTTATCGCTTTTATTCCCGATTATGAGTTGAGAACAGTTGAAAGCCGCCGTGTCTTGCCTAATCGCCTTTCTTATAAGGAAGCTGTTGCGGCAAGCTCTGTAGCCAATGTCGCTGTTGCAGCGCTCTTAAAGGGCGATATGAAAACAGCTGGTCGTGCCATCGAATCTGATCGTTTCCATGAGAGATATCGCCAACCGCTTATCAAAGAATTTTCTGATATTAAATTCTTAGCCAGAAAACAGGGCGCTTTTGCGACTTATATCTCTGGAGCTGGTCCGACTGTTATGGTTTTATCTCCGAAAGACAAGGCTGAGCAGATTTATCAGCAAATCAAGGAACAAGACTTTGATGGGGAAGTTTTCCAGTTGCAAGTCGATACTCAGGGTGTACGTGTAGAAAAATAGAAGAGAGTTTGAGGATGACGAACTTGTGGACGCAATGTTGGTCTACAATCTTCGTTCTCCTCTTTCTTTTTGCTTTGAAAAAGAAGCTTAATTTCCCTCCAGTCTATCGTAAATATCGTATAATTTTGATATAATAGAGTGTAATTTGTAAAAAAGAGAGTAAGTCATGCAAAACCTAGAAAAATATTCTGTGGAATTAGAAGGAATCGACATCCGTTTCAATGAACCTTTGAGTCAATACACTTACACAAAGGTGGGCGGAGCTGCCGATTTCTTAGTTTTTCCACGCAACCGTTATGAATTGGCTCGGATTGTCAAGTTAGCCAATCGTGAAAATATTCCTTGGTTGGTGCTTGGGAATTCAAGTAACATTATTGTTCGAGATGGCGGTATTCGAGGCTTTGTCATCATGTTTGACAAGCTAAATAATGTAACAGTAGATGGCTATACGATTGAGGCAGAAGCTGGTGCAAATCTAACTCAGACCACTCGTATTGCCCTGCATCATAGTTTGACTGGCTTTGAATTTGCCTGTGGCATCCCAGGTAGTGTCGGCGGTGCTGTCTTTATGAATGCTGGCGCTTATGGCGGTGAAATCGGCCATGTGCTTGTTTCTTGCAAGGTCTTGACACCTGAAGGCGAAATTAAGAACTTGGATGCGCGTGATATGCGCTTTGGCTATCGTCATTCACTTATTCAAGAAACAGGTGACATTGTTATTTCAGCTAAGTTTGGTCTGGCACCAGGTGTCCACCAAAACATTCATCAGGAAATGGAACGTCTGACCTATCTGCGTGAACTCAAGCAGCCTTTGGAATACCCATCATGTGGGTCTGTCTTTAAGCGTCCTCTGGGACATTTTGCTGGCCAGCTCATCAGTGAGGCTGGTCTAAAAGGCTACCGAATCGGTGGTGTAGAGGTTTCAGAAAAGCATGCTGGTTTCATGATTAACGTCGATCATGGTACAGCTAGCGATTATGAAAAGTTGATTGCTCATGTCATTAAAACAGTCAAAGAGCATTCAGGTGTCACTCTGGAAAGAGAAGTTCGAATTATTGGGGAAGCATAAGAGTCCGATATGCAATTGTCCAAGTCTTTGGGATAGCCAATATCCATGTGTCTTTAGTAAAGGGGGTGAAAGCCTATCGATATCGCAAGTATGCAGGGCCATAGTAGCCCTCGAGAGGTTTTTTTGGTCTGACAGAGCCAAAAATCTGTTAATACATGGAAAAGAAGGAATTTATGCCAATTGAAAAAACCAATTATTGAGTTCAAAAACGTTTCGAAGGTTTTTGAAGACAGTAACACCGTCGTTCTCAAAGATATTAACTTTGAATTAGAAGAAGGAAAATTTTATACGCTTCTAGGGGCTTCTGGCTCTGGGAAGTCAACCATCCTTAATATTATTGCAGGACTTTTGGATGCGACTACGGGAGACATCTTTTTGGATGGTGTCCGCATCAATGACATTCCTACCAATAAGCGGGATGTTCACACCGTATTTCAGTCCTACGCTCTTTTCCCGCATATGAATGTCTTTGAGAATGTAGCCTTTCCGTTGCGGTTGCGGAAGGTGGACAAAAAAGAAATCGAAGAACGGGTTACTGAAGTTCTGAAAATGGTTCAGCTGGAAGGATATGAGCGTCGTTCAATTCGGAGACTCTCAGGTGGTCAACGTCAGCGGGTAGCCATTGCTCGTGCCATCATCAATCAGCCACGTGTTGTCCTACTAGATGAGCCACTTTCTGCGCTGGATTTGAAGCTGCGGACGGATATGCAATATGAGCTCCGTGAACTCCAACAGCGCCTCGGGATCACTTTTGTCTTTGTCACCCACGACCAGGAAGAAGCCCTAGCTATGAGTGACTGGATTTTTGTCATGAATGAAGGGGAGATTGTCCAGTCAGGAACGCCAGTGGATATCTATGATGAGCCAATTAACCACTTTGTTGCGACCTTTATCGGAGAATCTAATATCCTACCAGGTAAGATGATCGAAGACTACTTGGTCGAGTTCAATGGCAAGCGCTTTGAAGCAGTTGACGGAGGAATGCGACCAAACGAATCTGTTGAGGTGGTGATTCGTCCAGAAGATTTGCGTATTACCCTGCCTGAAGAAGGAAAACTGCAGGTTAAAGTGGATACCCAGCTTTTCCGCGGGGTTCATTATGAGATTATCGCCTACGATGAGCTTGGCAATGAATGGATGATCCACTCAACTCGCAAGGCCATCGTCGGAGAAGAAATCGGTCTGGACTTTGAGCCAGAGGATATCCATATCATGCGCCTCAATGAAACCGAAGAAGAATTCGATGCTCGGATTGAAGAATACGTAGAAATCGAAGAGCAAGAAGCAGGGCTGATCAATGCCATTGAGGAGGAAAGAGATGAAGAAAACAACCTCTAACCTTTTTCTGGTTCCATATTTTCTTTGGATTCTACTCTTTGTTCTAGCTCCAGTGATGATGATTGTCTGGAAATCATTCTTTAATATCGAAGGTCAGTTCACGCTGGAAAACTATCGGATTTATTTTACATCGCAGAATTTGACTTATCTGAAAATGAGCTTTAACTCGGTATTTTACGCAGGCATCATCACCTTGGTGACCTTGCTCATTTCTTATCCGACTGCTTATTTTTTGACCCAGCTCAAGCATCGCCAGCTCTGGCTCATGCTGATTGTCCTGCCGACTTGGATCAATCTTTTGCTCAAAGCTTACGCCTTTATCGGCATTTTTGGACAAAATGGCTCGGTGAATGAATTTCTGACCTTTATCGGTATCGGTCCCAAGCAGATTCTTTTTACTGACTTTTCTTTTATTTTTGTTGCCAGTTACATTGAGCTGCCCTTTATGATTCTGCCGATTTTCAATGTCTTGGATGATTTGGATCCCAACCTCATCAATGCCAGCTATGACTTGGGTGCCAATCGTTGGCAGACTTTCCGCAATGTTGTCTTTCCGCTTTCAATGAATGGAGTGAGAAGTGGCGTGCAGTCTGTCTTCATTCCCAGTCTCAGCCTCTTCATGCTGACGCGTTTGATCGGTGGAAATCGTGTCATCACGCTGGGAACTGCCATTGAACAGCATTTCTTGACAACGCAAAACTGGGGAATGGGCTCAACAATCGGAGTGGTTCTGATTATTGCCATGCTCTTCACAATGTGGGCAACCAAGGAAAGGAGAGAACGATGAAAAAATTTGCTAATCTCTATTTAGCGATTGTGTTTCTAATCCTTTATCTTCCGATCTTTTATTTGATTGCCTATGCNTTCAATGCTGGCGATGATATGAACAAATTNACNGGCTTTGATCTGGTTCATTTTCAAAAGTTATTTGAAGATTCGCGCTTGATTTTNATTTTGGCGCAGACNTTCTTCTTAGCCTTTCTTTCTTCCCTCATTGCTACCATTATCGGAACTTTCGGTGCTATTTATATTTACCAAGCCCGTAAGAAGTATCAGGATGCTTTCTTATCCATCAATAATATTTTGATGGTGGCGCCTGATGTTATGATTGGGGCTAGCTTCCTGATTCTCTTTACCACGGCTAAATTCCAGCTTGGCTTTGTGTCCGTTTTGGCCAGCCACGTTGCCTTTTCAATTCCCATTGTTGTGTTAATGATTTTGCCAAGGCTGAAAGAAATGAATGACGACATGATTAAAGCTGCTTATGATTTGGGAGCCAGTCAAGTACAGATGCTCAAGGAAATCATGCTGCCTTATCTGACACCAGCGATCATTGCCGGCTACTTTATGGCTTTCACCTACTCCCTAGATGACTTTGCTGTGACCTTCTTTGTGACAGGAAATGGCTTCTCGACTCTTTCAGTTGAAATCTATTCCCGCGCACGGCAAGGAATTTCCTTGGAAATCAATGCTCTGTCTGCTCTGGTCTTTCTCTTTAGTATCGTTTTAGTCATCGGCTATTACTTTATCACGCGTGAGAAGGAGGAAGCAGCATGAAAAAACTCTATTCGTTTTTAGCAGGGGTTCTTGCGATTATCCTGATCTTGTGGGGAATTAGCTATCGGATTGAGAGTAAAGCCAACAGCAAGGGCAGTGATAAATTGGTTGTCTATAACTGGGGAGATTACATCGATCCAGACTTGCTGACTGAGTTTACCAAGGAAACAGGTGTTCAGGTCCAGTACGATACTTTCGACTCCAACGAAGCCATGTACACGAAAATCAAGCAGGGTGGTACAACCTACGATATCGCAATCCCAAGTGAGTACATGATTGCCAAGATGATGAAGGAAAACTTGGTGGAGAAATTGGATCATAGCCAGATCAAAGGCTTGGAAAATATTGGTTCAGATTTTTTGGATCAGCCATTTGATCCAGGAAATCAGTATTCCATTCCTTATTTCTGGGGGACACTGGGCATTGTTTACAATACTAAAATGGTCGAGCACGCGCCTGAGCACTGGAATGATCTCTGGAAGCCAGAATACAGAAACTCCATCATGATGATTGACGGAGCCCGCGAAGTCATGGGTATTGGTCTGAACTCGAATGGTCATAGCCTTAACTCTAAAGATGCTGACCAGCTGCAGGAGGCTGTCGATAAGCTTTATACTCTGACGCCCAATATCAAGGCCATCGTCGCTGATGAGATGAAGGGCTACATGATTCAGAATAACGCGGCTATTGGCGTTACCTTCTCTGGTGAAGCTCGTCAAATGCTGGAGGCCAATGAAGATTTGCGCTATGTCGTGCCTACAGAAGCCAGCAACCTTTGGTTTGACAATATCGTTATTCCAAAGACGGTCAAAAATAAAAAAGCTGCCTATCAGTTTATTAATTTCATGCTGAGACCAGAAAATGCTTATAAAAACGCCCTCTATGTTGGCTACTCAACACCAAATCTTCCTGCTAAGGCTATGCTGCCAGAAGAAGTACAGGAAGACGAGGCTTTCTATCCAACCGAAGAAACCATGAAGCATCTGGAAGTCTATCAGCAATTAGGGCCAAAATGGCTCGGAACCTACAATGACCTCTATCTTCAAGTCAAAATGTATCGCAAATAGCCAAAGAAGAGGCTGGGACAAAAGTCCTAGCCTCTCAATTGTCTTTGGATTATCAAGCAAGGCGCAGGGGTTGAGTGGGCTCTACTACGCTGATTTCATCAGCTTTTACAGCCCTACTCAACTGTGCGGAGGTGGGACGACGAAATCGAATTCTAACGAATTACCGATTTCTGTTCCACTCTCTTTTTTATATTTTGACTTGTATAATTATTTGAAATGCAGTAGAGAAAGTAGTAAAATTATATTAACATATGCAATAGAGCCTTGTGCTCAATTAAGGAGGAAATCATTATGTCAGTTTTCTACGTTCCATCAGTCAATTTGATTGGTAAAGGTGTCATCAATGAATTTGGTGCTCATGTCAAAGAGTTGGGCTTCAAGAAAGCTCTAATTGTTACAGATCACTACATTGCATCCAGTGATATTTTACCAAAAGTCATCAAGCCGCTAGAAGCAGAAGGCATTGAATATGTGGTTTTTGAAGGTGTAGACCCAAATCCTTCTTGTAAGAATGTCTACGATGGCTTAGCTGCTCTTCAAGAAAATGGCTGTGATTTTATCATCAGTGTCGGCGGAGGCTCTCCTCAAGATGCTGCTAGCTGTATTTCTATTATGGCGACAAATGGAGGCAAGCCTCAGGATTATGAGGGGCTCCACAAGTCTAAAGAAAAGGGACTGCCAGTTGTAGCTATCAACACCACGGCAGGGACTTCTGCTGAAATTACCATCAACTATGTCATCACGGACGAAGAACGCAAGGTTAAGATGGTGATGGTTGATAAGAACAGTCTGGCTCTCATCTCTGTCAATGACCCAGAGCTCATGGTTTCAAAACCAGCTAATTTAACAGCAGCGACTGGGATGGATGCTTTGACCCATGCTGTTGAGGCCTTGGTAACTCCTGGTGCTTATGGCGTGACCAAGAAACTGTCTATCGGTGCTATTGAGTTGATTAAGGAATTTTTGCCGCGAGCAGTTGCTAATGGTCATGATATAGAAGCGCGTGAAGCTATGGTCAATGCTATTTTCCTCGGTGGCATGGCCTTTAACAACGCAGGTCTAGGCTACGTGCATTCGATGGCTCACCAGCTTGGTGCGGTCTATCATCTTCCTCACGGGGTTTGCTGCGCTATGCTCCTACCAGTAGTTGAGCGTGAAAATGCCAAACGTGTGCCAGCAGCCTTTAGAAATGTAGCTAAAGCTTTGGGCTTGCATACTGAAGGCAAGACTGATGAAGATTGTGCGGCATATGCCATTTCTGAAATCGAAACCTTGTCCGAAATGGTCGGTATTCCTAAGAAATTGACGGAGCTTGGTATTGAAGAAAAGGACTTTGACTTTGAATACCTATCTAAGAATGCCTTGATTGATGCTTGCGCACCTGGTAATCCTTTCATGCCGACTTTGGAAGAAACCATCGCTTTATACAAAGAATTGTTTTAAGGCAAAGGAGAAAGGCTCTCCCTCTAAACTTAGTTGATTTATATCAAAAAAAGACAGTTGCTCTCTCCTACAACTGTCTTTTTAATTTGTGGAAATGGGATGATCTACAGGATTAGTGACCTAAGATAAACCTAGCAATAGCTGTAGCAACGCCATTTTCTTCATTGCTATCTGTTATATAGTCAGCTAAGTCTTTGACATGTTGGCTAGCATTCCCCATGGCAACACCCAAGCCAGCAAATTGAAGCATTTCAATATCGTTATTAGCATCGCCCAGTGCCATGATTTCCTCGGGTTTGATTTCTAGAGCTTGCGCCAGACGCTCTAAGGCAAAGGCTTTAGTAACACCTTTTGGCATCGCCTCGTAGATGACAGGCTGGGAACGGACGCCACTGAATCGCTGGCAGAGTTCTTGAGCGAACTTGTTCTCAAAATCATCTACTTGCTCAGGATTTCCTAGAAACATAGCTTGAAACATTCGATGCTGGCCGCCGCAAGCTTCCTCAAGGCTGATTTCAGTAGGAGTCGTAAAGACGAGGGCCGCATCATCTGTCACAATTTTGCTGGCCTTTTCTCCTACGACGAAGTAATGCTCTTCATCAAACAAGGTCAACTGTACTTGGCTCTGCTCGGCCAAACTGTAGAGGTAGCGAATATCATCGGGCTTTAATTCTTGCCAATCAACAACCTGCCAATCGCTAGTCTGATGGATAGCGCAGCCATTGTCTACGATGACATATTCATTTTCATTCTCCAAGCCCAATTCCTGATAGTAAGGCTTGACACCCACGAGCGGTCTGCCTGTACAGAGGACCAGCTTGACTCCAGCTTGGATAGCTTGGTGAATGGCATCAATATTAGTTTGAGGAATCTTTTTTTCCTCAGTTAGCAAGGTTCCGTCCATATCGAGGGCAATTAGTTTAATCATAGTTTTTCTCCAATAGTATTCGTGAATATTATAGCATATTTCCTATCGCTAGGAGAGCAGAAATGAGAAAAGCTTGTTTTTAAATTTTCCTCTCCTTATGGTATAATAAGAAAATCTAGTAAGGAAAAGAGAATCTATGAAAGCAAAGCGTATTGTATTTAAAGTTGGAACGAGCTCATTGACAAATCCTGACGGCAGTCTGTCGCGGGCAAAGGTGCGGGAAATTACCCATCAATTATCGGTCTTGCATGAAGCAGGACATGAGTTGATTTTGGTATCGTCTGGAGCTATTGCGGCTGGTTTTTCTTCTCTGGGCTTTAAAAAACGCCCAACCAAAGTAGCCGACAAACAGGCTTCGGCCGCTGTTGGTCAAGGTCTTCTCCTAGAGGAGTACACCACTAATCTGCTCTTGAAGAAGATAGTATCTGCCCAGATTTTGCTGACGCAGGATGATTTTGCGGATAAACGTCGTTACAAAAATGCCCACCAAGCTCTGTCGGTCCTCCTTAATCGCGGTGCTATTCCCATTATCAATGAAAATGATACTGTTTCTATCGAGGAACTAAAGGTGGGTGATAATGACACGCTTAGTGCTCAGGTGGCAGCCATGGTTCAGGCGGACCTTTTGGTACTTTTGACAGATGTTGATGGGCTTTACACGGCCAATCCAGCTTCAGATCCGACTGCTCAACGGCTTGAAAGAATTGAGGCGATCTCTAGTGATTTGATTGACATGGCAGGCGGGGCGGGCTCCAGCAATGGGACTGGTGGCATGTTGACCAAGATCAAAGCAGCGACTTTGGCAACCATGTCTGGTGTACCAGTCTATATCTGCTCATCACTTAAAAGCAATGCTTTATTGGAGGCAGCGAGCCAGACTCGAGATGGAAGCTTTTTCTCGGCACAGGATAAGGGATTGAAGACGCAAAAGCAGTGGCTGGCCTTTTATGCTAAGAGTCAAGGCGCCATCTATGTAGATCAGGGAGCGGCGCAGGCACTCCGCTATGATGGTAAAAGCCTTCTGGTATCAGGAATTGTCAGGTTAGAGGGGCATTTTTCCTATCAAGATACGGTGACAGTGTACGAGGAAGAGACTGGTGCGATTTTAGGAAAGGGGCGCGTGCGCTTTGGTAAATCGGCTCTCAAGGACATGCTGCGTTCTAGCAAACCCAAGGGAGTCGTCATTCATCGTGACGATTGGATTTCTATTACTCCAGAGCTCCAACTGCTCTTTTCTGAATTTTAAGTGGAAATAGGAACTTACTTATTTCCTTTACCCGAACTCTCCAACATCTTCGCCAATAGAAAAAAGGAATTATTGTATCTTACGAAAGGAGGCGCTATGACCTCGACACAAGAATTATTTGAAATTGTAAAAAAGTCAAAAAAATCAATCAACACGGCTACGACTGTTGAGAAAAACCATGCTTTGGAAGAAATGGCAAAGCAGCTCTGGCTTTCTCGTGCTGATATTTTAGCAGCCAATGCACTGGATATGGCAGCGGCTAAAGGTAAGATCTCAGATGTCATGCTGGATCGCCTCTATCTGGATGAGGAGCGGATTGCTGCTATGGCAGAAGGCATTCGCCAGTTGATTGACTTGGAGGATCCTGTCGGTCAAGTCTTGGAAAGGACTGAGCTTGAGAACGGCCTCGTCATCAGTAAAAAGCGAGTAGCAATGGGTGTGATTGGAATTATCTATGAAAGCCGGCCTAATGTAACTTCAGACGCTGCGGCTCTGGCGCTAAAGAGTGGCAGTGCAGTCGTTCTCAGAAGCGGCAAGGATGCCTATCAGACAGCGCTAGCCATTGTCACGGCTCTGAAAAACGGCTTGGCTCAGACGGAGATTTCGCCAGATTGTATCCAGTTGGTTTCTGATACTAGCCGTGTTTCCGCCCAGGCTATGATGAAGGCCAATGGCTATCTGGATTTGCTCATTCCTCGTGGTGGCGCGGGCTTGATTCAGGCGGTCGTGGAGAATGCCACTGTGCCGGTTATTGAGACGGGTACCGGAATTGTCCATATCTATGTAGATAAGGATGCTGACCAAGATCAGGCTTTGGCGATTATTGAGAATGCCAAGACCAGTCGCCCCTCTGTCTGCAATGCCATGGAGGTCCTGCTAGTTCATGAAGAGGTTGCAGCAGAATTTTTGCCACGTTTGCAGAAGATGCTGGTAACAGATCGTGATGCTGCGCAAGAAAACCCTGTTGAATTGCGTTTGGATGAGAAAGCAGCTCAGTATATCTCAGGAACACATGCTAAATCGGAAGATTTTGATACCGAATTTTTGGATTATGTCTTAGCTGTCAAGCTGGTTTCCTCGCTGGAAGAAGCGGTGGAACATATTGAGGCTCACAGCACCCATCACTCGGATGCCATTGTGACAGAGAACCATGCAGCGGCGGCTTACTTCACAGAGCAGGTGGATAGCGCAGCAGTTTATGTCAATGCCTCAACCCGCTTTACAGATGGCGGTCAATTTGGCTTTGGTTGCGAAATGGGGATTTCCACTCAAAAACTGCATGCCAGAGGTCCTATGGGACTAAAAGAGTTGACCAGCTATAAATACGTCATCCAAGGGACGGGTCAAGTGAGGAAATAAAGATGAAAATTGGATTTATCGGTCTGGGAAATATGGGTGGTAATCTCGCTCGTCTAGTTGCCCAAGATGAAATATACAGAAGCGAATTGCTACTGGCCAATCGCAGTCGTGACAAGGCTGAAAAGATTGCTGCAGAACTTGGTGGTCAGCCGGCCAGTAATGCAGAAGTTTTTGCTCAGGCAGAGGTGATTTTTCTGGGCATCAAACCTGCTCAATTTACTGACTTGCTGGCTGAGTATCAGGAAATTCTAGACAAACGGGATTCTCTTCTGCTGGTTTCGATGGCTGCTGGTCTGAGCTTGGAGCTATTAGAAAAATTGACACCTAGTCACCATCGTTGGATTCGGATGATGCCTAATACACCAGTAGCCGTAGGCGAGGGGGTTATTAGCTATGCCTTATCCCAGCAAGCACATCAAGCGGACGAAGATTTGTTGCGTGAGCTTCTGTCATCTGCTGGCCTTCTAGTCAAACTAGAGGAAAAGCAGTTGGATGCGGCGACAGCTCTTGCTGGCTGTGGACCAGCCTTCGTTTATCTCTTTATAGAGGCTTTAGCGGATGCAGGTGTCCGAGCAGGACTCAGTCGCGACGTATCGCTGCAGCTAGCTAATCAGACCCTTTTAGGAGCTGCCAAGCTAAGTCAGGTCAGTGGCCAACATCCGGCTCAGCTCAAAGATCAGGTCTGCAGTCCAGCTGGTTCGACCATTGCTGGGGTAGCTAGTTTGGAAGAAAATGCCTTTCGAGGAACAGTCATGGCCGCCGTTCAAGCTGCCTACAAGAGGACGCAGGAACTTGGTAAGTAGGGTAATTGTCATTTTGATTCTTTTGAAGAAAAAATAGAATCGTCAATTGATATGATACATCATCATTTAAGTAGTGCAGAGAGACACTCGTAGATGGCTTATTTAAAGCCAGTACGAGTGTCTTTTTATTTTTCAAAAAACTTATCCTTACTAAGTCAAGTGAAAGTAAACCTGTGGATGACATAGATGGAGACTTTGCTCTAAGAAGAAGTGGACTTTAAAATCAGCAGATCAGTTCATTTTTCTTTTGTTTTTCCTTGACAGTTAAATTGTCAGAATTTATAATAAAAGAAGAAAGGCGATAACGGTGTTATCGAATTTAAATCATGAAAAAAGAAACAGATGAGTTAAATGAAAAAATCTTGGAAAGCGCGAGGAGTGAGTTCTTGGCTTATGGCTATCAGGATGCTTCACTGCGGAGAATTTGTCGCGCTGCTGGCTTGACGACTGGGGCACTTTATAAGCGCTATGAGAGTAAAGACAGTCTCTTTACTGCCCTGCTTGAGCCTACTCTGACAGCCTTAGATCAGTATGGACAAGATCAGAAGCGACGTGACTATGCTTTCCTAGAAGAGGGACACCTGTCTGACATGTGGGCACATCGCTTAGAGGATCTCCAGTCCCTGATGCGGATTCTCTATGAGCATAAAGATATTATGCAACTCTTGCTCTTTAAATCTCAGGGTTCTTCGCAAGCGGACTTCAGGATGCGTCTGCCTCATTTGGCTGCAGACGAGACTTATCGCTATTTGGAGTTGGCTTACAAAGAGGGTAAGATCAATCATTTGGTCAAACACGAGTTTCTGCGATCGTGCATGACAGCTTATTACACAGCTGTATTTGAGCCCTTGGCTCAAGACTGGCCCCAAGAGCAGGCGCTGGAATTTTGCCATTCCATCATGGACTTGTTTGACTGGGGAGGTTTGCTCGGTTTTTGATAGAAAGAAGGACATTCTATGAAGAAAAAATCTGTTCTTGCTTGGATCTGGGACTTTGTTTCCCTTCATAAGATGTATTTTGTGCTCAGTCTGGTCTTTGCTTTTGTCTCTGTGCTTTCAGGATTTCTGCCTTACTTCTTTATTGGTGGAATGATTAATCAGCTCTTGGATGTCAATAAAAACTGGAATTTCTACTTGCAGCAGTCAGCTTGGGCAGGTCTGGCCTGGATTGGTTACTGGGGATTCCATGGTATTTCCACCATGCTGTCGCATACGGCTACTTTTAAGATTCTAGCGGAAATGCGGCACCGCCTGACAGACAAGTTGGCTAGACTGCCTCTAGGTACAGTGCTTAGTCAGTCATCAGGCAGCTATAAAAACATTATCGTTGAGCGGGTGGATGCGACCGAAACGACCTTGGCCCACCTGATTCCAGAGTTTACCGCTGGGATTTTTGGTCCGATTATTGTTCTCATTGCCATGCTAGTCATCGATTGGCGGCTGACCTTGCTGTCTCTCCTGACTATTCCCATCGTGGCGCTGGCCTATATGCGGATGGCTGTCAATAGCGAAGCGGACTATCAAAATACTCTGGTCAAGACCAAAAAGCTAAATGATACAGCGGTGGAATACATCAATGGGATTGAGGTTATCAAGGTTTTTGGCAAGGAAAAGTTCTCTTACGATAAGTTTGTGACGGCTGCTAGAGAAGGAGCAGACTGCTTTATTGAGTGGATGCGCAAGTTCAATCTAGAGATGGGCATTGTGACTGCTTTTCTGCCATCAGGCTTGCTTTTTCTGCTGCCGGCTGGCTGTTATTTTTATCTGCAAGGTAGCTTGACTGCCGGTAATTTCATTCTGATGATTATTCTGTCGCTTAGTCTTCTGACTCCTCTGATTTTAGTGGCTAGTTACATGGACGATTTACGGAAAATCGGGACTATTTTTGGCCAAGTGATTGATATTTTGGAAAAGCCGGATTTGAAAAGGCCTCAGGAGCTGAGAGAACTTCCAAAAGGAAGGAATCTAGTCATGACGGATGTCAGCTTTGGCTATACAGATGAAGAGGAGGTGCTACATGGAATTTCGCTAGATATTCAGGCTGGCAGCATCAATGCTTTAGTCGGCCCATCAGGCTCAGGGAAGTCTACAATTGCCAAGCTTCTAGCTTCTTTCTGGGATGTCAGTTCTGGTCAGATTACCTATGGTGGCTTGGACATTCGCCAGCTTCCGCTAGACTATTACAGTCGGCAGATTGCTTACGTGACCCAGGACAACTATCTCTTTGACGAGACTATTGTGGAAAATATCCGGATGGGAAATCCAGCAGCATCTGACGAAGAGGTCATCGAAATTGCCCGTCGCTGCGGCTGTTATGATTTTATCATGAACTTAGAAAACGGCTTTGAGACTCAAGTAGGCTCTGGCGGCGGTCATCTATCTGGCGGGGAGCGTCAGCGGATTGCCATCGCCCGTGCCATGCTTAAGGATGCGCCGATTCTTATCTTGGATGAAGCGACTGCTTATACAGATCCGGAAAACGAAGCACGGATCCAGTCCAGTCTAGCTCGGCTGATTGAGGGACGGACCTTGATTGTCATTGCCCACAGGCTGTCTACGATTATGAGTGCAGACCAGATAGTTCTGGTCAATGATGGTCGGATTGAAGCTAGAGGCAGGCATGAAGAGTTGCTAGCAGCTAGTCCGCTTTATGGTTCTATGTGGCAGGCTCATATTGCTACCAGGGATAGTGGTGAGATGGAAGGAGGGCTGACTCATACTTAATATACTGAAGAAATTCTTTGATTTCTGTACGGCAGAGGACCGTAGGAAATTTTATCAATCCATCTATTTGGGCATCATCAAGTCCTTTATCATCGCTCTGCGTATCCCAGCGATCGGCCTAGTTGTTATGGGGCTGATTGAGAAGAATCTCTCTATGCAGACTTTCTGGCTAGCTCTGGGTATCATGTTGTTATCCACTGTGCTAAATGTCTGGATTACCCTGAAAATCACCATGCTGCAGACGGAAGCGGGCTATCATACCTGTGCTCAGAAACGGATTGAAATTGCCGAGCACATGCGCTATTTGCCCATGGGTTACTTTAATCAAAATAGCCTAGGCAAGATTACCAGTGTTACGACTAATACGCTGGAAGGGCTGTCTGACGTAGCTACGCGAGTGGTTATGATGACAGTGCAAGGATTTCTAACGACTGGTCTCATCACTATTTTGGTCTTTCTCTATGACTGGCGGGTTGGACTGGTTCTCTTGGTGGGTCTTGTCCTCTTTCTCCTGCCAAATACCCTCATGCGTTGGCAAGTTGGCAAGGTTTCTGATGACAAGTATCAGGCAGATATGGACCTGGTAGCCGTTGTTTTGGAGTACAGCCAAGGGATTGCTGAAGTTAAGAACTACAATCTGGTCAACCGTTCTGCCAAGAAGCTGTCCAAGGCTATTGAGGGCAAGAGTCAGCTAGATACTAAAATGACACTCGTGACCTCACCTTACATTGCCCTCCAGGGTATGGTGACCAAGCTAACTGGTCTCTTTATGGGGCTTTTCTCTATCTACTTTTATCTCAATGGCAGTATGGAACTGCTGGTAACTATTATGATGATTGTCAGTGGTTTTATGATTTATGAAAATCTAGACGGCGTTGGCTCTTTCTCCTCTCTCCTGCGCATTGTTGATCTGTCGGTTGATATGGTCAATCAAGTCTTAGCTATCCAGCCGATGGACATCAGTGGTCAGGATATTGAGCCTAAGAGTAGCCGGATTGAGCTGATAGACGTTAGCTTCTCTTATGGAAATAAGAAAATTATTGACCGGGTTTCCCTCACCATTCCCGAAAAAACAACAACTGCACTGGTCGGACCTTCTGGATCAGGCAAAACAACGCTCTGCAACCTCATCGCCCGCTTCTGGGATGTGGACCAGGGAAGTATCAGTCTGGACGGATATGATGTTAGAGATTACAGCTATGACAGCCTGATTCATAATTTCAGCTTTGTCTTCCAAAGCGTCTATCTCTTTGAGGATACTATTGCTAATAACATTCGTTTTGGCAAGCCGGAGGCCAGTCAGGAAGAAGTAATAGAGGCTGCCAAGAAAGCTGCCTGTCATGACTTTATCCTCTCGCTGCCTGATGGCTATGATACCAAGATTGGTGAAGGAGGTGCGAGTCTTTCTGGAGGTGAGCGCCAGCGCATTTCCATTGCACGAGCAATTATCAAGGATGCGCCTATTATCATTCTGGATGAAGCAACGGCCAATGTTGATCCAGAAAACGAAGAAGCCCTCATGCAGGCTATTCAGGCTCTGACTCGCGATAAGACCATTATCATGATTGCCCACCGACTCAAGACGGTTGAGCATGCAGACCAGATTCTGGTGCTGGATCAAGGCCGCATTGTCGAACAAGGCAAACACCAAGACTTACTAGCTAAACAAGGCATTTACAGTAAATTTATCCAAGAAAGAAAAACAGCCGCCAGCTGGCGGATTGAGATGGAGGAGTGATAACCTGAAACAGCAAGCCAACGGCTTGCTGTTTTTCATTTAAAGGGAAGAATGGTATAATGAAGTAGAGAAAAATCTTGAATGAGGTAGCCATGAACGAAATCAAATGCCCCAACTGCGGGGAGGTTTTTACAGTCAATGAGAGTCAGTACAGTGAGCTTTTGTCGCAAGTTCGGACTGCAGAGTTTGACAAGGAGATTCATGCTCGGATTGAGCAGGAGCTGGCTTTAGCAGAGCAAAAATCCCAGAATGCCCAACAAGCTCTCCTATCGCAGAAAGAGCAGGAAATTAGCAAGCTTCAAAGTCAAATCGCTCAGTTTGAGACCCAGCAGGAATTGGCAAAGAAAGAGGCGGAGCAGGCAGCAAGTCTTCAATTGCAGGAGAAGGATAAGGAAGTTCAGCAATTGGAAAGTCAGCTGACAGCTCTGCGCTTGGAGCATGAAAATCAACTTCAAAAGACCTTGTCTGCGCTGGAAAAAGAGCGAGACGAGGTTAAGAATCAGCTAGTCTTGCAGGAAAAGGAAGCAGCGCTGGCTCAGACCTCTCTCAAAGAGCGCTACGAGGTGGAGCTGCGGCAGAAAGATGAGACCATAGAGTTCTACAAGGATTTCAAGGCCAAGCAGTCTACTAAGATGATTGGCGAGAGTTTGGAACAGCACTGCGAGTACGAGTTTAACAAGAACCGTATGGCCATGTTTCCACGAGCCGAGTTTGGCAAGGACAATGATGCCAGAACCGGTAGCAAGGGTGACTACATTTACCGTGAGGTGGATGAAAATGGTGTAGAAATCCTCTCCATCATGTTTGAGATGAAAAATGAAGGCGATGAGACAGCGACCAAGAAGAAAAACGAGCATTTCTTCAAAGAGCTGGATAAAGACCGGCGGGAGAAAGGCTGTGAGTATGCTATTCTGGTGACACTTCTGGAGGCTGACAGCGAGCTCTACAATTCAGGCATTGTCGATGTGTCCTATGCCTATGAGAAAATGTATGTTATCCGACCACAGTTCTTCTTGCCTATGATTACCCTCTTGCGTAATGCTGCGCTCAACTCGCTCCAGTACAAGCAGGAACTAGCCTTGGTGCGGGAGCAGAACATTGATATTACGCATTTTGAGGAAGATTTGGATGCCTTTAAAGTAGCTTTCGCCAAGAACTATCAGTCTGCTTCGACCAACTTTGGCAAGGCCATCGAAGAGATTGACAAGGCTATCCGTCGGATGGAAGAAATCAAGAAATTTCTGACGACCTCTGAAAACCAGCTGCGCTTAGCAAACAACAAGCTGGACGATGTCTCTGTCAAAAAACTGACACGCAAAAATCCTACTATGAAAGCTAAGTTTGAAGCTTTGAAGGAGAAGTAAGAAAACAAGATATGAATGGAATTATCAACTTAAGAAAAGAAGCGGGCATGACCTCGCATGATGCGGTATTTAAGCTACGCAAGATTTTAAAAACCAAGAAAATCGGTCATGGGGGGACCTTGGATCCGGATGTGGTAGGGGTGCTTCCAGTTGCTGTGGGCAAGGCGACGCGCTTGGTCGAGTTTATGCAGGAGGAAGGCAAGCTCTACGAGGGGGAGATTACTCTAGGCTGCTCAACGACGACAGAGGATGCCAGCGGAGACATCTTAGAGCGGACGCCGGTGACGGAGCTTTTAGAAGAAGCCCTTATCGATGAAGCGATGGAGTCCATGACTGGTGAGATTCGCCAGATACCGCCCATGTACTCAGCAGTCAAGGTCAATGGCCGCAAGCTTTATGAGTATGCGCGTGCAGGTCAAGAAGTGGAGCGCCCAGAGCGGCAGGTGACTATCTATAGTTTTGAGCGCACCAGTCCGATTTCCTATGAAGCTGAACAAGCTCGCTTTCGTTTTCGAGTTAAGTGCAGCAAGGGAACCTATGTTCGAACCTTGTCTGTTGATTTAGGAGCCAAGCTGGGCTTTGCCAGTCACATGTCTCAGTTGACACGGACTTCTTCAGCAGGTATGAGCTTAGAAGATGCCTTGACCTTGGATGAAATAGCAGAGCGAGTAGCGGGGGAGGATTTCTCCTTTCTACAGCCTCTGGAGTTGGGGACAGGTGATCTACCCAAGATTGAACTAACGGCAGAGCAATTTGAAGAAGTTCGGCACGGTCGTTTTATCCCCATTGAAAATGCTGAGACTGTCTTAGCAGGCTTTCATAAAGGTAAGCTTATCGCCATCTTAGAAAAAAGGGAAGAAACCTATAAACCTAGAAAGGTTTTTCTTTGATCAAATTGAGAATGTTAAAATCCTGAAATCTAATTTCAGGATTTTTTATATGCTTAGAATAATTAATCAAATCTATAAACTAAAAATGTATAAAAATACTGTTCGAATAGATCAGAAACACTTATAAAATTTACTGTGAATTTTTGAAATAGTAATACTCAAAAATTGGACAGATTTACTAAAAATGATTAAGTAATAAAAGGGCTATAAAATTGCTTAAATCCCACTTATATGGTAAACTTGAGGGAGTGACAATTTTAGAATAATAAGGAGGGTTCCGATACATGGGACAAGACTGGAAGAAAATAGAAAGGCAACGTTTTACAATTCGTAAGACGAGAGCATGGGGCGCATGTTCAGTTTTTCTAGGATCAAGTATTTTCTTTCTAGGAGGGGGAGTTGCAAGTGCGCAAGAAGTTAGTCCTTCTGCACAAGACCAAGCAGCTCAAGTAGCAGAAGCTACTAGAGTTTCAGATGAAAAAGAGTCTGAGAAACCGGCAACTGAAGCACAAGCCGAACCTGAAAAGAATGCTGCGTCAGTAAGTGCAGATGTTCAAGCAACTGAAGCTAAGGAACAAGCAGCACCTAGCTCTGAAGATGTAGTTAAAGCAGAAGAAGCTGCTGTTTCAAAAGACGAAAAGTCAGAAGAAACAAATGCTCCGAAAGAAGCTAAAGCAGAAGAAAAGGCTGAGCCAAAAGAAGATAAAACAGCAAGTACTGAAGCTAGTACAGCCGCACAACCTAAGCGTTCAGGCACATCAGGATTCAGAAGTGTTAGTGGTACATCAGGATTCCGAAATACTGGTGCTACTCGTCAAGGATCTGACTATACTGTTACTCAAGACGGTAATCTAGCTACAGTTCAAGCTAATGCTTTGAAAACTCAGTTGGATAGAGCAGCATCAGAGAACTTGCCAGTTACACCAAACCAGCTTAGAAATTTTGGAACCGCAACAACTGACGAAGAAAGACGCAGATTAGAACGTCAAGCAGCGGATCTTCAAAATACTGAAGCTCAGGCAATGAATAGAAAAATCTCTGATTACTTGACGGCTAAACAAAGAGCTCAACAATTAACAGGTAGAGAAGGAAGCTTGCAACAAATTGCTCCGCAAAACCTCGTGTTCTCTGATGAGCCAAACGCAACGGCTAGGATTAGGCTGGCACAAGGAGACTGGTTCGTCAAAGACAGTACGCTCACATCCCGAAATCAATATGTTCGTGAAGCTTTGGATAGTCGGAGCTACAGTGAGTGGCGAGACGGGACAACTACTCAACCGAATGCAGTTATCACTAGAGCCGATACAAGCCAACCGGCAGCAGAGCGAATCATCAAGGATCAAACAGATGCTTACTACATGGTTCATACGCAAGTTGGTAGAACCACAACAGTAGAGTACACCTTGCATAACTCATTTGCCGGTGGTCGACCTATTACGAAAGCTATTGCTCGATATACGCCTAAGAAGAGTTCTGCTTATGATGATAGTATGGTAATGGCTATCCATAAAGATCCAACTATGACAGTTTGGAATGGATCCAGCTATGATCGTAAAGGAACGGGTAACCAATTGCATATGGAATGGGAATTCTATTATGCGGATGGCACTAAGGTAGACTTTGGCAGAACACCTGGTGTTGTTTCTTTCGCTTCACGTAACCACCACGGGAATGATATTTACGCTGAAATTTATGGTAATTTGAGCTCAAATATGCAGAATGTACAAATTGTAGGTTCTTCTATCGTTCCACAGGCAAATGGTTGGTACTATGCAAATGGTAAGAATAACTCTTATAAAGGCCAAACTGAATATCAATGGGACCAACAAGGTAATCCAAATGAATTCTGGGGAGCGGGTGCTGCAAAAGTTACAAGTGGTACATCATTGAGCTTTGATATTGCTACCACTAACCCTGGTCAGCACTGGCCACGTCCAATTCGCCAATGGTTTTCATTTAATACCAACGTAAAAGCGAATAACGTCGTAACGAACCCTAATTTGACTTATACTCCTGCAGCATATGTCAATGAAGTTCCAGCACCAGAACCAGAAAAATCTTATGACAGATTTGTTATGGACATTCCACATAATGTCAGAGTCGTAGATTATGAGAATGCCACTCCAGATCAAAAACGCGCCTTCGACAATCAAACTGGTTCTCAGATTGTTTACCAACAAGGTAAGGACGGACAAGTTATTGTTGTAGGACCAAAACCAGAAAACCTAAATGATGTACCGAATCCTAAGTTTACAGCTCAAGAGCTTGAGACACTTAAAAATGGTGGAACTGTAAGAGGATTTAAAGGACACAATTACGTTGATCCTGTAGATACCATCATGGTTGTCAAACGTAATGCGGGACCAACTGGACCTAAGGGTGATAAAGGTGCAACTGGTGCCACCGGAGCCACAGGCGCAGCAGGACCAAAAGGTGATAAGGGTGCAACTGGAGCTACAGGAGCCACTGGCGCAGCAGGCCCGAAAGGTGATAAAGGAGCCACAGGCGCCACTGGCGCTGCAGGGCCAAAAGGCGATAAGGGCGCAACAGGTGCTACCGGTGCAACCGGAGCCAAGGGCGATAAAGGTGAAACAGGCGCTACAGGCGCAACTGGCGCTGCAGGACCAAAAGGTGATAAAGGCGCAACTGGAGCAACCGGAGCCAAGGGCGATAAAGGTGAAACAGGCGCTACAGGCGCAACTGGCGCAGCAGGACCTAAGGGTGATAAAGGCGCAACAGGCGCAACTGGTGCCACAGGTGCAACCGGAGCCAAGGGCGATAAAGGTGAAACTGGCGCAGCAGGACCAAAAGGTGATAAAGGCGCAACAGGAGCAACAGGCGCAACTGGTGCCAAAGGTGAAGATGGCAAGCCATCATTGGCTCAAGTCGTGGATAATAATAACGGCACACACACTGTTAAAGTTGGTCTCGATAAGAACAATAACGGCCAGCTCGATCCAGACGAAGTAACCTCATCTACCATCGTTAAAGACGGTAAGGATGGTAAATCTCCACTAGCTAAGGTTATTGATAACAACAACGGCACCCATACTGTTCAAGTCGGACTCGATAAGAACGGAAATGGTGAGCTTGATCCAGACGAAGTAACATCATCTACAATCATCAAAGATGGTAAGGATGGAAAAGCTGGTGCAACCGGTGCTACAGGCGCGACCGGAGCTAAAGGCGATAAAGGTGAAACTGGAGCAACAGGCGCAACTGGAGCTAAGGGTGATAAAGGTGCCACTGGTGCAACAGGCGCAACTGGTGCTAAAGGAGAAGATGGTAAGCCATCATTAGCCCAAGTCGTGGATAATAATAACGGCACTCACACTGTTAAAGTTGGTCTTGATAAGAACAATAACGGCCAGCTCGATCCAGACGAAGTAACCTCATCTACCATCGTTAAAGACGGTAAGGATGGTAAGTCTCCACTAGCTAAGGTTGTTGATAACAACAATGGCACCCATACAGTTCAAGTCGGACTCGATAAGAACAATAACGGTCAGTTGGATCCAGATGAAGTGACATCTTCTACAGTCATTAAAGATGGAAAAGCTGGGGCAACCGGTGCTACAGGTGCGACCGGAGCTAAAGGTGATAAAGGTGAAACTGGAGCAACAGGCGCAACTGGTGCCAAAGGTGAAGATGGCAAGCCATCATTGGCTCAAGTCGTAGACAACAATAACGGCACACATACTGTTAAAGTTGGTCTTGATAAGAACGGCAATGGTCAGTTGGATCCAGATGAAGTAACCTCATCTACCATCGTTAAAGACGGAAAAGATGGTAAGTCTCCACTAGCTAAAGTTGTAGACAATAACAATGGCACACACACAGTTCAAGT
>NZ_RJPS01000004.1 GCF_003943505.1 Streptococcus cristatus
AAGACAATGACCCTGCAATCAAACGGCAGAAAAGAAAAGAGGATATGAAGCAAGTCCTAAATACTGACGACATATTAACTATGGACTATGATCATCAAAAATTTATTGTTAGAACTTTGATTAACAAGGTCCAGGTTACAGCCGAGGACATTGTCATTAAGTGGAGAATTTAGAGAATTTTACTAACCATCATTCAAATCAAGGTGTCTTGTTATCTTACATATTGAAGAATTTTACTATCCATCATTTCCACCAGAGTGAAGGCTTTGACCTTCAAAGCTTTTAATTTTTTCATAATTGAATCTCCATATTTTGATAAATTGGCAGCAACATAGCTGCATAAAGTAAAACGATAACAAGGGCGACAAAGACAAAAACGAGAGGCTGAATCAAATTCATAGCACGATTGATTCTCAGGAAAAACTCTTCCCAAGTCTTTTCGGCATACAGCTCCAATTCATCACCCAATTTGGACTTGACCTCGCCGTATTCGATGATGAGAGCCAGCTCTTTCTTAAAGAAGGGATAGGTGCCGACCTTCTCGGCGTAGCCTTGACCCGCACCCAGAGCCGTCTCCAAGTCTCGTCCCAGCTCCTGAAAGAGCTGAGAAGGCTGGTCCTGCATGATGAGAAAGATCTGGCTCAATTCCAGCCCTTGCCCAATCATATTGCCCCATTCACGCGCATAGTAGGCCGTCAGATAGGCTCGCACTAAGGCGCCAACAAAAGGAAACTTGGCCAAACGACTGAAAAATCTCATCTTAGAGCTCTTGCGATAATAGAACCAGCCACCGCAAATCAGCAAGCAAATCACCAAAACGCATCCCAGAAAGATCTGCGGTAGGTAATGAATGAACTGAGTAGCCATATTTTGACTATCCAGCTGAGGCAGGAGATAGTTACGCAAGCCCAGCATAATCAGCACTAGAAACCCAAGCAGCATCAGGGGATAAGTCCCCACCTCAATCAATTTCTTACGGACCTTGGATAGATTTTCCAGATAATCTTCGATTTTACCCAAACTAAGATTTAGATTCCCATGCAACTCTGACAAAGATAGCTGGGTAACCACATTATCGGAAAAGCCCAAACGCTTCATAATCTGAGAAAATGACTGACCCGCAGCCAAACCCGAACGCATTTCTGCGACATAGGCCTCTTCTAAAAGGGCACTCCGCCGCAGGAAATCAACAATCTCCGCCAGATGAAAACCACTGGTAAAGAGATTGCGGAACAGCTCGATAATCTTCTTTTGCTTAGGCGTAGATAATTTTTTCCGCCTGCCTTTGATCAGCTGTGATATGTCCATCTGCAAAAAGCTGGTCAATCTGCTGGTTCCAGAGACTGGCTTCATGCTGTTGATAGTCTTGGTTGACAAAGTCGATCACACCTCCTCCCCCGATTAAGCGCTGATAACAGACGCCCTGTAACACCATGCGCAACTCATCCTCACTGACACCCAGCTCCAGCAGGCGCTCATACACTCCGCGAATGCTCTTAGCATGAATGGTCGAAAAGACCGTGGCTCCTGTCAAACTAGCTCTTACCACCGCACGAGCCGTTTCTTGGTCGCGGATTTCTCCGATAATCAAGAGATCCGGCCTGTGGCGCAGAGACAGCTTGATGAGGCTATCGTAGGTCATGCCGATGGTTTCATTCAGCTGAAGCTGGAGCATATTTTCCTGCTTGATTTCCACAGGGTCTTCGATAGACATGACCTGTTGCTGCCCAAATCTCATCTGGGCCAGCTGGTGCATCAGCGTCGTCTTTCCACTGCCAACTGGCCCTGAAAACAAATAAAGGCCACGAGAATTTACTTTTTTACGAAGATCAGGCAGATTGTCAAACCAGAAACGCAGCTCACGCTCCTCATCGTGTAGTAGACGAATAACCAGGCTCTCATAGCCACGGTAATCGCCGACAGTTGATAGACGAAGCGAGACCGTCACATCTCCACAATCATAATCGCAGGAGCCTAGCTGGCTACGCCTCTTCTCCCCGACATTCATCCCCGAGACAAACTTAAAATGGCTGATGACTGACGATAATAAATCAAAATCATAGGTCTGAATGAAGCGCCTCTCATCACCCACCCGCATATAGAGCTCGTAACAGGAGCTCTTGGGAATCAGATAGACATCTTGAGCTGCTTCCTGCCTGGCCAATTGAATCATTTCCTTTGCAATTTTTTGAACCATAAGTCCTCCTCACCTTACTATTCGCACAAAATGAGAAAAAATAAAAAAAGAATGAAGAAATTTTCTCCATTCTTTGACTTTTATCCTACCTAGCCCGCACTTTAATTTTGCAAATACGGTGTTTTTCAGTGGCATTTTGTTTGCGGTAGCCTGGACGATACTTGCTCTTGGGGATCTTACTTTCATTTTCTAACAAAAGCAGGGAGTGGTATTGCTGAATATCTTCATTGCACTCCTCACACCAACGTTGATCGGCCGGATCCCAGAAAATCGTCATAAGATCACTGCGGCTTTTATAAAGTGGCGATGCTTGAGACATCTCTAGCCAGCGGTATTTATAGTATTTGAGGGCGGTATAATAATCATCGAAATACCTTTTTTCAATGATATCGTCCTCCCAACCGTCTAAAAACCACCAGGGCTCATAATCGCCATACATTTCTATTACGCTGTACATACCTGTCCCCTTTTGTATCCTATATTATATATAAAATTCTTTGATAATGAAACTATTTTGCTCGTCGGCTCTATAATAGTTCGTTTTCCATCAAAGAAAAGCAAAGAAACAAAAGGGAGTGTCGCTTTTTGTGCTTATTTCCAATTCAGATGCACATGCTCTTTCATTTCCTTATAGGCCGTATCAATCCGATCTTTGGTCGCCTGATCCAGCTGATTGCGATATTTTCCACCCTCGATGAAATCTTCCAAGATCAGGGTTTGATAAGTGTAAAGCGGGTAACCCTCTGGTGAGTAAGTTCCCTTTTCCACACGGCTAACCCAGCTTGGATGTGCCTGAGCTGTTTTGATAATGGTCCCCTTATCCGTCTTTTCAATGGTCACATCCATCAAGACACCACGCTCGGTCCACTCAGCCGTATCCACACCAGCCATGGTTTCAATCCGCTGATTGGAGATAAAATTCCCCATGGAATAGATAATCAACTTCTTCTGCCCATCTTTTTCAAGAATTTCTGAAGGTTGCACCACGTGCGGATGCCCACCAAAAATGATGTCCGCTCCCCAGTCCACCATCTTGTGGTAGAGCTCTACCTGCTCCTCATTTGGCTCCAGCTGGTATTCGATTCCCGTCTGTGGCATGACTACTGTAATGTCCGCTTCTTTCTCCGCCTGCTCAATCTCTGCCTTCATCTTGTCCTCATCAAAGGTCGATAGGTGATGATCAATCTCCTTCTGACTGAGATTGGACTCCAGGCCATTAAAACCATAGGAGTAAGCCAGAATCGCAATCTTGATACCTTTTACCTCTTTGATCAGGATAGGCGATTTATCCCTATTCTTGTGAGTATAGACACCGACTGGGCTAATCCCGTGATCCTCAAAGGCTTTGGCAGTCGTAAAGACTCCCTCAAGCCCTGAGTCTAGGATGTGATTATGGGCCAGATCCACCACTTGGTAGCCAGCATCTTTGATGGCGGGCACAACAGCCTCTGGAGCATTGAAAAGCGGATAGCCTCCCAAAGGATAGTCTGAGCGAATGGTCCCTTCAAAATCTCCCAAGACCAAATCTCCTTGCTGGAGCCAGTCCTTGACATAGGTGAAATTTTCCGAAAAATCATAGCTACCATCAGCTTTTTGGGCACTCATATAAAGCCCATCATGGTACAAAAGGTCCCCATTAGCCATAATGCGAACCGTTTTCGAGTCGGTTTTCTTTCCTGATAGCGAGGAGGATTTAGGAGCATCTTTAGCAGCATTCCCACTGCTTCCCTTTGGCATCCCCATGATGCTTTGGAAGAATAAAATGACAGTCGCTGATACAAATACCGCTCCCAGCAGGGCAAGGATAAAGGCACGGTTACTTGGTGCTGCTTGTCGCTTGATTTCAGATCTTTTCTCCATTTTGCCAACCTCCGTATTACTTATATTTTATCATAAATTATTCCCCCAAGGGAATAAAAAAAGAGTCTGGGACAAAAGTCCTAGCCTCTCAATTGTCTTTGGGTTGTCGAGCAAGACGCAGTGGTCGAGTGGGCTCTACTACGCTGATTTCATCAGCTTTTACAGCCCTACTCAACTGTGCGGAGGTGGGACGACGAACTCGAATTCTAAGCAATTACCGATTTCTGTCCCACTCTCTAAATATCAGGCCGAGCTCGGCATCAAGGACTGCAAATACCAGCGGTAGGCCGCCCGATAATGATAGGCATTAAAAAACTTCATCTCCCCGATATCGTAGCGCATCAGGTAGTAAATCAGATAGCGCAGATGCAGGCTTTCCCACTCCGTGCTAGCCTTTTGACAATGAGCATACTCAGCCTCAAGCTCCCCATAGTAATCTCTGAATTGATTATAAATTGCTTGAATTTCCATTATAACTCCAATCTTTTTGCTTTAACACTAGTTTAACGCAAAAAGAAGAGTATTAGGGGCAAGAATCGTATCCTGTCTCATTTAAGAGCCAAAAGGTAGAGCACGTCACTAGGAAATGACATTTCAGGGAATATTTTTGACATTTGGGAGTTTTGGGAAGTAACCTTTTTGATAATCATTTACGATTAAATACTTTACTATGTTGAAATTTAGAAGTAGCTAATATTTTAGGGCGATAATGAAATACAATCGCTCTAACTCATAACTTGAAATAAGAATGACTTATTAGACAACCTAACCTCTCACTCTACTTTTTTACTTCATAACCATTTGGATTTAGTCTTTGCCATCTCCATGAGTCCCGTACCATATCCTGTAGATTTTTTTCGGCTTTCCATCCTAAGACAAGATATGCCTTATTAGGATCTGCATAACAAGTAGCCACATCTCCAGGACGACGTTCCTTGATTACATAAGGAATCTTGACTCCATTTTCACATTCAAAAGCCTTAACCATATCCAAAACGCTATAGCCAGTCCCAGTTCCAAGGTTGAAAACAGCTGTTCCCTTATGTTCTAAATTATGCTTCACAGCTAAAACATGACCTTTTGCTAAATCTAACACATGAATATAGTCTCGCACACCTGTACCATCATGTGTATCATAGTCATTACCAAAAATACTAAGTTCCTGCAATTTACCAACTGCAACCTGAGTGATATAGGGCATCAGATTATTAGGGATTCCATTTGGAGCCTCCCCAATTAAACCTGACTCATGGGCTCCAATAGGATTAAAATAACGAAGATTCGTCACAGACCAATCTGGATTTGCAGCAGCAACATCTGTTAGAATTTGCTCCATCATCAACTTCGTATATCCATAAGGATTTGTCGCTGAAGTCGGCAAATCCTCTGTCAATGGTGAAATATTATCCATTCCATAAACTGTAGCACTAGAACTAAAGATAATATGCTTTACATCATATTTCTTCATCACATTGAGAAGGGATATAGTACCACCAACATTATTGTCATAATATTTTAGTGGTTCTTGCACAGACTCACCAACCGCCTTATAAGCCGCAAAATGAATCACTGCATCAATATGATTTTGCTCAAATACCTGACTCATAAACTTTTTATCTGCAATAGAACCTTGATAAAAAGGAACCGTCACACCTGTAATAGTTTTTAATCTATCTAAGACCTGAAGCGAACTATTTGAAAAATCATCTACAACTACAACATCATAACCACTTTTTAATAACTCTACTACTGTGTGGCTACCGATATAACCTGTACCACCTGTGACTAAAATTTGTGTCATAAGTTTATCCCTTCCCTTCGTAATACCAATCTTACTTCAATTTTGATAATGCAACCCTCAAATATTGCCCTTGCCGAAGTCTACTACCAATCTGTTTAGCATTTTCTAACATTTCTTTGTATTGCTCTTCTGACAAGATATCTAAATTTTCTTTTAAATCAGAGAGAGAAGAAACAGCTAGACCACACTGTTTATCTATCACAAAGTGAGCCAGAGCTGACTCTTCCCAAACAACTACAGGGAAGCCTGCCGCCAAGTACAGCGAAGCCTTGTGTGAGTTGTTAAAACGCAGATAATTTCCGTAAGAACCTTGGCAGGTCTCAGAGCTATCCCCATCCCACACCAAACCAAAACTACCTTCAAGGGCAGCTGGAAGGTCATCTGGCATAAAGGAGCCATAGTAAGTGGTGTTTTCTAGAGCGCGACTTTCATCGTAGCCAACTCCGTACAAATTGTAGGCTGGCTGATCAGGCAAGTTATAAAGATAACCCGATTTTGTTGGGATCAAATTTCCAGCAACAATTATTGCTTGTTCTTTTTGAGGTGCTGCTTTTTCCTCAAAGTTTGGAATCAAATAGTCAAAAATCTCTAAACTGACCATCTTATCTGCTGGTATACCTTGGCTTGTCAAAGCCTTTTTCATGATATCGTTATGAACGATAATTCCATCTGCTGACATTAGAGCTCTCTTTTCTTGGAGAAAGTTTCTTAAACGATGTCTCCATTTTACATTCGAACCTGCTGCATGACGCAACGTTTCAACATCATGGATCAAAAGATAGAATTTGGCTCCTCTTTTTTGCGCATGCTTGATGAGTTGCGAAATGAAAAATGTATGGTGAATAATCGGGAACTGGATCACCAATTCATCCCCAGAGCTCAACTGATCAAACACAGCCTTGGTTGCAAAATATTTGTATTGCTGTGCTTTAAAGAAATTCATCTTATACCAATTTTCAACCTTGAGCTCCAATCCCTTATAACCTTCTGAAATCAGAATGGCTTCCACGTCATTTCGTGCCTTATTCCCTGCATTCTTTTCGTGTGCATTATGCAGAAATGAATCCTTCAGATAATACTTCACCTTTTCTCCCCTTTACCTGTGTTCTTCTTAGATACTCCCTAGTTCTTCTTCTACCACATCCAATGCACGTTCAACAGTAACATGCATATCGTAATATTTATAATCTGCCAAGCGGCCACAGAAGATAACGCGGCCATTTTTTTGGGCTTCTGCTAGATACTGCTCATAGGTCGCATTGTTTTTGGCATCATTAATTGGATAGTAAGGTTCATCGTCTCGTTTCCAATCTGCTGGATATTCTCTAGTAATAACGGTCTTGACCTGAGTCCCAAACTCAAAATGTTTGTGTTCGATGATACGAGTATAAGGAATATCACGCTCAGTATAGTTAACTACGGCATTTCCTTGATAATTCTCCTCATCCAGAATTTCATGCTCAAAGCGGAGACTGCGATACTCTAGTTCACCAAACTTATAGTTAAAGAACTGATCAATCATCCCTGTAAAGACGATTTTAGTTGCTGAAGCCTCCAAGTTCTCACGATCCGCAAAGAAATCTGTATTGAGCTCTACTTCGATTCCTTCCAACAACTTTTCAATGATAACATTGTAACCACCAATCGGTATTCCTTGGTAACGGTCATTGAAATAATTGTTGTCATAGGTCAATCGGACAGGCAAACGCTTAATGATAAAGGGTGGCAGTTCAGTGGCAGAACGCCCCCATTGTTTTTCGGTGTAGCCCTTGATCAGCTTTTCATAGACATCAGTACCAATCAACTTAATGGCTTGTTCCTCTAAGTTTTTTGGCTCAATATCTTGCATGTGAGTAGTCTGCTCAGCAATCTTTTCCTCGACTTCTTTTGGGGTCTTTGTCCCCCACAAGGCGTAGAAAGTGTTCATATTAAAAGGTAGATTGTAAAGATGGCCTTGATAGTTGGCAATCGGGGAATTGATATAATTGTTAAACTCTGCAAACTGATTAACATAATCCCAAACTTTTTTATTGGATGTATGGAAGATATGAGCCCCATACTTGTGAACATTGATTCCTTCAACAGATTGGCAATAGATATTCCCACCAATATGTTCTCGTTTATCAATCACCTTAACCTTCTTGCCGCGTTTGTTAGCTTCGTGGGCAAAGATTGCACCTGACAAACCAGCACCGACAATCAAATAATCGTACATAAATTCTCCTTACTTCTTTAAAACATTTTTTAGTTCTTGAAAATCCAAAACACGTAAAACTAGAACTAGCCCTCCATAAACCATGAATCCAAGTACAGCATAAATTAATACATTCACTACTGATGAGAAATTTATGAAGACTTGTATAGAATACAAGGCAACGTACATCAAGAGTGCTGCTATGGAGATTTTTACCATGGATGGCAGAATTTTGATCTCTTTTAGATAAGAACTAGTATAGTAGAGCTGAATTAACCAAACTAAACCTTCTGTTGCTACTGATACAATGGAGGCTCCTATATAGCCCAAAGGTGGAATCAGTAATAAGTTCAATCCAACACTACAAATAGCTGGGATAGTTGTTGATAACATAAATTCACGATTGCGATTATGAGGTATCAGAATCTGGATCCCCATAATATTGGTCCAACCGATGAAGAACATCCTAAATACCATGATAGCAATCGCATAGCGAGCATCTTGAAAGTCTTGCCCCAAGAAAAATTGAACAAAATCTTTGTTGACTATCAAAATCCCTGCAATCATTGGGAAGATAACTAAATTATAAACCAAGAAAGACATTTCATGGAGCTTGTTAACTGCTTTTTGATTTCCTGATGAGAGGAGATTGGAGACCCGAGGTAACATGACGCTACCTAGCGAAGTTACCAAGGTCAACAAAATATTCAATAATTTCAGGGCTTGATCGTAAATTCCTACATCCTTGGTCGAAGACAAGGCCCCCAACATAGTCCGGTCTAGTGTGATATAGAGTGAAATCGCAATCTGTGGAAGAAATAAGAGAATTACCGGTTTAATATGTTGCTTCACATAGGCTAGGTCCAGATGTGGTTTACTAATATGTTCTCGTGCAGGAATCCACATGCTCAATTGCCCTAATAAATCGTAAACGACTAAGAGAGTGATATACAAGTATAGGTCAGATGGTTTTTTTACAAATATAAATATGGAAGCCACGCCTACAAGTTTGACAACTGTATTGCGAGCTGTGATTTTTTTGAAATCTTCAAGGCCTTGAAAGAGCCAAGAAATATCAAAACCACGAGAAAGTAAACTTAAGCCTAGAATGTAGGCAATTGGGTTGTTCATAGAAGGAACAAACAAACATACAACTATATAAAGTGTAACCGCCAAACATGTTGCTAATACTTGTAAACTATATATCCCCCAGAATGTATTCCCAACATCCTTACGATGTCCTGAAATTTCCTTTGTTCCATAGTTAGCTACGCCAAGTGTTGCCAATAGAATAAAATATGTCACAATAGAATTATAGTAGCCATATGAACCCAAAGCCTCAGAAGAAAAAACTCGAGTCACATAGGGGGTTGTAATCACTGGTAGCACAATGACTAGCAACTGATAAGAAAGATTATATAAGTAATTTTTTAATACTCTCACATAGAATCCCTCATTTTAGCCTTCTTTGATTCAAATTCAACTGTAGGCACCAGCGCAAAAAGCACAAACATAAATATATTGTAGGAAGGCCGAAGCCAAAAAGCTTCAAACATACAGTTGGCAGCAATCAAAGACAAAGTAGTAAGTAATAGATAATTCTTTTCACGATAAAGAGTCCAAGATCTCATCATATATAAGCAGACCAATAAAAGTACTGGAAGTATCCCATAGGTAAACAACATCTGAACATAGGAAGAATCTACATAATCATAGCTCAAAACAGATTCTGTACGTCCTCCATAACCGACAAATGATATTCCTCGAGTTCCAAACAATTGCAAAGTGTATTTTTTTAATGCTTCATGTCCCAAATGCAACCGCATACTAAAAAAATTATTGAGCATAACATACATAGGACTCGACCATGTAAATTTGCTAGATAGATAAATCATAACCGAAGATGCCAAACCAGCTGATAAAGGAAGTATAGAAAAAAATCGCGACTCCTTATCTTTCTGGTAGTAAAAATAGAGATAAATTAGCGCCATGATAGCAATGGAAGCAGCATTAAGCCTAGCATCGCAATAGCGGATAATGAAATAGGATAATCCGAATCCAAAAAAAGTCCGTAAAATGATGAATCTATTCCTAAATATATAAGAAAATGCCGTATAAAGATAAAAACAGTGGGAGGCAAAATCGGTCGGATAAATAAAACCAAAAGAATTTCTCACTATAACCCCCGCAGAGCGAGACTGAACGAATTGCAAATTTGGAATGGCTCCAATAAAAGATAACAGGACAATCAGCACGACAAAAAACAGACTTACCCCCACATATATTTTAAGTATGCTTTCCATCTCAGCATTATAAAGAAAAAGAATCAACATTATATACATCAATGCATTGAGATTTCCTGTTTTATGATAAATCATAAATCCTATAAACAGGAAAATCGGTGCAACTATTAAATAAACGAAAGAGTAGTGTTGGATGTGAAAAAATCGTATTACTAATAACCCAACTGCAAAAAAAGGAATTAAACTTGGAACCTTTGGTAAAATAGGCGATAACATAGATGTATTGATCATATCTATAGAGATTACCAGTATTAGAACTGCTGCTATTAGCAGTTTATCGCGTTCTATCTTCAACATTTTCTTTTTCCTTTTCTAATCTCTGAATTTCTTTCATTCAGTTGCTTATTTCTTCCACTTTTTAAAGTAAAAATAAAGGCGAGGATGTTTACTTATCAATATATAGAGAATCTTACGCTTCTTACTAACTCTAGAATTCTTTAACACAAGTGACAAATAAGGTTTTGTCCTCTCCTGAATTCTCTTGAATTCTGCTATATTTCCATCTCGAATCATGGTAAAAATAAGGAGGCTTCCTGTAAAAAAGCGTGAAATGATTGCTTCTTGTAATTCTAAACTTTCTTGATAAGTCTCTTTCACTACCTCTTTTAAATGATCAATTGCTTCGTAAAACTCGTATTGTTTTGGCGTGAAAGCTGAGGCAGTAATGCTACCAGGTCTATGGTAATAATGGTAAATCGGAAGATGGTACAAGGCCACAGATTGGACTTGGTTGAGATGCTCACTGATAACATAGAGGTCTTCGTAGATGCGCCCCTTGGGGAAGGGAGCTTTCTCAAGAAGTTCTTTCCGATAGAGCTTACCACAAGCAGAGACCGTTACAAAGTCTCCGTAAAGCATCTCAGTCAGAGCCTTTGCCTTATCATAGACCTTAACCTGGTCTAAATCAAGCTGTTCCACGTGAAAATTTTGATAACGATGATAGTGAGCTGTTGGCTCTACTTTACCACTAACCATATCTGCTTGGTTACGATTTTGTAGCTCTGCTAGCAGTTCCAAGGCGCAAGGTTCCAAATAGTCGTCCGGATCAAGGAAGGTAATCCAATCACCCTTGGCTTTCGATACCCCATAGTTACGAGCATCAGACAAGCCACCATTCACCTTGTGGTAGCTAGTCACCCAATCATATTGCTGAGCATACTGGTCACACAAGAGTCCTGAACCATCACTTGATCCATCATCAATCAAGAGGACTTCCATATCCTTGTAAGTCTGACGTTCCAAACTCTCCATGGCATAATGAAGGTAGTCCTCCACATTGTAAACAGGCACAATTACCGAAATCATATTTTCTTTTCTTTCTCTTACTCAGTTAGATATTCAAAGCTCAAATGAACTTTTTTCTGGAAGCAGTTGGTCCATGGCCTTGATAAAGTCTGTCATCACCTGCTCCTCATCTTGGACATTAAATCCATCATTGATACACATAATTTGGTATTTGCCAGAATTTAGTATCTTCCAAAAATCTGGTCCGGCATTGTCCAAAGAAAAGAGTCCCCCCAACTTAGGATTTCCGATAGCATATTGACCACTGGCAATCTGCCAATACTTAAAGAGCCAAACATTGGTGTCAGATGGAGCTCTAAAACGGCTAGCTGAGGTTCTTTCCAAGACAGCTTTTTCCTTTTCCCATACCAAATCCATCGTTGATTTTAGTAGAGGATAGGGCAGATGACTCTCCCAGAAACCACAGATAAACTGACTATTTCTATATAGTAGCGACTTAACAATACTTTTTAATCCCTGCTTAGGATCAAAGAATTGGCCATTCTTCAAAATTTCATTTCGACTGAAATAGCTAGTGACAATCTCCATGTCATTTATCTGAAAATTTCCCGTCCCATATCTTTCAGGAATAATCGGTGAAAGAGCCGTATTATATTTGGGTAAACCATCCTCTGAGAAAAAATCTGTCGGCTCGACTGGAGCTGTCAAGTACATGTCGTCATTAAAAAAGACAAAGTGCTCAGAGAGTCCATGAATCCGATGGATATTGCTTTCGATAGGATTCGCAGAAAAAACTGGTAGGTAGTCGTTACAGATAATCTCTGTATGATCTACCAACACCAATTTTTCACTATTAATATCCAACCAAGCTGGTTTTTGCTGATCCGTAACGAGATAGACCTTGTTTACCCAAGGAGCAAACTTTTCAATTCCTCTAAACCAGTATTTGAAGGTTCCCCATTCTCGGTAAGCTTTGACCGAGTTCATACTTTGTTTAGAAGTATTGACCGAGCCATCATACCTTGATTTTTTTTCTTGCCATACAGGATCATTCCCATCGACCCAAGTAACAACAAAATCTATTTTATTCATAACTAATCTTTTCTATCTGTTTTTATACAATCCCGAGAAGTTTTTGATATAACTATCCAAAGAAAATAATTCTCTTTGTCTTTTTACCGATGCCTCACCAAATTGAAATCGTTTCGCTGAATCAGAAACCAACTCCAAAATCGCATCCGATAGTTTTTGTGCTTGTCCTGGGCTTGCCAGTAAGCCATTTGTACCTTCAGCAACCATTTCACAGACACCACCATGACGGTAGCCGACTATTGGCTTACCACAAGCCATAGCCTCTAGTACCACTGTTGGTAGTGGATCAGGATTGGTGCTTGGTAAGACAAAGATATCAAACATATTATAAAGCTCAGTCGTATGCTCATAATAGTCAATTCGTTTGATTTGTGAGACTACACTTGATTTGGCAATCTTAGACTCTAATTCTTCAACTCGCCACTCTTCACCAGCAAAAGCACTTCCCGCCAGAAAAGCTATGGCATTCGGATTATGCTCCAAAATCGGTGTCACAGCTTCTAGGAAATCTCCTTGCCCCTTCCAAGCGTTGACACGCCCAACCATACCAATGACGAGAGCGTCTTCTGGGATGCCAAATTTTTCACGCACTGCGCTTGCCTGCATCGGATGATAGACCGCATTATCCACTCCGTTATAGATAACCTGGATCTGACCCTCTTTGATGAAGGGAGACTGGTTGACATGACTAGCAACAGCTTGAGATACTGTTACAATCTTATCTGCATAACGCCCCATCAAGAAGTTGATAAAATCTGAAATAGCCTTGGGCTTAACAATAATCTCATGAACGTGCCAAATCAAGGGAAGTTTCACCTTTCTTTTGAGATATATTCCTTCCAAGACAGCTGTTGTATTGTTATGAACAAGATCTATCCCATTTTCACGCACATATTGGGCAATTTTTTGGGAGTAACAACGATAAGATTTCAGATATTCCACAATCCCCTTAGGATTAAAGTATTTTCTACGTAAAATCGGATAATGCAACACGCTAACCTGAGCGCCAACCTGGCGTAAGGCTTCGACTAAAACACCGTCATTAGGCAGGATAACATGAGCTTCAAATTCTTGGGGATTTAATCCTTTGACCAATTCCAGTAAAACCTTATCTGCTCCATACATTTCTGCACCAGCATGTAAATATAAAATCCGTTTCATTCTTTATCCTTTAAACACTTCCTCATAATCCGACACAATCTTTTCCCACGTAAATGCATCCGCAATTCGTTGGCTAGACTTTTCGTCTAATTCCAAAATAGCACTTTCATCAAATTGTTCCACTTCTTCGATTACATGCGCTAGCTCATCTTTTTTCCAATAAATGGCTCCATCCTCACCAACTTCACGGTTAAAGCCAACATCTAACAACAAATTAAGCTTTGTTGAAGCAAGAGCTTCTAAAAGCGATGGGTTTGTCCCACCAACTTCATGGCCATGGAAGTAAGCAAAAGCATTCTCTCGGATGTACTTGAGCAATTCTTGGTCATAGACAGTCCCAACAAATTTGACTCTCGGGTCTTTGTTGAAGCCTGTATCCTTGAGCAACCGATCATAAAACTTATTTTGTTCTACATTTGTAATGAGAACAAAGTCTTTTTTAGAATTAGACTTCATAAATTCACGAATCATGGTTTCATAGTTGTTTTCGGGAACGAATCGTCCCACAACTAGATAATATTCGTTTTCAGCAACGCCTTTTTCCCGATACCAATTACGAACTTTTTCGTCTTCAGATTTTAATACAGACTTACTTGTATCTGTCCCGTAGGCGATGTAAGTCGTCTTTGGCTGATACTGTTTATAGTCTTCTTGTATATATTTTTCGATATTTTTACTATCGCAAACCAATAAGTCCGCATGCTTGACCATAAGTTGCTCTGAGTATTTCCAATACTTACGGACAGGTAAACTCCATTTTGCTCGGAGCCACTCATGTCCATCAGGATTGACAAATAAACTGCCTCCGATGGCTTTGATTTTCTTCTTAAGTCCAGCGATAAAAGGTCCAATACGACAAGCTAAAATATAGAAAATAGGAGCTTCATCCTTATTTGCTTTAGCGATTTCAATCGCTCTATTTACAGCAGCAATATCATAGGCAATGGCTCTAGCTGGTCCAATATTAGGCACATCAATATTGAAACAAATTGCCCCATTATGCTCAAATTGGTCATCCGTGATTCCAGACTTAGCCGAATTTTCGCGCATACAGGCCACATAGTACTGTATATTCCTATCTTGCTGATATTCTGTTAATTTCTCAACAAAGGTTTCAAACCCCCCATACTTTGCAGGGATTCCTTTTGAGCCTATGACATAAACCGACTTCTTCATCTTTCTCCTATCAAGGGAGCGAAGTCTCACTTACTTCGCTCCATCTTTCATTAATACGACTTTAACAGTCTTTAGTAAAATTTTAATATCTGACCAGATAGTCCAATCATCAATATAGGACACATCTAGTTTTACAACATCATCAAAATTCGTGATTTCACTGCGGCCGCTGACTTGCCAGAGACCTGTGATACCTGGCTTGAAACTCAAACGTTTTTTCTGCTCAGGCGTGTATTTTTCATACTCATCCACAGTTGGCGGACGCGTACCGACCAGACTCATATCGCCTTTGAGGACATTCCAAAACTGAGGCAACTCATCCAGACTTGTCTTGCGAATAAAGTGTCCAATCGGCGTGATGCGAGGATCATTATCGACCTTAAACATACCATCTGACATCGTATTTTGCGCCATCAGCTCTTTTTTGCGCTCTTCAGCATCCACAGCCATAGAGCGGAATTTATAAAATTTAAAGATACGACCATTCTTCCCAACTCGATCTTGAGAAAAAATAGCTGGACCACCGTCTTTTTTGATCTGAGGCACTAGGAAAATAGCAGCTATCCCACAAAGCAGTAAGCCAAAGAGGGCACCAACAATGTCTAGAAGTCGTTTCAAAAGGACATGGTAATAACTATAGAAGCGGGTCGAAAACGTCACGATATTAAAACCAGCTACATTGCGAATGCGCTTCTCGCCATTGGTTGGAAAATCTAGGGCATTGATATTAACATTGACATCGATTCCCATATGCTCAAACTGAGAAATCAAATCTTCCAAACGATAAAGATCGCTAGGTAAGTTGATAAACACCTCATCCACTACTGACCGGGTTGCGTACTCGATCATATCTTTTTCCAGCACCACATCAAAAGCAGAGCTTGTAAAAGAAGGATCATCCACTACTGTAACCGCCACTATCTGACCGGCAAAGTCTTGGGCTTTTTCTATTTGAGCAAAAAACTTTTCTATCCTAGAACTTGTAGTAATGACAAAAACCTTTGTACTGTTTTTTGACCGAGCATGAATAGAAGAATAGTAGTTTTTAAACAAAATATTGGCCGCGTAAACTAGTAGACCATTTAGGAGAATAAAATAGATGAGCCCCCGGCGCGAGATAGAGAAGTGTTCCTCCATGATAAAGGAAGCAAAAGTGACAAAGAGAGCATAGAAGGCACTGTATTTTAAAGTTTGGATGAACTCTACAAAGTAACCTCTACGGAAAAAATGATGAAAATAATTGCTGATGTAAAAAGCAAGAATATGAAGCAAAGAGAGGATAAAGACACTTGTCCTTGTCAAGTCAGAATTAGAAATAAGGCTCACTAAAACCGCTGCTAGCATAGACACTAGCAGTTCCAATACAGCTACTCCTAACTCTTGGATTTCCCTTTGCTTCCTAAACATATATTCTTTCTCGCTTTTCTACTATTCTTTACTCAAATTATCCCCATAGTGTCCATAGGAACCATAGAAACCATATTTATCCGCTTCAACATTGTATTTATTTAAGACTACACCAAGGAACGGTGTAGATGATTGTTCTAACTGCATTTTAGATCTTTGAACCATCTTCCGCTTAACTTCTTTTGGTGCTACAACCAAAAGGCTAGCATCACAGACCCTAGAAATAAGAGTCGCGTCTACTACCATACCAATCGGTGGTGTATCCACAATAATATAATCATAGTGACGGCGTAAAACGTTCATCATCGTTGCAAATCGATCACTCTGAAGAAGTGCAGTCGGGTTAGGGGAGATTTGCCCCGAAGAGACGACGAAAAGATTTGGCTCATCAGTTTCGCACAATCCTTGAGATAGATCTGTAGTCCCAGACAGATATTCTGTCAACCCAGTGACTTTTCCATCACTCTTAAAGACCCCACCTAACATTTTAGAATTACGGATATCTGCATCAACCAAAAGTGTCTTGTGACCCGCCTTAGCAAAGGTCAGAGCGAGATTGGTTGAAGTTGTTGTCTTTCCTTCCCCTGGGAAAGTAGAACTAACAGCAATTACTCTGATATTCTCGCCGCTAAGCTGGATATTGGTTCGAAGAGCATTATAGTACTCCTCTACCCGTGAAATAGAAATCTTTTTCTTTTTTGCTAACTCTAGTATTGGCATTATATCTCCTAACCTACCTTACTCATATCTGGAACGACACCAAGCAAGGTCATTCCTAGGGTTTCTTCGATATCTTCTGGCTTCTTGACACGGTCATCAAGGATCTCAACAATTACGACTAAAATGACCATCAAGACACCACCCGCAAGCACTCCAATAATAGTATTGCGACGGATGTTCGGAGAAGACGGTGTTTTGGGCGTTTCTGCTTCTTCCAGCGTTGTAACATCGGATACCTTGGTAACAGCGATGATTTTCTCAGCAGCAACTTCACGTAAGGTATTGGCAATACGGCTAGCTTCTGCTGGATCCGCATGCGTAACCGTAATTGACACAATCCGAGTATCTGTCGGTACGGTCACAGTTACCTTAGATGCCAAGTCAGATGGCGAACCTGACAGTTTCAATTCTGAAATGACGGATGCCAAGACATCCTGAGATAGGATAATTTCCTTGTAGTCCTTTACCAAATAAGAACCAGCTTGTAAATCTTGGTTGGTCAAGGTAGGATTTTCACCCTGCTGGCGATTGACAACGTAGATACGTGTCGTACTCTTATAAGCAGGCTTAGCAATAAAAACGCTATAACCTAAGGCTAAAATACCTGTCAATAAGGCAGTTAAGATAATTAAAAATTTCCGTTTCCAAATTGTCTTCAACAGAGACAACACATCGATTTCGATCATTTGATTTTCTTGATTCATGTATTTACTTTCTCCAGAGTTTGATTGATTAAATAAACTCGTTACTTAATAAGATTTCTTGGTTTGTCTTAAAGAGTTCTTCCGCACGCGCAGCTCCATATTTTTTCGCGACAATCTGATAGGCCTTTTGCATATAAGGCGGTCTGTCATCGAGATTGTGCATGTCGCTGGCAACGAAATGAACTAAGTCCCGTTCCAGAAAGAACTGAACACGCTTTTTCATAAATTTGTAACGATCACCAAAGAGCTTGGGTTTCAAAACATTTGAACTATTGACCTGCATATAGCAGCCCATATTGATCAATTCGCTGACCCTGTCTTCATCATTTTCCAGACAGTGATAGCGCTCGATATGGGCCACTACCGGAGTCATACCGAGGCGAATGACATTACCCAAGGCGGAATGAATATCCTTGTAGGGTGTATTCATACTAAACTCGATTAAGACATACTTAGTGGCACCTAGACTGGGAAATGTCCCCTCTTCTAGCTTTTTCAAAATATCACTAGTATAGTAAATCTCCGCTCCATATAGCACGGTCAAGTCGTCAGCAACTTGCTTGGCCAAGTCCTGCACTTGCTTGAAGTTTGCTGCAATCTTTTCTTCAGGCGTTTCAAACATACCCTTTCGGCGATGAGAAGTAGAAATAATGGTGCGAACGCCCTGACGATAGCTTTCTTCGAGCAGACGTCGGCTATCCTCTAGTGTCTTAGGACCGTCATCCACATCAAAAATGATATGCGAGTGAATATCAATCATGCTTTACTTCCCTTCCATCACTTCTTGGATCGCTGCTTTGGCTGCTGCCAAGCTATTTTGATCAATTTCCATCATGTAGAGATTGGCTTCTGGCATCGCATGAGAAGGCAGACCTGTGTTTCCAGTTCCGGTCAAGGCCTGAGAAGTCACATTATAATTTCCGCCTGACTCCAACTGAGTATTGATCAGATTCATCATTGTTTCCAAACTCATATCGGTCTGAACAGAATCCTGCAGTCCTGAAAGAATGGCATTGTAATTCTTCAGTGCATCTGTCGAGGTCAGTTTCTTAATGACCGCTGCAATGACCTTTTCTTGGTTCTTACCACGATCATTATCTCCACCATTTAGGGAATAACGCTCACGGACGAAGCCTAGAGCTTGGTCAGAGTTAAGATGGACCTTACCTACAGGGAAATGGTAATTACCGTGCAGGCTGGTAAAGTCTTGGTCGTTCTCAATATCAATCCCACCCAGCAAATCAATCAACTTGAGGAAGGAAGTGAAATTTAGCCGGACATAGTAGTTTAAATCAATGCCGTAGAGATTTTCCAAGGTATGAACTGAAGCGTCCACTCCGTAAATACCTGCGTGAGTCAGCTTATCCGGCTGATTAAGACCGCCGTCCGCAATTGGAACATAGGCATCGCGTGGTGTCGTCGTCAGCAAGACTTTCTTGGTCTTACGATTGACTGTCATGATAATGTTAACATCCGAGCGTGACACAGAAGAAATCGGTCCATAAGTGTCAATACCACTGACATAAATATTGAAGACCTCTGCATTCGGATCTTGCTTGCCAATAGCTGTATCGATCTTCTTGCTTATCTTGTAAGTATAGATTTTTTTAATTTTTGAAGCATAGTCAGGATCTTCGCCACGAATCGTATCTTCAAAGACACTATTCAGAACTATAGCCTTGGCTTCACCAGAAGTCAACGACTTATAGGCAGCGAGATAAGAAGATGCTGTGTCCACTGTCAGTTCCTGTCCTTGTGTCTGACTGATATTTTTCATCAGCGCTTGGACATTGTCTTGATCATTGCCTGATGGTGCTAAGACATTTGTCAACTGCTTGAGGTCCTTAACATCACTATCTGCCGGCACCACGATACTCATCTCATACTCAGAGTAGTTGGAAGTGGAATTAACGCCAGCCGATAAGTCAACCAAGCCCTTTACAGCATACATAGACACAGACCCCACAAGCAGGGCTACTATTAGGATAGCACTAGTGGTTTTGCCTGCCTTACCCTTGAAAATCAGGAATCCTGATAGGACTGCCACTGCTAAGATGAGGGCTGTCACTAAGATATTCACATAGCGAAAAGCTAGAAAATGATAGCGGAAAATTGTGAAAATCAAGAAGGCTGCTAACAAAGTATAAACACCCAAGAGGGTGCTATTAACTATTTTTAATCGATCGCTTTTCTTTTTAGACTTTTTTGCTCTCTGATACATTCACCTTACTACTTTCTGTGCGAAATTACTCTAGTCTATTATAGCATAAAAATATGGCTTTTTTAAGAAATTCTTAAGAATATTACATAATTGTAAAAAAATCCTATTCTTTTGTCAACGACTTCAACTTTGAAATCGAATTCAAGCCAAAACACAGAAAAATAAAGCGATACCAAGGCATTGACACCACCTTATTCTGGTAGATAAGATAGATCTCCGCTCATGAAATTCAGAGAGCGGCTAGCACATAGTAAGGACATTTTAAGAATTGTGGACAAAGTTGGACTAAATGTTCTATTTTTATACTGAAAGTTTTGCTCCAATCTAGACGATTATAACAAGCCATCTCGATCAACTTGCTCATAGGCTTGCAAACCATCATTGAGCTTGTCCCAGATGACTACCTGGCCAGACTGAAGGGACTTCTGCACATCGATGATCCGCTGATTAGAAGAACCGCGGAATTGCAGCATGAGATTCTTCTTTGTGATATCAAAACGGCCATCCACTAGGATATCAATCAGACCCAACAACTCCAGCTTATCCTCCGTTTCCAGCATCATCTCCTCCCAGGTGTAGCCCGTCCAAGACCAGATATCCTTGTCCGGTAGCTCTCTCCGAATCCGCTTAACCAAGGGCAGGAGAATGCCTGTATTGAGAAAAGGCTCGCCGCCTAGGAGGGTCAGCCCCTGCACATAAGGCTCCGCCAAGTCTTTCATAATCTGCTCCTCCAACTCTTGCGTATAAGGAATGCCAGCGTTGAAGGACCAAGTTGCTGCATTATAGCAGCCCTCACAGTGAAACATACAGCCACTGACATAGAGGGAGTTACGGACACCTTCGCCATCCACAAAGTTAAAGGCCTTATAATCAATGATTTGCCCCTTACTCAGCTCCTCACTCTTCCATTCTTGAGGTTTGGGATTGTTCATCGTCATCCTCCAAATCTATCCAGTAGCGCTGACTTCTTTCGATTGTATTTTCGTAAACACCGCCAGCGGAGAGAATCGTGCGTCGGCTAGCTTCGTTGTCTTCATCGCAGGTAATCAGCACTCGTTCTAATCCTTGCTTGCGAGCCTCTGCTAGTCCTAGCTCTAGCTGCAACTTGGCCAAGCCCTTTCTGCGTTGACTGGGCCGGATAGAATAGCCAATATGCCCACCCTCCACAAATAATTTGTCATTTAAGGACAAGCGCAGAGCTAAAAAGCCCAGAGGCAAGCCAGTCTCATCAAAGGATAAAAATTTGATGGCAGGAACCCAGCCTACTGGTAGGTTGGCAGCATCCTCCTGCTGCTCTACAATTCGCAACCAATCCTCATAATCCTTTGCTTGCTTCCAAGCAGAGCCCATGCCACCGTGCATATAGGATTTTGCTGCATCGAACTCAGCAATCATCTCTAAAATTGCGTCTTTATCTTCCAAAGTTGGTCGTCTTAGATCCATGTTCCCTCCTTAATTGACATCAATCCAGTAGCGCTGACTTCTGTCGATCGTATTTTCGTAAATACCGCCAGCAGAGAGAATGGTGCGACGACTGGCTTCGTTGTCTTCATCGCAGGTAATCAGCACTCGTTCTAATCCTTGCTTTCTAGCTTCTGCTAGCCCTAGCTCCAGCTGCAACTTGGCCAAGCCCTTTCTGCGTTGACTGGGCCGGATAGAATAGCCAATGTGACCACCCTCCACAAATAATTTGTCATTTAAGGACAAGCGCAGGGCTAAAAAGCCCAGAGGCAAGCCAGTCTCATCAAAGGATAAAAATTGGATGGCGGGAACCCAACCTGCTGGCAGATTCTCTGTATCCTCCTGCTGCTCTACAATTCGCAACCAATCCTCATAATCCTTTGCTCGCTTCCAAGTTGAGCCCATGCCACCGTGCATATAGGATTTTGCTGCATCGAACTCAGCAATCATTTCTAAAATTGCATCTTTATCTTCCAAAGTTGGTCGTCGTAACTTCATAAACTATCCTCAATCTATATCAATCCAGTAACGCTCTTTACCAGCTCGAATATCCTCTAAAGCTCCGCCATTAGCCAAAATCACTGCTCGACTGGCAGCATTGTCACTATCGCAAGTCACTAAAGCACGTTTGATATTTTTACTTTTGGCTACTTGCAAGCCTTGTCGCAGCTGCTCTTTGGCCAATCCTTTCCCACGCGCAGACGGACGGATACTATAGCCGATATGCCCGCCTTCTTGGAGTAAATGGTCATTGAGCCGCAAGCGCAGATTGAGAAAGCCCACTGCCTGACCATCCGCAGCAAAAGAAACTAGTTGGATGTAAGGCACAAAACCTTGCGGCAAGCCTAGACCTGCCTCAGCTAGCTGAATCGTCTCCAGCCATTCCTCATAGACAAAATCCGCTCCGCCAAAGAAGCCGTCCTGTCGGCTACCAGCTGCTTCAAAGTCAGCCAGCATCTCTAAAATCTTTTCCTTGTCTTCTAGTTTCGGTCGTCTTAGCTCCATAGTGCCTCCTGATACGAAGAGAGTGAGACCGCCTTGCGCCCCACTCTGACTTCTATTATTTCTTGTTTTTTTCTAAAAATTGCTGACGCAGTTTGGCTAATCGCTCTTTTTTGCCATTGCCTCCCCGCGAATGTTTTTCATGGAAACGCTGCACCTGAGCCTTTCCTTTGTCGTCCAATTGATATTTTCCCATCTTAATTTCCTTCGTACTTAATAGTTGAGCCATTCATGTGCTTGACCCGAGCTGATATTTCCTTGTGTCGGCCATTGACCATCGGACGGGCTTGCGGATTCCCTAAGTAACCGCAGGTCCGCTTGACCACGTCGACCGTCTTGGGATCGCTGTTGCCACAGTTTGGACAGGTGAAGCCCCGCTCGGTTGGCGTAAAATCTCCCTCAAAGTTACACTTATAACAACGGTCAATCGGTGTATTGGTTCCCAGATAGCCGACCCGATCATAGGCATAGTCCCAGACAGCTTCCAGAGCCTTGGGATTTTGCTGCAGCACAGGATATTCACAGTAGTGGATAAAGCCGCCTGAGGCTCCTACTTCAGGATAAATCTTCTCAAAGTCCAGTTTCTCAAAAGGTGTTGGATTCTTACGCACATCGTAGTGGAAGGAGTTGGTATAATATTCCTTGTCAGTAATGTCTGGAACGACCCCAAACTTCTCTGTATCCAAGCGACAGAAACGGTCGGTCAGACTTTCAGATGGCGTCGAGTAAACAGAGAAATGATAGTCATACTGATCTGACCACTCTTCCACCCGGCGTTTCATATCTTTGACAATAGCAATCGTAAAGTCCTTGGCTTCAGGATTGGTCTCCCAGTCGCCGCCGTAAAAGACTGCTGCCACTTCATACAGACCGATATAGCCTAGGGAAACCGTGGCACGACGGTGAGTAAAGAGCTGGTCTACCTGATCATACTTACCCAAACGTTGGCCAAAAGCCCCATACTGATAAAGAATCGGCGCATTGGCTGGACTGGCTTCCTTGGTCCGCTCCACTCGGTAGACCAAAGCGTCCTCAGCGATATTCATCCGCTCATTAAAGAGTTCCCAGAATTTATCCAAATCCCCCTCGGACTCAAGCGCAATCCGCGGCAGATTGACAGTAACGACACCTAGATTCATACGGCCGGAGTTGACTTCCTGACCATTTTCATCCTTCCAGCCTTGTAGGAAAGAACGGCAGCCCATCGGTACCTTGAAGGATCCAGTCAAGTCGATAATCTTGTCATAGGAAAGGACATCTGGATACATGCGCTTAGTGGCACACTCCAGAGCTAGTTCTTTAATGTCATAGTTAGGCGTCCCTGGCTCGAGATTAAGCCCACGCTTCAGGGTGAAAATCAGCTTAGGGAAAATTGCTGTGCGGTGCTCGCTTCCCAGTCCCTTGATACGGATATTGAGGATGGCCTTTTGAATTTCCCGCTCAAAACGATTGGTCCCCAGACCAAAGCCCAGCGAGGTAAAAGGAGTTTGACCGTTAGAGGTAAAGAGAGTATTAATCTCATACTCCAGCGACTGCATGGCATCGTAGATGTCCTTCTTGGTCTTCGCCCAGGCGTATTCTTCCTGCTTATCCAGCAAAACCCACTGCTTCGCATCCTTGAGATGCTTTTGATAGTTAAGCTCAGCATAGGGCGCCAAGACTTCGTCAATTCGGTCGGCCGAGCAACCTCCATACTGACTGGAAGCTACATTGGCAATGATCTGCGAGATTTGCGCTGTCGCAGTCTGGATAGACTTGGGACTCTCTACTTCTGCATTGCCAATCTTGAAGCCATTTTTCAGCATGCCGTCAAAGTCAATCAGACAGCAGTTAGTCATCGGTGTATATGGGCTGTAGTCCAAATCATGGTAGTGGATGTCCCCCTTCTGGTGGGCATTGGCCACATGAGGCGGCAGCATCTTAAGCCCAATGGACTTGCCGACAATCCCTGCGGTCAAATCCCGTTGGGTATTGAAAACATCGCTGTCCTTATTGGCATTCTCGTTGACTACCGTGCGGTCTTTGTTGAGAAGCTTGTCAATGGTAAAGTTGATATCAGTCGCTTTTGAGCGCTCAAAATCCCGTTGGGTACGGTAAGTGATGTAGTTCTCCGCAATAGCGTATTCCTTGGCATTTAAAAGTTCATGCTCAACGATGTTCTGAATCTCATAGATTTTGACATACTTAGCGAAGCGACTGCTGATTTCTGCCACAATGCGGTCTGTGATAGCTTCTAGCTTGGCTTCCAGCATCGGATTCAGCGGACCGACTTCCTGAGCTGCCCGCACCATAGCCTTATAGATCTTAGTCACATCAAAAGCTACTCTCCGGCCGTCTCGCTTCTCAACGTAGATGGTAGGCGCTGTATCAAATTTTGCTTCTCTTAAAATCATCACAAACACTTCCTCTTCTCAATTAATCATCTACCAAACATTATATCACTCCAAAACAAAAAATCAATATGTTGTGGCAAAAATGTCATTTTTTTATTTTACACACAACATATTGATTTGATTACTTGATTTGATAAAGCTTGAAGTGATTGAGTTCTAGGTCCACTTCTTCATAATCTTGAGAAATTTTCTTTTTCACATCCGAAAAGAGTTTCACATCTTTATTGACTAAGATAAATTTTGGACTCGCTTCGTTTAAAGCATTACGCAAGAAAATGCGATTTTCCTCCGTTCCTGTATAAAGCGACGGACTCAGTAGAGAAACAGCGGATAAACGTTGCGCTTTTTTATAGAGGCTAGCTGTATTGTCCCAAGCATAAATGCTATCCTTGCTAGTGCTGTTTTCACGGATATGTTGAGCAGCCAGATTTCTCTCTGCTGAAACTCCGTTGGATAGAATATACTCATTTACAAACGGATAAGCTACGAGATAAAGCATCACAAGCAAAGGTAGAAAGAGTTGCTTACCCAAATAACGATTCCAGCTAGAAGTCTGGGTAGGCTTACGGTGGCGTCTTTCATGTCCATCCCTGTCTCCACCTGTATCCAGCCACAAGGCTAGTAACAGTAAAGCAAAAGGCAGAGTTGTCAACAATTGATAAGCGCCCTTCTCTGGCAGGCCTAGAACACCAACAAAGCTAATAGGGAGGCCTAGTAGCCCAATAAAGCGCATGCCACGCGCAGCAGTTGGCTCTTCTTTGAAAGCAAAAGCCGTCATCAGCGCTGTCACAAAACCTAAACCTAGGAAGAGCAAACCATAATAGAGCAAATGATCTAATAAATAGCTGCTATTGAGACGAAAAACCTCTAGAACATAAGTCACTTGGCTAATCGCCACACCAAAGGAACCATTCAAAACTGTATAGTAGCCCAGTGGATAAAAGACTAAAGAAAAACCTAATAGAACTGCTAGCAATTGATAAAAACCACGCGCTTTTCGCTTGTCAGCGATATTGTACAGAAGCAAAAACAGCGTCGTCAATGAGTAAAAGAGCAGACTAAAAGCTGGCTCGATTAGAAAAGCCAGAGCCCCAACCATCCCAAAACGAATAAAAGACTCATCGCGGACACGCCCTTGTAAGTACTTCACGAGATGGTACAGACTCCGAAAGATAAATGGGAAAGCAAAAATAATAGAATAGGTTCCGCCAAATCCCAGTGTCACTACAAACAAATAGAACAGGATTGTAATCTGGCGAGCTAGACCACTTCTAACCGTTATTTGTGAAATTGTCTGGAAGAGATATATTCCTGCCAAGGTCAAAGCCACTACTTGGAAAAGTAAAAACAATAGCTGACCCAAAAATAAATTCCCCAACCAGCTTACCAAATAGTAGAGGAGACCGCTGGTGCCATAAATATTTGCATAGGCAACTTCTCCCTGAGTCAAGGCCCAGCCAGCATATAGATTTTGCGATTGCAAATTGGTGGCTAAGTTGGTTAGTAGAGGATTGATGACACTGGTCAAACTGACCAAGACGCTCCAAAAAAATAGTTGTAAGGAGGGAACTGGCTCGATTATTTTCTCTAATCGCCGTCTCTCACTCGTATTTTGCCAGGTTTCTGCGGACATAGATACTAAAATTTCCACGTTTTCCTGCTGATTTCTTTCATTCATAAAAGTTCTCCTTGATTTCCATACTCTATAGTATATCAAAAAGCACTCTTTCTGTCAGCCTTATCTTGGCTCCCTTTCTTTTTCTGGCCCTTCTTTGCCAAACGCTCCAAATCGCGAAATCTCAGGTAAATTGGCCATTTTTCTGGACAAGGAAGCCGATAAATTATTTTTGCCATTTCCATCTTTAATCCTCCCTTGATTCTCTGCTCCCAATTTACTATTCGTAAAATAAAGGCGAGCGTCGTCAGAAAGTGTCATTTATAGCTTCTCCAGCGAATCCTCTCAGCAAAAAACAGAAAAAAGAGGCTGGAACAAAAGTCCTAGCCTCTCAATTGTCTTTGGATTGTCAAGCAAGACGCAGGGGTTGAGTGGGCTGCTCTACTAGGCTGATTTCATCAGCTTTTACAGCCCTACTCAACTGTGCAGGGGTGGGACGACGAAATCGAATTCTAACCAATTACCAATTTCTGTCCCACTCTCCTTAAAGTAGCGGAGCAAATAATTGCATGATTTCCTTCAGTAAACGCTGGTACCAGCTATTCTGAAGGGTTTCAAGGGAGATTTCTTTGGAAACGTCAAACAAGCCTTCAAAATCCTGCTTAATGTCCGCAATCGTTTCTGTCTGATACATAAGGACGGCATTTTCATAATGATGCACCAGACTACGGTAGTCAAAATTAATGGTTCCGACCACGGCTAACTCATCATCCGAAATAACGTTCTTACTGTGGATGAAACCAGGAGTGTACTCATAAATCTTAACACCAGCCTCCAACAAATCTGGATAGGCACCACGAGTGACTATCTGAATCAGCTTTTTATCAGGAATAAATGGCGTTACAATGCGAACATCCACCCCTCTCATGGCTGCGTTTTTGATATCCTCTGTCAAATCATAGTCAATAATCAAATAAGGAGTCGTAATATAAACGTAATCGATGGCTTGATTGATAATATTCTGGTAGACAGCCTTACCCACCTGTTCCTTATAAATCGGCTTGGGGCCACTACCATACGGAATATAAAGCCCTTTGCCTTCCACTCGCTGGCTATCAAAATGATAACGATCAAAGTCCGTAATTTCCCCACGATTGATGTACCAATTCATCAAGAAAAGACGTGTCAAAGCCTTCACTGCACTACCTTCCAGACGGACACCTCCATCTTTCCAATGCCCGAAACGCACGATATGGTTGATATACTCGTCTGCCAGATTAATTCCGCCTGTGTAGCCGACTTGTCCATCCACCACCAAAATCTTGCGGTGATCACGATTGTTATAGGCCACCGTCATCCGCGGAATCACTTTATTAAACTTATGGGCATCAATTCCCATTTTGCGCAGCCTTTTCGTATAATCTCCTGGTAGAGTCGCCATACAGCCAATGTCATCGTAGAGCAACTTGACCTCAACCCCTTGCTGGACTTTATCTACCAAAATCTCAAGGATACGATTCCACATCACACCTGGATCAATGATATAAAATTCCAGAAAAATGAATTTCTTGGCTGAGCGCAAATCATCCAGCATGGCCTCAAACATCTCTTCACCAAGGGAGAAATACTGCGAAGCCGTGCCATCGTAGACATCTGCATTGTGATCCATACTCAGCAAGGACTTGACAATGCCAAAGGCTGATTTGTTTTCCTGCTTGAGTTCGACTCGCAGGTCATAGCTGTTGTCCTCTCGAAACTTCATTGAGTCCATTTTTTCCAGCTGCTGAATTTCTTTTTTGGAAAGGCGCCGCTCACCAATCATCAGATAAAGCAAGAAGCCAAAAACGGGCACAACTGCAAACAAGAGCCAAGTCACCTTGCTTTCGGGAGGCATATTCCGATTGACAATCGCCAAGATAGTCCCAATATATAAAGAAACAATGACAAGGGCTGACAACCAGTTAGGCACCAACTGATTAAAATAGAAAAAGGCCGCAAAAACAAGAAATAATTCCAGTAACATGATAATGATGCTGAATCCATACTTGGACATCAGCAAACGAAACTTGCCTAGATTCATCCTAATCCTCCCTCGTCTCATATTTCATCTAGTATAACAATAATTAGCAGCAATTTCAAAACTTTTTCAAAGAAAATAGTCTCTAGTCCAAGATTAAAGAAAGCCCTAGCACTCCATTATCCAAACACACAAAAAGCTGGAGCATCTGTCCAGCCTTTTGTAGGATATTCCTTTTTGAAAATTATTGCTTGGTGAAGACGATTGTGTCGTCATCATCGTTTTCCTGCGATAAATCTTCCAGAGTCAATTGTTTTCCCTCTACTCGATAACGCTTAACGTCATCTCCAACGATCATGGTTTGATTAGTTGGATCAACTTGCACCTGTTCAATTTCCTGTTCACCGTCGCGTTCGACCTTGGTCAGTGTTCCTTTATTTCCAGAAACTTCTAGGGTTAAGGCATCGCCTTCATGAGTCGCCTTATAGGTCCCATCTAAGTCACTAGCAGCTGTTTGACTGGAAGTAGAAGCCTCTGAACTACTAGTATTTGTGCTATTGTTTGTATTGCTACTTGCCTTGCTATTTGATGACACTGTCTCAGATGACTGAGAAGCAGAGGAACTCGCTTGAGATTGAGCTGCCTGATTAGAGGGATTTTGACCAGAATTGCCACAAGCTACCAATACAAAAGCGGTCATAGCCGTAAGGGCTGAAAGAACTAATTTTTTTGAAACTTTCATTTTGTTTCTCCTTTCTTTGTTCCACTTCTATTTTACCAAACAGGGCTTTCTATGGTCAACTTATACACTCTGGAAGTAAGCTCGAACCTCTGCAATAAAATAAAGTGAGCCCGTTACAAAAAGAACTTGGTCGGCCGTCTGCTTTTGTTTGAAATTCTCGATAAAGGCTCTGTAATCCGCCACATAGTCAAAGTCCGCAGCTTCTGCCTGCCCCACAGATTCCCCGTAGTCAAAGCTGGTCACCGTCACCTGAACCTCCGGCAGAGCCTCCTGCAAATAGGCCAGCATACCGCTGTAATCCTTGCGCTTCAAAGCTCCAAACAGCAGGCTGCATGTCTTGCCCTTCTGCCCCTTGATAAACTCGACCAAACGCGCCAGAGCTGGCAAATTATGGGCACCGTCCAGATAGATATTCGGGCTAATTTCCTCTAGCCGCCCCGCCCAATGGGTCTTCTGCAAAGATGAAGGAAGCAGAGAAAAATCAATTTCCCAGCCCATTTGCTTCATAAAAAGCAGAAAAGCCTGCAAAGCCAGCGCTGCATTTTCTTCTTGGTAACTACCTTGTAATCCCAAGACCAAATGCGATAAAAGAAGGTCTATATTCTTAAAAGAACGATCCGAAAACCAAAAATCTCGCCCGTATTCATACAAATCCAAGTCCAAACTTGCTGCCCGCTGTTCACAGACCCGACGAGCCTCCTCCGGCAAGGGACCGATGACTGCGGAACAACCTTTTTTGAATATGCCAGCCTTCTGCTCTGCAATCGCTGTGAGGGTCTGCCCCAGCGTCTCCTGATGATCCAAGCCCACCGATGTCACCACTGCAACTTGCCCATCCAAGACATTGGTCGTGTCCAAGAGTCCGCCAATTCCCACTTCGATGAGAGCCAGATCAACCTGCTCCTCTCTGAAATAAAGAAAGGCTAGCAAGGTCAAGATTTCAAAATAGGATAGCTGGTCGTGCGTCTGAACCAATTCTCTCTCCATCTCCTGAATCTGCCGCCCCAAGCGAACAAAATCAGCATCCGAAATCGGCAGGCCATTGATACAAATACGGTCATGAACGCTGATCATATGCGGCGATGTAAAGCTGGCTACCTTTTTCCCCTGATCGGCAAATAGATTCCGCATAAAAGCAATGGTAGAGCCCTTGCCGTTCGTTCCCGTTACATGAATGACGGGGTAAGCCCCTTCAGGATTCCCCAGCAAGTCTACAGCTCTCTGCATCCGTTCCAGACCTGAACGAAAGTTCAGGCCAATGCGACCGTTCAACCATTTTTCAATTTCATTCATCACTTTTCCTACATAAAAAGAGAAGCGAAGCAGACTTCAAAGGTGAATCGCCACTCGCTTCTCGCTTTTCTATTCTTTGTAAAGAAACTAGCTATGTCCGATCTGAGATAAGTTCTCCAACTGGCTGATTTTCTAGTTTCTAGGTTCGGGCTAAAAAGGTCCCCCGGACCTTTTTACTCCTCCATAAAGCTGTTGAAGACTTCTTCAATCATATCCCACTCTGCATCAGAGTCTTCTGGGATTGGCTCCAATTCGCCTTCTGTTCCGTCTTCATTTTCTGTAAATGAGTAAGCTTGGATTTCAACTTCGCCGTTCTCATCTTCTTCAGCATTGACCGGTACCAAGAGTACATAATTTTTTCCAAACTCTTCTTTGCCATCAATGGTCAAAAGAATTTCAAACAAATTCTCGTTTCCTTGCTCATCTACCAAGGTAATCAACTCAGGTTTTTCCTGTTCGTGGTCATGGTTATGATCGTGTGCCATAATAATTTCCTCAATTCTTTCTAAAAGTTTCTATCTAGATAATTCTGTAAAATCAGCTGAGCCGCCAATTTATCAATCACTTTTTTGCGCTTGCTGCGGCTGACATCTGCCTGTTCAATCAGCATGCGCTCAGCAGCCACTGTCGTCAGACGCTCGTCCTGATACTCGACCGGAATTTGGAAAAGCTGGGCAATCTTCTCGCCATAAGCCTTACTCGCTTCCACTCGTGGACCGCTGGTATTGTTCATATTTTTAGGGAGGCCAAGCACAAACTTGTCCACCTTATATTGCTCGACAAGCTCCGTCAAACGCTCAAAACCGAACTGCTCTTTCTCTTCATCAATCTGAATGATTTCAAGTCCCTGAGCGGTGAAGCCAAGTGGATCGCTAATCGCAACGCCCACTGTTTTCGAGCCAACATCTAGTCCCATAATTCTCATCAGAGGTCAATACCTTGCCCTTTCAGATAATAACGCACCAGTTCTTCTACGATTTCATCGCGTTCGTATTTACGAATCTGATTTCGAGCATTATTATAACGAGGCACATAAGCAGGATCTCCACTCAGCACGTAACCTACGATTTGATTGATTGGATTATAGCCCTTATCATTGAGTGACTTGTAGACATCGGTCAAAGTCTCGCTAATTTCTTTTTTGTTTGAATCATCAAGATTAAAACGTACAGTTTCGTCTGTAAATCCCACAATTACACCCTCTTTCTCTAAGAATACCATCATTATAGCATAATTACAGCAGTTTCACAAACTTAATCCATGTAAATTTTCTACTTTTTCGACATTTTTTCAACTATTTACCGCTCCTTCCCATCAAAAAACTAGCCTTTTTCAAAGACTAGTTTTCATCAAAAATATTAGGACGGATTGCTAATTTCCTTGCCCCCTTCATCTTGGAAGGACTTGATAAATTCTTCTGGAGTCTGAGACTTCATTTGGCTAAAGATTGGCCCATAGGTCGGTACTTTAGAAGCCGCATCATAATCAAGATTTGTCGGATCGATAATAAAATCAATATCAACAGTGCCTTTTTCGGTTACTTTAACATTCACTTGAATACCTTTTACTTGTTCAAGTTTATCCACTCCTGAACTTTGCTTGAAGCTCTTGCTCACCTCTTCTTGCAGAGAGGACAAGTCTTGACCAGCTAAGGCAGACTTAGCTTCCTCTGGCAAATTTTGTGAAATAGCAATATTCACCTTTTCATACTTCTTGCCCGCGTAGGTAACTGTCAAGGTCATCGTTTGATCAAGGCCTTGTACCTTTTGATTTAACTGGTAAGACTTGGTAACCGATTTATCTTTTGCCTTGCTTTGGACAGACTGGTTGCTACCTGCTTTTCCACTATGTGATTGCTGTCCACAAGCTGTCAACACCGCCAAACTAGCCATTAAAAGTACTACTGATTTTTTCATTTCTTTCTCCTTTTTGGTTTTCTATGATTGACAAGAAGCTTCCTTACTGTTGCTCCTCAGCCCCGTTTATCAATAAATTATTGATATATTCTTCAGGTGGCATCTTTGTCATTTCTTTTAGATTGCTATTTTTAAAATAATTTAAAGTGAGTGCCTTTTCAATATCCAAATTGTCAAAATCGTAGGTTGAAGTGATTTTTAGTTCGTTTTCATTGAGAATCTGAACGGTTCCGGTGAAACCAGCAACCGTTTTTGCTTGAGTATAGTCCGTATCCTTTTGCATTGATTCATCCAAAAGTCGCTGAGTCTCCTCCAGCCCCACTTCTTTAATCGCATTTTTGATACTATCATCCGTTGGAGTAATTCTCTCCATAATCACCTTGATAAAACGTTTCCCTTGATAAGTGATAATTTGGCTAGATTGAATTCCTTGCTCATCTTTCGGGAAAACTAGTTTCTTGGTGATAACTTCCTGCTTTTCAGCCTGACTGATAATGGGAAGATTAGTTGTAATTTCCTCTTTTTTCCCCTTTGGCTTGTCCGCTTTCTTATGAGCGCAGCCAGTCAATATTACAGCTGCTAAGCCAAAAATTAGTAAAAATTTCTTCACGTTCCGTCCTCCTCAGAGATATTGTATCATAGTTTAACCGCTTGTCAATCATTTTTAGGTAATGATACAGAAAAAAGGCAGCCTAAAAGGCGCCTTTCCTTATCTAAATTATAGAGCTGCTCGTAAGCGAGCCTCTGTATTCTCAACATTGCGCACTGCACGAGGCAAGAAGGCACGGATATCGTCTTCCTTGTAACCAACTTGGAGACGCTTGTCATCCACCAAAATCGGACTTTTCAGAATCCGCGGTGTTTCCATGATGATGTCAATGACTTCGTTTACACTCAAATCTTCAATATCAACACCGAGTCCTTTTGCATAACGGTTTTTTGAAGATACAATGCTGGCAATGCCATTTTCAGTTTTTGCTAAAATATCAAGAATTTCTTCTTTGGTAATTCCTTCCTTACCAAGGTTTTGCTCCTTGTAAGTCAATTGATGGGCGTTTAGCCAGGTCTTTGCTTTTTTGCAGCTAGTACAACTTGAAACCGTATAAATTGTGATCATGCAAGTACTCCTTTCGCTACACGATACTACTATCGTAGTATATTATACCACAAAAACCATCGGTCTTGCGACCTATTTTGAAAAATTATTCCTCAATGTCAAAGGCATCGTCTAGATCAAGAGTCACTTCTTCCAACTTTTCAATAGGAGCCTCAGCCTTACCCTTGGCAGTTTCTGCTGCCTCATCATCTTCAATCAAGCCGTATCGTACACGGACTTGACGGTCGATTTCGTCAAAGACTTCTGGATGATCAGCCAAGTATTTCTTAGCATTCTCAGAACCCTGACCAATTTTTTCATCGTTGTAGGAGTACCAAGCACCCGCTTTTTTGATGATATCCAAGTCAGTTGCAATCTTAATCAGCTCGCCCGTCTTAGAAATACCTTCTCCGTACATGATTTCCACAAAGGCTTCCTTGAATGGTGGAGCCACCTTGTTTTTAACGACCTTGATTTTGGTTTCCTTACCGACATTGGTGTCCTTCGCATCGCCTGTACCCTTGATTTGAGTATTGCCACGGACATCCAAACGAACAGAAGCATAGAACTTCAAAGCACGTCCACCTGGTGTTGTTTCAGGATTTCCAAACATAACACCAACTTTTTCACGTAGCTGGTTAATGAAGATGGCAATCGTCTTGGTTTTGTTAATAGAAGCAGACAGTTTGCGCATGGCTTGGCTCATCATCCGAGCCTGCAAACCAACGTGGCTGTCACCGATATCTCCATCGATTTCTGCACGAGGTACTAGGGCCGCAACTGAGTCGATAACGACCAAATCAACTGCACCAGAGTCAATCAATTTTCCTGCAATTTCAAGACCTTGCTCGCCAGAGTCAGGCTGAGACAGCAGCAACTCATCAATGTTTACACCCAGAGCTGCAGCGTAGGACGGATCCAAAGCGTGCTCCGCATCGATAAAGGCTGCGATACCACCTTCTTTTTGGGCTTGAGCCACTGCGTGAAGAGCAACGGTTGTCTTACCAGAAGACTCTGGGCCGTAAATCTCAATAATCCGTCCCTTAGGATAGCCACCCGCACCGAGGGCGATGTCCAAAGCCAGAGAGCCTGAACTCATGACTTGAACTTTTTGCTCAGCTCGCTCGCCCAGACGCATAATAGCTCCCTTACCGAAGTCTTTTTCAATGTTTTTTAGGGCGTTGTCTAAAGCTTTTTGGCGTTCATCTCCAAATTTCTTTGTAATTTCATCCAAATTTTTCTGTTTTTTTGCCATTTATTTCTCCTGTTTTTTTCTAAAATGTCTTTTGGCCATCTGTTTATTATACCAAAAATCAGTCCTTTAATAAAGTTTTTCGTACGAGGTTGAAGGCGTGCATGACGGCAATCTTCCGCACATCCCGTCGGCTGCGACCAGCAATATTGACCTCAATCATTTCCGTTCCTGATTCACTCGCTAAGCCGATAAAAACAGTTCCAGCTGGATGGCCTTCCAGTGAATCTGGGCCAGCCACACCTGTCAGACTGACAGCCAAGTCGCTCTGAGTCAGCTTTCTAGCCTGCTCTGCCATTTTCCCAGCCGTAAAAGCGGAAACGACGCCATACTGCTCCAGATCTCCCAATGGAATATCCAGCATCCGACTCTTTTCCTCCATACTGTAAGTGACAAAGCCACCTGAAAAAATGGAGGACGCCCCAGCAAAATCCGCTAAGGTTGCTTGAAAAAGACCAGCTGTCAGACTCTCTGCCGCCGAAATTGTCTTCCCTTGACTCTTTAGCAACTCAAAAGCCACCTGTGCCAAGGAATTGTCATCCCCATAACCATAGAAAATCTCTGACAGTGACTGTCCTTCAAAAGTCTTATGTGCCAAAATTTCCTTTTCCACAGCCTCAAACTTAGCATCCGCTTCTGCCTGACTCAGAGCCTTAGTGGACAATCGCAAAGTCACTTCGCCCGTCTTTGCATAAGGTGCAATGGTCGGATCACTTTGTTGATCAATCATCTGAGCCAAAATAGTCACCAACTGACTCTCGCCAATATCGAAGAAGCGCAGCACCCGTGAATACAATTTCTGGCCTGTGGATAAGAGGGGAACCAGCTCGTTATTAACCATAGGCTTGAGCTCACTAGGCGGGCCTGGCAGGACCACATAGGTCGCTCCATCAACTTCTAGTAAGCCGCCAACGGCCAGGCCTGTCGCATTTGGTAGCGGAGTCGAGCCTGTAACCAGCTGGGCCTGACGCTCATTGTTGGGCGTTCGAGCATAATCTGGTCGACTGGCAAAAAAACGGTCCAACTTTTCCACAGCCGCTGGGTCGAAGCTCAAACCTCGACCTACAAACTTAGCCAAGGTCTGCTTGGTCAAATCATCCTCTGTTGGCCCCAGCCCCCCTGTCAGGATAATTAAATCACTGCGCTTTTTGGCAATTTCTAGGACAGAGAGAAGACGGTTTTCATTGTCCCCCACTGCTGTCTGAAAATAGACATCAATCCCTAGACTAGCTAGCTTTTCAGATAAAAATTGGGCATTGGTATTGACAATCTGACCTGTCAGAATCTCGGTGCCCACAGCAATAATTTCTGCTTTCATAGAACCTCCTACCTTACTATTCGGAATTGGCTTTATTTTATCACAAAAAAGGGCAAAAAAGTTGATTTTCATGTCATGAAATAAAAAGAACTGTCAACTTATTGACAAAGTTGTCAACATCCTGTGGATAACTTTTGGAATTCTGTTTGTTATGGAGAATAACTGGATCGTTAGGCAGATGCTATTGGCAAAGGAGACTTTTCTTTTTATAATAAACATGAAAAGGACGTAAAAGTAATTTATTCATTTCGTTAGAAAGGGAACCATCATGAAAATCTCTCAAGTTCTCAAAGACATTCGTCAACATCATCAGCTCACTCAGGAAGCCTTGGCTGAAAGACTCAAGGTTTCCCGCTCTGCCATTGCCCGCTGGGAAAGCGAAAAAGGTATCCCTGATATTGGAAATCTCATCGCCATTAGCCGCGAGTTTGATCTCAGCTTGGACCAGCTCATCAAGGAGGATGGGCGCTTGGAGAAAAAGGTCATCGAAGACAGCAAGGCCAAGAAATGGCACTATTTGGTCATTTTCTACCTCTTCTCCGTTTTGGTTGAAATCGCCATCTTTGCTTATTTACACCATATCTTTATGGCGGGCTTCCTCGTCTCAACTCTCTTTATGCTTTTCTTCGAGCTGCGCATCTTTATCAAGGAAAAGATTTGGATGCAGAAAGGGGAATAAGAGAGTAGAGATAACAAAAAGAGTTTGGGACAAAAAGATTTCAATTTTTAAAAATCTCAATTATTAAGCCCTTCAAATCTATAATTAAATGCGAAAAGCGAACAAAGCAGAATTCTGATTACCAGAAAACTAGTTTTGTTCGCTTTTTATATTTGAGGTCGGACTTTTGTCCCAGACTCTTTTATTGATTTATAGTCAATAAGGTAATCACAAAAGCAATGATATTGTTGCAACAATGGAGGACAATTGGATACCAGATATTTTTGTCCTTTCTCAGATATAGGAGCGAGAGAAGAAGACCCCCGGCAATGTAGGAAATAGCTGTCACCCACTCTGACAAGACCCAGCTGTGCATATGCAGGGTAGCAAATAGAAAGGTGGTTAACACAATACCAAGCCAGTTAGGGAATTTTGCCATGAAGCTGCCTAGGAAAAAGCGACGGAAGAAAAACTCTTCAACTATTGGCCCAATAAAGCAGCCGACCACCAAGATTAGAAAGGGATTTTTCAACAAGGCACCTTGAATATTGGCTTCATTCTGTCCCTGCAGTGGCAAGCCTAGACTGTGTTTAATCAGAGCTGAAAGCAAGTTGCAGGCAATGGACAGGAGGAAAACAAAGACCATATACAAGGAAATCGTTTTTAGAAATTCCTTCTTCTTGGTCAGAATCAAGGCTAGCTGCTCCTTTAATTCTTCACGATAAGCTAAGATTCCCAAGATAAATAAAAGGAAATAAACTGGGTAAATCAACCAATTTATCCCAATCAACTGCAAGCCTCTACCTAGGAATAAGATCGTATAGAGGGTGATAAAAATAAGGAGAAATTTTCTTGTTTTCATTGTTCTACTTCCAATCACAATCATTTTCATGGTCATTGATAAGGCCAGCTGCTTCTAAGAATGAATAGACACAAACTGGACCGACAAATTTGAAGCCTTGCTTTTTCAGCGCCTTGGACATAGTTTCTGACAGCTCTGTCTTAGTAGGTGCTTCCTTGTAGTTCGTAATTTGATTGTCAATCATTTTGAAATCGACAAAGGACCAGATATAGTCATTAAAAGAGCCAAACTGCTTTTGAACAGCCAGAAAAGCTTGGGCATTATCCCTAGTTGCATAGATCTTCATCTTATTGCGGACGATATTAGGATTATCCAAAAGAGCATCCAAGTCTGCATCCGTCATCTGGACAATTTTCTGGGCATCATAGAAATGAAAAGCTTCTCGGAAGGCTTGGCGTTTATTCAGAATGGTCTCCCAAGAAAGTCCAGCCTGATAGGTCTCCATACAAAGCAATTCAAATAATTTCTGATCATCATGGAGGGGCTTGCCCCACTCCTCATCATGATAGGCTACATACAAAGGGTTATTCATTTTTACCCAGCCGCAGCGTTTGGTCATATCTTCCTCCTATTTCACCAACATCTTAAGGGCAGACTTGATATAGTTTTCCGCCGTATCAGTCGTGCCTTCAAAGAATTTCTTGATTTTCTTGAGTTCAGCGGCTTTGTAGCCCAGAGCCAGCATGGCTTCCATGGCTTCTTCCAATTCTTGATTTTCATTGCTAGCTTGTACTGCAGCCTTGGCAGGAAGTTCGTCACCAGCTACTGCCACTTTTCCTTCCAAGTCCAGCACCATCTGCTGGGCTGTCTTCTTGCCAATTTTAGGAAACTTGGTCAGGTAGGTGATGTTTTTCTGCTCAATAGCTTGTACCAAGCCAACATTATCATCAGCTGCAATAATAGCCAGGGCAGACACTGGGCCAATACCTGAGACTGAAATCAAGCTGAGAAAGAGTTGCTTCTCCTCCTCGGTTGCAAAACCATATAAGAGTTCCGCATCTTCTCTTACCACCTGGTGAACATAGACCTTAGCTTCCTGATGGAGATGTCCTGAGTAAGCATAAGGGTTGGCCACATGAAGAATATAGCCGATAGAGTTGACTTCCAATACAATATACTTGGCTGTGATTTTACTGATGATTCCTTTAAAATATTCGTACATAATCTTCCTTCTTTTTGTATCATTTTGCTTATCTAGTATATCATATTTTTGGTCTAGAAACTGCAAATAGAAGTGCAACCGGTGGTTGACAAAATGTACAGGAAGCTGTATTCTCAAGATAACTAAAAGCTGTTAGGATAGAGTCAGCAAAGAAAAGGAGGCTGTCACGATGAAACTCGCTGATAAATTATTTGAACTAAGAAAAGAAAAAGGCTGGTCACAAGAAAAACTGGCTGAACAGATCAATGTCTCTCGCCAGAGCATTTCCAAGTGGGAGTCTGGCCAAGCGCTGCCAGAACTGGAAAAAATTGTAGAGCTGAGCAAGATTTTCCAGGTGACGACAGATTATCTACTTTTAGAAGAAAGTGACAAGCCGGAAATAAAACCCGTCCTCTCAGAAGACGAAAAAGACCGCTACTATCAGCAAGTAAAATCTTATGGCTTCTGGCATATTTTGTATATTCTTGTATCAGCCTTGGCTATTTATCTCTTTTCCGCAGGTTCTATCTTTCCAGCAAAATTCACTGCCCTAGTCTGGTTAACTTTTTTCCTCCTAGTCGCATCAGCAATGGCTATTAACAAGGCGCTAAAGATTAAGGAAAAGTATCTGGACAAGGTTATCGGCTTTGATGATTCTAAAAAAGAAGATGCTCAAGATGAAACTAAAAACTGACAATCCCCTACCTGTCAAAACTCGTCTGAAAGAGCTGATTGGAGACTGGCTCTTCATCTCAGGCTACCTCATTGCTCTTTTTTTACTAGCTATGGGCTTTTACAATCTGGTTCTAGGAGGCATTCCTGTATTCACTGAAGCCCAGAGCCAGCTTCTGGCTTTTTCTAGCTCAGTCCTGCCTCTAACTATTATCTTTGCTTGGTTAGACTATAGAAAAGGCAGTTTTGGCAAGCGTTGGGCAGGTTTACAGTTAGTTTACAAGCATAGGAGCTTTGCTCACAGCCTTTTGCGCTCTGCTATCAAGTTTGTCCCTTGGCAGCTGGGGCATATGGGAGCTATCCGTAGTGCTTATCAAGCAGATGCCCTGTCAATTTTCTTGTCAACTTCAGCAGGGATTTTCTTCCTGATCTTTTTGCTGATGGGACTACTTCGCAAAGACAAACGCCATCCAGCTGATTTGCTTGCTGGAACGCAAGTTCAGCTCAACAATTCAAAACAGCTCTAGTTCGATGACTAGGGCTGTTTGATCTTCTATACAGTTTAGTATTTCCCTAACTCCCTCAGGCTAGTATGATTTTCCTGAATGCGGCGGAACATTTTTTCCATATCCGACTTGGTAAAGTTGACCAAGACCGGTCGGCCGTGTGGGCAGTTGTAAGGATTATCACACTGGGACAGCTGAAAGAGCAAATCACGCGCAGAATAGTCATCCAGACTGTGATTGGCCTTGATGGAGCGTTTGCAGCTCATCATAATGGCTAGCTCTGCTCGATATTTCTTGATAGAAACTTCCTTGGTCAGGAGAAGCATATCACACATTTCATAGATGCCGGCCTCAATCTCCTCTTCTTTGAACCAAATCGGATGTTCACGAAGGATAAACTGATTGGCTCCGTACTCTTCTAAAAAGATGCCAGCGTCTTCTAACAGCTCCATCCGCTGCTTGATTCGCAGCATATCGTCCGCTGGAAATTCAAAGATATAAGGCACTAAGAGTTGCTGCTGGCTATTGTCCACATCCCCAATCTTCTCCCGATAATACTCATACTTGACCCGCTCTTGGGCAGCATGCTGGTCAATAATGTAAAGACCGCCCTTGCCCTGAGCAAAGAGATAGGTACCATGCATCTGCCCGAAGTATTCTAACTCTGGGAAGCTTGACTTCTCTTCCTGTTCTAACTTATCCACAGCCCGCTCCAGACTAGCCTGGTCTAGCTCGGGATGGTCTAGTTGGTCATAGCTGGCCAGCTTTCTCTCTGCGAATTTGACCGAAGTCGGTTGTGGCTCTGCTTTTTCGTCAGTATTTGCCTGAACAGGTTCTGATGTTTCTTCAAAGGATAGTTGCTGCTCGGCCACCTGTGGCTTGAGGAAGAAGTCATTCTGCTCCTTATCGTAGTAGAGGCGATTTTCTTTAAGAGGAAGGCTGGTCTGCTCAGGCTTATTGGCACGCTTAACAGTTGATTTGGCAAGATTTTCCAAAGCATCCGGGATAAGATCCTGCTCCTTGAGACTGGTCGCAATGGCTTGCGAAATCAAAGCCATGAGTTCCCGTTCTTTAGAAATCCGCACCTCTTGCTTGGTCGGATGGACATTGACATCAGCCAGATAAGGGTCAATCTGAATATTGATGACCGCGAGTGGAAAGCGGCCTACCATAAGCTTGCTGCCGTAGCCGTCCAAAATAGCACGATTGAGCAGGAAATTCTTAATATAGCGACCGTTGATAAGGATCGTAATATAATTACGATTTGCACGAGTCAGCTCGGGCAGACTGACATAGCCGCTCACCTCAAAGTCCAGATCTGAAGCAGAGATTTCCACCATTTTCTTAGCTGTTGCCAGACCATAGATTCCCGCAATAGCCTGACGTAGATTGCCACTACCGGCAGTCCTTGTCATTTCGCGGCCGTCGCTGACAAGGGTGAAAGCCACCTCCGGATGGGCCAGACTGAGCCGATTAATCACATCAACGATATGGGACAGCTCAGCCTGCTGGCTCTTCATATACTTGAGCCGGGCTGGAGTATTGAAGAAGAGATCTTCTATCTTGATTTTCGTTCCCACCGGGCTGCTAGTAGGCACATGCTCTTCAATCTCACCACCTTGGGCAACCAGCAGAGTCCCGTGCTGGCCGGCTTCCGTCGCTGTCTCAATAGTAAAACGCGAGACAGAAGCAATAGAAGGAATGGCCTCGCCACGAAAACCCAGTGTCCGAATCCGAAAGAGATCCGCCTGCTTCTTGATTTTACTGGTAGCATGGCGGCGAAGGGCCAGAGGGACATCTTCGTGGTCTATTCCCTCGCCATTATCCGTCACCTGAATGCTCTTGAGTCCAGCCTCTTCGATTTCGATGGTAATCTGGCTGGCACCCGCATCAATTGAATTTTCCACTAGCTCCTTGACCACGCTGCTAGGCCGCTCAATGACTTCACCGGCCGCAATCTGATTGGCTAGAATTTCTGGAAGTTCGATAATTTTTGACATCATTTTCTCCGTATTTGTTCTGCTATCTATTATAACACATTGGGCTCTTTCTATCAGAAGGCAGCCTTTTCTTGACCATTCTGCCCGCCAGCCAAACCATATAGACACAAATAGCTGCCACATAGACAAAAGGGCTTGTTTTCGCTGCTAAGTTGCGGTTTAATAAAGGTGAAAGGAGGAAGTTATGAAAGTTAAGCTAAGAATCGATTCTCAAGTTACCGAAGACTCCGTTAGCATTGAGGCTCGCCTCATGACAGAAAGTATTCAGGAATTGGTCCACTTTGCTCAACATCTAGGCAAAGAAGACAAGATTCATGTCAAAAAAGAAGATGAAATCTATCTGCTGGATGCTAAGGAAATCCACCGAATCTATACAGAAAATCGCCAGGTTCAGGTTCGAACGGCAAAAGACGGCTATCGAGCTCAACAAGCTCTTTATCAGTTGCTGCAGGTCCTGCCGGAGTATTTCCTGCAGATTTCTCAGTCGGAGATTATCAACAGCCGACAAATCAGCCACCTCAAGCTGACTCCAAATGGTCTGATTCAAATATTTCTGAAAAACGGCGACCAGACATACTCGTCCCGCCGTTATCTCAAATCTATCAAAGAAAGGTTGCAATTATGAAAACTCGTCTTAAAGAACTCTTTTTCGGAGGGATTGGAGGGATTTTCATCGGTCTCTTCTTCTCCATGATTGTTTCTTATTTTTACAATCCAGCTTATCTACCGCTGCACCCTCGCTCCCCTATCGGTCACTTCTTTTTGAGCCAACATGTCCATGTTTCCCTCATCATGCTCTACTGCATGCTTGTCTGGTTTATCATGGGAGCTGTTTTCAGATGGAGTGGAAGCTTCTTCCAAAGAGACTGGAGCATCGTGCGCTCCATCGTCAGTCACTATAGTGTGATGATTCTGACCTTTGCACTTTTAGCTAATCTAGCTGGATTTTTCCCAAGAGAAAAAATACTCAGCCTGACACTGACTGCCGTTGGGGAATTCACCCTCATTTATCTGATTATTTCAGCTATCATCTACTATCGCACCTACCGCAACATTCAAAAAATCAACAGTGGTTTGTCTAGCAAATCGTGAGAAACAAAAAGAGCGAGAGTGGGATAGAAATCGGTAATTCGTTAGAATTCGATTTCGTCGTCCCACCTCCGCACAGTTGAGTAGGGCTGTAAAAGCTGATGAAATCAGCGTAGTAGAGCCCACTCAACCACTGCGTCTTGCTCGACAATCCAAAGACAATTGAGAGGCTAGGACTTTTGTCCCAGCCTCTTTGTTTTTACAGCTTTTTCTTGAGCTCGGCCACTGCCGCCATAACTTCCAGGGGGGTCATATTGTAGATGTCCAAGTCTCGGAGTTCAGTCAGGACTGGATTTTCCGTTCCTTCTGCAAAAAGAGACATCTGCTCCGCCACTTGCGGCTGCTTCGATCTGGATGCAGTAGGAAACTCTGAGCCTAGTCCTGTATCCTGACTCTCCAAATGGCTCAAAATGCTATCCGCCCGCTCCAGTAATTTCTCAGGAAGTCCGGCAATCTTCGCTACATGGATTCCGTAGGACTTGTCAGCCGGACCCAGCTCAATCTTATGCAGAAAAGTCACCTGCCCGTCCTTTTCCAAGGTTGCCACATGGACATTTTCCAAATGCTCCAAACTATCCTCTAAGGCTGTCAGCTCATGATAGTGGGTGGCAAAGAGGGTTTTGGCTCCAGTATAGTGATGAATATGCTCGATAATAGCCTGAGCCAGCGCCATCCCATCGTAAGTAGCCGTCCCACGGCCCAGCTCATCAAAGAGAATGAGCGAACGCTCGCTGGCCTGTCGAATGGCCCGATTGGCCTCCATCATCTCCACCATAAAGGTGGACTGCCCGGACACCAGATCATCTGCTGCACCGATGCGAGTGAAAATCGCATCGAATAGCGGCAGACTGGCAGACTGAGCTGGCACATAAGATCCCATCTGTGCCATAATGACGATGATCGCCAGTTGGCGCATATAGGTCGATTTCCCGCTCATATTAGGTCCGGTAATGAGCTGGATGTCCGTTTCCTGGTCCAGCAGAATACTATTTGGAATATAGCTCTGGACTCCCATGACCTTTTCCACGACAGGATGGCGGCCTTTTTCAATTTCCAGACGGCGATCCCCAGTAAAGACAGGGCGCACTAAATGCTGCTGTTCTGCCACCGCAGCAAAACTCTGCAGGACATCTACAGCTGCAAGCGTTTGTGCCAAGGCCTGCAAGCGCTGGATGTATTTGCCAGCTTCCTCGCGAATCCGCATGAAAATTTCGTATTCCAGATTAGCAGATTTTTCACGCGCCTCCAACATCTCTCCCTCAATTCGGGCCAACTCCTCCGTTCCGAAACGCTCCGAATTTTTCAGGGTCGCCTTGCGGAAGAAATGACTGGGCACATGAGCCAGCTGGGAATTGGTCACGTGGAAATAGTAACCATCTTTTTTATTATAATCAATCTTCAGATTGCTGATGCCGCTGTTAGCACGTTCTTTGACTTCCAGCTCCGCAATCCATCCGGTCCCATCCCTCAGCACAAGCCGATACTGATCCAAGGTCTCATCAAAGCCTGTCCGAATGATATTACCCTCGGTGATGATATGGGGCGCATCCGGCGAAATAGCCGAGCTAATCAAGCCCGCCAACTCTGGAATAGGATCCAGGCCCTCAATCAAACGAGCTAGATGCGGGCTGCCGATTCCTTGCAAGATAGCCTTAATCTGAGGCACATTGCCCAATGTAACTGCCAGCTGCAGCAGATCCTTGGGATTGGTCTTGCCAAAAGAAACCCGACTAGCCAGCCGCTCAATATCATAGACTCCCTTGAGGCTCTCCGTCAAATCACTCCGCTCAAAGAAATGATTCAGAAAAACCTCGACGACATTCTGCCGCTGGCTAATTCGCGCTTCATCAATCAGCGGACGCTGAATCCAAGAGCGCAGCATGCGGCCGCCCATGGCCGTCTTGGTCTCGTCCATCAGCCAATAAAGACTGCCGTGCTTCTTGCCTGAACGAGCATTTTCTGTCAAATCCAGACTCGCCTTGGTGGCATAGTCCATTTGCAGAAAGTCCTTGATTTCATAATGCTGGGCCTTCTTTAAATGGCTGAGCTCCCTCATCTGGGTCTGGTGCACATACTCCAGCAATTTCCCTGCTGCCTGACGTTCCATAGGAGACAGCTCCTCGCCCAGCAGCTGGACATCGTCCAAGGCCGTCTGTACATAGGACAGTAAAAGATTCATCTGTCCAGCCAACACCTGCTCCTCAGCTTCTGGCAAGGTATAGCCCAGCACCACTTCCCTAGCCTTCAAATTGCGAATTTCCCCGCAGACTAGGCTAAAGTCCTCTAAACTAGTCACCTGAAACTCACCGGTCACCAAGTCCATATAAGCCAGACCATAGAGGCCGTCTGAGTAATCCAGAGCCACCAGAAAGTTATTAGCAGAGTCCGGCTTACTGGAGTCCACTACCGTCCCCGGTGTGATAACCTGAACGACCTCCCGCTTGACAACGCCCTTGGCTTCCTTGGGATCTTCCATCTGCTCCGCAATCGCTACCTTATAGCCTGACTCGACCAAAACATCAATATACTGCTGTGCCGAATGATAGGGAACTCCAGCCATGGGAATCGGATTTTCTGCATTTTTATTGCGGCTGGTGAGGGAAATCTCTAAAATCTGGGCGGCATTGACCGCATCATCATAAAACAACTCATAGAAATCCCCCATCCGAAAGAGCAAGAAAGCATCTGGATAGTCCTTTTTGATATCCAAATACTGCTGCATGCCTGGCGATAACTTTTCTACTGCCATCTCTATCCTTTCTAAAAACAAACGAGGTCAGGACTTCCGTCTCAAACCTCTCCGTCAATTCTAAGCTTTTGGCTATTCCATGCCTTCTTTGACACTCGTTTCGATTTCTCTAGCCGCATCCTGATCCCGGCAAATCACGAGCAAGGTATTGGCCCCTGCAACGGTTCCTAAAATCCGACTATCCAGCGAACCATCTACCACATTTGCCAAGACCGTCGCTTCGCCCAGCCCTGTACGGAAAACCAGCGTGAACTCCGCTCTAGAAACAGCCTGAACATGACTGGCCAGAAATCCAGCCAGATCCAATTCCTCTGCTTCATGAGCCAGCACATAGTAGACTTGCCCGTCTTTCTTCAGCTTGGTCAAGCCAATCTCTCTTAAATCCCGCGAGAGGGTTGTTTGGGTCACAAATATCCCCTCGTCTTCCAGTCTTTTTTGAATATCCTTTTGTGTTCCTAACTTTTCTTCCTTGATCATCCATTTAATAAGCTGATGACGCTCACTCTTTCTCATACTCGACCTCATTGACTGAATATTTATACTCTCAATTATATCAAAAAATCTATCTTATACCAAAAAAATTGAAGATTCCTCATAAAATATGATAGAATAGTAACAAAAGACCCAAAGGAGCAAATATGGATAATAAACAATTAATCGCTAGCGAGTTGGCCAAAGTTATTGACAGCTTGGACCAAAGCGCTATCTCTAACCTACTAGAGCAACCGAAAAGTTCCGATCTTGGAGACATTGCCTTCCCAGCTTTCTCACTTGCAAAAGTAGAACGCAAGGCTCCTCAAGCTATCGCTGCGGATATTGCTGAAAAGATCGACCCAAGTCATTTTGAAAAAGTTGTCGCAACTGGACCTTATGTCAATTTCTTCCTCAACAAAGCTAAAATCTCTGATCAAGTTATCAAAGAAGTCATCAAGGAAGGCGCTGACTATGGTCAACAGAACGAAGGTCAGGGCGAAAATATTACCATCGACCTTTCCAGTCCCAACATTGCGAAACCTTTCTCTGTCGGTCACTTGCGCTCAACTGTTATCGGAGATGCCTTATCCAATATCTTTCGCAAGATGGGCTACAATACCATCAAGATCAATCACTTAGGTGACTGGGGCAAGCAATTCGGTCTTCTCATGGTTGCCTACAAGAAGTGGGGCTACAAGGAAGCCGTTGAAGCCAACCCAATTGATGAACTCTTGCAACTTTACGTCCGCATCAATGCTGAAATCGAAAACGATCCAGCCTTGGACGACGAAGGCCGCCTCTGGTTCAAGAAATTGGAAGATGGCGATCCAGAAGCAACAGAACTATGGCAATGGTTCCGTGACGAAAGTCTCGTTGAATTTAACCGCATCTATGAATTGCTCGGCGTTGAATTCGATAGCTTAAACGGAGAAGCCTTCTACAATGACAAGATGGACGAGGCCGTGAAAATTCTGGAAGACAAGGGTCTCCTGAAAGAATCAAAAGGCGCTAGCATTGTGGACTTGGATGATGTCAACCTTCCACCAGCTATGATTAAAAAATCAGACGGTGCTACGCTTTACATCACCCGTGATATTGCCACTGCTATGTACCGTGCACGCACTTACAACTTCGTCAAGAATGTTTATGTCGTTGGTCAAGAACAATCAAACCACTTCCGTCAGCTCAAAGCTGTCCTTAAGAAGATGGGATTTGACTGGAGCGATGATATGATCCACGTGGATTTTGGTCTGGTTACGAAGAATCGTCAAAAACTTTCAACACGTAAAGGAAACATCATCCTTCTGGAACCAACTCTGCAAGAAGCGATCAGCCGGGCAAAAGCTCAAATTGAAGAGAAAAATCCAAATCTGGAAAACAAAGAAGCTGTTGCCCATGCAGTTGGTGTTGGTGCCGTTAAATTCTACGACCTTAAAACTGACCGTCGCAATGGTTACGACTTTGATTTGGAAGCAATGGTTTCCTTTGAAGGTGAAACTGGACCGTATGTGCAGTATGCCTATGCACGTATCCAGTCTATCCTACGCAAAGCAGACTTCAAGCCAAGTCTTGACGCTAACTACAACCTCAACGATACTGAAAGCTGGGAAATTATCAAACTGCTCCAAGACTTCGCTCGCGTAGTCAAACGTGCATCCGATAACTTTGAGCCATCTCTGATTGCCAAATACGCGATCAGCCTAGCTCAAGCCTTCAATAAATACTATGCTCACACTCGCATCTTGGATGAAACTCCGGAACGTGACAGCCGTCTAGCTCTTAGCTACGCCACTGCTGTTGTACTGAAGGAAGCTCTCCGCATGCTTGGTGTAGAAGCACCAGAAAAAATGTAACCCTACACAAACCTTCCAGTTTTGGGAGGTTTTCTTAGGAAGAGATATTTTATGAATGAAACTGCTTATATTTTAGTTGCCCTTAGCTTGGTCATTCTCTTTTTGTACAACAAAAGAGAAAAGGTAAAGTTGCAGATTTTGCTGCAGCAGGAACTCCTAAAAAGTGATCATTTTCGACAAGAACTCCAAGAAAAAATGGCCACTAGTGAAAACCAAAATGACCTTATTGCTTACGTTAACAAAAACTACCGTTTAGGAATTTTATATTCAAAAGAGCTGGTCGAAACTATCACCGGCGAACAAGCAAGTCAAGAATAGAAACAAAAGCCGCTCAGTCAACAACTGTTGACTGAACGGCTTTTTTCTTATGCTTTTATTCCGTACAATTCCTCGATAATGCCAGCTACTTTTTTAATATCGCCTAACATACCACGCATTTCAAAATCAGCTAAAACCGGGAAGCCAAAACATTGGCTGTATTGTTTAGCAGTCAGGCAGTACTGATTATTAAAGTTACGGTTGCCACTTCCGATAACTCCAAAACACTTGCTAGCATTTTGCCCATAGGCAATAAAATCGGCTACATCCGTCGTGAGAATTTCGACATCGCCATTATCCACACCATTACCACCTTCTAGATAGGTCGGTAGAAAAGTGATGAAGGGGTTAGTCATTTCAAAGAAAGGCCGTCCCTCTTTAACCAAATCTTTGATGTGAATTTTCTCAATCTCTAAACTCGGATGCTGCTCTAACAAATAGTCGCTCAAACGACGGACAAAACTCTCTGTATTGCCACTCAAGCTGATATAAACTAAGGAAACTTTCATGTTTATTTGCTCCATTCCAAAAAAATAACATTTATCCGCTCATCTAGCTTATCAGCAGTAAATGTTATTTGCTAAATCTTAATCTTCTTCAGCTACTTCTACACTCTCAGCTTCCTTTTGCTGCTTGATCAACTTAAAGATAACGATGGAAAGAAAGATAAGACTAACAACAACAGAGAAGCCAATAGTAAAGTTCAGGCCTAGTATCTGAGATGAGAGTAAGGATGGATCTGAAAAAGAAGACGTTGCAATCCCTTTTGCTACCACATAACCGTACGCTGTTCCAATCAAGCCAATAAGAACGTTCGCGATGTAAATAAGATTTGCTTTGAAAATATCTTTCTTAAAAACAAAGAACCAAGCTGCAATCAAAAGAAGCAAGCCAACATAAAAGAAAATATTATTTATTAGCGAACCTGACAGTTCAGCGCTCTTACTAAAGTAAGTTGCATACTGAGATTTTGCTGGCTCATTAACCCCTTTTAGCAAGGTTTCCACGGCATCATTTGAAGAGGAAAACTTCGAAATAAGCCCCCACAAAGTGCCTACTGTTTCTAACCCCAGTAAGACATAGAGATAAATTGGTTTCTTTTTCATAACAACCTCCTGTAAAGAAATACTTTTTCTTATTATACACCCAAAAGAAAAGACTGACAAGAGACAAGGTCTGCTACGATTTTAAAAGCTCCACTACCAAAAAAACTTATCTTCCAAGGCTACTTACTCGAGTCTTCTAACAAGAGAAAAGCCAAGACAGGACTGTCTAGGCTTTTTAAGTTATTCAATTTATTAGTTATCCAAATGCCATACTTCGTCATTGTATTGTTGGATTGTACGATCTGCTGAGAAGAAGCCAGCTTTTGCAATGTTAACGATCACTTTATCCAACCATGCATCGCGGTCTTCGTAGTCAGCAAGCATTTGCTCTTTGACTTTGATGTAGTCTTCCAAGTCAAGAAGCGTCATGAACCAGTCTTTGTTGATCAATTCATTGTAAAGACGTTCCAAGCGTTCTTTCTTACCTACTGCAAGAACAGCATCGCTGATGATAAAGTCAACCAACGGTTTGATAGCTGGACGAGCGTAAAATTCGCTTGATTTGTAAGCTGCTTTTGCGTAAAGGTCGATAACTGTTTCTGAATCTTCACCAAAGATGTAGATGTTGTCTTTGCCAACCAACTCAGCGATTTCCACGTTAGCGCCGTCCATAGTACCAAGTGTCAAAGCACCGTTGAGCATGAATTTCATGTTACCAGTACCTGAAGCTTCTTTAGAAGCAAGTGAAATTTGCTCAGAAATATCACCAGCTGCAATCAAGAAGCTTGATGCTGTAACGTTATAGTTCTCAACCATAACCACTTGCAAGTATGGTGCCACTGCTGGGTCATTCGCGATGATTTCTGACAAGCAAAGGATCAAGTGAATGATGTCTTGGGCAATTGTGTAAGCAGGCGCTGCCTTACCACCAAAGAAGACAGTGATTGGGCGAGCAGGAATGTTACCAGCCTTGATGTCCAAGTATTTGTGGATCACATACAATGCATTCATTTGTTGGCGCTTGTACTCATGAAGACGCTTGATTTGGATATCAAAGATAGATTCTGGATTGATTTCCACGCCTTGAGCTTCCTTCAAGTGACGAGCCAATTTACGCTTGTTGTGAGACTTGATGCCTTCTAGCTTTTCTTTAACTTCTTGCTTGCCGGCAAAGTCAAGTAGACCTTCCAACTTAGCAGCATCATGGTGCCAATCGCGACCAAGAAGTTCATCTAAATAGCTAGACAAACGTGGGTTTGCGTGCATGAGCCAACGACGGAATGTGATACCGTTTGTCTTGTTGTTGAATTTCTCTGGATAAATATCGTAGAAAGCTTTCAACTCAGAGTTCTTCAAGATTTCAGTGTGGAGTGCTGCAACCCCGTTAACGCTGTATCCATAGTGGATATCCATGTGTGCCATGTGAACACGACCACTCTCGTCAATGATTTGAACAGCTGGATCTTTGTATTCTGCTTTGACACGACGATCCAATTCTTTGATGATTGGTACCAAGTGAGGAACCACTTCTTGCAAGAATTCAAGAGGCCATTTTTCAAGGGCTTCAGCAAGGATAGTGTGGTTTGTGTAGGCAGTCATGCTACGCACGATTGAGATTGCTTCATCAAGCTCGATACCACGTGCAGTCAAAAGACGGATCAACTCAGGAATAACCAGTGATGGGTGAGTATCGTTGATTTGTACAACTGCGTAGTCTGCAAGGTCATGCAAGTTGCTTCCTTTTTCGATCGCTTCATCGATGATCAATTGTGCACCGTTTGAAACCATGAAGTATTGTTGGAAGATACGGAGCAATTCACCTTGCTTGTCGCTATCATCTGGATAAAGGAAAAGAGTCAAGTTGTGAGCGATATCTGTCTTGTCAAATTCGATTCCCTCTTTGATGATTGAAGAATCAACTGAATCCAAGTCAAACAAGCGCAAACGGTTTTTAGTTGCTGTCTTATAACCTGGCACATCAATATCATAAAGAGTAGATGTCAAAGTGAAGTGAGCAAATGGCACTTGGTAGCTACGGCTTGAACGAACCAACCAGTTTTGCTCTGTCAACCAGAAGTTTGGAATAGTTGTTTGCTCATTGTTTTTAAGAACTTGTTGGAAAAGACCGAAGTGATAGTTAAGACCCACACCGTCACCATTGAGACCCAAGGTTGCAATAGAGTCCAAGAAGCAGGCTGCCAAACGGCCTAAACCACCGTTACCAAGAGATGGTTCCAATTCCACTTCTTCTACTTCGATCAGGTCTTTGCCTGCCGCTGCCAATTCATGCTTAACATCGTCATAAAGACCCAAGTTAATCAAGTTGTTTGACAAGAGTTTTCCGATAAGAAACTCAGCTGAGATGTAGTAGAGCTTCTTTTTACCAGTATTGACTGGTTTTTGAGCACTAGCCAATTTTGTGTAGTTCAAGAGAGCCAAGTAAAGCTCTTCATTGCTACAATCAGCAATTTGCTTTTGATAAGTATTTTGGATATATGTTTGTAAGTTTGACATGATTTCTCCTAGTATTAGAAAGTATTGAAATTTATTGTCTTATGAAAGTAAGTCCGTATTCAGACGACGATAGACCTTAGTCAAATGATAAAGCTGACCTTCTACAATCGGGTTAAGCTCTTCAGCCGTCATCCGCCATGCCCAGTTACCACCAATTGTAGAAGGCAGGTTCATGCGGGCAGAGCCATCTAGCTCTAGCAAATCTTGCATCGTTGCGATAGCCATGTAGCTAACGGAAGCAAAGATTGTACGAAGCATTGCATGTGGCACCGTTTCGTATTCTTTGCGGTTAGTGTACTGAGCCATGTATTCACGGGTTGGATCATCGATCTCATCCTTATACCAGCCCAATACAGTATTATTGTCGTGAGTACCAGTGTACATCACAGAATTATGTGGCGCCAAGTGTGGACTATCGATGCTTTCATCATCTGGGTTGAAAGCGAATTGAAGAATCTTCATACCTGGGAAGCCAGTACGCTCACGCAATTCAATGACTTCATCTGTCATGAATCCAAGGTCCTCTGCAATGATGTTCAAATCACCCAAAGCTTCTTTCACTGCGGCAAATAGTTTATAACCTGGTCCTTTGACCCAGTGACCAGTAGCCGCTGTATCAGACTCAGCTGGCACTTCCCAATAAGACTCAAAGCCACGGAAGTGGTCGATCCGAACAATGTCATAAATCTTAAAGCTTTCGCGAAGACGCTCAATCCACCAAGCATAGCCATCTTGATCCATGGCATCCCAATTATAAATTGGGTTACCCCACAATTGGCCAGTCTCCGAGAATTCATCTGGTGGGCAGCCAGCAACCTTGACTGGGCGACCTTGCTTATCTGTCTTGAAGAAGTGAGGCTGAGCCCAAACATCTGCGCTGTCAGCAGCTACATAGATTGGCATGTCTCCAACGATTTCGATGTGATGGTCATTGGCATATTTCTTGAGTTCTAGCCATTGTTTAAAGAAGAGATATTGAGTTACACGATGGTACTCCAGCTTGTCTGCCAATTTCTCACGATAGCTAGCCAAACTTTCTGGTTGGCGACGACGAATTGCTTCATCTGGCCATTCTGTCCAAGCTTTCAGATCAAAATGCTCTTTAACAGCCATGTATTCCGCAAAAAGCTCCAACCAAGCTGCATTTTCCGCAACAAAGTGACGGAATTTGTCAAGATCGCCAACTTTAAGGAAACGAGCAACCGCTTTTTCCAAAAGAGGACGACGTGCTTCAAATACTTTTGCATAATCCACAGCTTTTGGATCATCACCAAAATCAACACCTTTTAGATCTTCTTCTGCCAACAGGCCTTCGTCAATCAAGAAATCCAAATCAATAAAGTGAGTATTCCCTGCAAAGGCTGAGAAAGACTGGTAAGGAGAGTCCCCGTAACTAGTCGTTCCCAAAGGCAAGATTTGCCAATAACGTTGCTTCGTTCTAACTAAGAAATCCACAAAATCATAAGCAGACTGACCAAAAGAACCAATCCCGTACTTGCCTGGCAAAGAGGAAATGTGCATCAATACACCACTTTGTCTCGCTTTCATATGTAACACCTCAAAAATTTTTTCATGCTTGTTTCCTACTTTATTTAGCGAAAACGTTTGCGTTGCTTGAATTATAACCTATTTTTTTTTCAAGTGCAAGCTTTTTAAAAAACTTTTTTATTTATTATACCATAGATTTCCATTTTCTTTCCTTATATATCATCTAAATTAACATTCTTTCCTTAAAAATTTTTTAAAATTTTCTTAAAAACGCTTGCAAGCGTTTACCTTTTGTGCTAAAATTATTTTAAGTTCAAGAAAACGTTTGCGCTATGCAAGCGTGTTCTTAGATGGTATTACACTTTTATTCTTTAGGAGGAATAATCATGAAAAACAAAATGTTGAAGAGCGTTGCTGTTCTCGGTACTGTTGCTTTAGCAGGTTTTATTTTGACAGCCTGCGGTAGCAAATCTTCTAAAAAAGAAACTGCTGCAAGTAATGAGCTCACTGCTTATGTAGACCCAGGCTACAAGAGCTACATGGAAGAAGCTGCCAAAGCTTACGAAAAAGAAACCGGAACAAAGGTCACTATCAAAACTGGTGATGCTCTTACAGGTCTTGATAACCTTTCACTTGACAACCAATCTGGTAAATCTCCAGATGTCATGATGGCACCATACGACCGCGTAGGAAGCCTAGGTGCTGACGGACAACTTTCAGAAGTTGAGTTGGGTAAAGATGCAAAAGCTGACGATACTACTAAATCTTTGGTATCAATCGACGGTACTACTTACGGTGCTCCTGCTGTTATCGAGACCTTAGTAATGTACTATAACAAAGACCTGATCCAAAAAGCTCCTACAACATTTGCTGAACTTGAAGAATTGGCTAAAGATAGCAAGTACGCTTTTGAAGGAGAAGACGGTAAAACAACTGCCTTCCTTGCTGACTGGACAAACTTCTACTATGCTTACGGTCTCCTTTCTGGAAACGGTGCTTATGTCTTCGGTAAAGATGGTACAGATCCTAAAGATGTAGGTTTGGCTAACGAAGGTGCTATCAAAGGAATTGAGTACGCTAAAACTTGGTATGCAAAATGGCCTAAAGGTATGCAAGATACAGAAGGTGCTCCTAACTTGATCCAAACTCAATTCCAAGGTGGAAAAACTGCAGCAATCATCGACGGTCCTTGGAAAGCTGCATCTCTTAAAGAAGCTAAAGTAAACTACGGTGTAGCAACTATCCCAACACTTCCAAACGGCAAAGAATACAAAGCCTTTGGTGGTGGTAAAGCTTGGGTCATCCCTGCTGGTTCTAAGAACGTTGACGGCGCACAAAAATTCGTTAACTTCCTTGCATCAACTGCACAACAAAAAGCTCTTTACGATGCAACAAACGAAGTTCCTGCTAACACAGAAGCACGTGAATACGCTGTAAGCAAGAAAGATGAATTGACAGATGCGGTTGTTAAACAGTTCAAATCTGCAGAACCAATGCCAAACATCTCTGAAATGAGTACTGTTTGGGATCCAGCTAAGAACATGCTCTTCGATGCTGTAAGCGGCAAGAAAGATGCTAAAACTTCAGCTGAAGATGCTGTTAAATTGATCAAAGAAACTATCGATCAAAAATTCGGCAACAAATAAGCAAGTTTAAATAAAGGGGTGGGAATTTTCCCTACCCCTTGTTTGATAGAATGAGGATTTATTCTATCTTCTAATAAGAAAAACTCAGATTAGGACTTGTACTTGCTGCACTTCCTCAATCTTTCTCGTATCTAAGGAGACTACAATGACAAAAAAAGATCCCAAACAAGCCATGTTGCGCTCCCTCATTCCAGGGTTGGGGCAAATCTATAATGATCAAAAAGCCAAAGGATACATCTTTCTTGGGGTTACAGTTGCATTTTTAGCTTATTTCGTAGCTATTGCCCTACCAGAAATTGAAAATCTCATCACTCTTGGTGAAGTCCGTGGGGACAACTCACTCTTCATGCTGATTCGCGGTGCCTTCCATCTCATCCTTGTGGCATTTTTCCTGATTTTCTATGGATTTAACTTGAAGGATGCTCGGACGGTTGCTAAACAGTGGAACAATGATTATCCTGTTCATACTACCTTGAAGGAAATGTTTGATGGAATCTATGAAAATGGCTTCCCTTACTTGCTGATTATTCCTTCTTATCTGGCGATGACCTTTGCCATCATTTTCCCTGTATTGGTAACACTCTTGATCGCCTTTACAAACTATGATTTCAAACACTTGCCGCCAAATAAACTCTTGGATTGGGTTGGCTTTACCAACTTTGCTAACATTTGGCAATTGAGCACCTTCCGTGCGGCCTTTGGTTCTGTCTTGACTTGGACTATCATCTGGGCACTGGCAGCCTCTACTTTGCAAATCGTAATCGGTATTTTCACCGCTATCATTGCCAACCAGCCATTCATCAAAGGAAAACGCATCTTCGGTGTTATCTTCTTGCTTCCTTGGGCAGTTCCAGCCTTTATCACTATCCTGACTTTCTCAAATATGTTCAACGATAGTATCGGGGCCATCAATACTCAGGTTATCCCACTTCTCGGCAAGGTTCTCCCTTTCTTAAATGGACATCTGATTCCGTGGAAGACTGATCCGACTTGGACTAAGATTGCTCTGATTATGATGCAGGGTTGGCTTGGATTCCCTTATATCTACGTCCTGACCCTAGGTATCTTGCAGTCTATTCCAAATGACCTTTACGAGGCAGCCTACATCGACGGAGCCAATGCTTGGCAGAAATTCCGCAACATCACTTTCCCAATGATCTTGGCAGTTGCGGCACCAACTTTGATCAGTCAATACACCTTTAACTTTAATAACTTCTCAATCATCTACCTCTTCAATGCAGGTGGTCCTGGTAGTGTCGGTGGAGGAGCCGGTTCAACTGATATCCTGATCTCTTGGATTTATCGATTGACCACAGGTACAGCACCACAATATTCAATGGCGGCGGCCGTTACCCTCATCATCTCCATCATCGTCATCTCTATCTCTATGATTGCCTTCAAGAAACTACACGCATTTGATATGGAGGATGTATAAGATGAATAGTTCTGTTAAATTTAAACGTTTTATCAACCATAGTTTGACCTATCTCTACCTTGTAGTGCTTTCCGTTATCATTCTCTACCCGCTCTTGATCACGATCATGTCTGCTTTCAAGACGGGGAATGTCGTGGCCTTCAAGCTAGACACAGACATCAACTTCAGTCTGGAAAACTTCTCTCGTCTCTTCTCAGAGACTCTATATGGTACTTGGTACTTTAACACTATTATCATTGCCGTCTTGACAATGATTGTCCAAACCAGTATAGTTGTACTTGCAGGTTATGCATACAGCCGTTACAATTTCATCGCAAGAAAGCAAAGTTTGGTCTTCTTCTTGATTATCCAAATGGTGCCAACTATTGCAGCTCTGACCGCCTTCTTCGTTATGGCGCTGATGCTCAATGCCCTCAACCAAAGCTGGTTCCTCATCTTCCTTTATGTGGGTGGTGGTATCCCAATGAATGCTTGGTTGATGAAAGGATACTTCGATACCGTTCCTATGTCTCTGGATGAGTCAGCTAAATTAGACGGTGCTGGTCATTTCAGACGTTTCTGGCAGATTATCCTGCCTCTCGTTCGTCCAATGATTGCTGTGCAAGCTCTCTGGGCCTTCATGGGACCTTTCGGAGACTATATCCTCTCTAGCTTCCTTCTTCGTGAAAAAGAATTTTATACGGTTGCAGTTGGTCTTCGTACCTTCGTCAGTGATGTCAAGAATCAAAAAATTGCCTTCTTTGCTGCCGGTGCGATTCTCACTGCCCTTCCAATCTGTATTCTCTTCTTCTTCCTGCAAAAGAATTTTGTATCTGGTTTAACAAGTGGTGGAGACAAGGGATAATCTTGTCCCACCCTGTTTTTGATTTAAAGACAATTATAGTTATATGGCAGCCAATAAGTTCTTTATTGGCCACCACCTGATTATAATTTTAGAAAGAGGCAGCTATGTTACCTTATCCTTTTAATTATTTTTCGAGCTTGATTGGTTTTAGAAAAACTTTCGCCAATCGTCGCATGCTCAGCTGGTTCCAGCTCATCTTTACCAGTATCTTTTTGATTTCTCTGTCTTTGATTCCTGTGGCTGTTCAAACAGCATCTTTGACGAGCTATGCTCTGGATACTTTTGTCGATAAGGCTTTTGACACTTTGGATGAAGACGTGATGATTGACTTGGACCATCATACCCAGATAAAAGACCATATGTTGGCCACTGAAAATCCTGAAGGGATTCATCACAATACCGCTGGGACTGTCATTATTGGCCATCACGATGAGCTCAAATTAGGCAAGGAGCTGACCCTTTACTTCGACAAAGAAAATCTCAAAATCACTAAAGAAGGAAAAGAACTGGCCAATATCCGCTACCAAGCCATTGATCAGAAGGCTCTGAAAAGCAAAGAAGCCCTGACCGAAGCCATTTCTAAAGACTGGTTCCAACAAAACCGCCTGGTAATCAGCCTCTTTCTAGTCCTCTCCGCAGGTTTCCTCTTTAGCATTAACTTTGCCTTTCTAGCACTCGGTGCCTCCTTCCTGCTCTATCTGACCAAGAAATCACGGCTATTTTCTTTTAAAACCTTTAAAGAATGCTATCACTTTATCCTCAACTGCCTAGGATTACCAACGATTATCGGTCTTATCTGCGGCTTATTTGGGCAAAGCCTGCCTACGATCATCACCGTCCAAAATATCTTGTTTGTTCTTTATTTGGTGATTATTTTCTACAAAACACATTTTCGTGATGAGGATTTCAGAAATTAGGAGGTTATTATGCGCGTTACGATTAAAGAAGTAGCGAAATTAGCGGGTGTGTCTCCCTCAACGGTGACACGCGTCGTACAAAACAAGTCTACCATCAGTGATGAAACAAAAAAACGCGTCCGCGCTGCTATGAAGGAGCTGGACTATCATCCAAATCTCAACGCTAGAAGTCTGGTCAGTCAGTCTACCCAAGTCATCGGTCTGGTGCTGCCCGATGATTCGGATGTTTTTTACCAAAACCCATTCTTTCCAACTGTCTTGCGGGGGATTTCGCGCATCGCATCTGAACATGACTATGCCATTCAGATTAGCACCGGACAGGACGAGGAACACCGCTTAGAAAATATCAAACAAATGATTTTTGGAAAACGTGTCGATGGTTTGATTTTTCTCTATTCTAAGCCAAACGATCCGCTGGTTGACTTTGCGATTAAAAACAAATTTCCTTTCTTGATTTTAGGGAAAGCAGTGTCACCATTTGTTTCTTTGGTCGATAATGATAATATCAAGGCTGGCTACGATGCAACCAAATATTTCCTAGATCAAGGTTATAAAAAAATTGCCTTTCTGGCTGGGAATAAAGAGCTTGTCGTATCCCAAGACCGCTTTGCCGGCTACAAACAAGCCTTGGAAGAAGCAGGCATCCCTCTCGATGAAAATATCGTCAAGTTTTCTTTCGGTTTCCTCTTGGAAGATAGCAGCTATAAGATTATGGAAAAGATGCCTATTCAGGAAATTGAGGCCTTTGTGACATCGGATAGTATGGTTGCCGAAGGGGCTCTCCACTATCTCAAAGACATTGACTACCGCTTCCCGATTATCACTTTTGACTCTATCAAGCCACGCATCGACGTGGATGCCTATATTAATATCAACACCCTCGAGTTGGGGAGGGAATCTTTCCGTACCTTGCTCCAAATCATTAAAGATAATAAGGATGACAAGCATACTTGCTATCGCCAAGTCATCCCCCACAGCATTCTTACTCGTTAGTTAAGGAGAAATTTCATGGTTTATCGTATTTTCCAAGCCTACTTAGATGATGAAAATAGCATCACTATCGAATTGGAAAAGTCCTTTGATGCTTATTCTATCCATTTCACTCTAGAGGACAAGCATAGCTCTAGTCCTTTAACCATCAAAAAAATTGAGAATCAAGAACATCAGATTATCTATACCCTTTCTGCCAATGATCCGATTGATTTGACTGAATCCTACACAGTCTATGATCAGGATCGCAATCACACCATTCTCCAGTATCGCCACATTGTCCAAAAGCCAATTTTTGATGAATTATTTAGCTACCAGGGAAGAGATTTGGGAGCTAGCTATAGTCCTCAGGCAACAGATTTCAAACTGTGGGCGCCTATTTCGGAAAAAGTTTTGCTGCATCTGGAAGATCAGATCATCTCCCTCCAAAGGCAAGATAGAGGTGTCTGGCATACGCAGGTCCTTGGGGACTTAGAAGGCAAGGCCTACTACTATATCCATAAGGTGAACGGAAAATGGGTAGAAGTACATGACCCCTATGCCCTCTCTTCAGATGCCAACTCTGGCCATAGTTATGTCATTGACCGCAAAAAGATTAGCAAACCTATTCAGCGCGCTGCCAGCCAAGTAAAGCCTACAGAAGCCGTTATCTATGAAATGAGCGTGCGAGATTTCTCTATGCAAAAGGAAGCTGGTTTCTCACAACCTGGTAAATTTGCTTCTCTATCCGAATCTCCAACCGTACACGGCCACACTTTTGGTCTAAAATACTTGCAAGATTTAGGCATTACACACGTTCAGCTTATGCCTGTCTATGACTTTGGTAGCGTTGACGAAAAACACCCCGAACTCGTTTATAATTGGGGCTATGATCCCGTCCAGTATAATGTTCCTGAAGGCAGCTTGTCAAGCGACCCACACAATCCTTATACTCGTATCTTTGAACTACAAGACGCGATTGCAGCTTATCACCAGGCTGATATGAACGTTATCATGGATGTCGTCTACAATCACGTCTATGAAGCAGATGCCTATGCTTTTGAAAAAATTGTCCCAGGCTACTTCTATCGTCTCGATGAGCAAGGCCTACGGACAAATGGCACCTTCTGCGGAAATGATGTAGCCAGCGAAAAAGCTATGGTGCGCCGTTATATCCAACAATCCGTCCAGCAATGGGTTAGCCTATACGGCTTTGACGGTTTCCGCTTTGACTTGATGGGCATTCTCGACATAACCACCATGAAGCAAATCGCTCAGGAGCTAAAAGCCATCCATCCAAATATCTATCTTTACGGAGAAGGTTGGCAGATGCCTACTGGTCTTGATAGCAACCTTCTAGCTCACCAATTCAACGCTGAGCAACTACCTGAGTATGGATTCTTCAGCGATCATTTCCGTGATACGGTCAAGCAAACCATCGTCCAAGGTAGCCGACTGGACAAAGAGCATACGACTAGCTGGCTAGAAAATGTTCTAACAGCCAATGTCGGCCTGACAGGAGAGCCTCATTTCCTAGCGCCTCATCAGGCGATCAACTATGTAGAATGCCATGACAACGCAACGGTATTTGATTATTTTGATATTCAAAATCCAAATATCAGCCTCCGTCAGCGCCTAGCTAGCTCTCGTCTAGCACTGCATATCGTTCTCTTAGCCCAAGGGGTTCCTTTCCTCCACAGCGGGCAGGAATTTTATCGGACCAAGAATCTGATTGACAACACCTACAACCTGCCTGATGAGATCAACAAGCTAGACTGGCTGCGCTCACTTCACTACTCCGAAGATATTGAATTTTTGAAGCAACTCATTGCCTTTAGAAAGGCTCATCCGCTTCTGACTCTGACAACTAGCTCTGCTATCCAAAAAGCTTGTCAAGTCAAATGGCTCAGCCCTAGCTTCGTTGAATATAAGATTCAAAAAGATAAACAAGCGCTGACCATTTTGATTAACTTTGGTACTGAAGCAGCGACTTATGAAAACAAAATGAAGCAAAGCATCCACCTTCAGTATCCGCATATTAACGCTAAAAAACCAATCGCCCCGCTAGCAGACTCTTATACAGTTCCTGCTAAGCAAGTTTTGGTTCTGAAATAAAGTAAAAATATAAAAAGGAACAGGTTCTTTTGGGATGGAAAGACATCCAGCTGAACTTGTTCCTTATTTTATGTATAGATGGAAGCATTACGTTTGAGTAAGATCCACTAACAATGCCGATAATCGAGACTACTCTTCTACAAATCTTCCTAAAATATGTACGTTGTCAGATACGGAGACAAAGGCGGTCGGATCCGTCTGCTTCATGATGTACTTAAATTCGCTAAACTCAGCACGCGTAATGACTGTAATCAGCACCGCCTTTTGCTCGTGATTGTAAGTTCCCTCCGCTCCATTGATAATGGTCGCACCGCGGTGGAGCTTGTGGTGAATTTTGTTAATTACTTCGTCAGGATGACTGGTGATAATCATGGCCTGCATCCACTTTTGCTTAGTAAAGACAGCATCCGTCACACGGCTGGATACAAAGATGGTAATCATCGAGTAAAGAGCGTATTCCCAACCGAAAGTCAGACCAGCAATTAGCATAATAATACCATTTACAATCAGGGAGATACTGCCTACGTTGCGGCCAGTTTTCTTGCGAATGGTCAAGCTAACAATATCTGTCCCTCCACTTGAAATGCTTGACTTGAGGGCAAAGCCGATCCCTGTCCCCATGACAGCTCCTCCAAACAGGGCGTTGATGATAGGATTGGTCGTCAATGTCACTTCTGGCACAAAATGGATAAAAAGCGAGCTCATCGAAACAGTGATAAAAGTAAAAACAGTAAATTTATGCCCGATTTGGTACCAAGCCAAAATCATCAGTGGAATATTGATCGCATAAAAAGTAATGGAAACTGGAATGGTAAAGCCGATAAAGCGGCCACTCAAAGCCGAGACAATCTGCGCCAAGCCTGTTGCCCCGCTTGAGTAAACATGCCCTGGTTGAAAGAAGAAATTGACCGCTACTGCTGAGAGAAAGCCATATACCAGAGAGGCTGAAAATTTCTCATCATATTTTTCACGCGAAATACTTTTCAGGACTTCTAGCAACTTGACATGGTAGGCAAAGCGACGAAGATAATAGCGAAAAAGTTTCCGCAAACTAGTCTTTTTCATGTGATTCTACTTGTAAACTTAATTCCTCTAATTGTGCTGGAGCAACCAAGCTTGGTGCTTGCGTCATTGGGTCAGAAGCCTTGTTATTCTTAGGGAAAGCAATGACTTCACGAATATTTTCTTCCCCAGCCAAAAGCATGACGAAGCGATCCAGACCCAAAGCCAGACCTCCATGTGGTGGGAAACCATAATCCATGGCTTCTAGAAGGAAGCCGAACTGGTCTTGCGCTTCTTCAGCTGAGAAACCTAAAGCCTTAAACATCCGTTCCTGAAGATCTTTTTGGTTGATCCGTAGGCTACCACCACCTAGTTCATAACCATTGAGTACGATATCATAGGCAATCGCGCGAACCTTGCTCAGGTCTCCTTCCAGCTCCTGCTCAGAATCTGTTTGAGGCAGGGTGAACGGATGGTGAGCACTCATATAGCGGCCTTCTTCTTCAGACCACTCAAACATTGGCCAATCTACTACCCACAAGTAGTTAAACTTAGCAGGGTCAATCAAACCTAATTCCTTGCCTAAACGGACACGAAGAGCGCCTAGAGCTGCGTTGGCAACATCCAAAGTATCTGCCACAAAGAGAACCAAGTCGTTTTCTTCTAATTGTAAGGCAGTTGTCAACTCACTTGACAGATCTGTCAAGAACTTGGCAACAGGCCCGGCCAATTCTCCATCAACTACTTTCACCCAAGCAAGTCCCTTGGCTCCATACTGCTTAGCTTGCTCTGTCAGCTTATCAATGTCTTTACGCGAGTATTTGTCGGCTGCATTCTTAACGACAATCGCCTTGACAGCTGGTGCCTCAGAAAAGACCTTAAAGTCAACGTCCTTGACAAGCTCTGTCAAGTCCTGTAATAACATGTCAAAGCGAGTATCTGGCTTGTCGCTACCATAGAGAGCCATGGCATCGTCATATTTCATCCGTGGGAAAGGCAAGGTCACTTCAATGCCTTTGGTTTCCTTCATGACACGGGCAATCAAACCTTCTGTGATGTCTTGGATTTCTTGCTCAGATAGGAAAGAAGTTTCCAAGTCCACCTGTGTAAACTCTGGTTGACGGTCTCCACGTAAGTCCTCGTCTCGGAAACATTTGACAATCTGGTAATAACGGTCAAAACCAGCATTCATCAAAAGCTGCTTGGTAATCTGTGGGCTTTGAGGCAGGGCATAGAAATGACCTTGATTGACACGGCTCGGTACCAAATAATCACGCGCCCCTTCAGGCGTTGACTTGGTCAAAAACGGTGTCTCTACATCTATAAACTCCAGCTCATCCAAGTAATTGCGGATGGAATGGGTCACTTTGGCACGTAACTTGAGATTTTCTAGCATTTCGGGGCGACGCAGATCCAGATAACGGTAACGCAAGCGCGTATCATCATTGGCTTCGATCCCGTCCTTAATCTCAAAAGGAGTGGTTTTAGCAGTATTCAGTACTGTCAGACTGTCCACGTGAAGCTCTACACTTCCTGTTGCCAGCTTGTCATTGACCTGTTCACGCGCGGCTACCCTACCAGTCACTTCAATGACAAACTCGCTGCGCAGACTCTCAGCCGTCTTCATGACCTCATCTGAAACACTCTCAGGGTTAATAACTAGCTGCATAATGCCTTCGCGGTCACGCAGATCAATAAAAATCAAGCCTCCCAAATCGCGACGGCGGGCAACCCAACCTTTCAAAGTAATTTCCTGACCGACATGCTCACTACGAACACGTCCCGCATACATTGAACGTTTCATCTTTACTCTCCAAAATTTTAATTCTGTTACTATTTTACCACAAAGAGCCTAGGAAAGCCCCCCTACCTGTCCTTTTTCTGAAAAAAATTAAAAGTCTTTATTTAAAGTACCCACTTTTATAAAAAGGTCTGGAATCAATATTCCCAGACCTGCTAACGCTATATAGATTATTCCTTTTTCTTCCCATCCTCATAAAGACTAGGAGCCAACGTTTTTGTCACCATGGCCGTCAAGAAGCGAAAGGCTCCCGCTGCCAGACCAAAAATCGGCGCCAAAGCACGGAAGAAAAAATCCCCTCGCATAAAATAACAGAGCAGACCCGTTATCACAAATAAGACCACTCCCTGCACCAGCGCTACAAACCATACTTTTTTCATCATTTCCTCAACTTTCCATAGACTATTATAGCATATTATGCAGTGCAACAACTTTAAATATCTCATTAGATAAAAAGCAGCAATATAGTCAAACAAAACACTTGCTATATCTTGTTCTAAGGTGGTTTATTCTCCTGTTCCAAGGAGAATAAACTTTTAAATGTTATTCTCCATGCGTAGATAAGGATTCTATTTTTCAAGTGTCGTATCACATAGATTGGCAGATTTAGGACGGGCAGTGTATTCCAAGACTCACAAATCTGTTGTCAAGCAATTTGGATTTTTACAATATTTTTAATCTAATTCATCACTATCAAGGTGCTTTTTTACATAAATAGCTGCATAAACCGCATCTACCATAACAGCTGTCAGCGTCAAGGTTAACAAAATTCCCAATAAAATACCGAAGGCATTCTGAATATAACCCGTTAGGAGGGAGGGAATGATTGTTGCCCCCGCAAAAGCTACTGCAACATTATTCCACCACGTTTTCTTTCTATCTCCCTCTTTTACTTGATTAAAAGCCCAGACTTTCCCCTGATTCTTTGGGAGATAGTACCAAGCATAGAGGCCACAAGCAAAGATAAAAAGGAACATCATCAATATTACATAAAATGGAGTGAGAGGGGATTGATATATTCCCTCTATACTTTTTGAATCTCCTACTATTGCAAACATCATCATTCCGATAAAATTGATCCAAACTAATGCGCTCCAAGTAAGCAAAGCAATCAGAATATAGGTTAAAAATTTAAATCGATTGATTAGAAACTTAGAAAAAGCAAATAAAATACTTACCACATTAAGAATGATGCAAGTCAAAAATAGAATTTTAATCCATCCCTGACGACTTCCTGTTTCACCTATAAGGGCCCAGTAAAAGAAAAATGAGCAAAATGGTAAATTGATCCAGGGATAAATCTTAATGTATCCTAAACTGACACCATTTGTAATCAAAGGACCATGGTATCTTTCTCTTTCTGTATCAATAATCTTCGCTTTATTTTTTCTATTTCTCTTTGCCACTAACTAAACCACCCTCCTATTGTTTTTATTAAGGCATCCTTAGCTGCTGTTACAGAAAGCTCTATCAAACTAGAGCTCTTCTATTCTACCACTCATACCTCAAAACTATGCTTCATACTTTATATATGTTCTGGTAATATTCGTTTTTGTCCCATCATTCTTCCTCCGTACTGGATTTATAATATTGTAAGAACTCTTCTTCGCTTTGAACCAAATGTTCCTGTCCATCTTTCGAACTAGCTGCTGGAATGGTGATATCCTTAAAAATATTTGTACCCTCTGGAAGAACCAGCTTTAAGAGAGAGATTTCAAAACGAACATCTTCTTCTCCAAGAAAATCTAGTTCAGACAACACCCCTTTGCTTAATATATCAAACACCTTTGGATATTTGCTTGATAAGGACGGGTATTGGGATTTTTCTACTGGTTCTTTAAAACCAAAGTTAGAAAAGACAAAGGCAAACTTTTCGCTTGAAAATTTATTATTCGAAATAAGAATATCATCTAACTTCGGTTTGTATGATTCTTTCTTATCGTTATAAAGATCTTTGGAAGTTTTACCAGATGGAGTAGTTGCTACTATCTTTCCATCCTCTATATCAATAAGCCCATTTTCCATTTTCATTTCTGGCTGTTGACCAATAGCCATACTAATTGGTAAGTAAGTTTTTCCTTGTTCCGTATACAAGAAATAATTAACGTCACGAACTCTTCTTGGAATATAATCCTTATTATATTCTCTTACCATCTTAAATACGTCATAGGTTTTTTGTTTGATTGTCCCATCTTTCGTATCATAGACGTCTAACAACCAGTACTCTCCCTGCTCTGGAATATTACTTTTCAAATATGGAACCGCATCCTCTTCAAGAATCCAATACTTATACGTAGCCGATTTTAACTTATAACTTTGCTGAATAATATAGCGTTCTCCATTAACTCTCGTCATTTTTTCTACATTGACACGCGAATCATATTTTTTAGCTTCTTCTGCTTCCTTTAATTCTGACTCATTATCCCACTCAATTGCTACTGCCTTGTTATCATTCATAAATTCATAACTTGCAATTTTAGCCCTTGGACTCCACATAACAAACTGAGTAAGTTCATGCCTACGATATGCCTGATAAGCAAAGTATAGGCCTATGATAGTGAGTGCAAGAAGTATGACTTGAACTAATTTTGATTTTATCAGTCTTTTCATTCTTCCTCCGTACTGGATTTATAATATTGTAAGAACTCTTCTTCGCTTTGAATCAGATGCTCCTGTCCATCTTTCGAACTAGTAGCTGGAATGGTGATATCTTTAAAGATATTTGTACCTTCTGGGAAAACGAGTTTTATCATATCTATGGACGTTTGCAAATCATCATCAGATGCAAGTTTATATATATAGCTTGTTTCGGGATTTTTAGAAATTATTTCCATAGATTTCGGGTATTTTCTATTTAAGAGCCAGTGTTTTGTATTATCTCCAAGTTTCCAAAAATGAATATCATCATCGCTAACATAAAAATCATGATCTTCAAATAACTGTGAAAAGGCATCTATCGAACTAAGTCCAATTTTAGGCGAACTCTTTATTTGATTGTTCGGGTCAATATCTACAATCTTTCCTGTTTCTAAGTCTATCAATCTCTTAAGTAATTTTGATTCGCCTCTAACATCAGTGATGGTATCTCCTTTTTTCCTTAAAGAAATCGTTAGATATTCCTTACCATCTATACTGTCTATCGAATACTTATTTAATATAAAAGCAGGATAATAGTTCTCATTATAATTTCTAGTGATCTCAAATACATCCAGCACTTTCTTGTCTAACTTTTCACCTTTAGTGTCATAGACATTTATTTTCCAATATTCCCCCTTATCTGGATAATTTTGTTCCAGAATAGGAAAATCATCTCGCACTTCATTCCAGGCGGATTTTGCTTTGAATCGCGCCGCATAGGAAACAAGGAAACGTCTGCCAGCTATGCGCCCTGGAGATCCAAATTTAGGTTTTTTATCAAGAACTCTCACTTGTTGATTGACTTCCTTTTTACTGTGCCAATCAACTGTGATCATTCTCCCATTTTCAATAAATTCATAATCCGTAATTTCTGTATCTATAATCCAATATTCATATTTAGATAAGTCTTGTTTTTCAAACTCTCGAATACCAAATATAAAAAGGCTACATACACCAATTAAAATTAGAAAGATAGCACCAATTTTTTTAGCTTTCAATTACCCATTCTCCTATCATTAGACTAGTCGTCCATCTACCTTGTTCCATTATACCATATTGAATATTGGACATTGAGCGCCGGTGGGAGGATAAGGTCTGTCGCAAAAAAGAGAAGATACCGTCTCCTCTAAATTCGCTCTCTTTATCACTCTGGCAATTCGATCTTCAAACTCATATCTATATTCTGCAATACCTTCTGAGCAGCTGCTAGGAAGGCTAGGCCATTGTCAGATGGAGAATACTGGAATGTGATATGAATGACTTTTTTATCAAAGTTATCGCCATATCGTGTCACATACTGCTTGCTTTCGAGGAAATAAATATAGTTGTTGAGTTTTTCTTGAAGCTTCAACAAATGTTCTTCTTCTAATGACTCTATCCATTTGTTTTCATCAACCAACAACAACTCTAGATGGTCATCTGCAACACCCATCGCATCAATACTCGTAACATCTAGTTCAATTTCCTCAACTGTTTTAATGGTTTCTACTACCTTAGGGGGATTGTAGTATTTTTCCTTGAATTCCTTAAGAATCTTCTCCACCTTTTCTTCGTCACACTGTCTGTATAATGGACTACGGTCTAATACATTACATAGTCTTTCATAGGTATAAGTACGTTTCTGTTCATCTGATAGTTTTGAGATACTTTCTATAATATTTCTTACTAACTCATCAGTCTCAATGACAAAGGGAAGATTAGAATATTCAGTTAAAAACCAATTTTGAATAGAAATATAATCAGTCACCTTATCTAATTTGACTAGGTCAACCGATAAGCTAAAATCTTTTAAAATATCAAAAGTTCTTCTCACTATATCCCTATCACCTTCTGCATACAGAGGGAATAAGCAATATTCTATTAATACACTAATATCTGTACTATTCACTTCATAAGAATCCCGTTCTCGTATACGATATTTTGCATCTGTGCCTAAAAAGGCTTCTTCCTCTTTTCCTTCGTCCATCACATTACGATAAAAATTAATAAAAGATTGATAATCTTTAGGCTCTGGTAATTCATATATTTTCATTTAGTTACTCCATTGATTTATTCTAAAAATCCCCTCAACTTGCTCAATTTTATTAGTACCTGGTTCATAGACGAGTGGATTTTCTATTTCATAATAGCCTTGGCGTTTAATCGCAGATAGAGACTCATCGTAGGAATGCCCCTTCATATCAATTGACGGCATAAGCAGTTCGCTATTTAGAAATATAGTCTCATTATATCATAACAAAGAGAGCGCTTCCGCTCCCTTTGTTACTCCGGCAATTCTACCTTCAAGCTCATATCCGTCGGTTGCAATACCTTCTGAACTGCAGCGAGAAAGGCTAGTCCATTATCAGATGGAGAATATTGGAAAGTGATATGGATGACTTTTTTAACAAAGTTATCGCCATACCGCTTCACATACTGTTTGCTTTCGAGGGAATAGATATAGTTATTGAGTTTTTCTTGAAGTTTCAAGAGATGCTCTTCTTCTAATGACTCTATCCATTTGTTTTCATCAATCAATAACAACTCAAGATGGTCATCTGAAACACCCATCGCATCGAGAAGGGCATCCTTCACTTCTTTAGGTACATTTTCAAATACTTTAAGAATATTTTCCTCAGTTAAATCTACCAGCACTTCATACTAACGGTATGCTTGATATCCCTCAGGATATGGCAAATCTCTAGTATTAAAATATTGTAAATTTTACAAAGCTGAACTCGATAGCCCTAGTTTAGATTTTAGTATGCTAAACCAAATTTTGTCCATTTTCTTGTATCTAGATCTAATAGAAAATTAAAACAATCACGACCGTAGGAATCTCGATTATCCTCAATAACTGCATCGCAAACAACTTTTATTTGGTTACTAAGAACATCTGTGACATAGACCATAGTATAACCCTCAGGAGATTTAGCTTGATAAATGAGATTACCATATAAATCCAATATTTTCATTTCAGTAACCGAAGTCTGTTCAGACGAGATTCTATAAATAACTAAAATCAGTTTTTGATTGGGGTAGAAAGAGACTGATTCTTTATTAGGAATCTCTATTTCATGTTTTTTATTATAGCCCCAGGAAATAATGTCAGTCGACTCATGATATTGGAGTATTAACAACCCATCTATAGAGTAATAATAAAAATCTGATGCAATAAAATTTTTTCCAATTCCAATAAAAATAACATTTTTATCTTTATCAAAGTCTGCAAATATTATATTTTCTATGTAAATTTCTATAGTTTCTCCATTATTCTCCCACTTAACACTTTGGTCAGTATATTTAACCCTCATGTAAACTATCCTCTCAATATTCTATATTACGAATTCCAATTATCTCTAAACGTTTCATTTTTTCTCTCCCCATCAACATTTCAATCTGATTGGGTCCACCTGGCAAATACATGTTGATTTCCAAATCTATTTGAGGTCCGATAGGTCCTACATTTGCAGGGATTTCACTCCCTTCTTTGACTCTATATTGAACAACTCTATCAATATCTTGAAAACCTCCTGTCATCTAGGACATTGTATAATTGCCATTTTCTCCAGTTATAATAAACCCATTTCCTTTTATTTGATTCATTTGGTAATACACCCTTTCCCCTTCATATAAGTATGCTCAATGAAAAATATGTGACTGTTTCTAATCAATCGATTTCTGAATCATCTAACTGAATTGGAGTTTCTTTTATCCAAAATGTTGTTTTTATCAAACGATAAAGTCGATTTATTGCATCACTTTCATTTTTAAATTCGTTTCTTATCCAGGTATCTTGGCGTTCATTAACTTCATAAACTTTATACTTCCTAGACTTATCATCATAATAATATCCCAAAGTAAATTGACCTTCAAATCGTTCATCAAGCGCAATATGAAATGCCCCTATCTTATCTCTATGTTTATTAATAAAATTTACTAGTTCTTGTTGCGTCATTTTAAATTTTCCATGGTGTTTCCTATAGTTTCACTACCTTAAGTGGATTGTAGTATTTTTCCTTGAATTCCTTAAGGATCTTCTCTACCTTTTCTTCATCAGTTTCATTAGTGCCAGGCTTATATACACGTGGATTTTTTATTTCATAATAGCCTTGACGTTCAATCGCAGATAGAAAATCATCGTAAGAATACCCTTTTGTACCAATCGTTGGCATAAGTAGTTCGCTGTTTAGAACTGTTAAATAATCTTTTTATAAATATAGTCTCATTATACCACAAAAAGAGAGCGTTTCCGCTCTCTTTATCACTCCGGTAATTCTACCTTCAAGCTCATATCTGTAGGTTGTAAGACTTTCTGAGCAGCTGCTAAAAAGGCTAGACCGTTGTCAGATGGAGAATATTGGAAAGTGATATGGATGACTTTTTTAACAAAGTTATCGCCATACCGCTTCACATACTGCTTGCTTTCGAGGAAGTAGATATAGTTGTTGAGTTTTTCCTGAAGCTTCAACAAATGTTCCCCCTCCAAAGCTTCTATCCATTTGTTTTCATCAATCAACAACAACTCTAGATGGTCATCTGCAACACCCATCGCATCAATACTCGTAACGTCTAGTTCAATTTCCTCAACTGTTTTAATGGTTTCTACTACCTTAGGGGGATTGTAGTATTTTTCCTTGAATTCCTTAAGAATCTTCTCCACCTTTTCCACCTCATAATACTTGAAAGAAGGAATTGATTTAATATTTCCAATTAATCGAGCATAATATCCACTAGTTTTTAACTCGTTAGGAAGTTTTTCTATTGTATCAAGTATAAGAGGAACTAATTTTCTTGTATCAATTTCAAAAGGAAGGGGTTTATATTCCGCCAGAATGAAATCTTGAAGCAATAAATATTCCGTAACTTGCCATATTTTCTTTTCATCAATGCTTAAAGAAAACTCTTTTAATATCTCAAATGTCCTTCTCTCTATATCCTTATCACCTTCTATATATAGAGGGAATAAACAATATTCCAGCAACACCTGAATATCAGTGTATTCTGTTATCATTGAGTTTCGTTGTTGAAAACGATACCTAATATCCTCTCCAAGAAAAGCTTCTGCTTCTTTTCCTTCTCTCATCACTTCTAGGTAATGTTTGACAAAATATTTATAATTTTCTTTATTTTTCAATTTATACGTCTTCATTTATTTACTCCNTTGATTTATTCTGCCTATTTCTAGGTATTTACTTGCACTATTGTTGAATGATGGTATTAAAACTTTGTCTTATTATAGCATAAAATAAATACAGAAATAATAAAATGGGGAACTTAAGGAAAAAGAAAACCACCTGAAAAACTATCAGATGGTAAACTTTTCAGCCATGAACGGACTAATAAGCTTCTAAGAATGTTAGTTTTGTGATAACTTCTGCAACATTTCAGGAGAAATTGGGTCTACAAGAACGTATTTGGCATCCAACATATAGATACCCTCGGTCAACGACTCTAAGAACTGTCGATAAGGAACCTCGGCTAGTTTTTCTCCATCGGCTGTCATGATAAATAGTCGTGCGACTGCAACCTTACTTCCTCGATACTGTTGCAAATATTGAGGTTCTAGCTCTGGTTGAGCCGGTAAGATTGTTCGTCCTTCACTATTTAGATAATTGATAGGGATAATGATGTCCTCACCATTTTGCTCTACTTTAAAAACTTGCTGCTCAGAGTAATAAGCATTTAGCTGTTGGGTAAATCGCAAACGCTGGTCATAACTGTTTAAGAGTTGCTCGTCCGGAACATGGATAATCTGCCCTAGGTAGAGTTCATTGATGTAAATGGGACGTTTCACTCCCATAATTTCCACGATGGGATGAACTTTTACTTCCTTAGTCAATTCTGAAAGAGCTGATAAGAAAATATCTGTGAAATGAAATTCTAGAATAGAATCTTTATCATACGCCACACCATCATGTTCACATACAGTTACGTCTAAGAGAATGAGCAAGGTTTTCAAGAACATCAAGGCCCCAGTCCAGTCAGAAGCTGTCGCCAAATCTGGAACAGATACCTGATAAGCTTGACCATCAAAAGATAGACGGAACCCTAAACTAGACTTCTCTTTGACCCCAAACTGAACAGAATGGAAATCCGAAATAAGAGAGTCCGCAGATGGCTTTAATCCTGCATCCTTAGCGGAAACGCTGTAACATTCAAAGAGTTCTGCTTGAAGCACCTCACCAATTCTTAGTGATTGGTTGCTTTTTATTGTAAAATTAACTGATTTCATATTTTTCTCCTTCGGTCTACTGGCAAATTCTTTCTACGACGTAGAATCGTTACTTCGCTGACAGGGATTTTTCCTGATGCATACGTAATATGACCGTACTTATCATCCATCAATGACGCACCATCTGCTATATTGTTTTCATTTAAAAATTCTTTATCAGAAACCAATATTTGCACATAAGAATCGGGTGCTGTAAAATCATCATCCCCATACTTGTGACCTGCGATTTCAAATTCATGATCTTTATACAAGACACTATCACAAACCAAATACCTTTGACTAACCTCACTATAAGGCACAAGCTTCCCGTATAGACCTTCTTCTTCACCATCTACATAGGAACTATAGGGGAAATAGCCTTCTTTCAACATTGCCGGATCTTCTGAAAGAAGGATATAGTCATTTATATAATTCACAAAATTAGAATATACTTTGTTTTGGTAAACTAGAAATTCTTTACGCATACTAACCCTCCACATATTCCATTATACCATCTTTATTTACTCTACCAACCAAGACTTCCTCTCCTCCGACATTTAGATACAATTTAGAGCCTTCCTTGAGTCTACTTCTATCTGAATGACGATATTCTGGAACCAAAAAATAGGTCTCAAACTCTTGTTTTAAAGGCTTTTCTATCTCACTTGGTCAATATTTAGTCAAAAATTTCGCTTACTTTTTTTCCAACTCACTCGGGCAATTCTACCTTCAAGCTCATATCCGTCGGTTGCAATACCTTCTGAACAGCGGCGAGAAAGGCTAGGCCATTGTCAGATGGAGAATGCTGTAAGGCGATGTCAATATTGTATACTCCTGCTGTTTTAAAACTTCGCTAGAAATCTTTTTGAATTCTGCTTTGTTCATTTGTAGGCGGAATCTAAATATTCCTTTACTGTCAAAGGGAGTCTTCGTTTTAAGTGAGGATACATTTCCAAATAATCATCAATCCCTTTCTCAAAGGCTGGTTTAATAAACTTCTCTGTATTCTCTAAAATACTCTCTGAAAGACTTTCCTTCGTCAGATCAGACAGTTTATAATCTCCAATCATTTTGTCGTTATCATTGTAAACAAAGCGACCTCCAAAATCTCCAAAACCATGACTTAAACTCTCTAATTTTTCATGAAGCTTTTTTATAAAAAATCCGTAATTGATATAGAAAGAGTTCTCAAAGTTAGATTTTTGAAAAGCAACAAAGACAATCAATTCTTCGTTTTCAAAATAATATTGCTTATTTTTATATAGAAAACCTTCTTGTTTTAAAACTTCACCTACATTTTTTTTGAATTCTGTATTATTCATTTTAATAATCCTCTCATATTCACCTGAAACATTTACCTAATAAGTAATTAAACGACGCCAAAAATAACTTAACTCTCTTCAGTTGGAAGATGGTCTAGATTGATTGGTTTAGGATTTAAACGTTTCAACACTAACTCATAAAAAAAATTATTATTTAGCCTATTCGGTGAACTTAAAGTAAAGTTATTCATAATTAATAACGGAATAAATTCCGAACCAATTGTATTATAACCCGTCAAATACTCTAACCCATAATTTAAGTTTTTCGGATTCTCAGTGCCAACTTTCCAGTAGGCTCCTTTGACTTGTAAGCGAAAAACCTCACCAAGATAGACCCAGCTATTAAAGAAATCGTCAATATTTTCAGGATCATTTTTGACATCATTCTCTCGAACGAATTGCGCCAAATCTTTCAAGCTCTCTAAGCTCATATCCAGATGATAACCTTGCTGGCTGGCTTTTTGCCTTATATCAGCCAAGGTATCATCAATATAAAACATAAATTCCTGAAAATTTTCCTGTATTTTTTCTTTATCTAATGCCATTTAAAACTCCTCAATTGCTCCAGCATTCAGCTTGCGATTTTTTCAAAAAGCTATTCTACTTTAGATGACAAATTCTCTTACTCTAGATTATAAAGGCTTAGACGAGATACAAATGATACTCAATTAACGATTTCCTCGATAGTAGTCTCTCTATCTCTCACCAAATCATAAAATCCTACATGAACGCCCTCCTCATGTAGCCAGCACAAGTCGGTGCCGTATGGGGCTTCAAAAATTTCCAGCATAACAGGAGCAATTTTTACAATGCTATTTGCTCCTAAAATTGTGAAATTTTTTGAATTAGCTAGGTAAGCTTCATTATCTTCGATTGATAACAGTGTCCAGCCATTTAATTGTGGAATAGCAGATTCCTCGCGATAGGAATAGCGAATAGCTTTTCCATCAAGAATATTGTTTGAAACAACGAAACCACCAAAATCATTGTTATTAATTTCTACCATCTTCATACTCCTTTATTATATCAAGCAGACTACTTCTCCAAGAATATTCTTCCGCATAGTCTAGACACGATTTCCCAGATTTATTTTTTAACTTATAATCCGAACCAGCCTCTAGTAAAAGATTTCGGGATAAAATATTTTACAATCTTTTCTCCAACACTTCTAGTTTTCAACAGGATGACCATAAAAATACTTCATGCCTTCTACCCAAAGTTTTTTGATTAGACGATCAATATAACTAATCATTAAATCAATTTCATCTCTTGAAATTACAACATTAGTGTCAACTGGAACTTTTTCGCCCGAATAGATAGACAAAAGTGACGATTGAAGATATAAATGATATTTTTCTTTCTTTTGAGCAGCGATGTGTAGAGCAGTCATAATTTCTTGTGTAAACAAACCAGGAAAAGCAAGAGAAGTATTATAATAATAACAATCTAAGTTTTTAGTTTTTACTACATCTATATATAGATTTCCTACTTCCTCTAACGTTGCGTTCTCTGATAAAACCGAGCGATATTCGAGAAAAGAATCCAACGCATCCTGTATAGCAATTTCTAAATCATTATCAGAATCTTCCCATTCTTGCCACAGCGTCAAAAGATATGGAATAACTTGATATGACATTGTTTCAACTGCACCAGTAACGAATGTAAAAGCTCCAAATTCCGATACAGAATCTAAAAAACGAAAATTATTAACATCTTTTAAATCATCATTTGTACACACTGAGCAAAATAATCTGATACATAAATTTAACACAGCTTCATCTTCTGTTTGATTCATTAAATCAATTAAAAGATTTTTAACGGAAAAATCTCCCTTTTTCATTATTTCAACAATTAACAGTATGCACTCACGCTCGTCTTGTACCGAAAGCAAGCTATTCTTTAATTCATCCAAACTTAATTGGCTTACCTCGCCATACCAAATTCCAGGCAGTAATACTTCACTCATCTATCAAGCTCCTATCTTAAACCTTGCTGTCTTTGCCATCTCAATACTTCATTTTGGAAATTAGTGACTTCAGTATGATTTGGATTATTTCCAAATACATATAGTCCACTTCTCTTTGATGTATTTTCAAAACCTTTGGATCCTTTTTACCATAATCATTTTCATGATAAAAACTAGTATCTAATCCTTCTAATTCTGAATGTCTAATCGTTGTTTCTCCAGTAAATTGAATATTTTCCGGAACATTCTCACCACCAAACGCCAACCCTTGTCTATTGTATCCTTTTGGCAGTTCACCTTTTCTAAGCATCTGTTGATAATGTGAGCGCGCTTTCTTCAACTCTTCTCCAGCGACAATCCTAGATGCATCAGGATCAGCCTACCATTTCGGATTATCTACATGACCTTTAACCGCTTCTTTGTAATACGGAACATAGACTTGTTGGCTTTATCACTGTCAATTTGTGCTTTTAAACTAGCATCACTCATTTTCTCCCCTTCTATTCTGCTTGCTGCTCTCCAGAATTTTGCTGCCTCAAGTCTTGTAAGGATTTATCAACCACCTTCTTAATCGTCTCGTCATCAGCTCCAGGGATATGGTAATGAGAGTTACTATTATCACTACTGGAGCTTTCCGTTTGAGCACTTTCTTCAATGGCAGTTGACGAATTAGACATAGAAGATGTTGATGTGGTAGATGTTCCCTCATTAACCTTGAGTGCATCATTTAGCTCTTTATAATTAATCTTCTGCTGCTCAACAGGTCTATAGAATACTGCAAAGGAGAGAAGCAAAGCTAAAGTTGCACCGATATCTGCTAATGTCCTTTTATTAGCCTCAGCCGTAGGAATCTTTACTCCTTTTGTACTAAGATCTTTCCATTCAGGATGCTCTTCTTCTATCGCTTTTTTCTGTTGCCAAAAAGGAACAAGCAGAAAATGATTGACAGGTATGACAGACGCCATGGCTGTTGCTAAAAATGGGATAAATCTGGAAGAACTAATTATTAGCATACAATCTAGTATGGCAAATAAAATGAAAAGGAAAATCACTAAAGCAAGACGAATTCTATACTCCTTTTAACCTGTAAATATTTCTCTTGGGACATCTTAAAACCTTCCTTATTTTTAGTTTCATTTGTAATTTTTAATAGAGATAGTCAATATTTCTGTAAATCGTTAATGCTATCACTTAATTATCTCTTAGTATACTTTAGACTTCTGCACCTTCAGCAACCAAATCATAAGGGAAATACTGAAGTCCTTCTAACTGTTTGTAATCCAATCCCTTAAGCTTGCAGAGGGCGCCTGATTCAAAGGACCAGTAACCATAATAATTATCAATATTCTCTTTATGCAGGTCATACCAACCTGTATCCCTATGTCCTGGATACCATTTCTTAGTTACATATTCTTTGAGTAGTTTGAGTGCCTGTTCAGCATTCTCTTCTTCAATAATTTTCCGAGTAAAGCCATAAGGTCTTGGAAAATTATAGTTTATCCGAATCTTCCAATCTGGATGACGTGATTGAATCAAGTAATCAATCAAATAATCCTCTGGATCATCCTTTTTGACCAAATCAACTAGCTGATCAAAAATCTCATCATTAATCTCCAAAAGAATCCCAATGGAAAGGGCCCAGATCATTTCATCATATCCCGAATTACTAAACCAAACAGGGAGAAGGCTATTAACAAATTTAAGGTACTCTTCTCTGAATTTCTCAATAGAGTAGCCTGCAGTGTAGGTGGCTATCATATTCTCTTTTTGGCAAACAGAATTATCAAGTTGTACTGATCTGATAACTTTTTCTATCGGACGCTTGTAGGGATTTATACCTTGCTTTAATTTTTCCAATTCTTCAACCAACTCATCAATTGATAAGTTGTTAATTTTAATTAATTCATTAATTTTTTCTTCTATAAATATATTATCTCTTTTCACCACTTATCCTCCTACGGCCATAAAGCGCCTTCTTTTATGTTAATGAATTTTCAGCATATTACCAGTTTTATTGATTATTCTGATTTTCTTCCATTCAGGATGATCCTCTTCTATCGCTTTTTCTCTTGCCAAACTGGGACCAGTAGAAAGTGATTAAAGGGAATAACCGTACCCATAACTGTTGAGCGGAGTCTCTTCCTTTGTTTATTTCCTTCTATTTCTTTATTTTCTTTACTCTATTCACTTGTTTTATTTTTGTCAAACACATTTTCCCCTATTTCCGTCCAAAACCAATATTCTCTTGGAATTAAATCTAGGAAATATTGATATTCCCCAATCCATGGAGCTGATACATACTCTTCAAAAGAAATAGACTCTGCGTAATTTGAGTACAACAACAAATTGTCCATATCAACAAATAAAGATGGGGCGAAATCATAAATAGCGTTCAGTTTATCCCTTTTATACTCATTAGCAAAGACTTTCTTTAACTCTGAAAGGTCGCAACTATATTTTTGCATATCCTCTAAAAAATAGAGGACATTCTCGGGCAATAAAAACGGGGAGCGCAACCTCTCTTTATCAATATGTTCTACACTATATCTCGCTTCTTCGTAATTAATATACCACAGCTCCAAGTCAGAAATATACCAAGAATACTGATTTTTGTACTTAAAAGCGACAACAATATTTTCACCATATTTTGCTCTAATCATTTTTCTCCTTATTCAAATAAGTCTAGTTTTATAGCACTCAAGGAAATAGACTTTTGGAGCGCTATTCAAAACTATTTTTTAAAATTTCATATTCATGACATGCCAGTTCTACGAGCAAGATGCTCACGAGTGTTCCATCTTGAGAAAATCCTAATTTTACTCTCCCATTAGTCAGATACATAGTTTCCTTAGGATTAAGCAACTGTATTTTCAAAAAGTCTTTAGACAAAAAGACATCAAAGGACCGCCTCCTATCATGTAGTCCATTTGTAAACATGACAGTATCACGAAAAACAGGAATGCCTTCTATCTCTTCCACTTCTTCTAGACTCATGTCATCCATTAAAGTCACATTTGATACCTGGACAAGTATCATATTCATCAATCGAAAAGAATTTGGATTTATCCCAATTTCAAGTAGGCTATTATCACCTACTAAACGGAAGTAAGCTTTTCGTATATATGAGGGGAAACTCGAACATTCAATAGTAAGAGGAGTATAATAGTCCACCTCTACATTGTAGGTATCTTCAATCACATGGCTTAATGTTAACATAGTCGACCCTCTCAATTTTAAATGATATGAACTAAACTGATAGAATAGTTCTCTTACTATATCAAGTTTTTTAGCCATTAATCAGAAAGCACTTTTTTACATTATACCATATTATAAATCTAGTCCAGAAAAGATTGCAAAGGCTTTTGAAGATTAGAAAAGAGAAGGCAAACGCCTTCTCTTTTTCTAACTTACTCTGGCAATTCTACCTTCAAACTCATATCTGTAGGCTGCAACACCTTCTGAACCGCAGCGAGAAAGGCTAGGCCATTATCAGATGGAGAATACTGGAAGGTGATATGGATGACTTTTTTAGCAAAGCTATCGCCATATCGCTCCACATACTGCTTGCTTTCGAGGAAGTAGATATAGTTGTTGAGTTTTTCCTGCAGAATTTCCAGATGGACTGCTTCTATCTCTTCCTGCCAGCCGACTGGATCAACAAGGAGTAACTCTAAATGATTATCAACTATACCAATAGCGTCAAGTTCGCTAGGTTCCAGTTCTGAAACAATGGCTTGGGTGACGATTTGGTTAAATTCCTCTGCTGTGAAAAGACGACGGCTATTTTCAGGATTTTTCAAAATAAAGGAAGGATGGTCTTCGATGAAGAGCTTACCAGACTCATCTTGTGTATATTGCTTTTTAGATCTCCAAAAACCATATTGCGCATAATTCATCAACTCTTTGCCAGTATGTTCTCCCGACATATAGCTATCTGCAGCTTCTTTGGGGATTTCTCTAACCACTTCTGGGCAGGTAATATTAAAGGTTGGATAACGCAAGAAATACTTGTCACCATCTTGACAGATTTCCAACATGTCTTCTTTGCTTAAATAAATTGTTTTCATTCATATCCTCCGTCAATTCAAGCTAGTTGAAAAATAAAAGTCTGAGACAAAAAGCCCCAGACCCGTTATCTATATAAATGAGATCCTAAATCTTATTTCAAACTATTAGATCTTTGATTTATCAGAAGATGAAGAGGAGCTTGAGTCAGATTTAGAGCCAGAATCTGTTGATTTGTTTCCTTTACGGGTTTCTGCACCATTTGCTGAATACTCATTTACAAAAATTGATTTACGCAATTCAATAAAGTTTTCGTCATTGAGAATATAGCGACCCTCTTTTGTCTTCGTTAACTCCATTGTAAACTCACGCGGCGCAATGTAACCAAAGTCTTCATTCATACGATCAAAAGCATAGTAGAAGAGGAAGTTATTTACCAAAGCCAAACGCTTCTCAAGATCTGGATCCGTTGAGTCTTCCAAGGCTTTTACATCTTCAATTCCATTTTCAAACAGACTAGCTTTGGTCATATTGATTAAATTGGCCAAATCACGTGTTGCAATCGCACGGCTCTTAAATGTTACCGTTGCTGTTTCTCCATCGTCTTCAACTTTAGTAATTTCAAAATCATCGCCAATCGTAGCTAAGACTTTAAAACGTGCTTGGTCAAATAACTCCAAGATTTTTGATGGAGGGAATTTTTCTGTCTTCAAGTCAAGCGTATAGTTTTCTTCTGGCGTATATTTAGACAGATTTTCATCAACGTAAGACTGAGTAATACCTTTCTTCCATTTGTCAACAGACGTTCCCATCAAGGTTGTGAAACCTGAAGAATGATCTGTAAAAACTGCACGCAAGATAATATCTGCATCTTTCTCAATCCGCTTTTCATTGGTTTCTTTTTCTGATGTAGAAGATGAAGATTGCTCTGTCTTCACGTTTTCAGCGTTCTTCTTCTGTGGTTTTGGCAGGGCCGAACATGCTCCCAACAAAAGAATACAAGCCGGCAATACGCCAAATTTCATCAATTTTTTCATTTTTTCTCCTTTATTTATGTAAGAGTATAACCATTATACCAAAACATTATCAATTTGTTACAGTATTTGCTCGCCGTGTAACAAAACTGTAATATCCCGAGATTCCTTAAAGAGTTCGGTCTTTAAGAAAGAATAAGTTTTTCTCTAACAACCCAATTCTTCGAGAACAGCCTGATAGTTTTCTTGAACTTGATCCAGTCCAACCACCACTTCTTGACGAGTCGCATTATTCTTCACAGTGACTTGGCCGCTTTCGATCTCACTTTCGCCTAAAGTAATGATGGTTTTCGCTCTAAAAGCATCTGCTGACTTAAACTGAGCCTTGAGCTTGCGATCCAAATAGTCTCGCTCGACCGCATACCCTTGATTGCGGAGGGCCTGCACCAGCTCCAAAGCGCTGCGATTGGCAGCTTCACCTAGAACGGCAATATAGGCATCCAAGCCTGTCTCAAGTGGCAGAGCTACTCCCTGTTTTTCTAAAATCAAGAGGAGACGCTCCATTCCCATACCAAAACCAAAGGCAGGGGTTTCTGGCCCACCGAAATAGTCAACCAAGCCATCATAACGGCCACCCGCACAGATAGTTAGTTCGCTGCCTGCCACATCAGTCGTAAACTCAAAAATCGTGTGATTGTAGTAGTCCAGACCACGCACCATGTTGGTGTTAATGACATAAGGAACGTCCAAAGACTCTAGCATTGAGCGGACAGCCGCAAAATGCTCCTGGCTCTCCTCATCCAGAAAGTCCAAAATCGAAGGCGCCTGCGCAACAGCTGCCTTATCTTCTTTTTCCTTCGAATCCAGCACCCGCAGCGGATTTTCCTCCAAACGACGCTGACTATCCTTAGAAAGACTGTCTTTCAGCGGAGTCAAATAATCAATCAAGGCCTGACGGTAGGCAGCTCGACTCGCTGCATTCCCCAAACTATTCAGCTGCAGCGTCACCTGCCCAATTCCAATTTCCTTGAAGAACTGAGCCGCCATAGCAATCGTTTCTGCATCTGTCGCTGGATTTTCAGAGCCAAAGCACTCCACCCCGATTTGGTGAAATTCGCGCAAGCGACCAGCCTGAGGCCGCTCATAGCGGAACATAGATCCCATATAATAAAGCTTAACTGGCTTTTGAACCTCTGGTGCAAAGAGCTTGTTTTCGACATAAGAACGAACGACCGGTGCAGTTCCTTCTGGCCGTAGCGTAATATGACGGTCTCCCTTATCGTAGAAATCATACATTTCCTTGGTCACGATGTCTGTCGTATCTCCAACAGAACGACTGATGACCTCATAGTGCTCAAAAATCGGTGTCCGAATTTCCGCATAGTGGTATTTTTTAAATGTCTTACGAGCAAACTCCTCCAGATACTGCCATTTAGCAGATTCCTGAGGGAGGATATCCTGAGTTCCTTTAGGTTTTTGTAATTTCATTTTCTAATCCTCTGCAACTATATAATATCTATTATTTTACCATAAATCAGATGTTTTGAGGAGTTAGAGCAGAAAAATTCCCTCCAAGAGACTAAATCCGTTTTCATTCGCCAGAATTTCTTGAAAAATTGTCAGAATTATGAGAAAATAAGACCACTATTTTATAAAGGAAGAAGGACAGAAGATGAGAGACGATATCAAAATCAATGACCGAGCCGCAGCTATCCAAGAAGAATTAATTAAGAAACTCGAAACGATTTACGATCCAGAGGTCGAGCTTGATGTCTACAATCTCGGGCTCATCTATGAAATCAATCTTGACGAGACTGGCCACTGCAAGATTGTCATGACCTTCACAGACACAGCCTGCGACTGTACCGAGACCGTTCCCATTGAAATCGTCGAGTCCCTGAAGCAAATCGAGGGCATCGAAACTGTCTCCGTTGAAGTCACTTGGTCGCCCGCGTGGAAAATCACTCGTATCAGTCGCTTTGGACGAATTGCGCTGGGGATTAGTCCTAGATAAGATGCTGAACATTCATCTAAATTAATAAACCCGCTAGAAAAACTAGCGGGTTCTTTTGTCATATATAGGCTATTTTTTACCTGTTTCTTCTGGCTTCCAGAAGTCGGTAACAGCACCTTTAGCAGCAGAGGATACCATATGGGCATATTTACCAAGTACACCGCGGCTATAAAGCGGTGGAATAGTTGTTTCTGCTTTGCGTTTTTCAAGTTCTTCTTCAGAAACTGCCATGGAAATTTCCTTGGTATCTTGGTCAACCGTGACCATATCGCCTGTACGAAGATAGGCAATCGGGCCACCATCCTGAGCTTCCGGAGCGATATGTCCGACAACGAGACCGTAGGTACCACCTGAGAAGCGGCCGTCTGTCAAGAGGGCTACCTTATCTCCTTGCCCTTTCCCTACGATGATAGAAGAAAGTGACAGCATTTCTGGCATACCAGGCCCACCCTTTGGACCAACATAGCGAACCACGACTACATCGCCATCCACTACTTCATCGGCCAGTACCGCATCAATAGCGGCTTCTTCTGAGTCAAAGACCTTGGCTGGTCCGACGTGACGACGAACCTTCACGCCAGAAACCTTGGCAACTGCACCGTCTGGAGCTAGATTCCCATGCAAGATAATCAATGGACCATCCGCACGTTTTGGATTTTCAAGCGGCATGATGACCTTCTGACCTGGTGTCAGATCAGCAAAGTCAGCCAAGTTTTCCGCCACCGTCTTACCTGTACAAGTGATGCGATCGCCATGTAGGAAACCATTTGCCAGCAAGTATTTCATAACCGCTGGGACACCACCGACATTGTATAGGTCTTGGAAGACATACTGACCAGATGGTTTCAAATCCGCCAAATGCGGCACGCGCTCTTGAATGACATTGAAATCATCCAAGGTCAGCTCCACATTGGCCGCATGAGCAATGGCCAACAAGTGCAGAGTAGCATTGGTAGAGCCGCCCAGAGCCATGGTCACTGTGATCGCATCTTCGAAGGCTTCGCGCGTCAGAATGTCAGACGGCTTAAGCCCCATTTCCAACATACGGACAACTGCTCGGCCAGCTTCCACGATATCATCTCTTTTATCTTGAGATTCTGCTGGGTGAGAAGAAGAGCCAGGCAAGCTCATACCTAGAACTTCAATAGCCGTCGCCATAGTATTGGCTGTGTACATACCGCCACAGCCACCAGGGCCAGGGCAGGCATTACACTCGATGCGGCGCACTTCCTCAGCAGTCAAATCGCCATGGTTCCACTTCCCGATGCCTTCAAAGACAGAAACTAGGTCAATGTCCTTGCCATCCAGATTTCCCGGTGCAATGGTTCCTCCGTAAGCGAAAATGGCTGGAATATCCATGTTCGCAATGGCAATCATAGAGCCAGGCATATTCTTATCACAGCCGCCGATAGCGACGAAGGCATCCACATTATGTCCGCCCATGGCAGCTTCGATAGAGTCTGCGATGATGTCACGTGAAGTCAGAGAGAAGCGCATGCCCGGTGTTCCCATGGCAATCCCGTCAGCGACGGTAATCGTACCAAACTGAACAGGCCAAGCACCTTGTTCTTTTACTCCTTCCTTGGCTAGTTTACCAAAATCATGCAGGTGAATATTACAAGGCGTATTTTCAGCCCAAGTCGAAATCACTCCGACAATCGGAGTCTCAAAGTCCTTGTCCGTCATCCCTGTCGCGCGAAGCATGGCACGGTTAGGAGATTTGACCATACTGTCATAAATCTTACTTCTGTGGCGTGTATCTAATTTATCTGTCATGTCTTTCCCTTTCATTGTAGTCATCTTTGTGCTTTATTATACCACACTTAGGCTCTGTTGGACAGAAGAAAATTTTTAAATTTTCAGAATATTGGAATAATAAACCTCAAAATAGATGCAACTGCTAAAAAGCTTTGCTATTGTCAAAAAGAAAATCAAAAATTTCTGTCAAGTAACTTTACTTTACAAAAAAGTTTTGTTATACTGTTAAAGTTGATGAAAATCATGAGATTGCATCGAATTACATTCTAAAAGGAGAAACAAACAATGGCAGTACCTGCACGTCGCACTTCAAAAGCGAAGAAAAACAAACGTCGTACACACTACAAAGTAACAGCTCCATCTGTAAACTTTGACGAAACTACTGGAGATTACTCACGTTCTCACCGCGTATCACTTAAAGGATACTACAAAGGACGTAAAATCGCTAAAGCTGCAGCAGCTGAATAATAGAAGGGAGATACCATGCGCGTAAATATTACACTTGAACACAAAGAATCTGGTGAACGCTTGTACCTTACTTCTAAAAACAAACGTAACACTCCAGACCGTCTTCAATTGAAGAAATACTCACCAAAACTTCGCAAACACGTTGTGTTTACGGAAGTGAAATAGTGGGTCATTACGTTTCAGTAGAAACGAAAAAACCTTGATTTAACGCAATACATTGAAATTTCGAATTTCAATGTATTGCAATAAAAATCACCTGAATGACTACATTTTTGACTACATTTTTTGTGAAATAAATTTAGAAATTCGGATATACAAAAACATCCCAATCGCCAACGATTAGGATGTTTTTTCTGTATCCAGCTACTCTCTTTTTGGTATCTAGACCTACCTGTTAGATTAGTTTTAAATACGAACACATGTAACGGGTTACTATTCTTGAATAAAAGAATAGTAAATTTTCTATGGTAGTGTAGCAAATTATACTCTCTACATACCTCCACTGAAAATCAATATTTAAGGCTTGTGATATTTCCATTATAATCCACATCAACGTCTAGAAAATTATCTTTATTCTTATATGAGTTACCCCAATGAATTCCATTGCCTTTCTCTTTGATTTTTATATATCTATCAAGATATAAGACATCTGTATAATCATTATAATATGTTCGGAAATATTCGTATGTGTTACCTTTATATTCGATTCTATTTTTAAAGTTATTTCGGACTAGTTCTTCTAAAAGATGACTCCCATTTTTATCTTTATAGCGAATTGAGTCTTCGTATGTAAAGTTAACATTATGTATTTCTACTGTCTTCCCTTTAATATATGTATGGTTTTTTGAAAATAAACCACTATTACTAAGTATAACTAATAAAAGTAGCAGAGTAGTTATAACACTAATAATTATAAGCCATATAGGAGAAAATATTTTTTCTCTTATTACGTACAATCTCAAAAAGACTCACTCCTTTTTTCTAGATTCTGACTCTTTTAGAATATATTTCAATAAATAATATCCACCAGTTATTACAAGTGTTATTCCAATTAACCACAATAAAACTGTAAACACTCCAGCTAATAATGTAATAATACCATTTATAATGGATTCTCTAAATAGGTATAGAATAACTATAGGTATTGCAATACTGATACACCCACAACCAGCGCATCCAGGTTCTTCTGTAACTTCCTCAATTAATATTGCCATATTTAACAATCTCCTTTCATAAATAATTTTACCATCGTTTTAAATGATTGTAAATGTATATCGATAAAATTATACAATATTGTATATATTTTTAGAGAAATTATTTATACAATAGTTAAAAATAAGTATGTGAAAGGATAAATATTGAGTATTTTATCAGTTGGTTCTCAGATAAAAAAACATCGAGTAAAACGAGGTTTTACACAACAAGAACTCGCCAATTTAAGTGACTTGAGTTTACCTTTTATAAACCTTGTTGAAAATGAAAAGAGAAATCTATCAGTTGACACACTAATAAGAATATTGAATGCTTTAAATGTAACACCTTCCGAATTTTTCTTACCTTTTTCAGACAATTATACTAACGATTTATCCAATCTAATAAGCTCATTACAGGTTAACGATAATAAAGAACGTTATATTAATCTCTTTATAGAGATAATAAACCTAGGCAAGATTGAAAAGTGAATACTCCTACATATATTACCTAAGATAAAGAAATTGATTTAAACTAGTTCTGAAGTTTCAATATATTGCAACAGCAATTGGCTAAATAATTATATATTTAAGAATTCATATACATAGGAAATGCCCTAACCATTTGGTTAGGGCATTTTTTAGCTCACACTATCAAAAATACAATTTCTATATGACCTTGTACAAATTAACTGCTAAATTTTTTATAGCATAGTCAATAAAACTCCATCAACAACACCTCCAAAATAAGAGGGTGTTTTCTTTTATCCAAGATAATAAAATTCCGCAATAAAATAATACTCAGCTAATTCTTTTTGTAACTGTTCATGTTCGCTATCTAGTTTTGATATGTTAATTTTCTTACTGCATAGTTTCTTGGTAAGTCGTATAAGTTCTCCGTCCATAAGTTCTCCGTCCAACGGTTGCAACTTCCCTATATTTTCCTCACTGGTTCCTAAAAATTTTGAATAAGTTTTCAAATCATTGATTCCAGAAAAATAAAAAAAGGATTCCGAGTCATTTTTCTCTCCTATTAGCATATATCGAAAGTTTTTCTTAGTTGGAATGACATGCCATAAAATCTTCCTTAAACGTTCTTCTATTTTATCTCTACGAAAAGACTCTAGGAAATTATAGTTTTCACGCTCCTTCAATTTCTTAATCTTTTTAATCGCTTTTTTTAGACTTTCTTGCTGATTCTTTGATACGAAATATGGTTCAAATAATTTTAAAGATTTTTCAAAGTAGTCCTCACCATCTACTTTATCAATACCCAAAAATTTTTCAAGTCCAATTTTTCGTTTATCATAGTTATCAAAAAGCTCATGTAATTTCAAAATAAGTATCTTCTCTTTTAAGCTTAGTAATTCTTCAGTTTCATTACTCTTGATGTATGTTTTTATCTTCCGAAGCTCGATATTTTCAACATAGCGTAAATAGTAATGAATTGGTTTATATTCCACTTTTTTTCTCTCCATATTCTAAAATTCTGTCAAGGTTTTTCCATGTCTTTTATATTATATCATGAAACTTTAACCAGTTCATCCTATATAGTTAAGTAGAATATCCTTGCTATAGTCTGTAGAGGCATCTCTGTGATCTAATACTATTATAACGATATTATCTAATAACGTTATAAAAATACATTGTCCTATATGATGCGCATCAAATGGACGGATTGAAACAAATATGATGATATGACAATACGGTCATATCGTGCATAGAATTGTTTCGCCGTTTATTTGGTGTGCCTTTTGCCATACTCGGCGTTCAATGCTCGCTCATATCGTTTCTTTCCGTCTAAGGACGAGAAAGGAAGTACTATTATGAGTAACAAAGTTACCGAACGCCGTGAGCGTAAGATTGAAAAAGCTGTCAAAACTGGAAATTGGAAAGAGGTTGACCGTCTCCTCCAGCAGAAACAAAGCAACGCAGAACGTCGTGACCGATACCACCATAAACGAAGTATGGAAGAAAACATCTCTCGGAATGATGGTAAAAGACGTGAACGCTATGAAGTAGTTGCAAGTTCTGATTTGAATCCCGAAGAAGCCTTAATCCTAGAGGAGTTAAAACAAGCTATTCGTGAAGCTAAAGCATCCTTATCAGCAATTGACAGTAAAATTGTTGAAATGATAGCAGAACAAGGTTCAAGCTATAAAGAAACGGCTCGCTATATCACTGAACATTACAAGAAAATGAGTGATGTAACTGTCAAATCTCATTATTGTAAAGCACTAAAAAAATTAGCTCCTTTATTAAAAAGTTATCGCTAATACCTCAAATCCAGTGTCCCTGTCACTGGATTTTTTATAAAAAAATTAAAAATTCAACAAATAACTTTGCGTTTAGCTGTCTCATTCTCCTTAGTAATGAGGAGGTGGTCAGATAACCTAAAAGACAAAGTCCAGCTCATGACCCCAACCGAGCATTTACTTTTACTCAAAATAAATAAGCAAGTAATCAAATTTTCTTATTTATTTATTTTATGTTTGCCAGAAAAAGGAGATAAATAAATGGCATTAAAAATTGGACTTTGCGAGAGTCCTAAAAAATTCGCAGAATTAGTGGCTTCAGTAGTTGAAATTCCTTCTACCATCACGGTTGTTGATTCGTCAACTGGAGTGTTAAATGAGGGAACGGAAAATCAACGTCCTTGGGGAAATCTTATAGGCGTTAATAGCGAGCTTTATGATAAGCTTGCGAGCATTGGACAAGAGAAACTTTGCCCAACCTTTAAGATAAAGCTGAAAAGCTATAGCGGTGAAGTTCTAAACACCTACATAGGTTGTGAAATATCTTTTAGTAATTATGAAGTTGCTTTTATTCTTGATAAATTCAAGCAACCTATCGGTTTGTCACTTGTCCTCGAACTATCAGATATTTCAGTAATTTAAGGTGAAACTTATGAAACAAATTAAACAAATACTTGAAAAAATCACTTCTCTAAAATGGTACTGCCAACTACTTATAGCTTTAGCTATTATAGTATCTGTATTTGCCCTTTATAAGCTACTATCTTGGATTTTACCTTTTATCTTAGGTGGGTTGCTGTTAATCGGGTTATTTACAGAGGGAGAAGCATTCTCTATGATGTGGAATAGCTATAAACAGAGCAAGCGAGTACCTGCAAACCCTCTGTATGCTAACATCTATCATTGGCTAACTGAAACAGGTGTTAACGAACTTCCAATCGCTACCCTTAAATTTACTCAAGGTGTGGAATTCCCTGATATTACTCAAGGTATCTTCTACATTCATCTTGAAAAATCAGTTAGCGGTCAAGAACTAGCAGATTTCGAAATAAAAGCAAGGCAAACTGTCAAAATGATATCTAACGGCTCCGTTGATTGTGTTGTTAGTGTTGCAAAACACGACCCGTTCCTTGCTATTAAAGTTCGGTTGATTTCTGCTAATGAAATGCTAAGTCAAAACCAGCATACGGAGGAGGACTTTTAGAACGTGATTCATAATGTTTGGGAAGTCAATCATAGGGGGCAACCAACCCCCTTCTCTATTGACATTAACCGATATTTTGCTTGGATAATTGCTGGTCCATCAGGTTCAGGAAAATCTACCTTTCTACATAGATTATTAGGTCTTATTGCAACCCACGATAAGACTGCTGAAGCTTGTTTTATGGATTTTAAGGCTGATGATGATTTGTTCACTATGACAGGAAATCATGTAGCACGTGGCTTTGAATGTCTTGATATGTTCGAAAGCATTTATAAACGCTTTGAAGACAGATTGCGTAAAGCGGAAACAAACGACCACAATCTATATCTAATTTTTGATGAATGGCAGGCATTTCTAGCCTATCTTGAACAAACTGACAAGAAAAAACATAAAGAAATATTGTCTAAAATGTTGATGATGAATAGCGTGGGAAGAAGTCTAGGTTTTAGGTTAATCTTATCCAGTCAACGTTTTTTAATGGCAGACTTACCTGGTCGATATAACTTTAATTGTGTCATCAGTTTATCAACTAGCTTCTTGAATGCGACCAACAATAGACAATTACTTTTCCCCGATATGGAAAAAGATGAGGTTATCGTCAAACCTAGAGGATATGGATATTTTCAAATAGAGGGGGAGCCTGTAAAAATATTTCGAACTATCCCAATTAAGAATCGGCAAATATTGGAACAACGAATTCAAGAGCTTTTCTCGAGGTATGAATAGCGGTTTTCCTGCTATGCTTGTTTTGACGACAGTAGCCCTTTTTGAGCTATCTCATCGGTATAGTGTCGGCACGACCTCCCCAGCAGGAAAATGACAACTTGCAAGGGCTTGAGGGGTGGAGATTTTTTAAGCGCAACGATGCCGATAGGCAAGAAGTGAAGCGCCAAAAAATACTACCCCGTACCTTGGCCAAGTTGGCAAGCATATTCTTGATGCGGTAGGATTTCATCGGGCAGAAGAGGCTGGGGGTTGGGGCAAAGCCCCAAGTGAGGATTTATTGGGGTTACTACGACCCCCAATAAATCAATAATCAATAATCACAGAACGGAGGAGAAATATGATAAAAGAAAAGCGCTCAAATAAATGGGCCTTCCTGCTTTATCAGGATAGTGCTCCTAAAAATTATCTAGACATACTTGAGGAATTACACATTCCCTTTGTATTGAGCCCATGGCACGACAAAGACATCAACAAGGAAACGGGAGAATTTAAAAAAGCTCACAAGCATGGAGCGTTATATTTTGATTCACTCAAAAGCTATTCTCAAGTTTCCGAATTACTAACTAATAACCTCAATACACCTGCCCATGTAGAGCCTGTTATGTCACCAAAAGGAATGTATGACTACTTCACTCATGCAGAAAACCCTGAAAAGACTCTATATGATATCAACAAAATTGAAACTGGTTGTGGCTTTGACCTAGATAAATTTCTTATCAACAACAACAGTGACGAATTTCTTTCAATGGTAATTGATATCATAGAGGAACGTAATTTTACCGAGTTTAACAATCTGGTTAGGTATGCACGAACTGAAAATCCGTTGTTACTTGATTTAATAATTGATAAAACTTATTTCTTTGCGAAATATCTTGACTCACGTCGTCACTCAGGCTATGGAAAGGACAACGATAATGACTAATAATGAATATGCAAAATTAACCCAAATTGAGCAATTGTTAAATACCTTATTAACCATCATTCAACATCAACAAGAAAAACAGAAAAGCTCTAACATCGTCACTCAAAAGGAATTGTTGTCAATTCTTCAGATTTCTCCTAATACCTTAAAATCGTGGGAGAAAACTGGTCTAAAGAGGCTTGAACCTCCTATAGAAGGAACACGTACAGTCTATTACAAAATGGAAGATGTTATAAAATACTTAACTCCTTAATTCAAAATGTGCTAAAATAAGACTATCACAATAAATACATGTGAGGTTGTTATTTTAGCCTTTTATATATCCGAAATAAGAAGGCTACTATGCAAAAAGAAACTATCATTCACAACAATCGAAAGGTAACAAAAACTACAAAAAACAACGGTACAATCAGCTACACTCAAAGAGGTGTTTATATTGGGATTGATGTTAAGACTGGTAAAAAAGTCACCTCATCCATCACTGCCAAAACTTTACGAAGTCTTGACCGAAAAATCATGCAGGCTAGACTAGACTTTGAAGAAAAAGGGGCTACCTTAAAAGAGACTCTTGTCATCAATAATTTTGAAGAACTAGCAGAAGCGTGGTTCACTAGTTTTGTAACATGGGTGAGCTCACAAAATACTATCAACCGTGTTAGAGGATACTTAGATACTTATATCATTCCAAAATTTGGTACTTATAAGCCTGAGGAAATAAAATCTGTTGATATTCAAGTATGGGTGAACAAACTTGCTCAACAATCAAAGAAATCTGTGGAATCAGGCGCTAAAAAGTCTAAAAAAGGACATGCCAAAGATTTTGGGGCTGTTATCTATAAATTAAGTGATATTTTCGACTACGGTATTACCAACTTTGAACTCTCTTATAACCCAGCTAGAACAATAAAAATCCCGCCTAAACCAAAACCATCTAAAGAGCGTATTATGGTGTTACATGAAGATGACTTAGCAACTTGGCTGAACTATCTAAGTAGCTTACCAAATACACGGGCTAATAGACGTTTTAAGGTCATATGTGATACCTTGCTAGCTTCAGCTTTGCGTATCAATGAACTGCTTGCAATGACCGTTCATGACCTTGATTTTGATAACAATGAGCTTATTGTTACCAAAACACTTATGTGGAGAGCTGCCAATAAAAAGCTTGGTATCAAGGGGGAAGTTGTCTGCAAAAATAGCGCTAAAACAGACTCAGGAAATCGCAGGGTCGCCGTTCCTAAAAAAACATTGGAAGACCTTAGAGATTTTCATAATGAGATGAACACTTACTTTGAAAAGCACGATTTACCCCCTACAGACTTTATTTTCCCGACTATCTATGGGAATTATATGTGCGATAGAAACGAGCGTACAACGCTTAAAAAGCGCCTCTCAGAGCTTGGCTTACCTAATTATGGTTTCCATCTGTTTCGTCACACACACGCTTCTATGATGCTTAATGCAGGTGCAAACTGGAAAGAGCTCCAAATCAGAATGGGGCATAAATCAATCAAGACAACCATGGACACCTATGCTGAACTAGCACCTAAGAAAAAGTCTGAGGCTGTTGATATTTACCTCAAAGAAATTGCCAAACTTACATCTTAATAAAATGACTACATTTTTGACTACATTTTATTAGATATGAACTCAAAAACGTTGATATAACAACGTTTATAGCATGCTGAAATAACACTAATAAACCTTTACAGAGGTTAAATAAAAGTTTAATTAGTAAAAATAGCTTAAAATCAATGGTTATCGCCATTGATTTTTATTTTTGGAAACAATTCGGCAACAAAAAAGACAATAACAAGCGTTATCATCATTTCTATCAATAATCTTCATCAAAAAAATAGTCAATATCCTCTTGATAATTTATATCTAAAGTACGACTAATACAATATAATTCTGTCAGTTCTGCAATAGATAATTCCGATTTACTTTTAGAAGTTAATTCTCTTGAATACAAAAGAATATGCCCTTTTTGAAACTGTCTATACTCATACTGCGTTGTATAATTCGTTTGCTCCTGGAGCCAACCCAACTCTATTAAAATAATATCTTCTCCAAAAATATCAGCAAAGGACAGATAAATCTCTCCATAATGCCAAGAAGTTCCCGTAGAAAATTCATCAAAACTAAAAGCAAATTCCAAACGAGTATTTTCTGATAGCTTATCCGACAAACAATAAGAACCATAAAGATAAATTGATACTAAATTATATTTTTTACCAATAGCAATTACTTTTTTTCTTATGCCTTTTATATTTTCCATTATTACACCATAGTTAACTTCTTCCATATCAATCCTCCACTGAATTTCATTCTATCAAAAAACACAGCAAAAATAAATTTTACTGTGTCGAATCTGCGTTTGTGTTGGTCAGACTACGCTAGACAAACACAAGCCACGATTACAATTAGTTAATTTTTATTTGCCCCTCTAACTTGTCTGCTACCTCTTTCATAGCTGTAGGACGTAGATGAGAATAGACACCTAGTGTCGTCTGAATACTAGCATGCCCTAGGCGATTTTTAAGTTCTAAATCATTCATACCCAAAGAAAGTAAAAGACTGGCATGAGAGTGTCTTAAATCATGTATTCTAATCGTCTTAACACCTGCTAGTTGACTATGAGCTACAATAGCGTTATTGAGCATAGTTTTTGTAATCGGTAAACAATTATAAGAAAAAATAAAATCAATCTTTCCTAATTTTTTCTGATGTTCTCTCCATTCTAATAGATTAGAAAGTGTCATACCATCAAGATAGATAAGTCTATTCCCTGAAAAGGTCTTTGTAGGGTTTATCTGCCATTTGTTCTTGTTTTGATAAAACATAGATTTACTAACAATCAAGGACTTATCTATAAAGTCTATATCATCCCAAACAAGCGCTTGGAGTTCACTAATTCGTAAGCCAGTCATAAACAGAACAAGGCAAGTTATAAATTTCAAATGCTCTAAAACATCAGATTTATCAAAAGTTCTAATAAATAACTCGAATTCTTCCTTAGTCCAAAAATCAACTCTATGTTTTGTCCTACTTACATTACCAGCTTTTCTAACAGGATTTTCACTAACCACCCCCAAAGATATAGCCATATCAAAAATTTCTTTCATGCATTGATGTAGATCTTTCAAATAATTGTTTGAAAGTCCTTCTTCAAGAATTTCTGTATGCCATTTTTTGATATGGAGAGGTTGAATATCCACCATTTTCATCTTAAAAAAGGGTTTAAGACGTTTCAACTTAGAAGAAAATGTTAAAAATGTCCTATTTGATACCCTATTTCTATAATCTGGTATAAAATAATTATCAAGAAACATCTCTACAGTCAAACTAACTCCATGAACAATATATTTACGAGAATGCTTTAACATAAATTCATCATACCACTTTTTACACTCTGCCTGTGTTTTAAATCCTCTTTTTTTCTTTTGCATTCTCTTGCCGGTTATTCTGTCAAATCCAAGAGAAGCTACTGCATAATAAGTACCAGTAGCTTTGTCGTAATATACATGTGGAATCTTAGGCATATTCTTCCACTTCCTCAAAATTCAATTTCGTACCTAGAATTTCTTCTACCGCTTCAACAGGTACACGGCCTAACCCCTTAGAGTTATAGTAGGCAAATCCCTTTTGTACCATCAAAGCCTTAGCTTGTTTAATCAAACTATACGCTTGATAATTTCCAAAACCCAATTTTTTTAAATCATCTTTTGTTACGAACATAGCATTTTTCTCCTTTTCATGTTATAATATGACTAGTTGTTTTTATATGTGATGCGGTTTGCCGACTGCATCATTTTTTTTATTTCATAATACCGAGCTTTATCCCTTAAAAAAACATATATATCAGGGAGATAGTTCAAAACCCTAGACTTAACAATAACTTCTACAGGCTCTTCTTGACCATAATCTCGACATTTTGTTATTACAATTATCTTTTTAGTCATTTGTCACATCCTTTGCTTTCTTTGGCAATATTCTAGGATAGATACAATCTTCAAGCAATTTACGAATAAAATCGTCCTTATCTTGCGAACAAAACAAATCTTCATAGTCAAAGTTCAAAACGACGCTAGAGCCATCAGGACGTTGAAAATGCCCATTTTCTCTATTCTCTCGAACTTCTGAAACACTATAAAATCTTTCTTCCATTCCATGTTTTCTAGCAATTTCAGAAGAATAATTGACCCGTCTTAAATACTGGTTTATATCTTCTTCCTGAATTTGTCCGAAAAATTGTTTTGGAGACATATAAGCAGACATAATAACCAATCTCGGAACTACTAGCTTATTTCGATAGCGTGCCGACATTCTAGCCGAGTTAATCGGATCAAACAGCTTCAACCAATCCGCAGGAGCTAGGCTATCCTCTCGTAAGTCATCTAAAATAAGGATTTCCTCTCCTGAGTAATTGTCAAATGGATTTTTTGAGCTTGCAGAATATGAGCCACCTCTTAAACCTACATTTTCAAGTGCTCCTTGCACCTCTAAAGCAATATCTCTAGCAAGTGTAGACTTGCCAATCCCAGGCTTACCTTGAATATATAGGACAGTCAAATCATACTCCCTATTTTGCAAGGCTTCCAGTCTTAGAACGCTTTCACGCTCTCCGAAAATATCAAAGCCTTCAAGGAATTTCTGACGATTGTTTGCCATCAGATAATACAAATTATCGTCTTTCATAATATCAAAATAAGTCAGTTCCCCTTTATATACTTTAGACAATACCAAATCTAGACTTTCATCTGATTTCTCACGTTTTTTTGTAGCTGCATATTTCTCAAAGTCTTCCTTATTTTGATTGATAAATGTCTCATAATCAAGCGTATCGAAGGTTTCTACATCACTGATAGAATACTGGTATTTATCCTTATCTTTAGCATGGATAAGATATGCTAAAGCGTTAATACGTGTGTAAGCTCGACCTCCTTTTGATTTTGGGGTTTCAATCCGTTCACGTTCCAAGCCTAAAGCACTAGCAACTTTTGACAAATCAATTTGCTTAGGAAAATCAATATAGGCATGTATATGAGGTTCAACCAATTTTGTACCATAAGACACATCTTTATCATGCACCACTATAGCAAATTCTACAAATTCATCTTCTTCCACTAACGTTCTTACTCGGTCAAAGATAGTTCTAAAAATTTGTGTCTTATTATTTTCCCAATCATCAAGTAATTGCTTGTCTTGAATAGACCAATCCCAAAATTTTGACTTTAGTTGTTGCTCGAATAAGAATCGTCTGTTTCTAATTCTTTTTGTCATTTCTTCTCCTCTCCACATCATGAATTTTTATATATATATTCTGTTTTTAAGTATATATATTCTTTTGTTTTGGCATTATACTCCTTTTTTTTGAGAATAATGCCATGTATAATGCCAAGTATAATGCCATGATTTTTTGCTGTTTTCTTCCCTACCGCGTACGCTGGACCGTTCCGATGTCCCACGGAGAAAGGCTTTCAAATCAAGGGTTTTCCTTGTTTTGCACCATTCTATCGTCAAGTCCTAGAATGGTGCCCGCGCATAGATTTGGCATTATGTCACTATACTATGCCAAAAAACTCTTGAGCAAAAAAATTATGAATATTCTTCCACTAAAAATACGTAAAAATTCGGGTTGGGCGGTGTAGACGGGTTATACGGTCGGGGCTACGCCTTTCCCGACCTAACCCTACACCTAACCCTGCTTTTTACGTATTTTTAGTTGTTACAGCAATTTCAGACCACTAGCAACCAATTTCAACCCCTTGTAACCGGGATTACGACCATCAACCCATTGAGCCATTACACGAGTATCTAGTAACTCTACAAAAGTTAATTGAGCGCCTGCCATGGCTTTTTCAATTTCATCAAAGCTTCCAAGTACTTCGATCGTGATTGTCTTGACGTCCTCCATATCAATCAAACCTTGTTCTACTGCTTGAGCTGTCCGTTCATCAATGCCACTAAGCATATAGCCCTCTACAATATCAGTTGCCTTACCGTCTTTATATTTATTACGTGGGCGAACTTGTGTAAAGTCAACTTTTACCTTTTTAGGAATATAGAATTGTGAGCTCTCAAGAGCCATATCTTTTAAAGATAATTCCGCCGTTAGTTTAATCTTATTTTTCACTATTTTGTTCCTCTTTTCTAAAAAATATTATATAATCTAGTTAGTTGTTTTTGACAAGTCTTTGAAGAGTTCTGCTTTTCAAAGACTTTTTTTATACAATCATAGCCATGTCCTCCTTGAAAAAATTCCACAAAATATGATATACTTATTTTGTATCATATTGATACATCTATTATAGTTTCATTTTGATACATTGTCAAGAAAAAAGTATCGTTTTGATACAAGAAGGAGGATTTATGTCAATTTTCTCAGATAGACTAGCTGAGCTTAGAAAAAAACGAGGGCTAACACAGCAACAAATAGCAGATGAACTTAATGTCAATCGCGTCACATATACAAACTGGGAAAAAGGTAACAGAGAACCTAGTTTTGAAAAACTATTATTATTAGCCAAATATCTTGAAACAACAACAGATGACTTATTAGGTCGAAGTGTTTTAAGCATTGACACCGTACCTCTTCCAATCACTAGTTTTGACTTCTCGCAAATAGAAAATATACCATTAGAGCAATATCCAAATTTAAAACAAGCTATTGTTCTAGAATATATGCGACACGGCACAAGAAGTACACAATTATTACAAGAAATAACTAAGAAATATCATTTAAACAAACAGCAAATAAAATTACTAAAAGAAATCATAGAAGATACAAAAAGTGCCTTTGTTAATGAATTCTAGTTTCGGCAACAATTTGGAAACAACCGATACAAAATACACCTATTTTTAGTAATCAGATTTTTATTAAAATACAATAAAACGTGATATTTTGAATACCACGCAATACATAGTTTATTGAGGTTAAGTAAGGGTTTCAGTACACGTCAATAGACGTCAAAATATTGATTTTAAGTAATTTTTGATTTTTTGAAACTCATTATATCGCACTACAAATCAATAAAAACTCTACCTTTTACTCTACCTTTTTTAGATAAATATATCATCTGGATATTGAAGTTAAGCCCTGCTATCATTTCGATGGCAGGGCTTTTTAATATTTGGTACACTAACTTCTTATCTATATTTTGGTGGATTTTAAGTTGACATCTACAAAGTTTAATGTTAAAATACATTCAAAAATATATTTGAATGAGGTGTTTTATGGTTCAAAATGTTGTTACTTCAATAATCCTGTATTCTGGGACAGCCGTAGACTTACTTATTATCCTAATGTTATTTTTTGCCAAAAGAAAAAGCAGAAAAGACATTATTAACATCTATTTAGGACAATTTCTAGGCTCTGTTAGTCTAATATTGCTAAGTTTACTTTTTGCATTTGTCTTAAATTATATTCCTAGTAAAGAGATTTTAGGTTTGCTCGGTTTGATTCCAATTTTCCTAGGACTCAAAGTTTTGCTTTTAGGAGATTCTGATGGAGAAGCTATTGCAAAAGATGGTTTGCGCAAAGATGATAAAAACCTGATTTTTCTAGTCGCTATGATTACTTTTGCAAGTTGTGGTGCTGACAATATTGGTGTTTTTGTCCCATATTTTATTACCTTAAATTTAGCGAATTTGATAGTGGCTTTACTTACTTTTCTAGTCATGATTTACCTCTTGGTTTTTTCTGCCCAAAAATTGGCACAAGTCCCTTCTGTTGGAGAAACTTTAGAAAAATATAGCAGATGGTTTATTGCCGTTGTTTATTTAGGATTGGGGATGTATATCCTGATTGAAAACAACAGCTTTGACATGCTAAGGACTGTGTTCGGCTAGGAGAAAAAATTATGAAAAAAGATAGTATATGCCAAGTGAATATTATAAATCAACAAAATGTTACAACCGCAACGAACTACCTTGAAAAGGAAAAAGTCCAAAAATCACTTTGTATTTTATCAAAGTTTACCGATAATAAACAGATAAATATCATCTTTTATCTTCTTGCTGTTGAAGAACTCTGTGTATGTGATATAGCCTGTTTACTAAATCTCAGTATGGCATCTGCCTCCCACCATCTTCGTAAACTAGCCAATCAAAACATCTTGGATACTAGAAGAGAGGGGAAAATTATATATTATTTTATAAAAGATGAGGAAATCAGAGATTTTTTTAATCAACTAGGATAACAACTATTTTTACTACTTTATACTTTTCCATGATTATAGGGGGATTATATATGAAATTTTTTGAAGAAAATTATTCACAAGAAATACCTACTCGTATCAAAAATTTAAGAAAAAAATACAATATTACACAAAGCGAACTATGATGACACGACAAACGCGTAAAGAGAAAAGTTCCAATAAATTTTTGAAATACAAAAGATTTGAAAGATTAATTCCATATTTTTCTGAAAGACGCTTTAAGCTGATTCCTTGTTTCCTTAGTTCATAGATTTGAACTTTAGCTTCATAACGCAATTTCATTATAAAACACCCCAATGTTAGATTTTTTCTGTCTAACTTTTGGGGTGCAGTCCATTTCAAGCGTTATTTCTTTTTCTTGAATTCAGTACATCGCAATATAAATCAACCGAATCACTACTTTTTTCACTACCTTTATTTGAAATGAGAATATCGATTCGGACAATCAAAAGTAAGAGGAACTTCATTATGAGGCTCCTCTTTTTCTATGCTTGCTCCAACATCTATTTTATTATTGTGTTATGCTAAAATAGCATATAAATTAATGCCGTCCAGCTTTATTCAGCTCGACAAGCTGAAATCTGTTTACTTACGGTATTCCTCTACTTTAGATTCATACTTTTTTAAAAGTTCCCGTGAGTAAACTTTTTCATGTGTCGAGTTTCTAACTTCTTTCCAGAGAATAGCTGCAACTTTTAACTTATTAGAATAACAATCGCTCAATTCATCTAAACAAAAGTCTTTTAGAAACTGATTCCATTGGCAAGCCGAACTATCATACTTGGCATAATCTGACTCACCATAATATATTTTAATCATATCTTGAATAGTGAATGTTATATCTTTATCCCTTTTTACTTTTCGCCAAGCCGTTGCCATATCAGCACTAAATTTAAACGGACTAATCCCTGTTACAGCTGAAAAATAATCTCGAAATTTTTGGTTAAAAGAAAAACCACAGTTAAGTAACGGAGTCTCCAAGGTTATCACTTCGACTTGACTTTTGTTTCCTGTCTTCAAAAATTTTTCTACTTTATTTCCCCTAAAATATTGTTCGATAATATAGTTCAATTCTTGCTTCGTACATCTATACTCTAATCCAAGGGACTTACAAATTTGTGAAAGTTCTTCTCGATACCAATAGTATCTATTAAATTCTTCAAATGATTTTATATCTCCAAAATCAGGTCTTTTTTCTTTCATATGCACACCTTAATAAATTCAAATTTGTCAGACAATCAATTTACTTGCTAACTTGTAAACTCGTCTTATCACTTTACTTTCTAAGTTCCAGCTATCGAGCTCAATTTTAAGCAACTCTGGAAATTTCTTACTAATATCCCCCCTAAAGCATTTCCAACCGCTTTTCTCACATATTCGCTTGCATCTTCTTTTAAGTTTGCAATCTTTCAATAGCTTCATTCGGATTTCCTTAAATTATGATCTACTCGTCTATACTCCTAACCCCTCTATGACTGCTCTCCTTGTATTAGGATTGAATAACCGGAATACAATCATAACTTCTCATATTATATCATTATTTCTAAAATATTATTTCTATCGACTTCAAATCCTTCAAAAAAGAGAAGAGAAATGGATAAAATTCGGCGAAAAACTCTTATAAAATTCCAAGAAAACCCTTACTTTTGAAAATCTTCATTTTAATGCAATAAACTTTGACAGATGCTCTACTAGCCTTTATAATAGTATTATTACTAAAATTAGGGAGAGTATGTCCATGCCAAATAATGAAGAGAACAAAGGTATGTTTCGTAATTTTTTAGGTGGCTTTAAGCGTCTTATAAAAGGTGAAGAGGACGAATCATCCACTTCTGCGGTTCATAACAATGAAGGAAGTAACCCACAAGTCAATGTGAACCCAGAAGATAGAGAAAATTTCCTCATTGAGAAAGCTTTGGAGTCGATCCAATACTACGACCGCTTGGATGTTATGAATATCGGTGGAGAAGAAGTAGACGAATCTCCAGCTGTAGAAAGTGAAGCTAGTCTGGAGCAGGAAAAAATGGCAGCGAAAAGCCAGGCAGCCAGCACGACAGAATCTGCTGAGACAAGCATTTCTTCAGATTCTATGAAAAAGAGGGGCTTGAAGAGCACTGCTGATTCAATATCTCTATCATTAAGTATAGAAAGTAAAAAGGCTTCTCGTAGTTTAGAAGTAACCGAATCACAAACACAAAGTTTGGAAGTTGGGCAATCTGACAGCAAGGAAACGGATACTTCTGTTAGCTTGTCAATTGCGCAAAGTCATGCCTTCGAGCAATCAATCCTTGAAGAAAATAGAGCGTCGCTTAGCTTATCAATTTTTGAGTCAGTATCTCAAAGCATGGCCGCTGAAGAGTCTCTCAGTGCGGACAACGAAGTATCACTGAGCTTGTCCGTGGCTGAATCTGTGTCTCAAAGCATCGCGATTCAAGAATCGATCAGTGCAGAAATCGAAGCGTCTAAGAGTTTATCCGTGGCTGAGTCTATTTCTCAGAGCGTTGCCATCCAAGAATCGATCAGCGCGGAATTCGAAGCATCTACCAGCTTATCTATAGCAGAGTCCGTTTCTCAAAGCATCGCGATCCAAGAATCAATCAGCGCAGAAATCGAAGCGTCTAACAGCTTGTCTATTGCTGAGTCTGTGGCGCAAAGCATTGCCATCCAAGAATCGATCAGCGCGGAATTCGAAGCATCTACCAGCTTATCTATAGCAGAGTCCGTTTCTCAAAGCATTGCTATCCAAGAATCCATCAGCGCGGAATTCGAAGCGTCTAACAGCTTATCTGTAGCTGAGTCTGTGTCTCAAAGTATCGCGATTCAAGAATCGATCAGCGCGGAATTCGAAGCGTCTAACAGCTTGTCCGTGGCCGAGTCTATTTCGCAAAGCATTGCTATCCAAGAATCTATCAGCGCGGAATTCGAAGCATCTACCAGCTTATCTGTAGCTGAGTCTGTGGCGCAAAGCATTGCTATCCAAGAATCGATCAGTGCGGAAATCGAAGCGTCTACTAGCTTGTCCGTGGCGGAGTCAGTTTCGCAAAGCATTGCCATTCAAGAATCCATCAGCGCGGAAATCGAAGCGTCTACCAGCTTGTCTACTGCTGAGTCTATTTCGCAAAGCGTTGCTATCCAAGAATCAATCAGTGCGGAAATCGAAGCGTCTATCAGCTTGTCCGTGGCAGAGTCTATTTCTCAGAGCGTTGCCATCCAAGAATCTATCAGCGCGGAAACGGAAGTTTCTCTGAGCCTTTCTATCGCTGAATCTGTATCTCAAAGCATCGCGATTCAAGAATCAATCAGTGCAGAAATCGAAGCGTCTAACAGCTTGTCGATAGCTGAGTCTGTGTCTCAAAGCATCGCTATTGAAGAATCAATTAGTGCAGAGAACGAAGCATCTACAAGCTTGTCCGTAGCCGAGTCTGTGTCTCAAAGCATCGCGATTCAGGAATCCATTATCGCAGAATTGGAAGCGTCTAGCAGCTTGTCGATAGCTGATTCTGTGTCTCAAAGCATCGCTATTGAAGAATCAATTAGTGCAGAGAACGAAGCATCTACAAGCTTGTCTGTTGAAGAATCCCAAGTCTTAGATAGAGCTATTGAACAGTCTATTATGACAGAAAACGAAGTGTCTACGAGCTTATCTATCGTAGAGTCTGAAGCACTAAGTCAAGCGATCGAATTATCAATTAGCGCGGAAAATGAAGCGTCTATCAGCCTATCTGTAGCGGAATCCGAAGCCTTAAGTCGGGCAATTGAACAGTCTATCAGTGCTGAAAACGAGGCATCGCTAAGTCTATCTATTACTGAAAATGAAATTCAAAGCACCGCTATTGAACAGTCTATCAGCCTAGAAAACGAAGTATCTACTAACCTGTCTATGGCGGAATCCCAAGCGAAAAGCGTGGCCGTAGAGCAGTCTATCAGCTTGGAACAAGAACAGTCACGCAGTCTGTCTATCGCAGAATCGCAATCACAGCATGCGGCGGTGGAACAATCTCGCAATCTGGAACAGGAATATTCATACAGTTTGGCAGCTGCGGAATCTAGAGCGAAAAGAGATACTATTGAGCAGTCTACCAGCTTGGAGCAAGAACAATCATTTAGTTTATCTACTGCAGAATCTAAAATCCTCAGCAGAGCCGTTGAACAATCAATCAGCGTCGAACAGGATCATTCATTCAGCATTTACCTTGCCCAATCTGAAGCCCAAAGTAAGATCATCGAGCAGTCTATCAGCTTAGAGCAAGAACAGTCACGTAGCCTGTCTGTTGCTGAATCACAATCACAAAGTATCGCTATTGAGCAATCAATGAGCGTGGAAAGAGAGCGTTCAATCAGTCTATCTATCGCTGAATCGCAATCACAAAGAATGATCATTGAACAATCAATCAGTGCAGAGAGAGCCCATTCGATCAGTCTGTCTGCTGCCGTATATCAATCGCAAAGCATGGCTTCTGAGTTCACTACTGTCACACAGAATCTATCAACCTTGGCCATGATTACTAAGAGACATAAAAAATAAGCTCAGAACAAGCAGCGAATGAATACTGAAAGGAACTAATATGATTAGAAATATTCTATCAAGTAATGGTAAAAGTCTAGGAATCACCGACATCCTGCCCCAGTATGGTGAAGACTATCGTCTCTCTGTCATGGACGGAACAGTTGACTATCGAACAATTCCCCTAGGAGCCTACGATTTATTCAAACAAGGCTATAGTAAACAGGATTATCTGGCAGATATTGAAAAAATTAAAACAATGGGCTTCAATACCTACCAGCTATCCTTTTCATGGACTCGTCTCTTCCCGACTGGAGAAGAGCGGAGACCCGATGCTAAGGTCCTTGCCTTCTATGAGTCAATTATCGATGCACTGCTCGAAAATGACATCGAACCAATTGTGAGCCTGTCTCATTTTGACTTCCCGCTTCATTTGTATGAAAAATACGGCGCATGGAAAAGTCGTCAAATGATTGCCCTATATGAAAAGTATTGCGAAGCCGTTTTGACCCACTTTAAAGAAAAAGTCACTTACTGGATTACCTTTAAAGAAATGAGCGCTCTATCTTATTTGCCATTCTTAGGCGCTGGGCTACACTTTGACAGCACGGAAAACCAAGAGCAACAAATTTGGCTGGCTGCTCATCATCAGCTAATCGCATCTGCAAATGTGGTTAAGCTCGGCCAAACCATCAATCCAACCTTCCAATTCGGTAGTCTGATTACCATCAATAGTGATTCCCACCAAGAAAATCACTCAGCTACCGATGCCTTGGGCCATGAGCTGAACAGACGTAAAAACTACATTTTTACAGATGTGCAGACCAAGGGCCACTATCCAAACCACTTCCTTCGCTACATTGAGCGAAATCAGCTGGATCTGGGCATTACGGAAGAAGATGTCTTCGCCTTAAGAGAAGGCATCGTAGACTTTGTTGCTTTCTCACATTATGCGGCAGAGAATATCCAAGATTTGTTTATCAACAAATATGTCCGCAAAAATGTAGAAACTTGTCTTGCACAACCTGTCCTTCTTCGCATTGCCATGTCTGAGCTATACGAGCGCTACCACAAGCCTCTCTTGGTCATTGAGACTTGTTCTGAGGTCTCTGACCACCCGCAATTAGCTAAAAACATTCAAGACAACGTTCAAGAAATTATTAAATCCGTTGAAATTGACGGTATTGAGTTACTTGGCTACACACCATTTAGCTGGAGCGATGTAAATATCTAGGATCCAGTCCCAAGCTCAAAACATAGAAAAATCTCCCCGAGAAAGTAAATAATCACTTGTGGGGAGATTTTTGATGTTTTAGAATAGAAATCAAAAACCTAATCTTTTCCTTTGCTATCTCTAAAAATCCGATAGCTGGTCTCAGCGACAGGCAGGCCGATGATGGTGTGCATATCGCCTGTAATTGAGCGGATAAAGCGAGGATCCAGCTCCTGAAAGCCGTAAGCACCCGCCTTATCCAGGGGACGCTTCTCATGCAGATAGGCCTCGATGACAGGCTCTAATTCTGGGTAATAATCCACAAAGTCCACCTGCGCCAAGGTGTAAAAGACTTCTAGAAAACCCTGCATACGTAGACAGACCGAAGTCACTACATGGTGGCTCTTGCCAAAGTAAGAGCGAAACATCCGACTGGCTTCAGCTAAATCCTGTGGTTTATTGTAAATCTGATCATCCACTACGACGATGGTATCAGCCGAAATATAAAGGGTTTCAGCTTCCAAGTCCAAATCGGACTTGGCCTTGGAAATCTCGCAACAAATCTTGGCTGCCTTGGTCAGAAAGTCCTGATCATCGATGGTTGCCATGCAATGCTCTTCAATAGCTCGCTCGTCCACTTCTACAGCCTGAATCTCTGGATTCAAAAAGCTCAGCAATTCCTTGCGTCTAGGCGACATAGATAGCAGGACAAAGCGGCGAATCTCTCCTTTTTCACCTTCCCTTTGGTAGTCAAAAACCGTCTTCATGATTGTCCTCCTGTGTCCTTTAATTGAAAGAGTTCTTCCACCCGCAAATCAAAAACCTGAGCGATTTTTAAAGCCATCTCTAGCGAGGGATTGTAGCGATTATTTTCCAAATGCAAGATCGTTTCGCGCCGCATTCCAATGCGGTCAGCTAACTCCTGCTGGGTCATGCCTCTGGATTCGCGGACAGATTTGAGATTGGTGATAATATTGCTTTCCTTGGCCATTTTTAACCTCTCTTTTCAAATAAAAAGAAGACAAAACCAAAGAGCAAAACTAAGACACCAATCATGATGAAAAATATTACGACATTGACTGTGATGGATCCTATATTAGCACTAATCCCTGCAAGCACCAGTAAAATTGCTATACAGACGGCAAACATCAAAGTCGCTGCTTTTGCCAGATTGGCATAAAAGCGCTCGTCTGCTCTTTCTTTGACTTTTTTCAAGGCAAAAAACAGAAGAAAGAGAAACTGGATAGCGAGGAGGCTTCCCAAAGCAATGTGCTTTATAATGGGCGGATTGGTGCTCGGAGTCCACAACCAGATTCCGACAGTATAGATAGAGGTTGCCGTAAGATTCAACAGATTATAAAATTTCATGGTCAGATCATAGACCTGCTTTTCTTGAACTTCTTTCATCCTCTTAGGCCATGGTTTCATGTGAAACCAAGACCAGATGCTTATAAGCTGACCTATACTTACCAAACCGACAATCATCCACTTGGCTGACCAGCTGAGATTGCTGGGAGCAAGGAAAACAGTAAAATCAATAAAGAGAGCGGTGGCAACTATCAAAATGAGGCCTCCCATTTTTTGACTTTTTTTCATGATAGACTCCTTTCGTAGTGTTAGAAATATTTAACACCTTTATGTTATAAATATATCACATACAAGAATAAAAGACAAGCACTTATGTGCTGTTTGGGAAAATCTTTTATTTCCGCAAACAAAAGCCCCAGAATTTCTCTGGGGAGCTGGCTTATTCTTTACCAATACAACATTCTTGGTGCTCTTGCAAGCTTTCATCGGTCTGAATGGTCACTTTGGAAATGCCATAAGATAAAAGCTTTTGGCGTAGGAAAATCTGCGTTTCAGCCAGCAAATTGGGATTTTCCAAACAGATATGAAGCATGGCAAATTTTTCCAAGCCATCCGTCGTCCAGACATTGAGCTGGGTGATGGCTCGCACATTTTCCAGCTCTGCTAATTCCTGATAAAGCTGACCGAGGTCCACATCACTGGGCACATGGTCTAGGAAAATCTGGATATTTTCCCAAAACTTTGGCAGAGCCTTACTGAGAATAAAGCCTGCGATGACAAGAGAAAGCAGCGGATCTAGGAAATACCAATCGGTGAAGCGCAAAATGAGGGATACGAGGATAACCGCTAGCCAGCCCAAAATATCCTCAAGAAAATGCAGGCTGAGAATGGATTCATTGTGGCTATGCCCATGACTGACCACTCGGCTGGCTACTGTATTGACGACGATGGCGACAATCCCCAAAATCAACATGCCATCATAATTCACCTTCTCAGGGGCAAATAGTTTAGGGACATTTTCCACGATTACCAAGGTCGAACCGACCAGCAAAATCACTGAGGTCAAGAGGGCCCCCAGCAAGCTGTAACGCTTATAACCCAAGGTATATTCTCGGTCTTCTTTTTTTGTGGAAATCTTTTCAAAAAGAGTCGATAGACCAATAGCCAAAGCATCTCCCGTATCATGAACCGCATCCGCTAAGACGGCGCTAGAATGAAAGAGAAGCCCAAAGATAAACTCAATAATAGCAAAAGAAAAGTTCAAGAGAAAAGCGATTGTCATATTTTTACTGGATTTCATCACAACCTCCTTATATATTTGCTTAAACGAATACTATTTATGGTATAATCTAATCAATACCGAACACTCTGTTCAATTATATTATCTCCTATTACTAGAAAGGAAACAAGAGCCAGTTCATGCCCTTTGTCTCTTAGCAGACAAAAAACTCTTTTTGTACGGAATTTCCATGGATAGACGAGTAAAAAAATCACGCGCAGCCATTTACCAAGCCTTTATCAGCCTGCTCAATCAGAAAAGCTACGAAAGCATCACCGTTCAGGAAATCATTGATCTGGCAGATGTAGGCCGCTCCACCTTCTATAGCCACTTTGAGACCAAAGAAACCCTGCTGGAGGAACTCTGCCAAGATCTCTTTCAGCATACCTTTATCGAGCGCTCTGAAGGACGCGATTTATTTGAAGCGACAGCCCATATTTTCCATCACTTTCGGAAAAATCAGGATCGGATAGCCACCCTTCTCTTGGCTAAAAATACTTACTTCATCAACCGCCTGAAAATCGAGTTGGAACACTATCTCTTTCCCATGATCCAGCAGACATTATTGCAGAAAAAAAGCCATCTGCCGGACAACTTTTTAAAAAATTATGTGACGTCAACTTTTGTGGAGACGGTCAGCTGGTGGCTGCAGCAACGAAATCCGGTTGACGAAGGCACGATTTCCCACTATTTTCTGGACTTGATGGACTAAGCCGCAATTCACCTATCATTTTCTAAAAAGATATGGTATAATCGTTCCTTGATGTGCGAAAGGAGATTGACTATTTATGAAAAAAGAACACTCACCATTTTTAATTCCAGGTATAGTGATGATCGGGATAGCACTACGGGCTCCTTTTACTGTTTTGCCTATCGTTCTGACAGATATTGCAGAGGGGCTACAGGTCCCAGTTAGTTCCCTAGGCCTCTTGACTAGCCTGCCCTTGATCATGTTTGCCCTCTGCTCGGTCTTTGATCCGCGCTTGGCGCAAAAGATGAGCTTGGAAAAACTGTTTGCTCTTGTTTTACTCGTGCTAACTCTAGGCTCACTGATTCGCGTGTTTAATCTTCCCTTACTCTATACGGGGACTATTATTTTAGGAGCGGCTATTGCTGTCTTAAACGTCCTTCTTCCGAGCTTGATTCAGGCCAATCAGCCACATCGTGTCGGCCTTTTGACAACTCTTTATATCACATCAATGGGGCTGTCGATTACGATTCTGTCTGCTTTGGCTGTTCCCATCGTTCAAATGAGCTCTTGGCAAGGTCTCATTTGGATATCAACCCTGATTTGCTTTGTGATTCTCCTGGTTTGGTTGCCCAATGTCAAATATAGCCATCGCTTGGCTAGTAAACAGCAAGGAAAGCAAGAGCACGGATCTCTTCTAAAAAATCCAAGAGTCTGGGCCTTGATTTTATTTGGTGGCTTACAGTCACTACTCTTTTATACTAGCATGACTTGGTTGCCAACCTTGGGGCAGCAAGCTGGCCTTTCTACTGATACGACCGGACTACTAGCAGCGGTCTTTTCTCTGATTAGCCTGCCCTTTTCAATGACAATTCCTAGCTTGACAGCGCGCTTGAAAGCTCGTCAACGTCTGGTCATGATTAGCTTGGTTTCCGCAGCAGGCCTGATTGGTATTGCCATGCTCTTGATTCGGACAGATGCCTTTGCTTACTGGCTGATTCTTAATCTCCTCATTGGTATGTCTGTCAGTGCCCTCTTCCCCTATCTCATGGTGACCTTCTCCCTCAAGACCTCTACGCCTGCGCAAACGGCTCAACTATCTGGACTGGCTCAAACTGGAGGATACATCCTAGCCGCCTTCGGCCCGAGCCTCTTTGGCTACAGCTTTGATTTGTTCCACTCTTGGACACCAGCCATCCTCATCCTCCTCGGACTGACCGTCATCATGACTATGAGCCTCTTTTACATAGAAAAATTTGATAAGATTCTATAAAACTTCTGATTCTCCATCAGGAGTTTTTTGTTGCCAAGTTTCTTGGTCAGCCAGTAGCTTTTTCTTGGAGATCAGCAAAAAATCTGCCCTTGAGCAGATTTTTTTATTGATGGTAATCATAGGCAAGGCGAGGGCTGCCATCTGGCAAATAAATCGTGCCACATTGGCTAAAACCGTAGCGGCGAATGGCTGCCTGCATCGGATGGTTATCCTCATGCGTATCAATGCGGAGATAGGAAATTTGCTGCAAACAAAAGTCAAAACACTGGTAAGCCAGACCCTTGACTTGTCCATTTGAAGCGATACGATGGATTGTACCGTAAGGCTCTGAAAAATGCCAAGCACCTTCAATCTCTTGGTAAGTTGGATCTGGTCCGATGATGAACGCAAAAGTTCCAACAATTTGCCCAGCCTCTTCAAAGACATAGCTGTGACCTGCCCGAATATCTTCCTCTACTAACTGACGATTTGGATAGGAAGTCGTCCACTGATTTGGATTCCCATTTGCCCGCATAAACTCCCTAGCCTGCTCAAAAATTGCTAAAATTGCTGGGACATCTTGCATTTCCGCCAAGCGAATCATGTCTTCTCCTTCCAGCTTGCATTCTTATTTGACAAATTCCTCGTAGTTACCCGTGTAATTAGCCCACTCCTTACTGAAGAATTTTTCATTGATCTGATAATTCGGAGCAGGTTGAGGATTAGACACAAAAGGATCGACAGCCTTGTCGAAGGCCAGCCAGCCATTCCAGCCCATGTGGATTGTGTCCTGCATAAAGTAAGGCTTGTCGCCGTCCTTAGAAAAGTCTGCAATATTTGTAAAGCCTTGACTCTCCAGCTGGAACTTAATCTTCTCAACTGTCCGCTGATACATCTCTTCACTCAACCCAGTATAGGCCATCCATTTGGCATTGACCGGTGGAATGACAAAGATAACATTGGTATGGGATTTGGCAAATTGTTCCAAAACTAGCTGCAAATCATTGTACTCAGGAGACTTTTCGTAAGACTGCTTGGATTGGAATCCTTTGAACTTCTTGATTTTTCTAGCCAAACGCTTCTTATAAAAGTCATTATCGATGCCTAAATCATTGTTATTGGTCTGCTTGACAGCATCTGCCGTAGCCAGTTTTTCCAATTCTTCATAGGAGAATTCATCCGGAAGACGGGAAAGCTGAGGTAAAATCTTCGTGTCATAGTTGCCATTATTACCAGCAGCAAATGTACTGAAAAATGCATCCTCCCGCTGATAAATCCGGCTCATAGTGTTGATATACTGCTGCTCAAAAGAAGTCAGTTGGCTTCCATCAGCCACTTTCCTGACAATATCCCCCATAGCAATGTTGGGATAGAGCTGCAAAAGCCGCTGGGCTGCATACTGAGCGCCTACACCACCGTCCTGCCAGCTAAGAAAACCAGCTAGCTGATCGCTATTGAAATACTGCTGAAAAGCCGCCGCATCATAGCCCTTTTTGGTAAACCATTGGGGAGAAACGACATAGACAGCCGTCTTATTTTCCAGCTCAGAGGTCATCTGCTGCATTCCAAAATATTGGTTGAGAGAAGCTGCCCCCCGCTGCCCTAGAAAATAAGGTCGGTAATTGCGGTCATACTTCTCAGCCAAAACAGCTGGGTGCATACTGTCAAAACGCAGCCATTCGCTGGAGCCAAAGTAGGGCACAAAACGGGTATCTTGATCTGTCAGGGCCGTCATTTTTTTGCTACGGCTTTTGAACGTTTCTGCTGTAAGGGTCACAGCTGCCCGCTTCTCTGTTTCCACATCATGCTTTTTCTCAAGCGGATAGAAGAAAAAGAGCAGGGCGACCATGACCAAGGCGCAGAAGACTGGCCCCAGAATCAGCCAGAGTCGTTTAAGCATTACGAAGCTCCGTTACGCCTTCAACGATTTTATTGGCTGTATTCCAGTCATCGCGGCCAAATTCTGACACTGGCACGCGGATATCAAAACGGTTCTCCAGCTCAACAATCAGCTCCACCGTTCCCATACTGTCCAAAACGCCAGCATCAAACAAGTCCTCGTCCATCATGTCCGAAACATCTTCCATAAATAATTCGTCAATAATTTCAATTACTTCTGCTTTTACATCCATTATAGTTTCCTCGTTTACATTTTATTTTTTAAACCAAAGGTCATTCAAAAATCCTGAGAAGATCAAGAATGAGAACATGACAACATGGAAGGTGATAACAACCCCCAGCGCTTGGGTCCACTTGTTGTCAGGCAGGGCTGGTAATCCCTTGCTTTTACGCTCTTTATTGATGGTCTTTTTCTTACGTAGCCAAGCGTCATTGACCACCAAGCCCAGACCGTGGAAAAGACCATAGGCGATATAGTACCAGGTCACACCATGCCAGAAGCCCATGACCAACATATTGATCAGATAGGCCACACTGGAAGTCGTATTGCGGTTTTTAAAGACCTTGTTGCGCATGAGCACCATGACCAGGCGCATAAAGACAAAGTCACGGAACCAGAAGGACAGGCTCATGTGCCAGCGATTCCAGAATTCCTTCAAATCGCGTGAAACAAAAGGTTTGTCAAAGTTGATAGGGCTCTTGATGCCCATGAGATTGGAAATGGCCACCGCAAACATCGAATAACCGGCAAAGTCAAAGAAGAGATCCAGACCAAAGACATACATGACGCCTAGCGTTCCCAGATTGAAGAAACCGCCAGTATAGAGAGCATAGGTCTTGACATGCCCTAAAATCATGTGGCCAAAGATATGAGCTAGGACAAACTTATAGAGAAAGCCCAGCATGATATACTTGACCGACTGCTCCAGCATATCTAGAAGCTCATCGCGCTCTGGAATTTGGAGATAATTTTCATTGAAACGCTTAAAACGATCAATGGGACCACTCGAAAAAGTGGGCATAAAGAGCATAAAGCGGAGGAATTCCCAAAGACTGAAATCAGTCAGCACACCATCCCTCAGCTCAATAATCATCCCAACTGAGCGGAAGGTCAGATAGGAAATTCCCAGAAAGCCAAAGAGTGATTGATGGCCACTGATAGCTGGCTCGACCTTAACCCAGAATAAGGGCAGAACCGCCAATGCTGTATGCAAATAAAATATCCACTTGCTGTCCCGCTTTTTGCGGTAGAATTTATAAGAATAAACCCAGACCGTCTGCCAGACGACATAAAAGAGCAGGGCATAGAGCTGCGCCAGACTAGGGCCCGTCAGCATCAAGACAATAAAGGCCAAGCTGACTAAGGCTTCGTAGACTGGGAAGCGTTTCTTAAAGAAAAGTCCGATAAAGATTGGCAAAACAGCCAAGATAAGATAAAGAAAATACTGTGGGTCTCCGTAAGGCTCCAGGTGAGGAAGCTGTTTCAAGAAATCCATCATGACTTGTTGACCTCACTAATCAGCCCCTTGATATCAATCTTGCCGTTTGGTGTTAGAGGCAGAGATTCCCGATAGAGGAACTTCGATGGCATCATATAAGACATCATGATATCCTGTAGATCCTCTTTGATAGCCTTGGTAATATCGATTTCGCGGTCAAATTGCTCTGCAACACCGTCTTTCAAAATAACGTAGGCCAATAAGTTTTGAACCTTGTGGTCCTTATTATAACGTGGCACTGCTACTGCCGCCTCGATATACTTGGATTTGTTGAGGTTTTGAGATACGTCCTCTAGCTCGATGCGATAGCCGTTAAACTTAATCTGGAAGTCCATACGACCGCCGTAGAGCAAGAGACCTTCATCAGTCATCGTCCCCACATCGCCTGTATGATAGGCTGGTAGCCCTTCAAATTCAAAGAAGGCTTCAGCTGTCTTTTCAGGATTGTTGAGGTAACCCTTAGATACAGCTGGTCCGCAGACAATGATTTCACCCTGCTGACCATTCGGCAATTTTTGCCCATTTTCATCGATGACAAAGGTTGGTGAATCCTCCTTGGTATAGCCGATTGGCAAGCGCTTGAGGGTCGCTAGCATCTCATCCGTGATGGCAACTGCAGACAAAGCCACCGTTGCCTCAGTCGGACCATAGGCATTGATAATACGAGCCTCAGGAAAACGCTCCCGCAATTTCTGAGCTGTCTTGACCGTCAGCTCTTCTCCGTCAAAGTAAAAATGCGTAATGCCTGGCATCTTTTGGCTGTTAAAATCTTCCGAAAGCATGGCCATATCCGCAAATGACGGTGTAGAAGTCCAGATTGCTACAGGCAGGCTAAGAATCGCTTCAAATAACTGTTTGAAGTCCTGAGTCAGACTAGACGGTAGGGCATAGAGAGTGCCTCCTAGTGCCAAAGTCGGTGCCCAGTACATAACTGACAAGTCAAAAGAATAAGGCGGTTGCGCCAGCATTTGCGGACGGCTCGGTGTCGCAAATTCCTTGTCTGTAATCATCCAGTTGGTAAAGCTAAGCAGGTTATCATGAGAGATTTGCACACCTTTAGGTTTACCAGTCGTACCAGAAGTAAAGATGATGTAGTAATTATCATCGCCCTTGACTGGATGACTCATCTCATAGGCAGTCTTCTCTGCGTAAGCCGCTCGAACCTGATCCAGACTGAGAATGGCTGCATCTGTATCCGCCAGCGGAAAATCCGCAATGGCGATAATCAAGCTTGGCTCAGCTACTTCCACGATAGCCGTCACGCGCTCCAAGGCTGAATGACTATCAATAGGAATATAGGCATGACCTGCCTTGGTCAAGGCCACAAAAGTAGCCAGCATTTCATACTCCTGACCACCGTAGACCACGACGGGTGACTTGGGAGCCAGCCCCAAGCTATCAATCTTGGCTGCCAGTGCATCGGAGTCGGCCTTTAGATCCCCGTAAGTATGAACTTGTCCGAGGACATTGTAGACAGGGAAATCTGGCTGCGTCTGAGCAAAGTGCTCAATCGCTTCAATCATATCTGTAATTGCTATATTTGACATGTGTATAGTACTCTCTTACATTAAAATTCATTGTAGATAAAGCCACCTTGACCTTGACCAAGATAACTAAAGAAATAAAGCAGGGCTACGAAAATTACAAAGTATAGCAATGTCTGCCCTACAAACTTATAAATCGTCTTATATTTCGTCATTTCAATCACTCTTATCTTTTTTTAGATAGACATAGATTATTTTACCATTTTATAGAGAAAGATTTCAATATAAAAGCTATCAATTGTGTAAAGTTCTTGTAAGGAAATAAATAGAAAAAGAGTTACTTCCCTTATCTTTCAAGGGTGAAATCCTTTTCAAAATCTATAAGTAAAATTTCTATATATTACTTGACTTTTAGCTCGAAAGAGGATATTCTATATGTAGAAAGTTTATATATAATATTTTTATATATAGGAGGTAGTACATGTATTTCCCTACATCTTCTACCCTGATAGAATTTCTGATTTTAGCAATTTTAGATAAAGAAGATTCCTACGGCTACGAGATTAGCCAGACCATCAAGCTCATTGCAGATATCAAGGAGTCCACGCTTTATCCTATCCTGAAAAAATTGGAAAAGAGTCAGTATTTAGAGACTTACTCTCAGGAATATCAAGGTCGAAAACGAAAATATTACTCTCTGACCCCAACGGGTCAGAAACAACTGGTCAGCCTCAAAAAGGAATGGGAGCTTTATACCAGCATGATTAAGGGCATTATCGAAGGGAGCATTCGCCATGACAAGAACTGAATATCTAGCCCAACTAGATCACTATTTGAAAAAGTTGCCAGCAAAAGACTATCAAGAAGCCATGGACTACTTCACCGAGTATTTTGACGAGGTCGGTCCAGAAGGCGAGGCAGCGGCTATGGCCGAGCTGGGCAGTCCAAAAGAAGCCGCTCACGAGATTATCATCAATCTTTTGGACAAGAAAATAGAGGAAGACAGCCAAGAAGCTGGCTCTGTCAAAAACAGCAAGCAGATCGTCCAGATTGCTATTCTGTCCATCTTGGCGGCTCCACTAGCAATTCCTCTATTAATTTTGGCCTTGACTTTGATTTTTACTTTCTTCCTCCTCATCAGTGTCTTTGCTTTTGTTATGGCCGTCTTTGCTTTTGCTATGTTTGCCATAGGGGCGAGTCTGATTTGGGACAGCCTGACTCTCGGCATGAGCACTTCTCTTCCTGCTTTTGCCCTCAGTTTGGGAATGAGCCTCTTAGCCTTGGGACTGGCTGGACTCTTCTATCTCAGCACTGGCCCTATCCTTCGCTTTATCAAACTGAGTTTTGTCAAACTCGCTCAAGCCTTGGCACGAAAAGGAGGCCGTCATGTCTAAAGTAAGAAAAACCATATTCCGCTTTGCTATTGCTGCCTGTCTGCTAGGAGTAGGCCTGATATTGGTCGGTCTAGCTAGTGGTGGTCTGCAGGATCTGGTGAAGAGCTCAGTCGCTAACACCAAGATGGCCAAGCAAGAAGAAACCTATGGCAATATCCATTCCTTAAATCTAGAGCTGAGCAACCGCTCGGTTATTATTGAAGAATCGCCCGATGATAAGGTTCATTTGACCTATTATCAAGGAGACGGCAAGACAACTGAAAAAATCAGTACTAAGGCCGAAAACGGTAGTTTATACATTAAGGAATCCAGCTTTTTTATCAACATTAACAGCGGTCTACGCTCTCTACTGGGCTTGATAAATGGAGATTTTGAAAGGACTCAACAAATCACTCTAAGCCTACCTAAAGGAAGGAACTTGGAGCAGGTCAAGGCCAGTTTAGCTAATGGCAGCCTATCAATCAATGACCTGACAATCAAAAAATTAAAAGCCGATCTCAGCAATGGTTCAATCGAACTCAGTCACAGCCAGATTGAGAGCGGTAGCATTGAAAGTGCTAATGGTAGCATAGAGCTAGTCCAAACCAGCCTGACCGATACGCAAATCAGTCTCGCCAACGGGAGTATTCATAGCGATAATCTGACCCTCAAGGGCAATATCAACATGTCCAGCGACAATGGCTCCATCGCTCTCCATCTCACTGAAGAGACCTACAAAGCGATCTCACTGGACCTGCAAACAGACCTAGGTGACATTGAACTGCCCAAGGATATGCAAACGAGCCACGACCAAGAGGACTTCATAGGCGATCGGGTCATTCATACCAATGAACAGGCTCAAGCCAAGCTGACCGCCAGCACCAGCACCGGCAGCATTGAGATTAGTCATTAAAAATGGAACGGAGCCTGATTGGTTCCGTTTTTTATGGTCAAAATGGTAAAATAAGATAGAGAGGTGTTTCGAATGACAAATTATAAATGGATATTTTTTGATATTGGTTCTACTTTAATCAATGAAGAGAAAGCTTATCAAGATAGAATTGAACAAGCAATTGCAGGAACAAATATCACTTATGATGCATTTTATCAGCAGATGCTACTATCATTTAAAAAGGGGCAAAAGGGAGATTTAATAGCATTACAAGAGTTTGGTCTAAAACGTCCGAAATGGAACTCTGAGCTAGAAATACTTTATCCAGATGCAAAAATAGTTTTAGAAACTTTGCATAATCGCTATAAAATAGGTGTTATTGCTAATCAGCTACCTAACTTAGAAAAGCGGTTAGAAAACTTTGGTATCAGACAATGGATTGACCTGATTATCTCATCAGCTGACTGTGGATTTTCCAAACCTAGTTCTAAAATTTTTCAACTAGCCCTTGAACAAGCTTCATGTTCTGCTTCATCTGCTATTATGATTGGTGACAGACTTGATAATGATATTGTGCCAGCTAAGGCATTAGGCATGAAAACTATTTGGATAAAACAAGGATTTAGTGCATATAGTCCAATCCAACCACCGTCAGAAGAACCTGATTTTACTATAAATTCCTTATCGGACTTGCTAAAAATTCTCTAATCCTACCTTTACTTCCTATAGCCTTTGTGTTATGATACTCTATAAAAAATTATCACAAGGAGGTTCCTATGAAAAAACTCACACCTGGTATGCATATTCGGGTCGTCAGCCCCTCGTCGTCAATCGAACACATTGGAGGCTTTGAGGCCAATCTAGCCGCCAAGGAGCGCTTGGAAAAGCTAGGATTTACTGTGTCTTTTTCGGAGCATTATCTGGAAAATGATATGTTAGGTTCTGCCTCCATCGAAAGCCGGGTGGCAGACATTCATGCTGCCTTCTCAGATGACTCCGTTGATGCTATTCTGGCCACCATCGGAGGTTTTAACTGCAATGAGCTCCTGCCCTATCTGGACTTTGAATTGATTGCTAGAAATCCTAAGATTTTCTGCGGCTACTCAGACACGACAGCATTGCTCAACGCTATCTATAGCAAGACCGGCATGAAAACCTACATGGGACCGTCTTACTCTAGCTTTAAGATGGATGCTCTGCAGGACTATCAGACCGAGAGTTGGCTCAAGGCTGTCAGCCAGACTTCTTATGAATTGACTCCTAGTGAAAAATGGGGCGACAATGCCTGGTATCTGCCCGATGCCCCACTGACCTTCCATGAAACAGAGTGGAAAGTTTATCATCACGGACAAGCCCAAGCCACTGCTATCGGCGGTAATCTCTCCACCTTCTCACTTCTGCGTGGAACACCCTATGCCCCAACAGATGAGAACTATGTCCTCTTTGTTGAAGAGGCGGAGGAAGATGATTATGTGGAGTTTGACCGCAATCTAGCCGCTCTCCTTCAGGCCTATCCTAACCCGCAAGCTCTTCTCATCGGCCGCTTTCCAAAAGAATGCCAGATGACAGAGGAGCTGCTCCTTTATATCTTGGATAAACATCCAATTCTAAAGACGATTCCCGTCCTCTATGACTTGGACTTCGCCCATACTCAGCCACTCTTTACCATTACCATCGGTGCTCAAGTGACCGTGGATACGGAGAAGATGTCTATCAGAATTGATGAATAAACAAGAATCCCTCCTTCCAGCTGGAAGGAGGGATTTCTCTATTTAGATTTTATTGCATTAAACTGTCATGATTGGGCTTAGTGTCCACCGGAACCTCCGCCTTGGCCGCCTGGGGCACCGCCGCCACCAGGGCCATCGGCTGTGATTTCGGTTCGGCTTTGCCCATTAACCGTGATGGTCCCGCCCGTATAGGTGGCTGTTCCGTCAAAGTCAAAGGCAGATACAGTGGACGTGATAGCTAAGTTGCCACCCGCCATGATGATATCGCCGTTGGAGTCAAGGGCGTCTGTATCGCCTTGACCGACCTCGACCTTGATATCACCACCAGTAATCTTGATGAAAATCTCAGCCCCAGTCGCTGTACTAGCTGCATTGATCCCATCATCCGTCGCATAAAGATCAAGTGTACCACCATTAATCGTGACATTTGTTCCCTCTAAAGCTTCGACACTGGACTTAACTGTGATCGTTCCGCCGTCAATCACCGCTGCATTGCTGGCATGAATGCCGTCATCGCCAGCATTAATCGTAATGGTCCCAGACTGAATATAGAGATTTCCGAGCGAAGTGTCCTCATCATTATCAGCGTGGATCGCATCCTCCGTCGCGGTAATATCCAGACTAGCCTCCTTGATGTTGATAGCATCATTGGCTGACAAGCCATTCTTATAGCCTTTAATCGTATAAGTCCCGCCTGTGATGCGCAGGTCATCATTAGACTCGACCGCGTTACCGTATTTTCCTTCGATGGTCAGACTGCCTGAGCCGTTGAAAGTCAAGTCGTCCTTACTATAGATGGCTGCATCGTAGTCAGTATTGGTGTGATTGGCTGAGTCAGAAATGCTATTCTTACTGCCTTCAGCTAGGGTAATAAAGGTTTTATCCGCATTTTCTACCACAATGGCTGCATCCGTCCCTGTCATAGTCACACCATCCAAGACGATTTGTACCTTGTCTTGATCGCCAGCCTTGACGACAATCTGCACATTTTCACTGCTGCCAGAGAGGACATAAGTCCCAGCTGCCGTAATGGTCACCGTGGATCCAGAAACGCTCGCTCCATCACCAGATGTCTTGGCTGTGGAGCCGCTCAAGCTAATCTTGGTCGCTGTCGACTCATCATAAGAAGCATCCTGATCACGATCCGTGAAATAGCTAGATGTGTCTGTCTTTGTCGTACTGGTAGCCGTTTGAATGGTCGTGGTACTAGCACTCGTACTAGTGCTGGACTGGCTGGTCAAACTACAAGCCCCCAAGGTGACGCTCATTAGCGCTAGGGGCACCATTAGTTTTATTTTCTGAAATATTTTTTTCTTGCCTGTTTTCATGATTGGCCTCTTTCTAGATATTATAATTCATTTTCTTTCGTAATATAGCGGCTTATGGCAATCTCTAGATTTCCATTGCGCGTGCGCAAGGCATCGATGAGCTCTTTTTCGGTCATTCGACCATTCAGCTGAATGATGTATTTAATCTTGAACAAACTTCCCATATCAGAGGTTTTGACATTGGCCAGTTCAACATGATTGACAGCTTTGTTGAAAATATCATCAAAAATGCTTTCATAGTCCAAACTTTCTGGTATAACGATAGTCAGCTGGCGCATGGAATGCTTCATCTGCCCAAAATTAACCACCTCAAGCAGCAGCATGACGAGCGACATGATGAGGGTAAAGACGGTCGCAAAGACCAGATAGCCCATTCCGATAGCAATCCCGATTGTCATGACCAGGAAAATGGACACCAGCTCCTTGGCTCCTCCCGGTGCGGAACGGAAACGAATCAAACTGAAGGCCCCCATGACAGCAACCCCTGCTCCCAAACTTCCATTGACCAAGAAGATAACAATTGCAATCAAGGTCGGCAAAAGCGCCAAACTCATCACAAAGGATTTGCTGTAAACCGTCTTAAACTGGTAAACCTTGGCAACGACCAAACCCAAAAGCAAGGACACTCCGATTGCCAGCATCATCATAGTCGGATCTACGGCCGTATCGGTAAAAATATCATAAAATAAGTGACTAAGCATGATTTACAACTCCTTTATAGTCTGTCGTTTTCTTGTAAGCAACCCCGTATTTGGAAAAGGAGCTTGGGAAGACCTGATGGCGATCCAAAATCTCACTCAGCCAGAGCGGATAGGCTCCTGGCACCTTGACTTCCATAATCACATGATGATCTGTTAGAAGATTTTCCCCATAATGGCCATGCAAGAGGCTCAAATCATAGTTGCGGTAGGTCAAATCGTGGTCAATGGTAATCCGAACATTGGGATCCTCAATCCCCTTCATAGAATAACGATTGTAGTAGATATACATCATGGGCTGCAGACCACCATAGCGCTGACTCAGCCAGTCGATTTCCTCACGAATCTGACAATCTTCAATCTTACTGTGATCGCCCTCCAAGTAAGCCTCTGCAGCGACTAGATCTGTCGAAATGCGGCGTTTGTAGACAATCTTGCGCACTTTTTTCTTGATTTCCAAAAAGACTTGACTGTCTTCTTTCGGATGTTCATCGTAAGTCCGCACGCGCAATTTTTCTTTAAAATACGGCTTTTCCAAGGACTCACGAATCATTTGATAGGTCGGGGTGTCGTAGTAAAGATTATTAATGGTCGAATAAGCATGCTCATCCTCCACCAGATGGCCTTCAAATTCGGTCAATAAATCAGCCAAAGTTTCTTTGGAAATAATATATTTGGTTTCAAATCGTTGAAATTTGTCTTTAAATGTTTTTTTAGCCATGGGTTTTTCCTCTTTCTTGTAACTAGAGCCATTTTACGGATGAAAACTTAAAGCAAGGCTAAAGAAAACTTAAAGAAAACAAAACATTATTATTTTCATATCAAATAAAATAGACTTGTGGAGAACATCTATACAATAACATTCTCTGCTGTTTAACGACTGTTTCACGTGAAACAAAAAAACTTGGTTCTGTTCACAAAACCAAGTTATTCCTTTCGAAGAGAAAATAGTCTGCCCTCTTCTCTATCTTAAATGATTTTCTTCTTATCAGGACGATAGGTCATTGTGCCTAAGACCATGAAAAGCAGTAAAGTCGCGGTCAAGAAAGCTAGTTGGCCACCGATTTGACCATTCATCGAGATCGTTTCCCGCAGTCCTGACACCGCATAGCTCATCGGTAAGATTGGATTGAGCTTTTGGAAGATTTCTGCCGTTAGGGGCAGCGGATAAGTACCAGCGCTGGAAGCCAGTTGCAGGAGTAAGAGGATTAAGGAGATAAAGGCCCCGACCTTACTATCCCAAGTGACTAGAGCCGTCACAACTGCCATAAAGGCCATGCTGGCTAAAACAGTCAAGGCCAGCGTCATCCATTCATAGTTGGCCTCAAGACCAATCAAATGAACCGCTCCGTAAACCAAGATGCCAGCCAAAACAGAAATCAAACCATTGACCTCCAGACGAGCCTTGAGCCAAGCTTTGCGAGAAGCTGGAACTTGACCAGAAGGGAGCGTGCCGAAAATAACATTGGTCGAAATCGCTGCTACAAAAAGAGCAACAGAAATCATGTAGGGGGCCATACCAACACCATTTTTACCAACCTGATCTTTATCTGTCTTTTTCAGCTCGACAGGGCCAGCCAAGGCAGCCGCATTGTCCTCTGTCACTGAAAGCTCGGATAATTGACCCTTGGCACCCGTCAACCCTGTATTTAGAGTCTGAGCACCGATTGATAAATCTCCCAGCCCACTAGTTAAAGTGAGACTACCAGTCGCTAACTGCTGAGAACCATCCGTCATTTGAGTGGCACCCGTAGATAATGTTTGCATACCTGTGACCAAAGTAGATGATTTATCATGTAATTGAGAGAGGCCTGAGCTGATTTGACCGATTCCTGAAGTCACTTGGTCATTATGGCTCGCTAGATTGGCCGCTCCTTGAGAAAGCTGATCGACACCTGTAGTATAAGCGGCTACTCCCTGAGCTACTTGAGAAAGGCCACCTGTATAAGCCGTAATACCTTGAGAAAGGGTCGCTGAACCAGTGCTGGCAGAGGATAGAGCTTCATTTACCTGACCCAAGCCACCATAAAGACCACTAATCATAGCTGAAGCACCTGGCAGGACTTGGTTGGCTGCTGCCGACAGCTGACTTGCCTGACTGCTGGCTGTTTGCATACCTTGCAGATTCGTTTGGATAGCTTGGACTTCCTGTACAATAGCTGCTGCTGCACTACTGCTAGAATCAGTACCGCCTGCTAGAGCTGCTTTTAGTTCTTCTTGCTCATCGGTAGAAAGTTTTTGGTAAGCAGCTGTTCTTTCCAAAGCCGCTACGGCTGCCGCCCGATCACTTTGTGCACTACTTGCCAAAGACTGGGCATTGGTCGCAATCGTCGTGAGAGAAGCCGCAATTGTTTCCGTTGGCAAACTCGTTCCTGATGTGGCATTCTGAATAGCTGTATTTAGCTGATCTAGACCTGCCGTCAACTGAGCAACCTTTTCTTGATTAGCAGTAACACTACTATTAACAGATGATTGCAGTTCTGCCAAACCACTATTTAGTCGCTCCACACCAGCAACTAATTCCTGTGAATTGCCCGTCAGTTGGTTGGTTCCATTCAGTAATGTTTCTGACTGAGCGGTTAATTGACTGGCACCAGCTGAAAGCTGCCCAACTCCATCTGTATATTCCGTCATCTTGCTAGTAAAAGTTGGCAAGCCAGCATTGATCTGAGCCACTCCATTTGTATATGCTACCAGACCAGTTGACAGCGCTGTGGCTCCATCTGAGAAAGTGAGGCTGGACTGGGCTAGGCTTTCCAAGTTAGTAGACAGCTTTTGGCTACCATTTGCCAATTCCTGACTGCCTTCGGCCAATTTAGCAGTCCCATCTGCGGCTGTTCCAAGTCCACCTTTTAGCTTATCCATACTCGCAAAAAGGCTTGTCACATAGCTGTTCGTAATCTTCTGACTGACAGACTGCTTCATCGAAGTCATGGCAGAATCGCTCATTTTACTAGCGATAAAACTATGCCCACTGGATGTTTGATAGTGAATCGTGACTTGCTTGGGCTGATTGCTCAAGATACTAGCCGCATTGGCTGATAGATCCTTGGGAAGAGTCACCACCATGTAATAGTCGCCCTTTTCCAGTCCCTTCTCTGCCTGACTCTCATCCACAAAATGAAAATCCAGCGCTGCATTTTTCTTCATATCTTGGACCATATCTGACCCAATAGACAGGTCTTGTCCATACAGGCTCGCCTTCTGGTCCTGATTGACCACCGCTACTGGCAAATCAGAAAGTTTGCCATAGGGATCCCACATGGAACTCAAAAAAATCACATTATACAAGGCTGGAATCAAGGCAACCCCCAGCATGACCACAATAATCTTCGGTTTTTTGAAGATCGCTTTCCATTCTTTGAACATCTCTTCTCCTTTTTATACACGTTGTCTAAAAATTTGATATAATAGATTATACACAATAAAAAAATTAAGGCAAGCAGAAAATTCTATTTTTTGTACACCTTGTCTAATTTTGTACAATTCAATCATAAAGGAAGGATTAAAATGACAGAAAGTAATAAACGTAAAAAAACCAAGGCCATCATTGAGAAAGCTATGGTTGACTTATTGCATCAGGAGTCTTTTGACCACATTACAACAGTCGAATTGGCGCGAGCTGCCGGTATCAGTCGCAGTAGCTTTTATACCCACTACAAGGATAAATATGATATGATTGAGCGCTATCAGCAAGGGCTCTTTCATCAACTAGAATACATCTTTGAGCACAATCGTGAAGATGTTGCAGTCGCTATCACAGAGGTCTTTCAGTTCTTGACCCAAGAGCCTCTTCTGGCTGCCCTCTTGACGGAAAACGGTACTAGAGAAATCCAAAATTTCCTGCGCCATAAGCTCCAATCCTTACTTTCCCAAATCCTACAAGAACGGTTTCGACACAAAGCTTTCAATCAAATCGAAAAGGAATACGGCATCGTCTACCTCGTTAATGCTTTCTTTGGCGTCTACCAGATGTGGATCGCCCGAGGCAGTAAGGAAAGCCCTGAACAAATGGCTAATCTTCTTTTAAAGATGCTATAAAACTCAACAACTAATAAAGACTGGGAAATTTTGTCCCAGTCTCTTTTTGTTAATCGAATAAAAAAGAAGCCGAAAACGGCTTCTGAATAAATTTCCAATAGAAATTAAAGCATTTTGTTGTAGAATTCAACGACAAGTGCTTCGTTGATTTCTGGGTTGATTTCATCGCGTTCTGGCAAGCGAGTCAATGAACCTTCCAATTTTTCAGCGTCGAATGATACGAATGCTGGACGTCCAAGAGTAGCTTCTACTGCTTCAAGGATTGCTGGAACTTTCAATGATTTTTCACGAACTGAGATCACTTGACCTGGAGTTACGCGGTATGATGGGATATCAACGCGTTTTCCGTCAACAAGGATGTGACCGTGGTTTACGAATTGACGAGCTTGACGACGAGTAGTCGCAAGACCAAGACGGTAAACTACGTTATCCAAACGACGTTCCAAAAGAAGCATGAAGTTGAAACCAAGGATTCCGCCTTTGATTTTTGTAGCTTGTACGAACAAGTTACGGAATTGTTTTTCACCTACACCGTAAGTGAAACGAAGTTTTTGTTTTTCAGCCAATTGCAAACCGTATTCTGACAATTTAGAACGGTTGTTTGGTCCGTGTTGTCCTGGTACGTAGTTACGACGTGCCAATTCTTTACCTGTACCTGTAAGTGAAAGGCCAAGGCGACGAGCTTGTTTCCAAGATGGTCCTGTATAACGTGACATATGTATGTCCTCCTGATATAAATAATATTTCGGTGGAAATAGTCACTTAGAAAGCCCTGATTCGTGCAGATGCCCTTCGCCTAAACAGCCAAGGTTACTTTGTTATAAGACACCTGTTGACGAGCTTCATGCTTTCCTGCTGCTATTTCACACAAAGGCTATTGTACCATGAATAAAGTCAAAAGTAAAGGGGAATAAACAAAAAGAGTCTGGGACAAAAGTCCTAGCCTCTCAATTGTCTTTGGATTGTCGAGCAAGACGCAGTGGTTGAGTGGGCTCTATTACGCTGATTTCATCAGCTTTTACAGCCCTACTCAACTATGCGGAGGTGGGACGACGAAATCGAATTCTAACGAATTACCGATTTCTGTCCCACTCTCTAAAGTCATTTTTAGAAAACAAGGCAACTTATAGCCCCAAAAGCTTCAAAATCTCCTGCTTGTATCGCAGCTTTTGTAGTTCCTTATCCTCACTGTCTGACCAAGTCAGCTGGAGATTAGCTATGATTTGTCCAGGCCGATTTTTCAGGATATAGATACGGTCGCTGAGAGCCAGAGCTTCCTCGATGCTATGAGTAATGAGAAGAGTCGTCAGACCCAGCCTATGATGAATGTCCAGATACCACGCGTGCAGATCCATCTTGGTCAGCTCATCCAAGGCACTAAAGGCCTCGTCCAGAAGAAATAGCTTGTGCCCGAACATATAGGTCCTTAGCAGGGCCACGCGCTGCCGCATTCCCCCGCTCAGCTCATGTGGATACTTGTCTGCCACATCAAAGAGCCCGAACTCCTTCAAAATCTGGGTCGCCTGCTCCGTCGCTGCCTTTTTGGATACTTTTCGGATGAGGAGGGGCAAGATGACGTTGCCCAGCACTGTCTTGTGCCCCAGCAGCAAGTCCTTCTGCAGCATATAGCTCACCCGCCCCTTAGGATTTTCCTGCCCGTCTAGGACAATCCTGCCCGACTGGACCTCCAAAATCCCAGCAATCAGATTAAAGAGGGTCGTTTTCCCGACTCCACTAGGACCCAAAATCGCTACGATCTGGCCAGATTCTACCTCTAGGCTGATATCTTTCAAAATCTGCTGCTCATCATAAGCATAGCTTACATTTTCAAGTTTAATTTCTGTCATTATTTTATATAATCGTTGCTGAATCCCTTGTCAGTCAAATCATTGTTCACGATGCCATTGTTCTTGGCCCATTTGTAAAAGGCATTCCAACGGCTAGCCTCAAACTGACCCCACTTGTCCTTATCCGATGCATATTGCTCAGACAGATATTTTTGGGAAGCCAAGACAAAGTCACGCTTGCTTTTCAGCTCTGGCGCATGCTTGATTAAAATATCCGCTGCTTCTTCAGGGTGCTCCATGGCATATTGATAACCCTTCTTGATGGCCTGCAGGACCTTTTTCGCCTCGTCTGGATTCTTCTCCAGATAGTCATTATTGGCAATGATGACTGGAGAATAATAGTCAAACTCCTTTACATAGTCCTTCATGTAAAAGAAATTAGTATCCATGTCCTGAGTCTGAGCCATGATGCCGTCCCAGCCATGATAAATCCAGGCCGCATCAAACAAGCCATTTTCAATCGGCGTAATAGAGTTGGAATCGTTGTTGGGAACTTTTTCTACCGCATCAAACTGACCGCCTTGGCTTTCGACCAAAGTTTTGAGCATGCCTAGCTCCACTGGATCATTCCAAGTACCGTATTTCTTGCCAGCCAGATCCTTAGGGCTTGTAATCCCAGCAGATTTTTTGGAAATAATGCCCGAAGTATTATGCTCTACAATAGCCGCGACAGCTGTGATTTCTGCGCCCTTATCCAGTTTTTTAGCCATAGAGTCCTGGAAGTAAATACCAAAAGGTGCCTTGCCGTTGATAATCAAATCCGAACTGCTATCTTCAGGCGGCAACTTGATATCCACATCCATACCTGCTTCCTTGAAGTAGCCCTTTTCCTGAGCCACATAAAGGCCGGTATGGTTGGTGTTTGGTGACCAATCTAGGATAAAATCAATCTTTTTGTCCTTACTAGCAGACTCTGAGCCTGACTTGCTGCAAGCCGCTAGGCCAAAGATAGAAACGGCAGCCAAGCCTGCCAGCAATATTTTATAAGTTTTTTTCATTATAATCCTCTTTTCTTTTTTGGAAATAGCAGAGCTGAGCTCCTATTTCCATTTAATAACATATTTTTCACTGACAGCCACCAGCTTCATCCCCAGAAGACTGATAACCGAAACCAATATGATAATGGCAAACATGGTATCGTACTGGAAAAGTTTCTTGGACTGAATCATATAAACACCCAAGCCTTCAAAACCGCCCAACCATTCGGAAACCACAGTCGTGATAAAGGCATAGGAAACACTAACACGCAAGCCCGCATAGAAATAGGGCAGACTAGCTGGAATCTTAAAATGCCAGAGAATCTGCCAGCGATTGGCCTGCATAAGCTCAAATAGCGTCAGAGTATCCCGATCACAATGCCGAAAACCATCCAGAATACTGACGATAATCGGAAAAGTCGTCGTCAGAGTAATGAGCACAATCTTAGGCAAAATCCCATACCCCAGCCAGAGAACCAGAATTGGCGCCAAAGCAATGGTCGGAATCGTCTGCACCACGACCATCATGGGATAGATCAGATCATTGAGCCAGCTCATGCTGTCCATGAGCACAGCTAGTATACAGGCCAAGATGACACCCAAGACTAAACCCAGCAAGGCTACTTTTAAGGTGGCCCAGCTATGACTTGCTAGAAAGCCCGCATCTCTGATAAAGGCCTGACCGATCTCCAGAGGCGTCGGCAGGATAAACTTGGGCAAGAGCTTGAGCCAGCCCATGACCTGCCAGATGACAAGAATTACCAGCATACCCAAAAGGCTAATCTGCTGCCGCAGGATATTTTTCAAGTTTTTCATCAATACTTAAAATCTTTCCATAGTTTATTTTCACATTCGCAAAAACATTGTCTGCCTGAGTGCCTGCAAGTTCAATCGCCTGCTGCAGAATAGGAAATAAAGTCTCCCATTCCCCTTCTAAAACGGTCTCAAAAGGCGTCACGACCATCCTCACTGGCTGTTTTTGCAAAAACTCAATCACTTCCTCTATGACTGCCAAACGATTCACATCATGTGACAAAGGAAGAATTTGTAAAGCGATACTGGCTTTCATCTCTTCACCTCCTTACTTTCATGCTTCATCTGAGAATAATGTATGCAGATAGGATTAAAATTCACAAGAAAATAACTTGGTTTTTAAACAAAAAGACAGCGAGCTCCCTTTATAAACACCTTGCTTTCCATACAAAAACACCTTCTCCAATATGGAAAAGGTGTTGCACGCATTAGTAAACTAAAGATTGGTGAATAATCCCCATTTTAGCAAAACCACAAGGTCTTTACAAATACAATTCCCTACGCTGGCATTACCCAGATCAGATGCGGTCGAAGCTTACACTTCCTCTCAGACTGTACACAGACTCCCATATATAGGATTATGATAACGCAATCATCAGCAAATGTCAAGATTGGAGCTTGGACTCACTACTTTTCAACTACAAGTGAATCAAACGATCATCAATCAGACAAACTCTCCTTTCGCAGCCAACAAAGCCTCCATAGCCCTGATATTCTCTGACTCACTTATGGATAAGATGGTTTCAAAACCCAGTTCAGCTGCCGTATCCAAGTTAGCCTGAATATCGTCAATGAAAACGGATTCTGTCGGATCAATCTCGTACTTTTTCAGCAGTTTTTGATAAATCTCTGGCTCTGGCTTGACAACCCCGACTTCTGAGGAAAGAATATAGCCCGACAGTAGTGGATAGATGGGTAGCAAACCAGCTTTTTCAATATGATAAAAAATCTCGCAAGTAGTTGACAGGATGTAAATGCGATAGCCTTGATCAGCCCATAAGCCAATCTGCTCCTGTAAACCACTGTAAACCTCCACAACCTCATACCAATTGTATAAGATATTCTGAACAGCAGAATGATACGAATCTTCCAGCTGAGCTAGCACTTCGTCACAAGCTTCTTTCAAGCTTAGCTCTCCCTTGTCTGTTTGATGCCAGACACCCGACTCAAAAATGACCTGTCTAAGAAACTGTCGCCGCTCTTTCTCAGGTTCAAAAGAGGTCAAGATTTTCTCAGAATTCCATTCAATCAAGACATTTCCTAAGTCAAAAACCAAGTTTTTTATCATTTCCTTCACCAGCTCTTTCCCTTTTATAGAAGCTTTCGTAAATTCTAGCTCATGCCACTGCAAATCTGCCATTCCAACCTATCTTGACTATCCCTAATATAGCATGTTTAGGTTAAGAAAAATCCCAGAAATGAACTGTTCCTCAAAGTTGGGTTTTGCCCAACTCTAGGAAACAATACAAAGTTCTGGAATCACCTATTATTCTTAGTCAAAATAGCGAATTAAATTTTTCTCTGTCAAAATATCTGAGTAAGTATAGGACTCCACATAGGTGTTAGCAATTTCACCTGGTTGGCCTCCTTCATTTTCATACTCAACGATAAATAGAGAAGGATAAACTTCAATCAAGCGACCTTGTTTNCTCTTTTGGCGCTTACGGCCATTTTCNAAGGTCATCTCTACCATNTGCCCCTCGTGAGCCTTGATGTCCTCCTTGATTTTCTTCATTTTTGCTACATCTGTAAATGCATCACTCATACTATACATCCTCTCTTTTAGAAATACTTGAAAATTTATTATATTCTTTTTGGAAAATTAGCTCAACCGTACCACGCGCTCCGCTCCGGTTTTTCTCAATAATGACTTCAACCTTATTGTTCGGAATGCCCTCCTCTTCCTCACCAGCCCGCTCATAATAGTCATCCCGGTAAAGAAAGGCTACGATATCCGCGTCCTGCTCGATAGACCCAGACTCCCGAATATCTGATAGTACTGGGCGCTTATCCTGCCGCTGCTCCACGCCACGCGAGAGCTGACTCAGAGCAATAACCGGCACCTTGAGCTCCTTCGCTAAAATCTTAAGCTGGCGGGAAATTTCCGAAACTTCCTGCTGACGGTTTTCACGACCCGTTCCTGTAATCAACTGCAAGTAGTCAATCAAAATCAGGCCAAGATTCCCTGTCTCCTGAGACAACTTACGAGCCCGCGAACGAATCTCTGTAATCCGAATCCCTGGCGTGTCATCAATATAGATACTCGCATTGGCCAGATTTGCCGTCGCAATGGTATATTTTTGCCATTCTTCATCTGTCAATTGCCCCGTACGGATAGAATGAGAATTAATCACTCCTTCTGAAGCCAGCATCCGGTCTACCAGACTCTCTGCCCCCATTTCTAGGGAGAAGATAGCCACTGTCTTATCAAGCTTAGTCCCGATATTCTGAGCGATATTGAGGGCGAAGGCCGTCTTTCCGACCGCAGGACGAGCAGCTAGGATGATTAACTCTTCTTCGTGCAAGCCCGTCGTCATCTTATCCAGCTCACGATAACCCGTCGCAATCCCCGTAATATCAGTAGTTTGCTGAGAACGGGCTTCTAGATTAGCAAAATTAAGATTTAGAATATCTTGAATATTTTTAAACCCACTGCGGCTGGCCGTTTCACTGACATCAATCAGAGCCTTTTCTGCTCCTGCAATGATTTCCTCGGATGGTCTTTCCCCATCATAGGCTTGGTTTATGGATTCTGTCAAGCGCGAAATCAGCCGGCGCAAGATTGCTTTTTCAGAGACGATCTTGGCATAGTACTCTGCATTGGCAGAAGTCGGCACAGAATTAACGACCTCCACCAGATAGCTCAAGCCACCAATATTCTGCAAGTCTCCTTGGCTATCCAAAATATTGCGAACGGTGGTCGCATCAATAGCATCCCCACGATCCGCCAAGTCAATCATGGCCTTAAAAATCAGACGATGGGCATATTTAAAGAAATCCCCAGGCTCAATATATTCACGGACAAAGACCAGTTTGCTCTCATCGATGAAAATGGCCCCTAGTACAGACTGTTCTGCTAAAATATCTTGAGGCTGAGCTCGCAACTCATCAATCTCTGCCATAGGTGAATCCTTCCTTTAATTCTTTTTACCCTTCCGTAACCCGCAGGCGAATCACACCTGTCACATCTTGGTAAATCTTTACAGGAACATCAATCAAACCAATCGAACGAATGGGAGAATCAACCTTGATATTCCGTTTGTCAATTTTTAGACCAAATTGCTTTTGTAGTTCATCAGCAATTTTTTTGTTAGTAATCGAACCGAAAGTCCGTCCGTCTGGTCCTACTTTCTCTGTAAAAGCAACAACTGTTGCTTCTTCTTCCAACTTAGCTTTGATAGCTTGAGCCTCTGCCACCATTTCTGCGTGGGCTTTTTCTTGAGATTTTTGCTTTCCTCTCAGCTCACCGATAGCTTGTGCATTGGCTTCCTTAGCCAGATTTTTCTTAATCAGGAAATTTTGAGCATAGCCAGTAGGTACTTCCTTGATTTCCCCTTTTTTCCCTTTTCCCTTTACATCTGCTAAAAAAATAACTTTCATTTTATTTCTCCTTTTCTAGTGATTCTTCATTATCCATCACTTGATCCATAATCTCTTGATTTAGACGTTGAGTGACTTCAGCAACCGTTTGATCACTGACTTGCGCTGCTGCTAGATTAAAGTGGCCGCCACCACCCATTTTCTCCATAATCCGCTGAACATTGATCTTGCTGCGACTACGAGCTGAAATGGATACGTAACCTTCGGTATTCTTGCTGACTACAAATGTTGCTTCAATGCCCGACATGGCAAGCATGGTGTCAGCCGCCTTACTAATGACAACTGTATCATAGCCGACATTTTCAGGACCTGCTGCTACAATCACATTTGGTAAAAGCTTCTTACCAGTCAAAATCAGCTCATTGACTGCTCGATACTCTTCAAAATTCGTCGAAGAAATATCCTGAATGACGACACTATCACTGCCCCGAGCACGCAAATAACTGGCTACATCAAAGGTTCGACTGGTCACTCTGGAAGTGAATTTCTTGGTATCCAGCATAATCCCAGCCATAAGCAGGCTGGCTTGAATTTTATTCAGGCGATTCTTCTTGGAATTTTGAAACTGAATCAGCTCCGTTACCAATTCGCTGGCACTGCTGGCCCCACTTTCGATATAGGCGATAACTGCATTTTCAGGGAAATCCTCATCACGGCGGTGATGATCCACCACAATCGTCTGACTAAATCGGTCAAATAATTCCCTTGAAAGCGTTAAGGCCAGCTTCGAGTGATCCACCATTATCAAGAGCGAACGACTGGTCACTCGGTTCATGGCTTCCGAAATCGACAAAAGATAATCAGCGCCTTCCGACGTCAATTTTTGAATGGAGCGATAGATGTCTGAGCCCATCTGTTGGTCATCATACACAACATAGGCTTTCTCAATGATATTGCTAGCAAAAAGCTGCATACCCACTGCGGAGCCTAAGGCATCCAAATCAAGATTGCGATGACCAACCACAAAAACCTGATCTACACTCTTGATTTTATCTGAAATAGCTGCCATCATAGCCCTCGTACGCGTACGTGTACGTTTGACAGATGCAGCCGTTCCACCACCAAAGTAAACTGGATTCTTGGTCTCATCATTCTCTTTGACAACCGCTTGGTCACCACCCCGGACCTCAGCTAGGTTAAGATTAAGGAGGGCAATCTTACCAATTTCATCATGCTTACCATCCCCGTAAGAAAAGCCCATACTAAGCGTCAGGGGAAGTTTTCGACTCTTGGCTTCTGTCCGAAATTGATCAATGATCGAAAATTTACTATCCATCAGTTGTTCCAAAACCGTATAATCCGTGAAAAGATAATAACGATCCATCCCCACCCGACGGTAGAACATATGAAATTGCTCAGAAAACTCTGCTACAAAGTTAGCTACAAAACTATTGATATGACTAATATCTGAATCTGATACAGCATCTTCCAAATCATCATAATTATCAACTGAGACAACCCCGATAACTGGTCGCGTCGTAACGAGCCCAACTGTTGCTTCATACTCACTTGATGCATCAAAAAAGTACAGGACACTAGAAGTTGAATCAAAGTAAACAGAATACTGGTTATCTCCTACTGTTGCATAGCTACCCGATTTCGAAGCAGCAAGCTGGATAATTTCCTGCAGGAGATCACTATTTAGCTCCCCATCATCCGTTGTAAAAATCAATTCAGCATAAGGATTGAACCAGTCTACATCTCCACTATTTTCATTGATTTTAATCACACCAACTGGCATCTTATCCAACAAAGAAGCTAAACTTCCCTCTGCTTGATGATTGACATAGCGAATCTGCTCAAGCTCGTCCAATTCAGTCACTCTTTGCTGCTGAATAAATAGCCCAACCAAGAGCACCAGCACTATGAAAAGAGACACCAGCATAGGCAAACTATCACCAAAAAGGCGTAGACAAATAGCTAATATGATAAAGGAAGTAAACCCCACTATCGCAAAGTAGCTCGGGGAAAAACGAATTCTTTTCATTAAAAAACCTCTTATTGCGCCATTTTACCATATTTTCTTAAAAAAAGCGAGTTTTCACTGTCCTTGGACACTTATAAAGCAAGACAGAGTCAAGTCGCTCGGATTCTTTTCAGATAAGAACTTGTAAATCGTTTTCAAATCCTGTAAATTTTGTAAACATAAAAGTTTCAATAGTTGACAACTTTTGTAAACCATGTTTTATATCAAGAGTTTCTTTTATCAACTTTCGTTTACAATATTGTAAACCATATAAAAAACGCACCCTCTATTAAGACAGTGCGTCGATTGCTTATCATCTTGCTTTATTTTTAGAAATGCTTCTAGACTTGCCTTCTAAGTAAACCATCAAAATAGAAATATCTGCTGGATTGACACCCGAAATACGGCTTGCCTGACCAATCGTTTCTGGATTGATTTTCTTAAACTTCTGCCGCGCTTCTGTCGCAATGGAGTCAATATCATCCCAGTCAATATTTGCTGGAATCCGCTTTTCTTCCATGCGTTTCATCTTCTCAACCTGATCAAGAGCTTTAGAAATATAGCCTTCGTACTTAATCTCTGTCTCAATTAGCTCGATAATCTTTTGATCCAACTCTTCTGCCGCTGGACCAATGAATTGAACCACATCTTGATAAGACACTTCCGGTCGCCGCATAAATTCTTTGGCTGTCACTGCATCTGTCAGAGCTTTAAAGCCAAGCGCTTCTATCTTAGCATTGGTTTCCTTGACGGGTTTCAACTTGATGGATTCCAATCGCTTCATCTCGTTGTCAAATTGATTCTTTTTAATCTCGAAACGAGCCCAGCGCTCATCATCTACCAAACCAATTTCTCGGCCAATCTCTGTCAAACGCATATCAGCATTGTCATGGCGGAGAATCAAACGATATTCCGCTCGACTAGTCAAGAGGCGATAAGGTTCTACAGTCCCCTTGGTCACCAAATCATCAATCATGACTCCAATGTAACCATCACTACGCTTCAAGATCAACTCTGGCTTCCCTTGGATCTTCAAGGCCGCATTAATCCCAGCGATAATCCCTTGTCCTGCAGCTTCTTCATAACCAGAAGTTCCATTGGTTTGGCCTGCTGTAAAGAGTCCTGAAATTTTCTTGGTTTCTAAGGTTGCCCGCAACTGGTGAGGCATAATCATATCGTACTCAATGGCATAACCTGTCCGCATCATCTCAGCATTTTCTAGCCCCTTGATAGAGTGAACCAAATCCTTCTGTACATCTTCTGGCAGACTGGTTGACAGCCCTTGCACATAAACTTCTTCCGTATCACGACCCTCAGGCTCTAAGAAAAGCTGGTGGCGTTCCTTATCCGCAAAACGGACGATCTTATCCTCAATAGACGGACAATAACGTGGCCCTACTCCTTTAACGATACCTGAAAACATAGGAGCACGGTGCAGGTTATTTTGGATAATTTCATGACTTTCTGCATTGGTATAAGTCAACCAGCAAGGCACTTGATCTTTCACATAGTCCTCATCACGAGAGGTGTATGAAAAATGATTGGCTTTTTCGTCTCCTGGCTGAATCTCGGTTACATCATAATTGATCGACGATGCCTTAACACGTGGAGGCGTTCCGGTTTTAAAACGGCCAATTTCAAAACCTAGATCCCTCAGGTTATCTGCTAAAGGAATGGCTGCTAAACTGTGATTAGGACCAGATGAATACTTGAGATCACCAATGATAATTTCTCCCCGCAAGGCTGTTCCAGTCGTAACAATGACGGCTTTAGCCGCATACTCCTGATGGGTCGCTGTCTTAACCCCAACTACTTTACCATCTTCTACCAAGATTTCATTAATCATGGTTTGTCGCAAAGTCAAATTTTCTTGATTTTCAACAGTCTTCCGCATTTCTTTGGAGTAAAGCTCTTTATCCGCTTGCGCTCTAAGGGCACGAACTGCAGGTCCTTTGCCAGTATTGAGCATTTTCATCTGGATATAGCTCTTGTCAATATTCTTGGCCATCTCGCCGCCCAAAGCGTCTACCTCACGGACAACAATGCCTTTAGCAGACCCTCCGATAGATGGATTACAAGGCATAAAAGCCAGCATCTCAATATTTATAGTTGCTAGCAAAACTTTACATCCCATGCGGCTAGCAGCCAGCGATGCCTCAACTCCAGCATGGCCTGCTCCAATCACGACAATATCATAACTTTCAGTAAAATTGTGTGTCATCTCTTTTTCCTTCATTTTTTCACCAAAAAAGGCCAAGTCTCTAGAAGTGCAGGACAAAAAGCCTGCAACATCCATGAGCTTTGACCATCATAGGTATTGCTTATCTTATTGTAGCAAATTGAGCGAAATTGTCAATCTAAAGCAACTAAGATTGGCGAATCGCTTCAAAAGCTTCTTTATCAATCTCGACAGATTCAGAGAATGCATCCAGAACAATCCCTCTTAATGAAAATCTCCCTCTGCCTTCAACTGCAAACAATCAATCTGTGACAGGCAGTTGCAACCAAGAAAAGCGATCATAGTATTCTTTTGGAATCTCTTGCTCGTTTGAGAAAGAGGGATAGAAATAATCATCTCCCTTCTGCAGAATATCGGGTTTTAGGCGAGCACCCTCTTGGCCTTCACTCTCATCCATTAGATAAGCATTGAAAGGAACCCAAACCTTAGATTGCTTTAATACCTTAAATAATGCCTCTATAGATTCTGTCGTTTTCTCATGCAAATACTGCTTCTTATAGTCAGAAAGAGTTTCAAGTTCCTCCTTCTTAACAGTCTTTTTCTTAAAAAATTGAAACATTCTCGTTCCTCTTGTAGCTACTTAAATGTACTGCAAGACTTGACCATTCTTATAAGCTCTGTCAATCAAGCCACCACCTAAGCACTCATCTCCATCATAGAAAACGACTGCTTGACCTGGAGTAACTGCCCTTTGTGGTTGATAAAAGTTGACAACAGCCTTGTCACCCTTTACAGTAACTGTCACCTTAGAATCTGGCTGCCGGTAGCGAAACTTAGCTGTACATTCCATAGTAAATTCTTCTGGCATTTCTTTTGTGAAATGAACCTGACTAGCGTCAAGGCTGGTTGACATTAAATGGTCATGATAGAATCCTTGACCAACATAAAGAATATTTTGGCTAAGATCTTTTCCGACCACAAACCAAGGTTCGTTGTCACCGCCCTGCTGACCACCAATTCCAAGACCACCCCGCTGGCCAATGGTATAATACATGAGTCCTGCGTGCTGTCCCATATCTCGGCCATCCATTGTCATCATGCGACCAGGCCGGGCTGGTAAATATTGACTCAGAAACTCTTTAAAATTCTTCTCACCAATGAAGCAAATACCAGTTGAGTCTTTTTTCTTAGCAGTGGCTAAGCCGGCTCTTTCAGCAATCGCTCGAACTTCTGGCTTTTCTAAATGCCCCAGAGGAAACATGGTCTTTTGCAATTGTTCCTGTGATAGCTGGCTCAAGAAGTAGGTCTGATCCTTATTGTTATCCTTGCCACGTAACATGTGAACTAGACCATCTTGGTCTCTCTTTACCTGAGCATAATGACCCGTTGCCACGTAATCCGCTCCCAGTGTCAAGGCATAGTCAAGGAAGGCTTTAAACTTGATTTCCTTGTTACACATAACATCTGGGTTCGGAGTCCTACCAGCGCGGTATTCCGCTAAGAAGTATTCAAAAACGCGATCCCAGTACTCTTTCTCGAAGTTGACAGAGTAGTAAGGAATGCCAATCTGATCTGCAACAGCTGCTACATCCTTGTAGTCTTCTGTGGCTGTGCAGACACCAAATTCATCTGTATCGTCCCAGTTTTTCATGAAGATGCCAATTACATCGTAACCTTGCTCTTTCAAGAGTAAAGCAGTTACTGATGAATCGACACCTCCGCTCATACCAACGACGACACGAGTCTTAGAGTTATCACTCATTGTGTTCTCCCATCTTTTCGTTATTTCACGATTGAAGGTCGTGCTGTGCTTTCAACGATTGAAGGTCGCTTGAGCACGGTCTATTATAGCATGATTTAGCAAGGAGAACAACGAATAACCTTTGCTCAATCTGATAAGCTTTTAAAGTTGTCAATTTGGTTTACATTGTTGTAAATATCTTGATATAGAAACCATGTACTCTAACCAAGAATTTACTCGTAATTACAAAAAGGGACTAGAATATAAACTCCAATCCCTGTAAATATAATTTTTCCTAAAATCTTAATACCAGCCATTTGCTAACCAGAAATTTTTAGCAGCCGACCATGAGCCATAGCGACCTGCTACATAAGCATCCGCTGTCTTCTCTTGATTTTCTGATGATAAATCTCCATTTAGATAGGTGATAGTCAACTGATAGCGACCATAGTATTGCCCATTTTGCGCTGTATAACTGCCGCTGGATTCTTTTTGAGCAATCCACTCCTTAGCCTCTGCCTCCTCAGCACTCAAGCCAGAACTTGGACTTACCACTGTTTCTTCAGCCTTATCTGATTTTTCAACAGTCATCTGCTCAGACACATCATCATCCAGCTCTAAAACCTGACCAATACTAATCAGGTCGATATTGCTAATCTTGTTTTTTTGCGCAATCTTGTCAACAGTCATCTGATGAGAAGCAGCAATCGCTGACAAGGTATCACCTGACTTGACAGTATAACTTTCTGCATTGACTACAATAGGAAGCAAAACAGCAGCTCCTGCCATCAAACTGAGTAAGCCTGCTTTCATCATTCTATTTTTAAAATACAAATTCATGTTTAGAATTCTCCTTTTCTGTGATATATCTATCCTAAAGCAAAAGTATTACAGAACCTTATTACTTTGATGAATTATATTACAGACTATTGAAGAACTTGTAAAAACAGACATGTATTTTGAATTTTTTTGATAGTTTAAAGGCTATCCCGAGCTATTTCTATGTTTTTTGCTCCATTTAAATCGAACTATATCGTAGAAGAAAAATAAAACTATACCTAAAATGAAGGCTGCTGTTCCTTCCTTTAATCCCCTTGGAACAAATGATAGGGTAACTCTGCCTGCTCCTCTGCTCACATCAAGTTTCATAAAACCATTCTGCGCACGTTTTAACGGTACCTTCTTGCCACCTACACTAGCCGTCCAGCCTCTGTCATAAGGAATGGTGAAAAAGAGAGAACTATTTCTATCCGCTTGATAATCAACCGTTACCGTATTGGATTTTGTCGTCACAGAAACTTCTTGTTCTTTCAATTTACTTATTAACTGCTGATATTTATTCACATCCACAGAGAAAAATTCTGGCTGGTTAAAAGACACAGTCCGATTCTCTGGAAAAGAAAATTGGATAGAAACCGTCTGTGCTTCCTTAAAATAACCAATATTCAAAAATGGAAAAACATTATGAGTTGAGTAACGATTCGTGATTCCATTTACAGTGATATTGACATCCATTTGATTATCGTTTGAAAAATCAAGATCTGCAAGGTTGACATAGACTTGACTACCTGCAGGCACCTCAATTGTGTAAGTAATGCTAGCATAGCTTAACTGAGCATCATTTTCAATGCTTGCAGTTACTTTCCCTTCAGTTTCTTCCTCATTACCAACTATAGAAATCCGCTCATAATATTTATGCTTCAAACCTGATAATTGATTTAAAAAGGCTGTTTGATTGTCAAGCGTTAAATTTGTAAACTTGACATCTTTGTAAACATCATTGGTTAAGAAAGCCAAGCCCAAAGTATAATTGTTCTCATACAGTGTCATTGACCGCTCAGTCTTCTCTGCAGAAAAACCAAATTTCTGTGGGTCTCTTTCAGATAAGTTATATCTTACAGCAAAGATACTATCCATCAAAATAGTATTATTTTGATAGCGGAGATTGAGATTAGTTCCTGCCGATTTAAATCCTAATTTATCTAAAGTTGAGCTAGCTTGCGTATTTCTGACTGATGAAAATTGAGAAATTCCATTATAATTAAATTTCATACTGTCATTCCCAGTCTGAGGATCAAGCCTCTCTGTTCGAAAGAAATCTCTATTTTCCCTCTTACTATAATTGACAAGTTTGTCAATTTCATCCATCTTTTTCGAATAGGAAGAACGACTTGCAAAGACCCATTCTTTAGCAATACCATCGACCTGATAATAAGAGTTTAAGGTGAGCTCAAAAACCACAAAAAACAGTAAAGATAGTGTAAACATACTCTGCCTAACGTGACAACGAATAAAAGCAAAGCTGATTAAGAGATAGGCAAAGAAAAACTCTAAAGTAAAAATGTAATTTTCAGGACCAAGAAAATCATAGCGTTTACTATAGTATAAAGTGGCTAGAAAACCAAAAGAAATGAGCAGGAAGCTAAGGAATACTTGCCACCATTTAACTTCCTCCAAACGATTGAGCGTTTCTGCAGCCATCAAAGTGATAAGAAGAGAAAAAAGCCAAGAATAGCGATGTAAAAACATATTTGGCGCATGCATTCCCTGCCAGAGTAAATCCAAATACTGCAGTCGAAAACTCACTGTAAAAATGCCAATCAAGAAAATGTAGGCCAGTTTCACACGAAGCTTAATACTTTTTATAGTGAAAAATAAGATACTTAAAATGAGAGGAAATAGACCAACATAAATCATAGGAATAGAGCCATACTTAGTTGTATCAAAACTTCCTATAAAATTTTTAGCAAAAATATCTAGATACCAACTTTTCTCAGTAAACAAGCCTTCAACCTTTGTCAAGGTCTCACCATGTGAACTCAGATCTAGATAAGTCGGCAAAATCATAATTAGACTAGTAAGCCCTGCTAATATTGACACGATAGCAAAATCAGGAAAAGACCGAATCCTGGCCTTAAAGTCCCAAGAAAGCTGAACAAGATACCAAAGAACTAAAAACAGAGCCATCATGTAACCAAAATAATAATTCTGGATAAAGAGGATTGACAAGCTTGTAAAGTATAAAACTCTCCCTTCTCCATTCATCAACTTGTGTAAACCAAAGATGATAAGAGGCACCAATATAAATACATCTAACCAAGTTTTTATTTCTAGTTGACTGACTGAGAAACTCATCAAGGCAAAGGAAGTTGACAGAATCAAGATTAGTGTGTCTGGAATTTTTTTAAATATCCCTTTAATACTGATACAAGTTGTCAAGCCAATCAAGCCAAACTTGATAAGAGTAAACAAGTAGACTGCATCCGGCATTGATTTTAAATCGAAAAAATAGAGGAAGGGAGAAAGGAAACTTCCTAGATAATAGCTGGAGAGAGCATAAAAATTTTGCCCTAATCCACTTGAAAATGTGTAAAAAAGACTATCCGTTCCATGAAGGATATTCCTCAATGTCGTATCAAATACGACATACTGATGGAAGCCGTCTCCAAGTAACGGCGAGGTACCGCTTCCCCAGTAAATACCTTGACTCAGATAAACAAAACACATAATGAGAAAAGGTAAGGTGAAGGAAGCTAAATAAAGCCAATTTTTCTTAAAAAAATATCTGATTTTTTCCATGTTTCTTATAGAGAAAGAGGCCGAAACGTTGTTTCATGCCTCTGTAAACTTCTGTCAACTTATGTTGACAACTTATTAATCTTTCCAAAGTTCTTTGACTTTTGCCTGAACTTCTTGATTTTCCAAAAATTCATCATAAGTTTCGTCAATGCGGTCAATCACACCATTTTTTGAGAGAACGATGATATGGTTGGCCAAGGTTTGAATAAACTCATGGTCATGGCTGGCAAAAATGATCGACTCTTTAAAGTTCTTCAAACCATCATTAAGACTAGAAATAGATTCCAAATCCAAGTGATTGGTGGGATCGTCCAAGACCAAAACATTTGACTTAAGAAGCATCAGTTTAGACAGCATAACCCGAACTTTTTCTCCACCTGACAAGACGTTGACAGACTTGTTAACTTCATCGCCAGAGAAGAGCATCCGACCCAAGAAACCGCGAAGGAAGGTATTATCATCCTCTTCCTTGCTCGCAAATTGACGGAGCCAATCAAGAATAGATTCACCGCCCGCAAAGTCGCGAGAATTATCTTTTGGCAAATAAGAACGACTGGTTGTGACGCCCCACTTGACAGTTCCTTCATAGTCGATATCTCCCATCAAGGCACGAATCAAGGCAGTTGTCTGGATATCATTTTGTCCAATCAAAGCTGTCTTATCGCCAGGACGCAGGATAAAGCTGATATTGTCAAGAATAGTCTCGCCATCAATCTTGACAGAAAGATTTTCTACTGTCAAGAGATCGTTCCCGATTTCACGTTCTGCTTTAAAGCTGATAAATGGATATTTCCGACTTGACGGAACAATTTCTTCCAATTCGATCTTATCCAGCATCTTTTTACGAGAGGTTGCCTGTTTAGACTTAGAAGCATTGGCTGAGAAGCGAGCCACAAACTCTTGCAATTGCTTGATTTTTTCTTCCGCCTTAGCATTTCGGTCAGCGAGCAACTTAGCTGCCAATTCACTTGATTCTTTCCAGAAATCATAGTTTCCGACATAAAGTTTGATCTTACCAAAATCAAGGTCAGCCATATGCGTACAAACTTTATTTAAGAAGTGACGGTCGTGGGATACGACAATAACTGTATTTTCAAAATCAATCAAGAAATCTTCCAACCAAGTAATAGACTGGATATCCAAACCATTGGTCGGCTCGTCTAGAAGCAAGACATCAGGTTTACCAAAAAGAGCCTTGGCAAGAAGAACCTTGACCTTGTCTCCGTTCGTCAATTCACTCATATTTTGATAATGCAATTCTTCTGGAATATTGAGATTTTGTAGCAATTGAGAAGCTTCGCTTTCAGCTTCCCAGCCACCCAACTCAGCAAATTCACCTTCCAGCTCAGCCGCTCGAACCCCATCCTCGTCAGAAAAGTCAGGCTTCATATAGATGGCATCTTTTTCTTTCATAATGCTGTAAAGGTGCTCGTTTCCCATGATAACAACATCAATGGCTCGCTCATCCTCATAGTCAAAGTGATTTTGACGCAAAACAGAAAGTCGCTCATCTGGCCCTAAAGAAATATGGCCTGTCGTTGGCTCGATATCCCCAGCTAAAATCTTCAAGAAGGTAGACTTACCTGCACCATTAGCTCCAATCAAACCATAGGTATTTCCTTCTGTAAATTTAATATTTACTTCATCAAATAATTTTCGATCACTGAAACGCAGTGACACATCAGATACTGTAAGCAATGATTTTCTCCTATATATGTGATCTCCTCCATTTTACTAGAAAATTCTTCTTTTTTCAAATTATTATGGGATAAAAAACTATTTTAAGAGATAAATATGCTGTCAATTTTGTAAAGATGCTGTAAACATAGTGTCAATTAGTTGTTTTTTTGAGCTGCGTTTCTTCTTTTTTCTTCTAGCTTCTTCCGAATTTTCTTTGAAAATGATATAATGAGAGCAATACTAACTGAGGAGCAAGCAATGACAAAACCCATTATTTTAACCGGAGACCGTCCGACTGGAAAATTACATATTGGTCATTATGTCGGAAGTCTACGTAACCGTGTCCTTTTACAAAATCAAGACAAGTATGAGATGTTTGTTTTTCTGGCGGATCAACAAGCTCTGACAGACCATGCAAAAGATCCACAAACAATTGTAGAATCAATTGGCAATGTAGCCTTAGACTATCTAGCAGCTGGACTTGATCCAAAAAAAGCAACTATTTTCATCCAAAGTCAAATTCCAGAATTGGCAGAGCTGTCAATGTACTACATGAATTTGGTGTCTTTAGCTCGTTTAGAGCGCAATCCGACTGTCAAGACAGAAATTACTCAGAAAGGTTTTGGAGAAAGTATCCCGACTGGATTTTTGGTTTATCCTATCTCTCAAGCTGCTGACATTACAGCCTTTAAGGCAAATTATGTACCTGTCGGAAATGATCAAAAACCAATGATTGAGCAGACACGTGAAATTGTTCGTTCTTTCAATCATGCCTATAGCTGTGAGGTTTTGGTGGAGCCTGAAGGAATTTATCCAGAAAATGAAGCAGCTGGGCGTTTACCAGGGCTTGATGGTAATGCTAAAATGTCAAAATCATTAAACAATGGGATTTATCTAGCGGATGACATGGATACACTCAAGAAAAAGGTCATGAGTATGTACACCGATCCCGACCACATCAAAGTTGAAGATCCAGGAAAAATCGAAGGTAATATGGTATTCCATTATCTGGATGTTTTTGGTCGACCAGAAGATGCTGCTGAAATTGCGGCTATGAAAGAACACTACCAACGTGGTGGTCTGGGTGATGTCAAAACTAAACGCTATCTCCTGGATATTTTAGAGCGGGAATTAGGACCAATCAGAGAGCGTCGTCTCGAATTTGCAAAAGACATGGGCCAAGTCTATGACATGCTAAAAGAAGGCAGTGATCGTGCTCGACAAGTTGCTGGACAAACCCTGTCAGAAGTCAAAAATGCAATGGGAATTAATTACTTTAAATAACGAACAATAATAGCAGATTACATCAAAAACCATCGTCTTTTGCCTGAAAAAGAGATGGTTTTTAATTTTTGCATAATAATCATTGACAAATGCCTATAGAATGGTATGATATTAACAATAAAAAGACGAGCCCTGCTCAATATATAAGAAAAGAGGAAACTGTGGATGTCTAACTGGGACACTAAATTTTTGAAAAAAGGTTTTACCTTTGATGACGTATTGCTTATTCCAGCTGAAAGTCACGTGTTGCCAAACGATGCTGATTTAAGTACAAAACTTGCTGAGAATTTAAAATTAAATATCCCAATTATTACTGCGGCTATGGATACAGTTACCGAAAGTCAAATGGCGATTGCCATTGCCCGTGCCGGCGGTCTAGGTGTCATCCACAAAAATATGTCTATTGCACAGCAAGCTGATGAGGTTCGTAAGGTAAAACGTTCTGAAAATGGTGTCATTATCGATCCATTCTTCCTTACTCCTAATCATACGATTGCTGAAGCAGATGAATTGATGGGTCGATACCGCATCAGTGGTGTGCCAGTGGTTGAAACGATGGAAAATCGTAAATTAGTCGGTATCTTGACTAACCGTGATTTACGCTTTATTTCAGATTATAATCAACCAATTTCCAACCACATGACCAGTGAAAATCTTGTTACAGCTCCAGTCGGAACTGATCTGGCAACAGCTGAAAGAATTCTGCAAGAACACCGGATTGAAAAACTACCTTTAGTAGATGAAAACGGTCGCCTTTCTGGCCTCATCACCATTAAAGATATTGAAAAAGTGATTGAATTTCCAAATGCAGCAAAAGATGAATTTGGTCGTCTGCTAGTTGCTGGTGCGGTAGGTGTCACTTCAGATACATTTGAACGTGCAGAGGCCCTCTTTGAAGCAGGAGCAGATGCCATTGTTATTGATACAGCACACGGTCATTCAGCTGGCGTTCTACGTAAAATTGCTGAAATTCGTGCACACTTCCCAGACCGCACCTTGATTGCTGGAAATATTGCAACTGCTGAAGGAGCACGCGCTCTTTATGAAGCAGGTGTTGATGTGGTTAAGGTCGGAATCGGACCAGGTTCTATCTGTACAACTCGTGTCATTGCTGGTGTCGGTGTCCCACAAGTCACAGCAATCTACGATGCAGCTGCAGTTGCGCGTGAGTATGGAAAAACCATCATTGCTGATGGAGGAATCAAGTATTCAGGTGATATCGTCAAGGCTCTTGCTGCAGGTGGAAATGCAGTTATGCTTGGCTCCATGTTTGCTGGAACAGACGAAGCACCAGGTGAAACTGAAATCTTCCAAGGACGTAAATTTAAAACTTATCGTGGAATGGGCTCTATCGCAGCTATGAAGAAAGGCTCCAGCGATCGCTACTTCCAAGGTTCTGTCAATGAAGCTAATAAGCTAGTTCCAGAAGGAATTGAAGGGCGTGTAGCTTATAAAGGAGCGGCTGCAGATATCGTCTTCCAAATGTTGGGCGGGATCCGTTCTGGTATGGGATATGTCGGTGCAGCTAATCTGCAAGAACTTCATGAAAATGCTCAATTTATTGAGATGAGTGGTGCTGGTTTGAAAGAAAGTCACCCTCACGATGTACAAATCACTAATGAAGCTCCAAACTACTCTGTCCAATAAAATTATAAAGAAAAACAACCTTGTCAACTCCTTGACAAGGTTGTTTTTTTAGTTTACAAAGTTGTAAATCAAATTTACAACTATTTTACTCATTTGTAAAATTAAGGTTCTCTTCTTTCTTTATTACACCCTGACTTATCTGAAAAATATTGATATCATCTGGTAGATTTTGTAAGTGATCTAAGCTGGTTGTCGTAATGAATGTCTGGATGTTTTGAGAGATAGTTTCTAGTAATTTTAATTGACGCATGTTGTCAAGTTCGCTCATTACATCGTCAAGCAATAATATAGGAGTATCTTTCGTAAGATTTTCGATGAGTTTAATTTCAGCTAATTTAATAGATAGGACAAGGCTACGATGTTGGCCTTGGCTACCAAATCCAGCTTCCATATCATTGATAAAAAAGTTGATATCGTCTCGGTGAGGTCCGACACCTGTATTTTTTTTGAAAAGATCACGTCTACGACTTTCTGATAAGGCTGCTCGAAAAGAAGCTTCCAAGTCTTCGAGGCATGAAAACGGAACAGAGGATAAGTACTTGATTGTCAATTTCTCTTTCCCTTGAGAAATATCGCTATGGCTTTCCTGAGCAAAACCTTCCAGCTTTTCAATAAATTCTAAGCGATGTTGCATGACACGACAACCAAAATCAATCAGTTGCTCATCTAAAACAGAGAGAAAGGTTTCATCTATCTTATCATTGGACTTAAGATAAGCATTTCTTTGCTTGAGCACATGATTGTAGCTAGATAAGTCAGCAAGGTAGATGGGCTTGATTTGCCCAAGCTCAATATCAATAAATTTTCGGCGTAAAGCAGGGGCGCCTTTAATGAGCTGTAAATCTTCTGGAGCAAACAAGACAACATTGACAACCCCTATATAATCTGATAATTTCCCTTGTTTTAAATGATTTATCTTGGTGATTCTCCCCTTTGGTGTCAACTCGATGTCAAGTGGGATTTTACCCGTTGTTTTTTCAATGATTCCTGAAATTTGAAGATTTTTCTCTTGAAAATGAATCAAATCCTTATCGGTTCGGGTTCGGTGACTGCGAGTAAGGGCTAAAAAATAGATGGCTTCTAGAATATTGGTTTTCCCCTGTGCATTTTGCCCCAGAAAGATATTAAGGCCAGGATCAAAATTAACCTCTGCAGCTTGGTAATTACGAAAATGTTTAATTTTCAGTGTTTTTAACCACATGGCTTAGGTTCCTGGAAAGCGAACAGGTGCTTTTTTGCTTCTCTGCTCGGGCTTTCTTTTCTTCTGTTCTTTTTTTGATGGTTGAGATTTTTTCAAGTCCTTATTCATGGCTTTAACTAAGTCTGTCACTCTTTTTTTCTCTACTTGCTCCTCTTGATGTTCAAGGATCTCCTCCTGACTTGGGGCAAGGAGGACAATCTCCAGTTCTTGGTCTGGGAGAGAGACGACATCTCCAATTCTAAGTTTTTTTCCTCGTCTATTTTCTAGTTCGCCGTTAAAAAAGACCTGATTATCTGCTAAAAAGGACTTGATTGCTCCGCCACTTTGGATGATACCGACTTCTTTTAAGAGAGCCTGTAGAGTAATGTATTCGTCAAATAATTTATATTCCATATTTCACCTCAACCCTTGTCATTATATCATAATTTAAGCAGAAACTGTTCCGTGGTAGCCTCATTCAAGGACAAGTTTTACTAGAAAAACAGAAAACGCTTTAATCACTAAAAATGCCGTTCCTTACAAAGCATTAAACAGCATTTCATGTTATAATAGAAGTCTATATTATTCGGTATGAGGAGCGCAATGGAAATCATAAAAGGAGTACATCTTCACTTCATTCAATCAGAAAAATTTAAAACTAATAAAATTAAAGTGCGATTTTCAGCTCCTATGTCTGAAAAAACAATAGCTGGGCGGGTTCTTACGGCCAGTATGCTAGAGACTTCAAATGCTCTTTATCCAACATCGCAAGCCTTTCGAGAAAAATTAGCGAATTTATACGGTGCTAATTACTCGACAAGCCTTTCACGACGGGGATTAGTGCATTATCTGGATATCAATCTTTCTTTCGTGCGGGATCAATTTTTGAGCCGAAAAAATGTGTTGGCAGATGAAATGCTAGATTTTTTGAAGGCTAGTTTCTTTTTTCCTCTGTCAAATGGAAAGGCTTTTGATACTAAAACCTTTGAAATTGAAAAGAGAAATGTTTTAACAGACTTGGAAGCTGAAATTGAGAATCATTTCTACCATGCTCACAGAGAGTTAAATAATTTATTTTACGATTTACCAGAAATGCGGATTCCACGCGTGGGAACAATCGAGCTAGTAGAAAAAGAAACAGCTGAAACTAGTTTTGCTGCTTTTCAGCAAATGCTAAATCAGGATCAAATTGATTTTTTCTTCATCGGTGATTTTAATGAGATTGCTGTCCGTGAGAAAATCCAAGAATTCCAGTTTTCTGAACGAGAGCAGCCTTTACAGCTTAGCTACCAACAAAACTATTCAAATATAACTAGAGAAAAGCTGGAGCAGCGAGATGTAAATCAGTCGATTGTTGAACTGGCCTACCATTTTTCTAGTCAATATGGGGATCGCAGCCACTTACCACTGATTGTTTTGAATGGCTTATTAGGAGGATTTGCCCACTCCAAACTCTTTGTCAATGTTCGGGAAAAAGAGAGTTTGGCCTACACCATTTCTAGCAATTTTGATATTTTTTCTGGTTTGATGCGAATCTATGCTGGAATTGACCGAGCAAATCGGACAAAGACCATAGCTTTAATCAACCGCCAAATTCTAGATTTGAAGCGGGGCCATTTCACAGATGAGGAACTTGAACAAACCAAGAATATGCTAAAAAATTCGATCCTTCTGGCTCAGGATCGACAAAACACCTTAATTGAGCGTGCTTACATGTCCTCTGTTCTAGGGAAAAAATTTCTGTCACTAGAGGCTTGGCTGAAAGCATTAGAAAATGTCAGCAAAGCTGATCTTATAGAGGCAGCCCAACAGTTGAAATTACAGGCGATTTACTTTATGGAAGGGAAATAATGCAGAATCCAGGTCTAGAAAAAATCAATTATATAGCCGTGGGAGAAAGCATCTATCGGGCGGTGCTAGCAAATGGATTGCAGGTTTACCTACTCCCTAAAAATGATTTTAATGAAACCTACGGCATCATCTCAACCCATTTTGGCTCTGTTGATACTAAGGTTGTTTCACGTGAAACAAAGCAAGTTTCTCATTATCCAGCAGGGATTGCGCATTTTTTGGAGCACAAATTATTCGAGCGTGAAAACGGCGAGGATTTGCTGCAGGAATTTACCAAGTTTGGCGCAGAAAGTAATGCCTTTACAAGCTTTACACGAACCAGCTATCTGTTTTCTACGACAAACTGTGTAGCAGAAAATCTAAAGCTGTTGCAGGAACTCGTTTCCCAAGCTAATTTTTCAGAAGCATCTGTTCAGCGTGAGCAAGGAATTATCCAGCAAGAAATCGAGATGTACCAAGACGATCCAGATTATCGGCTCTTCTTTGGTGCTTTGAGTAATCTCTATCCTCAAACTCCACTAGCAGAAGATATCGCCGGAACGACAGAGTCAATCATGGATATTACTATGGAAGATCTGACAGAGAACTTTGAGCTTTTCTACCGTCCGTCCAATATGACTTTATTTATCATTGGTAATTTTGATTTGGAGTCCACTTTTGAAGACATTGTCCAAACACAAAAGACCTTATCGCCTCAATTATTAACTGAAACGATTGAAAAAGAGCCTCTCATCTTACAGACAGTAATTCCAACCTCTACTAGTCGGATGGAAGTTGCCAGTCCTAAGTTGGCGATCGGTATTCGTGGCAAAGATGCGATACAGGATACGGAGCTTTATCGCTATAAAATTGCCCTGAAACTACTTTTTGCCATGATGTTTGGTTGGACTTCCAAGCGTTTCCAGACCCTGTATGAAAATGGCAAGATTGACAATTCGCTCACTCTTGAAGTAGAGGTGGAAAAGGATTTCCACTTTGTCATCCTAACTATGGACACGCAGGAACCAGTAGGGATTTCTCATCAATTCCGCTCAGCCATTCGGAAGTTTGCTCAAGATCCAGATGTCACAGAAACACATCTAGACACCATTAAAAGTGAAATGTTTGGAGATCTTCTGCACGGTCTAAATTCTCTTGAATACATGGCAACCCAGTATGAACCGCATTTAAAAGGTGAAAATCTTTTTGATTTACCTAAGATTTTACAGGATATCACTCTAAATGACGTCTTAAAAGTCGGATGTCGCTTTATTGACCAGTGTGATATGACAGATTTTACTATTTTCCCAAAATAGTTCCGAGTTTATTTCAAAATTTTGTTAGAATAATGTCTAAGAGAAAAGGACTATCCCTATGAGAAAAAAAACGATAGGAGAGGTACTCAGACTTGCTCGAGTAAATCAAAAACTTACTTTAGCAGATGCAGCCAAAAAAACAGATATAAAAACTGACTACCTAAAGGCTCTTGAAAACAATCAATACGAAAAATTTCCGAATACCTTTTACGTCCGTAGCCTGCTACGAAAATATGCTTGGGCCTTGGATTTAGACGAGACAATTCTTTTAGAGGCCTACGACACAGATAATACTGTCGTTTATGACGAAATTGAATTAGCTGAAAACGAAGAATTTCGAAGTAGAAAATATAAAAATCGTTCTTTCTCGCTTCCGCTCTTTTATTTCCTAGTAGTTGCCTTGTCTATCATTATTTTTGTCACCTATTATGTTTGGCAATATGCAAATATAACTACTCCGCAGTTTAGCAGCTCCGATAGTTACAGCCTCGGCTCTAGCTCAAGTCTCGAAGATCGTTCAACTCCACCTGAGACCTCCACCACAGACTCTAGCTCAACAAAAGAAAAGCTGGAAGTCACTGGAGAAGGAAACTATTTAACTGCAAAATATCGCGGTGAGTCGCAAACTACTCAGTTAACAATCTCAGCAAGCAACACCTCAAGCTGGATTAGTGTGACAAATACAGACTTGGCAGCAGGTACAACCCTTACTCCAACCCAATCAAACCAAACAGTGACACTCTCTCCCAATACCACTTATACAATTACCTTAGGAGTTGTAAAAGGCGTCACTGTCACTGTCGGCAATCAGAAAATAGACCTATCTACCTTGACCAGCGACAGTGCTATAATTACCCTTACAATTGAATCTTAAAGGAAGAATGATGAAAAAAGAAAATATTCCCAACGCTTTAACCCTTGCCAGAATTGCCTTAATTCCAATCTTTATTTTGATTTTGACTTTTGGGCATTCGCCAGCCATGCATATCCTAGCTGGAATCATTTTCGCCCTTGCCAGCATCACAGACTACCTTGATGGCTATCTGGCGCGCAAGTGGCAGGTCGTGACCAATTTTGGAAAATTTGCTGATCCCATGGCCGATAAATTGCTGGTTATGTCCGCTTTTATCATGCTGATTGAAATGAAAATGGCTCCTGCTTGGGTGGTAGCTATCATTATTTGCCGAGAGCTGGCCGTCACTGGTTTGAGACTTCTCCTAGTCGAAACTGGCGGAACAGTTCTAGCGGCCGCTATGCCAGGCAAGATCAAGACTTTCACGCAGATGTTTGCCATCCTCTTTCTTCTGCTCCATTGGACGTTACTCGGTCAGATTCTCCTTTACATAGCCCTGATTTTCACTATTTATTCTGGCTATGGTTATTTCAAGGGCAGTGCCTATCTCTTTAAAGATACATTTAAATAATATGGAAAATATCATTGAAGTAAAAAATCTTAGTTATCGTTATGACCATACCTCTGAAGATTATATTTTAAAAGACGTATCGTTTCACGTGAAACAAGGAGAATGGTTGTCTATTGTCGGTCACAATGGTAGCGGAAAATCGACTACTGTTCGTTTGATTGACGGTCTTTTGGAGGCCGAGAGTGGCGATATTATTATTTCTGGAGATAAATTGACGGCTGATAATGTTTGGGAAAAACGTCGCCAAATCGGCATGGTCTTTCAGAATCCTGATAATCAGTTTGTTGGGGCGACTGTTGAGGATGACGTTGCATTTGGTCTGGAAAATCAAGGCATGGATTATCCCATGATGGTGAAACGTGTCCATGAGGCGCTGGAGCTAGTCGGCATGCAGAATTTTAAAGAGAGAGAACCTGCTCGACTTTCTGGCGGGCAGAAGCAAAGAGTCGCTATTGCTGGCGTAGTCGCGCTCCAGCCAGATATTATCATCTTGGATGAAGCAACAAGTATGTTAGACCCAGAAGGACGACTGGAATTGATTCGGACTGTCAAGGAAATTAAAGATAAGAATCATTTAACAGTCATCTCCATTACTCACGATTTGGACGAGATTTCGCTGAGTGACCGTGTACTTGTTATGAAAAATGGTCAGGTTGAGTCAACTGCTACACCGAGAGAACTCTTTTCTAGACCTGATTTGGAAGACTTAGGCTTAGATCAACCCTTTGTCAACCAGGTCAAATCTGCCATGATTCAAACTGGGCTCACTCTGCCAGAAACCTATTTAACTGAAAAAGAATTGCAGGAACAATTATGGGAATTACTCTAAATAAAGTCAGTTATACCTATCAGGCTGGAACTCCATTTGAGGGTCCAGCGCTTTTTGAAGTTGATTTGGAAATTAAAGATGGTAGCTATACGGCTTTGATTGGACACACTGGCAGCGGAAAATCAACCATTTTACAGCTCTTGAATGGCTTGCTGACCCCTAGCGAGGGCAGCGTGCAAGTCAATCATGTCACCATCACTTCAAATTCCGTTAACAAGGACATTAAACAAGTTCGTAAACAGGTTGGTTTGGTGTTTCAGTTTGCTGAAAGTCAGGTTTTTGATGAGACTGTTTTGAAAGATGTGGCCTTTGGTCCGCAAAATTTTGGTGTCTCTAAAGAAGAAGCCGAGGCTTTAGCGCGTGAAAAATTAAGCCTTGTTGGCATTTCTGAAGAATTGCTTAGCCGCAGTCCTTTTGAACTTTCTGGCGGTCAGATGAGAAGGGTCGCCATTGCCGGAATCCTAGCAATGGAGCCTGATATCTTGGTTCTGGATGAGCCAACAGCTGGACTTGATCCAGCAGGGCGCAAGGAATTGATGGAACTCTTTAAGAAACTGCATCAAGCTGGAATGACCATTGTTCTTGTAACCCATTTAATGGATGATGTTGCTAATTTTGCCGATACGGTCTATGTGTTAGAGAAGGGCTGCGTCGTCAAAAGCGGTCAGCCTGCTCAGGTTTTTCAAGATGTCGATTTTATGGAAAAGATTCAGCTAGGAGTTCCGAAAATCACGAAATTTGCCCAAGAATTAGCTGAAAAAGGAATAAAATTTTCTCATTATCCAATTACGATTGAGGAATTTAAGGAGATGATGCATGGATAAATTGATTTTAGGACGGTATATCCCAGGAAATTCAGTCATCCATCGATTGGATCCGCGCAGTAAATTGGTGGCCATGTTCTTCTTTATTTTATTAATTTTCTGGGCCAACAATCTCATCACTAATTTGCTGCTATTTGTTTTCGTTTTTACTCTGATTTTTCTCTCAAAAGTTCCTTTGACATTCTTCCTAAAGGGCATTCAATCCATGGTTTTCATCATTGCCTTTACCACCCTCTTCCAGTTATTTCTGACGGGGGGAGGCAAGGTACTTTTCCAGTTTGGTTTTATTAAAATTACGGAATTTGGTCTTTCTCAAGCGGGGATTATCTTTAGCCGTTTTGTTTTGATTATCTTTTTCTCAACCCTTCTGACCTTAACCACAACACCACTTAGCCTTTCAGATGCAGTGGAAGCTCTACTGAAACCACTCAAAGTCTTTAAAGTTCCTACGCATGAAATTGGCCTCATGCTTTCTATGAGCCTGCGTTTCGTACCAACTTTAATGGATGACACTACGAGAATTATGAACGCTCAGAGGGCTCGAGGAGTTGATTTTGGCGAAGGAACGATTGTTCAAAAGGTCAAATCAATCATTCCAATCTTAATTCCCTTATTTGCTTCTAGTTTCAAACGGGCAGACGCCTTAGCTATCGCAATGGAAGCGCGTGGCTATAGTGGTGGTGAAGGAAGAAGCCGCTATCGACAACTTTCTTGGAAAATGATTGACAATCTGGCTATTCTCTCTATTTTCCTGATCGGTATCTTACTCTTTTTCTTGAAAAAATAAAGAATAGTATAAGTTTGATAGCAATATTTTTGTTAGAGATCTAATGAAATACACTAAAAATCCTTTTAAAATAATATTTTTATGTGTAAATCTCAATATTTTTGTAATATTCGTACTTAAAATGTAATCTTTTAGTAATATTTAATGTGTATGATAGTATTATAACTAAAGGAGAAAACTTTTAAAATGAGTATGAAAGTGAAAAAATTGACTCTAGCAGGAACGATTGCTACAGCAACACTATTTGCATCAACTATTGTTGCTAGTGCTGAATCTTATACAGTAAAAGCTGGAGATACCCTATCAGAAATCGCTGAAAGTAAAAAAACAACTGTTGAACGTTTGGTAGAATTAAACAAAATTTCAAATCCAGATTTTATCATGACTGGACAAGTTTTGGAATTAGGTGATTTGAAAGATGTTGCAAAACAAACAACATCAGCACCTGCTGTCTCACCAGCGACACCAGCAGTCCCAGCTCCAGTAACTCCAGCTGCCCCAGTAGCTACGGAAACTCCAGTAACGACAGAAACTCCTGCAGTTACTGCAACTTCAGACTACTCTGCCTATTCATCAGATGTCGTACTCGCAAATGGTAATACTCCAGGTGCTGTAGGTTCTTACGCAGCTGCTCGTATGGCTGAAATGACAGGAGTGTCTGCATCTACATGGGAAAATATTATTGCTCGTGAATCTAACGGACAAGTCGATGCTTACAACCCATCAGGAGCAAGTGGTCTTTTCCAAACAATGCCAGGTTGGGGATCTACTGCAACTGTTGAAGATCAAATTCAAGCAGCTTACCGTGCTTACAGTGCACAAGGACTATCTGCTTGGGCTTACTAAAATAAGAAAAAATGACTAAAAATCTTTAGTCATTTTTTCTTACTCAAAGATACTATTTATTCTCCAAAAATTTCTTTTGAAAGTCTGCGGCCTGTAGGAGTTGTAGCTAGCCCTCCTTCAGCTGTTTCCCTGAAGGCAGTAGGCAGGCTAGAGCCGACCTGGTACATAGCATCAATGACTTCGTCAACAGGGATTTTGGACTCGATTCCGGCCAGAGCCATGTCCGCTGCGATGAAGGCATAGCTGGCTCCCATAGCATTTCTTTTAACACAAGGTACTTCTACCAGACCAGCCACAGGATCGCAAATCAAGCCCAGCATATTTTTGATGACAAAACAGATAGCTTGACTCGCCTGAAAAGCAGAGCCACCAGCAGCCAGAACCAAAGCAGCTGCACTCATCGCAGAAGCGGAGCCAACCTCGGCTTGACAGCCTCCTTCTGCACCGGAAATAGAAGCGTTATTGGCAATAACCAAGCCAAAAGCGCCAGCAGCCAGCAAAAATTCTAATTGCTGCTCCTCTGTCAAATCTAATTTTTCAATCGCTGATGTAAGCACGGCTGGCAAGCAGCCGGCACTACCAGCCGTAGGAGTTGCACAAACCAGCCCCATTTTAGCGTTGTGCTCATTGACTGCAATGGCATTTTTTGCAGCAGTCAGCACAGTGTGATCTGACAAGGCCTTCCCTGACTGGATATAGTGGTGCAGTTTGGCTGCGTCTCCACCAGTCAATCCACTGCGAGATTTACTCTCATCAAGCCCAAGTAAAACCGAAGCTTTCATCACCTCAAGATTTCGGCCCATCAGGCGTAAAACTTCGTCTCTTTCCCGACCTGTCAATTCATACTCGGTCGCAATCATTAATTCAGCGACATTGCCATTAAAGTCTAAATCAGCTTGCTCAACCAACTCTTTTATTGAATAAAACATCTCTTCTCCTATTTAAAGAAATTGACATTGTGAAGATGAGGAATTTTCCGAATCTCTTCGATAGCCTCTTCGCAACTACGACTATCCACCTCAATGATCATAATCGCTTTCTCACCCGCTTTTTCTCTAGTCACCGTCATTTGAGCAATATTGATATTGTAACGTGATAGAGCCTCCGTGACATGGGCAATCATACCTGGAACATCTTGGTGGACGATGATAATGGTTGGCGTATTCATGCTGAGAGAGACTGAGAAGCCATTTAACTCGGTCACCTGAATATTTCCACCACCGATAGATACACCCGTTACACTGATGGTCTTATAGTCATTCTTAACCGTGATTTTTGTCGTATTTGGATGAGGAGCATTGCTATCTTTCTGAATGGTCCAGATAATCTTGATACCGCGTTTATGGGCAATTTCAAGGCTGTTAGGAATTTCAGGATCATCCGTATCCATTCCTAAAATACCGGCTACCAAGGCCAAATCTGTACCATGTCCGCGATAAGTCTTTGCAAAGGAATTAAAAAGCTGAAATTCCACCTCGGTCGGTGTGTCATCAAAAATCGAAGATACGATCTTGCCGATACGCACAGCACCTGCAGTGTGACTGCTGGAAGGGCCAATCATGACCGGCCCGATAATGTCAAAAACAGATTGAAATTTTAATGATTTCATAAGAAACCTCTTGAACATATTTTCTAAAATTATTATATCAAACTTATCAAATTTCTGCCTCATATCACACAAAAAAAGAGGACAATTGTCCTCTTTTCATTCTTGGTAATTCGCATACCTGAAACTCTTTTACTCCGCCAGTAGGACTCGAACCTACGACATCATGATTAACAGTCATGCGCTACTACCAACTGAGCTATGGCGGATAGTATAGTCCGTACGGGATTCGAACCCGTGTTACCGCCGTGAAAAGGCGGTGTCTTAACCCCTTGACCAACGGACCATCTATGTTCTTTTCAGAACATATTCTATTATATCAGGTTTTGAATCTTTGTCAACAGTTTTTTTATTTATTTTTTAAAATTTCTTTTAAATGTTTTGTTCTTAGCCTAGAAACAGGGCAACGACGGCCTTCATAAAATATAATTTCCTTTGTTTTCTTATCATAATCGCAGATATTATCGATATTGACTAAGAAAGATTTATGGGAAGCAAAAAAACGTTGTGTTTTCTCATCCTGCTCTTGAACACTGGCAATCGTTCCATAAAATTCCTTTATAAAGTTTTTTCCGACCATCCGTAACTTATGAGAGGAGCTTGAGGTTTCGATATATAAAATATCATTAAATGGTACGCGCACATCATTGCCTCGATAGCTGTATTCAAAATAATCAACCATGTTAGTGTTTGTAATTAAGGTGTTTTTCGTATAAATGATACAATCTTTTATACGTTTTTTAAACGAATCATCGTTAATATCCTTGTCAATAAAATCAAGAGCAGATACTTTATATTTAAAGGTCATGGTCGCAAACTCTGATTTTGAAGTTACAAAGACAATAATGGCATATGGATTATGATGACGAATAAAACGAGCAACCTCCAATCCTTTGGTCTCTTCCCCTTTAATATCTATATCCAGAAAATAAATCTGATTGACATCTTCATTTTCGACGTAGTCCTTAAATTCCTGAATTTTTCCTGTGATTTTGACCTGGATATCAAGCCCCATTTCTTCAGCAATCTCTGCTAAAGTTTTTTCCATGCGGATTTGGTGAGCTAAAGTATCTTCTAATGCTAAGATTCTCATAAACTATTCCTTCTTTTAATTGTTAATACTTGGGTGAAATCATACTTACTTATTTCTGTATCGAGCATGATATATTCATAATTCTCTAAAATTTCTTTCAGATTATTTAAACCTAGGCCTCTTCGATAACCTTTCGTTGAGAACTCTGGTTCATAAATTTCTTCTAAATCTAATTTCCTTTGCTTGCGGGAATTTTTTACAACAAAAATGATTTCCGTATCGAGTTGAACTAAAGTTACATGAATCATTTTTTCATAGCTTTCGATTGCGCCTTCAACAGCATTGTTTAGCAATATACTAGCCATTCTTACCACATCTAATAGCTTAATCGGTAATTTCTCAACAGGATCTTTGACTTCGAATGTCAAATCAATCTGGTGCTCACGCGCTTTGAATAAAGTCTCCGTCATAACGCTTCGGAGAGCTGAGTCACCAACATTGTTCAAATCAAAATAGGTATATTTGTCCGAACGTAATTTCAAATTCGCATCGACTAAAACTTCTTGATATATTTTTTCAATTTCCTTGATATCTTGAGTATTGATGGCCGTCTGAAAGCTGGTCAGCATGCCAGCATAATCATGACGGAAACCACGAATTTCATTATAGAGAGAAACAATTTCATCTGTATACTGCTGCAGCTGCAACTGTTCCAATTCTCTTTGTCGAATCTCCTCTTCTTTTTCATACTTTTCCCGAATCGCCTTCAAATAGAAAAGAGTCGTCATAAAGATCAAGAAACAAATAGTCGCTAGCATACTACTAAAACTATTAAAATGATCGTCTTCACTTAACCAATGAGAAACATTTAATATGAGAATCGTTAGAAAATAATAAATATTAATCTTTTGAACTGTCTTTTTAAAGGAAGAGTCTTTAAAATCTCTCAGTTGAAATTCAAAATAATCAATGGATTTTAGCATAAACAAAACAGAGATACTGTTTATCGTGATATAAAAGATAGCCCAATTACTTTTTACAAATTGATCCCCTGTAATGGATGAAATAATAACTGAAAAAAAGGTAGACGAAGCCTGAGTTGCTAAATAAAGGAAAAAAGATAAAAATAAAGAAAGATAATTAGGCAACTTTTCTTTCTTATAAAAATAAGCATAAAAAAGGAAAGGTTGCACCATTAAAATGATGTAATAGAGTAATAAATTAATCAGAGATGCTAAAGGAGCAATAATAACTGTAAAAATACAAAGACAAATAAAGTAAAATCTAGATTTTACTTTACTCTCTACTTTTTTATATATTTTTACAATTGCAAAAATTTCTATTAATTCACATATAAACCATAAAATGAAGTTTAATATCATTTTTATCTCCTAATTACTTCCTTTACTTAAAAATAATTCGAGGAAGGCCTATCTTTCTAAAATCTCCTCCAAGAACTTCTTTAAGTTCTTTTTCATTCAAGACCGGGAATTGAGCGATTGTTTTAAAGTTTTTCTGAGTATTTTTCATAATAGATTCTCCTAAATATTTTTTCGTAAGTGTTACCTTACAAGATCTATTATAAATAAAATTTCAAATAATCTGTCATCTTTCCCTGAAATGTCATTTTTTATTCCTGAAATGTCGTTTTCTCAAAAATATAATAAAAAAACACGAAATTTTTCGTGTCTGAGTAATGCATATTATGATCCCAGCAGGATTCGAACCTGCGACCGTTCGCTTAGAAGGCGAATGCTCTATCCAGCTGAGCTATGAGACCGATACCTTTTCATTCTATCAGAAAAATCTAGTATCGTCAAGATTTACTTATGGTAGGGACTTCCCTGTTGAATCATGAAAGCCCGATAAATTTGCTCTACCAAAACAAGGCGCATCAATTGATGAGGCAGGGTCAATTTTCCAAAACTCATCAGTAGATTAGCTCTTTTTTTGACAGCAGGAGACAGACCCAAGCTGCCACCAATCACAAATGTAATATCAGAAAATCCACGAACTGTGATGTCATTCAAAATCGAACTAAACTCTTCTGAAGGAAATTGCTTTCCTTCAATAGCTAAAGCGACTACGAATTCTCGTTCAGAGATTTTTGCTAAGATCCTATTTCCCTCTTTTTCGAGGATTTGCTGATTTTCTAGCTCACTGGCCTTATCTGGTGTTTTTTCGTCTGCTAATTCTACAATTTCTAACTTAGAAAATCGACTCAGGCGTTTGGCATATTCAGCAATTCCATCCTTGAGATACTTTTCTTTTAATTTTCCAACGGTTACAAGCTTTATTTTCATATTTCCATTCTATCATATCCACATGGATTTCACACTTTATTCACATCAGTTTTTTATGGAAAACTGGTTGGATATATGTATTTTCTAACCTCTATCAACATTTTTTATAAGTTTTCCACAAGTTGTGGAAAACTTGTGAATTTTAAGTTATAATTAAGAATAGATTTCTATAATTTCATCAATTGTAATCAAGGAGGAAAATATGAAAAACGCTTCAAATTTCTTTAAAAAATCTTTGTTGCTTTTTATTGTTTTAGTTGTAGGATTTATCGGCGGAAGCCTAGGAAATTTAGCCACTGCATTTCTTAATAATAAAATGGCTAATATCAGTCCTTCTAGCTCAAAGACCACTGTATCAACGTCTTATAAAAACACAACCGACACCACAAAGGCTGTAAAAAAAGTGCAAAACGCAGTTGTATCGGTGATTACTTATACCGGTTCTAATCAGGAAGGAGTGATCAATAATGAATCAACCAGTGATCCTCAAGTAGCTAGTGAGGGATCAGGTGTCATTTATAAGAAGGAAGGAAAATATGCCTACCTTGTTACCAATACTCACGTGCTAAATGGAGCAAAAAATCCCGATATTCTACTAGCAGATGGTAGTAAGGTTCCTGGTGAAGTGGTGGGATCAGATGTTTATTCTGATATTTCTGTAGTAAGAATTAGCTCTGAAAAGGTGAAAGATGTAGCTGAATTTGGAGATTCCAACTCCCTAACAGTAGGAGAAACTGCTATTGCCATCGGAAGCCCTCTCGGAACAGAATACGCTAACTCTGTTACACAAGGAATCATCTCTAGTTTGGGTAGAAATGTAACTCTCCAATCTGAAGACGGCCAAAATATTTCCACGACTGCCTTGCAAACAGATGCTGCTATCAACCCTGGTAACTCTGGTGGTCCACTCATCAATATCCAAGGACAAGTTATTGGTATTACGTCCAGCAAAATCTCTCACAATGGTCAGACTGCTGTAGAAGGTATGGGCTTTGCAATTCCATCAAACGATGTTGTCAATATTATCAAGCAATTAGAGAAAACTGGAACAGTAACTCGTCCAGCTCTGGGTATCCAAATGCTCGATTTATCTAATATCGCCACTTCTGACTTAGCAAAACTACGTCTGCCTTCATCTGTAAAATCAGGTATCCTTGTCCGCTCTGTGCAAGAAGGAATGCCTGCTGAAAATAAACTTCAGAAATACGATGTCATCACAAAAGTTGACGATAAGGATGTTGAGTCAACCAGTGATTTACAATCTGCTCTCTACAGGCACTCTCTGGGAGATGAGTTGAAAGTGACTTACTTCAGGGATGGTAAAGAAGCTACTACAACCATTAAATTGACCAAATCAACCCAGGACTTAAGTGACAACTAATCCTTTACATAATTGTCAACACACCTTTACACGATCGTAAAGGTGTGCTATGCTATATACAAATGGAAAATTATCAATACATACCACTAAAAGACATTCGAACCAATCCTTATCAGCCTAGAAAAAGCTTTTCTCAAGAAAAAATAAATGAATTGGCAGCCTCTATTAAAGAAAATGGAATTATCCAGCCCATTATTTTGAGAAAATCTTCCTTATTTGGTTACGAAATTTTAGCAGGTGAAAGACGATTTCGAGCTGCTAAGATTGCTGGCTTAGAAAATATTCCTGCCCTCATTAAAGACCTCTCTGACGATGACATGATGAAGCAAGCCATCATCGAGAATTTGCAAAGAGAAGACCTCAATCCGATTGAAGAAGCAGAATCCTATCAGCATCTGATTGAGAAAGGATTGACCCATGAAGAAATTGCAAAAATCATGGGAAAATCTCGACCTTACATCAGTAATCTTGTCCGCCTGTTACAGCTGCCAGCTTTTATGATGGACGCTGTCAAAGAGGAAATGATTTCGCAAGGGCATGCTCGTCTCCTCATTCCACTCAAAAAGGAAGAGCAAGTTTTTTGGCTGGACAAAATCATTCAAGATAATTTATCCGTTCGTGCTCTCGAACTTTCATTACAAAAGAACAAAAAATCAAAGAACAAAAAGAACAAAGAAATTTTTGCCCATTCGGAAGAAGAAAGATTGAAAAAAATCCTTGGCCTCAATGTCTCCATTCAATTAAAAAATTCTTCAAAAGGAAAAATCGTTATTCCTTTTGAAAACGAGGAAGAGTATCAAAGAATTATAAACAGCCTGAAATAGGGCTGTTATTTTCTTTTTTCAAACTAACAGACTTTTCCACCTTTTAAAGCAGCCTAAAATATTGAAAAATAAGGATTTTATTAATAATCCACAATCTGTGGATAAGTGTTATAAACATTGTTAATTTTTCTCCACAAGTTGTGGAAAACTTAGCCTTTTTATGTTAAAATGAGAGTCGACATAGAGAATAATTTTTTGATAAGGAGGAGGCAATGACCAAAGAGCAAGAATTTTGGCGAAGAATTTTAGAACTTTCAGCTGCTCAACTAAAACAGACAACCTATGATTTTTTTGTTGCAGAAGCAAAATTAATAGCCATTGAAAATAACCAGGCCACTATCTTTCTGGATAGCCCAGTCAAACAGCTATTTTGGGAACAAAACCTAGTGGGCGTTATTCTCACAGCTGGCTTTGAAATTTTCAACGATCAAATCACGGCCAAATACGTCTTTGAAGAAACAGGACATGACAGTATTTCTAAACATCAGCTGGAAGAACTTCCTGAAAAAACTCCATTTCGGCCAAGTTTGCCGCCCATTGATACTGGATTAAAAGCTAAATATACATTTGATAATTTTGTACAAGGGGACGGGAATATCTGGGCTAAAGCAGCAGCCTTGGCTGTGTCTGAAAATCTAGCGACTACTTATAATCCCCTATTTATCTATGGCGGTCCAGGTCTAGGAAAAACCCACTTACTAAATGCTATCGGCAATCAAATTTTAGAAAATATTCCTGATGCGCGTGTAAAATATATTCCGGCAGAAACCTTTATCAATGACTTTCTGGAGCATCTAAGGCTCGGTGACATGGATAATTTCAAAAAAATCTATCGGAGCTTGGATTTGCTCTTGATTGATGATATCCAGTCTCTTGGCGGCAAAAAAGTCTCTACCCAGGAAGAATTCTTCAATACTTTTAATGCCCTGCACGGCGATAACAAGCAGATTGTGCTGACCAGCGACCGCAGTCCAGATCATCTTGATAATTTGGAAGAACGCTTAGTCACGCGCTTCAAATGGGGCCTCACTCAAAATATTACACCACCCGATTTTGAAACGCGGATTGCCATCCTCCGAAACAAAATCGAACATCTGAACTATATTTTCCCTAATGATACATTGGAGTACCTCGCCGGACAATTTGACTCGAATGTCCGTGATCTAGAAGGGGCCCTCAATGATATTACGCTCATTGCAAGAGTCCGCAATCTCAAGGAAATTACGATTGACATCGCTGCTGAAGCTATTCGAGCTCGCAAGCAGGACTCTAGTCAGGTGACAGTCATTCCGATTGAAAAAATCCAGTCTGAGGTCGGTAATTTCTATGGCGTCAGTGTCAAAGAAATGAAGGGAAGTCGTCGCGTCCAAAATATCGTTTTGGCTCGACAAGTGGCCATGTATCTAGCCCGCGAACTAACAGACAATAGCCTACCAAAAATCGGGCGAGAATTTGGTGGCAAAGACCACACAACTGTCATTCACGCGCATGGAAAAATCAAAAACCGACTCGAAACTGATGATAGCTTGCGACTTGAAATCGAAAATATCAAAAACAAGATAAAATAAGGGTGTGGAAAAGATTGAGCTAATCTTAAGTTTTTTCCACAGGTTGTGAACAAGTCTTAAAACTTGATTTTAGATACTTTACTCCATTTTTCCACAGCTTCCACAAGAACTACTATTACTATTAACTTAATAATCATAAATAATAAAAGGAGTCCCTATGATTCACTTCTCTATTAATAAAAATTTATTCCTACAAGCTTTGACTACAACGAAGAGAGCTATCAGTACCAAAAACGCTATTCCAATTTTATCAACGGTTAAAATTGATGTGACAAAAGAAGGTATTACTTTGATTGGTTCCAATGGTCAAATTTCCATTGAAAACTTCATTTCAGTGCAAAATGAGAATGCTGGGCTCTTGATTACTTCACCAGGTTCGATCCTCCTTGAAGCAAATTTCTTTATCAATGTCATTTCTAGCTTGCCAGATATCGTGCTTGATTTTAAAGAAATTGAGCAAAAACAAATCGTCCTCACCAGCGGCAAGTCAGAAATTACGCTAAAAGGAAAAGATGCAGATCAATACCCACGTATTCAGGAAGTCTCTACCAGCAATCCTCTGATTTTAGAAACGAAAGTCCTCAAAAACATCATTAATGAAACAGCTTTTGCTGCTAGTACGCAAGAAAGTCGTCCTATTTTGACGGGTGTTCATTTTGTCTTGACAGATAATCAATCCCTCAAAACAGTTGCGACAGACTCTCACCGGATGAGCCAAAAGAAAATTACTTTGGACAAGAAGGGGGATGACTTCGATGTGGTGATTCCTAGCCGTTCTCTGCGTGAATTTACAGCTGTTTTCACAGACGAAATTGAAACAGTAGAGGTTTTCTTTGCCAATAATCAACTTCTCTTTAGAAGTGAAAATATCAGCTTCTATACACGCCTACTGGAAGGAAACTATCCTGATACAGACCGCTTGATTCCGACAGAATTTTCAAGCGTTGTGACCTTTAATACCAATAATTTACGTCATGCCATGGAACGGTCTCGTCTTCTGTCCAATGCGACCCAAAATGGAACAGTGAAATTGGAAATTGTGAAGGGCATTGTCAGCGCTCATGTCCATTCACCAGAAGTTGGACGCGTGAATGAAGAAATTGATACAGAAAGTGTGTCAGGAGAAGATTTGGCCATCAGCTTTAATCCTACCTATCTGATCGAAGCGCTAAAGGCAGTCGACAGCGAGAAGGTGACCATCAGCTTTATTTCGGCTGTTCGGCCTTTCACCTTGGTGCCAAGTGAAGATGCTGAAAACTTTATCCAGCTGATCACGCCAGTCCGTACCAATTAGAAGATAATATTTAAGACAAGGTTGACTCGATCCGCCTTGTCTTATTTTGATCATTTACAAGCCAGCTGATTCCAAACTTGTGGTATAATACAGCTAGGATGGAGTGAAGCGCCAATCTGTATTTTTAAGATAATAAAAAAAGATTGTCAAAAGGAGAGAAGATGTACGAACTTGGAACTTTTGTAGAAATGAAAAAGCCCCATGCCTGTACCATTAAGTCAACGGGCAAAAAGGCTAATCGTTGGGAAGTCGTTCGCATGGGAGCAGATATTAAGATTCGCTGCAGCAACTGCGAACACGTTGTCATGATGAGTAGATATGATTTTGAAAGAAAAATGAAGAAGGTTATCGAATAGTCTAATTTTAAATGACCTACCTCATCAACAAAGAACGGATAAGACCAAGAAAGTCTTATCCGTTTTCTGCTTTTATTTAAGTTCTTCAAATTTGCCGTCTTTGACTTCTTTATAGCCAGAAGCTTCGAGGGATTTTACCGTTTCTTTATAACTGATATAATTAGCTTTTTGGTCTCCATCTGTTTGAATAAGCTGCTTGCTTTTCAGTTCTGAGATATCTGCCTTGCTAAAATCCATCGTCATCTTTTGCGTCAAATGATCGTCTTTATATTCGATTTTATTAGTAAGTCCTTTAATGTTTTCCAGCGTTTGCATGTAGCCTCCAATTTGTTCTTTGGCGGTATCTTTTGTCAATCCGATAGGCTCATAATAGAAAACATTGCTGGTTTCATTGTTCAGCAAATCATCGCCCTTATACTCAAGAGTAATCCGGCTGTCTTGCTTGGTCTTTTGGTCAATCAACTGAAAATAGGCTTTTTTAGGACTGCCACTGCAGGCAGCTAAAAAAAGTAAAGTAAACATGGTCAAGAAAGAAAGAATAAAAGTTTTAATTGTCATTTTTTTCATGGCTAACTCCTTTTATCAAAATATTAACTATATTATATCATTTTTTGTAGAAAATATTTTTTATTTCTATCCAGAAAGCAGGAAATTTTTCATTCAAATCCGCTGTTTAGGATAAGGATTTATGGTATAATGGTTTGGATTGAAAAGATGAATGGAGAAGATACGAATGGCTTTAACAGCAGGGATTGTTGGACTGCCTAATGTAGGCAAGTCAACTTTATTTAATGCAATTACAAAAGCAGGGGCAGAAGCTGCCAACTACCCTTTTGCGACCATTGATCCAAATGTCGGTCGGGTAGAAGTGCCAGATGCTCGTTTGGACAAATTAACAGAATTGATTAAACCTCAAAAGAAGGTTCCCACTACATTTGAGTTTACAGATATTGCTGGTATTGTAAAGGGAGCTTCAAAAGGGGAAGGTCTGGGAAATAAATTCTTGGCCAATATCCGTGAAGTGGATGCTATCGTCCATGTAGTCCGTGCCTTTGATGATGAAAATGTCATGCGGGAACAGGGTCGTGAGTCTGACTTTGTCGACCCTATGGCTGATATTGAGACCATCAATCTAGAGCTTATTTTGGCCGATCTGGAAAGCATTAACAAACGCTATGCGCGTGTTGAGAAGATGGCTCGTACCCAGAAGGACAAAGACTCAGTTGCAGAATTCAATGTTTTACAAAAAATCAAGCCGGTTCTGGAAGATGGTCTGTCAGCTCGCACAATTGAGTTTACAGAAGAAGAACAAAAAATCGTCAAAGGTCTCTTTCTCTTAACGACTAAGCCAGTTCTTTATGTGGCTAATGTCAGTGAAGATGAGGTGGCTGATCCAGACAATATTGACTATGTGAAGCAGATTCGTGAATTTGCTGCTACAGAAAATGCTGAGGTTGTTGTCATCTCAGCGCGTGCAGAGGAAGAAATTTCTGAACTAGATGATGAAGACAAGGCAGAATTTCTGGAAGCTATCGGCTTGACAGAGTCAGGTGTAGATAAATTGACACGTGCAGCCTATCATCTATTGGGACTTGGAACCTACTTTACTGCTGGTGAAAAGGAAGTCCGGGCTTGGACCTTTAAGCGTGGCATGAAAGCTCCTCAAGCAGCTGGTATTATCCACTCAGACTTTGAGAAAGGTTTCATCCGTGCAGTGACTATGTCTTATGATGATTTAGTGAAATATGGATCTGAAAAGGCTGTAAAAGAAGCTGGACGCTTGCGTGAAGAAGGAAAAGAATATGTCGTTCAGGATGGCGATATTATGGAATTCCGCTTTAACGTGTAAATTAAGTGTAAATTTAAAATACCTAGGTTGGAAAGAAATTTCCAGCCCTTTTGGCTTTTATAAAGGAGTAAGATGACAAAATTAATTGTTGGATTGGGGAATCCAGGAGATAAATATTTCGAAACAAAACATAATGTTGGTTTTATGTTAGTTGACAAGATGTGTAAAGAATTAAATCTAAAGTTTACAGCAGATAAGATTTTTCAAGCGGAAATTGCTTCAACTTTCTTGAATGGAGAAAAAGTCTATTTTGTAAAACCAACTACTTTTATGAATGAAAGTGGAAAAGCAGTCCATGCCTTGCTCACTTACTACGGATTGGATATAGATGACTTACTTGTTATTTATGATGATCTAGATATGGAAGTTGGGAAAATTCGTCTTCGTACCAAGGGTTCGGCTGGCGGGCACAATGGTATTAAGTCAATCATTAAACATATTGGAACACAGGAATTCAAGCGAGTAAAAATTGGCATAGGAAGACCTAAAAATAATATGTCAGTTATTCATCATGTTTTAGGGAAATTTGATCAGGAAGACTATATCAGTATTTTAAATACATTAGACAGAGTTGACAGTGCTGTAAATCATTATTTACAAACTGAGAATTTTGAGCAGACCATGCAACAATACAATGGATAAGACAATGAGACTACTTGATATATTTGGTCGAAACCGACAAATTGTAGACTGGAAGAAACAATTACAAAAGAAGACTCGGCAGTTAATGATGGGACTTTCAGCTTCGACAAAAGCTTTGGCGATTGCCAGTAGCTTAGAAGAGCAAGAGAAAATCCTAGTCATCACTTCGAGTCAAAATGAAGCAGAGCGTCTGGCTAGTGATTTGCTTTCTTTGTTGGGAGAAGAAAAAGTTTATACTTTTCTGGCAGATGATACCCCTTTGGCTGAGTTTGTTTTTTCATCTCAAGAAAAAATCTTTGCCCGATTAGAGGCCATGAAATTTTTATCAGACAAAGAGAAGAATGGGATTCTGATCATCAACGTCGCAGCCAGTCGTTTATTCTTGCCTAAGCCTGATATTTTTAAAAAATCTGAGCTTATCCTTTCTGTTACTGAAGAATATAACCTTGACAACCTAGTAAAGTCCTTGTCAAGTAATGGTTATAAAAAGGTTTCTCAGGTTCTCAGTCAAGGAGAGTATAGTCTGAGAGGGGATATTCTAGATATTTTTGAACGCTCGGCTCAATATCCTTATCGGATAGAGTTTTTTGGAGATGAGATTGATGGCATAAGGATTTTCAATCCTGAAAATCAACTTTCTCTTGAAAATGTGGAACAGATTTTGATAGAGCCTGTTACAGATCTTCTATTGACAGAAGAAGATTATGCAAGGGGACAGAAAAATCTAGAAGCGTCCCTCTCTACGGTTATTGATCCTTCTTTAAAATCCTATTTAGAAGAAGTATTAAGCTCTGTTAGCGAGCAATCTCATCATGCAGATATTCGCAAATTTCTTTCCTTCTTTTATAAGAAAGAATGGACTATTTTAGACTATCTACCAACTCACACTCCTATATTTTTTGATGATTTTCAAAAGATAATGGACAAGCATGCCCAGTTTGAATTAGAAGTTGCCAATATCTTGACAGATGATTTACAAAATAGTAAAGCACTGTCAAATCAACAATACTTTGCAAATAACTATCAGGACTATCGTAAATATAAACCTGCTACATTTTTTTCTAACTTCCACAAAGGCTTAGGAAATCTAAAATTTGATGCACTTTATCAATTCAATCAATATCCAATGCAGGAATTCTTTAGTCAGTTTCCTCTTTTAAAAGAAGAAATCAATCGCTTTAGGAAATCAGACTATACGGTAGTCTTGCAGGCAAATTCAGCCTCAAGTTTACAAAGTTTACATAAAACTTTACAGGATTATGAGATTCATTTAGATTACATCAAGGACAAAGACATCCATGACAAAGCTGTCCAGCTCATAGAAGGAAATCTAGTTCAAGGATTTAATTTTGTTGATGAAAAAATCGTTTTGATTACTGAACATGAGATGATTCAGAAAAAAATCAAACGTAGGATTCGTCGTCAAAATATTTCTAATGCTGAAAGGCTGAAAGACTATAATGAGTTGGAAAAAGGCGACTATGTGGTTCATAATATCCACGGTATTGGTCGCTATTTAGGAATTGAAACGATTGAAGTTTCAGGAGTTCATCGGGATTATTTGACGATTCAGTATCAAAATGCGGATCGTATCTCCATTCCGGTGGATCAAATCAACCTTCTGTCTAAATATGTAGCTAGCGATGGAAAAGCACCTAAAATTAACAAGTTAAATGATGGGCGTTTCCAAAAAACGAAGCAAAAAGTACAACATCAGGTTGAAGACATTGCCGATGACCTTATTAAATTATATGCAGAGCGTAGTCAATTAAAAGGTTTCCAATTTTCTAGTGACGACCAGTATCAAGTAGAGTTTGACAATGCCTTTCCGTATGTGGAAACAGATGATCAACTCAGAAGCATCCAGGAAATCAAGAAGGATATGGAGAGCGATCGTCCTATGGATCGCCTCTTGGTTGGCGATGTTGGTTTTGGGAAGACAGAGGTGGCTATGAGGGCTGCTTTTAAGGCTGTCAACGATCATAAACAGGTGGCTATCTTGGTTCCGACCACTGTTTTAGCTCAGCAACACTACACAAACTTTAAAGAACGTTTCAATGATTTTGCCGTAAATGTCGATGTTCTCAGCCGTTTTAGAAGCAAAGGGGAGCAAAAAGAAACTCTGGAAAAGTTGGAAAAAGGGCAGATTGATATTATTATCGGTACCCATCGCCTCCTATCAGCAGATGTGAAATTCTCCGATTTGGGACTACTGGTGATAGATGAAGAGCAGCGTTTCGGTGTCAAGCATAAGGAAAAGTTAAAGGAACTAAAAAAGAAGGTTGATGTTCTGACCTTGACGGCTACTCCTATTCCAAGAACCCTTCATATGTCGATGCTAGGGATTCGAGATTTATCGGTTATTGAAACACCACCGACAAATCGATATCCAGTCCAAACCTATGTTTTAGAGAATAATAGGACAGTTGTTCGGGATGCGGTTTTACGTGAAATAGACCGAGGCGGACAAGTTTACTACCTTTACAATAAAGTTGACACCATTGAGCACAAAGTTTCAGAATTAAAAGAGTTGATTCCAGAGGCTTCAATTGGTTATGTTCATGGACAGATGACAGAGGTGCGTTTAGAAAATACCTTACTAGACTTTGTTAATGGCGAATATGATATTTTAGTCACGACAACGATCATCGAAACAGGTGTCGATATTCCAAATGCAAATACTCTCTTTATCGAAAATGCTGACCACATGGGTCTGTCAACCTTGTATCAACTTCGTGGTCGAGTTGGCCGCAGCAATCGAATCGCTTATGCCTATCTTATGTATCGGCCAGATAAAACTCTAACTGAAGTTTCAGAAAAAAGACTGGAAGCCATTAAAGGATTTACCGAGTTGGGATCTGGATTTAAGATTGCGATGAGGGATTTGTCTATCCGAGGAGCGGGAAACATTTTAGGAAGTTCACAGTCTGGTTTCATTGATTCTGTAGGATTTGAAATGTATTCTCAACTTTTGGAAGAGGCCATTGCTAAGAAGCAAGGTAAGGAAACCAAGCGCCAAAAAAGCAATGCTGAAATCAATCTTCAAATTGATGCCTATCTTCCAAGTGATTATATTTCTGATGAACGTCAAAAAATTGAGGTTTACAAGAGAATTCGTGATATTGACAAACGTGTAAACTATGAACATCTGCAAGATGAATTGATTGACCGTTTTGGAGAATATCCGGACGTAGTGGCTTACCTATTAGAGATTGGCTTAGTCAAGTCCTATCTTGATCAGGCTTTTGTTGCACTTGCTGAGCGGAAGCAAGAGTCTGTCATTATTCGTTTTGAAAAAATCTCTCAGCAAATTTATCTGACCCAGGATTATTTTGAAGCTTTGTCAGCGACAAATCTAAAAGCTCGAATTGGAGAGCAGCAAGGCTTGATTGAAGTCATTTTTGATGTTCGGAATAAAAAAGATTTCGAGATTTTGGAAAACTTGCTGAACTTTGGTGAAAAACTGGTAGAAATCAAGAATCGAAAAGCTGAATAAACATTACAATTCGGTAAAATTTCAGCTTTTAAGCTTTGTTTCTTTCAAAAGAATGATAGAATATTAAGAGAAAATCGAGGAAAAGACTATGAGATTAGACAAATATTTAAAGGTATCACGCATTATCAAGCGACGCCCTGTAGCTAAAGAGGTTGCAGATAAAGGCCGTATCAAGGTAAATGGAATCCTGGCAAAAAGTTCGACAGATTTGAAAATCAATGATCAAATTGAAGTTCGTTTTGGCAATAAGCTACTAACAGTGCGGGTTCTTGAGATGAAAGACAGCACTAAAAAAGAAGATGCTGCTAAAATGTATGAAATTATCAGTGAGACAAGGATTGAAGAAAATGTCTAGAAATATTGTTCAAATAAATAATCGCTTTATCCAAGATGAAAATCAGCGTCGCAGATACCTCGATGAGGAGCGTCGGAAGCGAAATCGTTTTATGGGATGGGTTCTAATTTTAGTTATGCTACTTTTTATCCTTCCAGCCTATAATTTATACCAGAGCTACGAAACTTTACTTAATCGCCGTGCTCAATATGCACAACTACAAAAAAAATATGAAAAACTAGGTGAAGATAAGGAATATCAGTCTGATATTGCGACCAAGTTGAAAGATGACAGCTACGCTGCTAAATATGCTCGTGCCAAGTATTCTTTTTCAAAAGAAGGAGAATACATTTACACAACACCAGATTTATTACCACAATAATCATGGAAAATTTACTTCAAAATATAGAGAAATTTTTATCTTTTTCGGATGAAAAACTAGCAGAATTATCCGAAAAGAATCAAGCTTTAAAACTTCAAGAAACAAAAAAGGAAAGGGGAGGTCATGCGTAAGTTACTTTTGCTGATATTTTTACTGCCAGCCTTATGGAGCAGTCAGACAGTAATCAGTACTGAAAAGGAACTTGTTTTAGACGAAGAAGAAAAGTATCAGCTGACAGGTACAGCTTATGGCCGTTACCATATGAGTATCCCTACAAATCCTAATGTTTATGAAGAAACGCCTACTTTTACGGATGCTACTTTGACTAAGGTAGCTGGGAAACTTCTGCCAGATCAGCCACTACAGCTGACAGAGTTGCACGTGAATGAAGCTGGGATTCCTATCTTTAAATTAAAGAATGGCCAGTTTGTAATTGCAGATAAGAATAGCATTTATGAGGATACGGTTCAGTCTATCACAGATGTTAAACAGGAAAGATGGCTGGTCCCTAACTATGTGCTCTACGATACTATCCCGATCAATTCTTCTAAAAAGATTGCAGCTAAACTACCTGCTTATAGCAAAGTAAAGGTAGTACAAATTGTTCAAACAGCTAAGGGAGAATACGCTAAAATTGAAGGTCAAGGTTGGGTTTCTGTTGATTTTCTTTCCCAAGAAGATAATCGAATGGAAAAAGTTCAGGAGCTTTTAAATTCTAAGTACAAAAAAGCTGACTTTTCAATTTATGTAAAACAGCTAGACACGGGCAAAGAAGCAGGAATTAATCCAGATCAACAAATGTACTCAGCCAGTGTGACGAAAATTCCTTATCTTTATTATGCGCAGGAGCAACTGAACAATCATACCATTTCCTTGGATAAAAAGTTTAAATATACAGCGGCTGTCAATGATTTTGCAGGTGCCTATGACCCTGAGGGAAGCGGTAGTATTTCCAAATCAGCAAATGATAAGGAATATTCTGTGCAGGACTTAATCAATGGTGTAGCAAAAGAGTCGGATAATGTGGCCCACAATATCCTTGCCTACTATACAAGCAATCAATCTGATAGCAAATTTCAAAATACTATTGAAAAAATTGCGGGCAAGAAGTGGGATGTGGAAAGCAGACAAGCTTCAGCTCGAATGGCAGGCAATGTTATGGAAGCTATTTATGAGCAAAATGGCATGATTATTGATGCCTTATCTCAGACAAATTATGATAATCAGCGAATTTCTAAAAACATCAATGTAAAAGTTGCTCATAAAATCGGTGATGCTTACGACTTCAAGCACGATGTCGCTATTGTGTATGCGGATTCGCCATTTATCATTGCAATTCTTACGAACAATTCGGATTACGATACAATTTCTAAAATCGCAGATGATGTGTACGGAGTTCTGAAATGATTGATCAGAAGTTTCGCAAGCAAGTGCAGGAAAAGCGGTATTTTCAAAATCATCGAAAAGTGCTGGTAGCAGTTTCTGGTGGCTTGGATTCGATGACTTTGTTCCATCTTTTGTACCAAAACAGGGAAGAGCTAGAGATTGAACTGGGGATAGCGCATGTCAACCACAAGCAACGTCCAGAGTCAAATATGGAAGAAAAAGAGCTGTCAAATTTTGCCCAGAAACTTGGTGTGAAATTTTTCAGCTCAAATTTTTCTGGTGATTTTTCTGAGGAAAAAGCTCGGCGATTTCGCTATCATTTTTTTGAAGAAATCATGCTGGCAGAAGGCTACACGGCCTTGGTAACGGCTCACCATGCTGATGATCAGGCCGAGACGGTGTTTATGAGGTTAATAAGAGGAGCAAGGCTGCGACACTTGTCTGGAATGACAGAGGTTCAACCCTTTGCAAACGGGGAATTAATCCGACCTCTACTTTATTTTCATAAGCAAGACTTTCCTGATATTTTGTATTTTGAAGACGAGAGCAATTTTCAAAATGACTATCTCAGAAATCGGATCCGTAATCTCTATCTTCCCAATCTTGAAAAGGAAAATCCACGCTTTAAGGATTCTCTGATTTCTTTAGGGAAAGAGGTTGAGGATTTACAGACAGCTTTGTCTCATCTGACGCAGGGATTGGACATTACAAATCTTGAAGTGTTTGAGCAACAAATTCCAGAAGTGCAAAATTTTCTCCTGCAGGAATATTTAAAGAAATTTCCTTCATTAAATATAAATAAAAAGCAATTTGAAGAAATCTTAGGAATCTTACGAACCAAGGCTAATTATATCCACCCTTTAAAGGATAGATATGAGTTGGTGAAGGATTATAAGCATTTTGAAATCAGAAAAATCAGTCGTAAGTCTGATTTGAAAGTGGAGTCAATTCTGTTAGAATGTGGTAATCTACTTCAATTTGGAGAGTATCAATTCTCATTTGGCTCTCCTTTGGAGGGTGAAAATGTTCAAGCGATTGCTGTTTCACGTGAAACACCACTTCTTTTACGTCACAGAAAAACAGGTGATTATCTTCGTTTGAAAGGACATCACAAAAAACTTCGTCGGCTATTCATTGATAAAAAAATTCCATTTGAGGAACGAGAAAAAGCGATTGTTGTTGAGCAAAATCAGCAGATCTTGGCAATTGTAAATATCGCTATCAGTGATTTGAGTAAGGAATTAAAAAGTGATATAATGAGTACTGTACTTTATATTCAGAAAATTAGATAGGTAAAATTATGCTAGAACAAGATATTAAAAAAATATTGGTTTCTCATGAGGAAATCGTAGCAGCGGCAAAAGAAATGGGCCAACAGCTGACAGTAGACTATCAAGGTAAAAAGCCTATTTTTGTAGGAATTTTGAAGGGTTCAGTTCCTTTTATCGCCGAATTAATCAAACACGTGGATACAGATATTGAATTAGATTTTATGCTGGTGTCTAGTTACCATGGCGGTACAACTAGTAGTGGTGTGATTAATATTATCAAAGATATTGATCAAGATATTACTGGTCGTGATATTCTTTTTGTCGAAGATATTATCGATACTGGCCAAACTTTGAAGAATTTGTGTAATTTGTTCAAAGAAAGAAATGCAGCATCTGTAAAAATTGCTACGTTGTTGGATAAGCCAGAAGGACGCATTGTTGACATTGAGGCAGACTACACTTGCTTTACAATTCCAAATGAATTTGTGGTAGGTTATGGACTGGATTATGATGAGTATTACCGTAATCTTCCTTATGTAGGTGTCTTGAAAGAAGAAGTTTATACAAAATAAAGGTTTACTAGATATAAATGAAAAATAAACAAAATAATGGTTTTATAAAAAATCCTTTTCTCTATATTCTAATTATTGTAGTCCTTGTTACAGGCTTTCAGTATTTCTTTACAGGAAATGCGACAGGTCGTAGCCAGCAAATCAACTACAGTCAATTAGTGAAAGAAATCCAAAATAATAATGTTACGGAGATGAGCTACCAGCCAAATGGTAGTATTATCGAGGTATCGGGTACTTACAAAAAACCTAAAGAATCAAAAGATACGACAGGAATCCTGTTTTTCAGTCCGGAAATTTCAAAAGTTAGCAGATTTACCAGTGTTGTGTTGCCATCAGATACAACAGTTTCTGATTTGCAAAAGCTAGCTGCTGAGCATGAAACAGAGGTGACTATTAAGCGTGAAAGCTCCAGTGGAATGTGGATTAATCTTTTGATTTCCTTGGTTCCATTTATCATCATTGCCTTCATTTTTATGTCTATGATGAATCAAGGTGGCGGTGGCGGTGCCCGTGGCGCTATGAATTTTGGACGCAATAAAGCTCGTGCTGCTAATAAAGAAGATATCAAAGTACGCTTCTCAGATGTTGCTGGTGCAGAAGAGGAAAAACAAGAACTTGTTGAAGTTGTTGAATTTCTAAAAGATCCAAAACGTTATACAAAGCTGGGTGCTCGCATTCCAGCAGGTGTTCTTTTGGAAGGCCCTCCGGGGACTGGTAAGACCTTGCTTGCTAAGGCAGTTGCTGGTGAAGCAGGTGTTCCTTTCTTTAGCATCTCAGGTTCTGACTTTGTTGAAATGTTCGTTGGTGTCGGAGCAAGCCGTGTTCGTTCTTTATTTGAAGATGCGAAAAAAGCAGCGCCTGCAATTATCTTTATCGATGAAATTGATGCTGTTGGTCGTCAGCGTGGTGTTGGCCTCGGTGGCGGTAATGATGAACGGGAACAAACACTCAATCAACTCTTGATTGAAATGGATGGTTTTGAGGGCAATGAAGGAATTATCGTAATTGCTGCGACAAACCGTTCAGATGTTCTTGATCCAGCCCTTCTACGTCCAGGTCGTTTTGACAGAAAAGTTTTGGTCGGCCGTCCTGATGTGAAGGGTCGGGAAGCTATTCTTCGTGTTCATGCTAAGAATAAACCATTGGCTAAAAACGTTGATTTGAAATTAGTTGCCCAACAGACACCTGGTTTTGTTGGTGCTGATTTGGAAAACGTCTTGAATGAAGCTGCTTTAGTTGCTGCTCGTCGTAACAAAAAAGTCATCGATGCCGATGATATTGATGAAGCAGAAGACAGAGTAATCGCAGGACCATCTAAGAAAGATAAAACCGTTTCAGAGCGCGATCGTCAGATTGTCGCTTACCATGAAGCGGGGCATACGATTGTCGGACTTGTTTTGTCCAACGCGCGTGTCGTACACAAGGTAACCATTGTACCTCGTGGTCGTGCTGGCGGATATATGATTGCCCTGCCTAAAGAAGACCAAATGCTTCTGTCTAAAGAAGACATGAAAGAGCAATTGGCTGGTCTCATGGGTGGTCGTGTAGCTGAAGAGATCATCTTTAATGTGCAAACAACAGGGGCTTCAAATGACTTTGAACAAGCTACACAAATGGCGCGTGCAATGGTCACTGAGTACGGTATGAGTGAAAAACTTGGCCCAGTTCAATATGAAGGTAATCATGCTATGTTTGGCGCAGCTAGTCCGCAAAAATCAATTTCAGAGCAAACAGCCTATGAAATTGATGAGGAAGTACGTTCATTATTAAATGAAGCACGAAACAAAGCAGCTGAGATCATTCAAGCAAATCGTGAAACCCACAAATTGATTGCTGAAGCGCTCCTTAAATATGAAACGCTTGATAGCACTCAAATTAAATCTCTCTATGAAACAGGCCAGATGCCGGAAGAGTCTGAAAAAGACTTAGAACGAGAAGCACATGCCCTTTCTTATGATGAAATTAAGTCCAAAATGGAAGAAAAATGAGAGGTGCTTTTCTAATTGAAATAGCTTGATTACCAATTGGGTAATCAGGCTATTTTTTATTATATAAAGTCTAACATGTTCCAAAAAGTCCCTGAGATGTCGAAAAATTTTGCGTTAGGAACCAGTTGGGGCAAAAAATAGACAGGATAGGGATAGGAGGCCTGAGGGAAGAGTTTTTCTTGTAGAATCATATTATCAAAGAAAAAGGAGATAACATGAACTTCAAGGAACGCTATGAGAAAGTGCAGTGGATTGTCCGGCGCTGTGCACGGGATTATTATGTACATTTATGGGAGAGTAGTGACTGGGAACAAGAA